>CAVLDO010000043.1:0-2152 GCA_963662035.1 Bacteroidaceae bacterium | reverse complement strand
AGGAGCGCAGTTTATAACTTTGTGCCCGAAACAAAAGCATCAGCAATGGAGAAGATCAGAGTCGCAACCATCGGGTCCAGCCACATCACGGACTCGTTCATAGCGGGGGCCGCGCACGACCCCCGGTTCCGTTTTGAGGCCGTATATTCGCGAAGTGCGGAAAAAGGCGCCGCCTTTGCCGCCAAATATGGCGTCGGAAAGGTTTACACCTCGCTGGACGATCTGGCCGCCGACCGCAGCGTGGACGCGGTGTACATCGCCTCGCCCAACGCGCTGCACGCGCCGCAGGCCATCTTTCTGATGGAGCGGGGCAAGAGCGTGCTGGTGGAAAAGCCCGCCGCCGTGAGTCCTGATGAATTCTGCCGGATGGCCGATGCCGCCCTCAAAAACCGCGTCAGCTTTATGGAGGCGATGAAGACCACACTGCTGCCCAACTTTGCGGCGGTGGAGCGGGCCCTGCCGCGCATCGGCAAGATACGCCGCTACAGCGCCAGCTACTGCCAGTACTCGTCGCGCTACGAAGGGTTCCGCCGCGGCGTAGTGGCCACCAATATGGACCCGGCCATGCACGGCGGGGCCAGGCTGGATCTCGGGGTATATTGCATCGCCCCTATGGTGCACCTCTTCGGGGCCCCGTGGGAGGGTGAATTCTCCCGCGAAAAGTTGGAGGGCTGCGTGCTCTCGCAGCAGACGATCGTCTATCCCGGGGGCGACACCCTCCGCGAGCGGGGCATCGACGGCCAGGGGGCGATGATAATCAAATACCCCGGCGGAATGGAGGCCAACCTCTCCTGGTCCAAAATAAGCGACTCCGCCCTGCCCGCCGAAATTCAAGGGGAGGACGGCACCATACTGATAGAGCGCATCCAGCAGATGGCCGGACCCCGCATAGTTATGCGGGTGGGCAGCGGCACCCGCGGCGACGCCGGTTTCAAGAACGGCGGCAGCGGCACCGACTGCGCCTCAAGCGCCGAATCGCTGGCAGTGGAGACTATCGCCGACAATATGTACTACGAGGCGCGGGAGTTCTTTGACCTTGTGGAGAAGGGCCTCACGGAGTCATCGGTGAACACATTCGCCCGCTCGCTGATACGCTCGCAGATCTGCAGCAGATAAATTACAACGGAGATGAAAAGACTTCAGGCATTTGTGCTTATTACCCTGACTGCCGGCAGCCTTCTTTGCGGCTGCAAGGGCGGCAGTTTTTCTAAAAAGAACACCATAGCGGCGGCAGACACCAGCGCCGGAACTTCAGATGCCGACAGCCGGCAGCAGGAGCAGGAGCAGCTGCGCTTTGAAACCTACAGCTACCACGCGGCCGCCGACGGCATAAGCTGCTTCTTCAAAGCTGATTATCCTGTGAGCGAAGGGGCCCTCTCCGACGCCGTGCGCAGCATAGTGGAGAGCGAACTGCCCAAGCTGGCCTCCAACCTGTGCGCCTCTGGCGACACCACAGGAATGCCCGTCATCCGCTGCGAAGGCACAAGCGGGAAGCTTTTGGTGCAGAGCTGCGCCGAATATAGCCGAAGCCTGCTGCAGAGCGAGCTGGAAGAGGAGCGAAAGTTCAACACCTCGGCTAAACTATCGTGCGATGCGGATCTGACCCTTGCCGCCGACACCGAGAAATATCTGACCTACGCGGTCAATTCATATGTATATCTCGGAGGCGCGCACGGCGGAGCCGAAAACTATTCCTTCAACATCTCCAAAGAGAGCGGCCGCAAAGTCACCGGTATAGTGAAGCCGGAGTCTCTGGAAGAGATTCAGCCGCTGCTGCGCGCAGGTGTGCTGAGCTACTTCAGGGAAATCGACACGGAAGCCAATGAAGACAACCTTCAGAGCTATCTGTTAATCGAGGGGGATACGATACCGCTGCCGGATTGCATTTACCTCAGCGACAAAGGGGTCAACTTCGTATATCAGCAATACGAGATAGCCTGCTATGCCGCCGGCCTGGTTTCCTTCTTAATTCCTGCGGCCGACATCGAGCCCTATCTGAGCGCAGAAGCTGCGGCACTGCTTTAGCGTTCGTCATCCCGCCCCGTGCCCGAGGAGCCCCGATTCGGGCACGGCCGAGGAGTTTCGCCGCGCTCCGTGCCTGTGGAGCGCTGTTTTGGGCACGGACTGGGGTCTTCGCCGCGCTCCGTGCCCG
>CAVLDO010000042.1:0-3074 GCA_963662035.1 Bacteroidaceae bacterium | reverse complement strand
CCTTCCCCCGGGAAGGGACTTACCGTCGGCGCTTACTGCGCCTTTAATCTATGCTCTTCCTCTTTTCTCCTTTTCCCCGGCTTGCCCACAGCACATTTTTTGTTGATTACCCCTTCCCTAAATCCCTTCCCCCGGGAAGGGACTTACCGTCGGCGCTTACTGCGCCTTTAATCTATGCTTGTATTCCGATTAATCTATACCTGTATTACGATTCTATAGATTCTATGCCTGTATTATGCTGCAAACTTTCTGCACTGCCACGGTATGGTACGCTTCAATCGGGGCGTTACTCCTTGAACCTGTAAAAAACGATGTATTTCAAAAGGCAGAGCGCCAGAAAGGCCACGAGCAGCAACTCCATAGTGACCCGCTGATGGCGCAGCGTGCGCAGCAGTTCCATCTCCGTGTCGCCGGGGGAATAAAACTCGGGGCCGCTCCGCGCCACGGCGGGCAGCGCCCACTTGCGCACTATCATCCCGCGGTTGAGATATGTAACGCCTCCGTTGGAGCGGTTAAGGGTCACAAGCAGCTTGAGGTCGGCCGTGTTCACCTGATAATCCTCCGGCAGTCCCTCTATCGGGGCGGAGGCGACCAGGGCAAACTCCATCCCTGCGGAGAGCGCCGCGCCCCGCACCTTGCCTATGGCCTCCAACTTGCGCTGCGAGAGGCGGTCCGGGTGGTAAAAGCTCATCAGAAGCAGCCGCTCGGCAGAGAGGATGTCTGCGGTGATGTCGTCACCGGCAGGGCTCTCGATTCTGAAATCGGCGTCAGAGGCCTCTCCGGTGTCCCCCTGCGCAGAGGTCACGGCATCTACATATGTCCAGCTGTCATCGGGCAGGCTGTCCAGCGCAAATGTCTGCCGCCGCCCCTCCTTCTCATATATAAACACGGTTTCGTAGGCTTCTGCCGCAGCAGCGGCGGGTGCGGCAGAAATCTCCGCTCCCTCGCCATACGGGGTGCTCTCCTGAATCGGAGCCACGAGGAATGTCCTGAGCACCACAAAGAGCCCCAGGGCGGCGAACAGCCCCACAAAAATCCACTCCCGCACCGGATAGCGGAACTCGGTGATTTTCTTGCGGGCGATAAAGATGAGCACGGCGCAGGGCAGCAGCACCAGGTTCTTGAAGAAGGTCTGCCAATTGCTCAAATGCACCGCCTCCCCAAAGCATCCGCAGTCGTCAATAGGATTGAAGATTGCCAGATAGAGGGTTATGAGGGTGAAGACCCCCGTGAGAACCAGCGCCACCCAAGAGAAGATGCGCAGCCTCAGCCTCAGCAGCAGCGCTATGCCCGTCAGAAATTCTGCCATCGAGAGCACCACTGCTGCCGCCACGCTCATCCCCGAGAGGGCTCCGAGGTGGAATGCCGCCAGATACTCCTTGATAATCAATGATGTGCCTACAGGAGAGAGCAGCTTGAGATAGCCCGAAACAAGAAAAACCAGCCCCAGAATCAGCCGGCAGAAGCGCGCGAGACCCTTCATAAACGGCTCTTTATTTTGTCGAATATGATCTCGGGCGGGAGCATCGCCCCGCTTTCGGGGTCGGCGCAGTCGATGCGCACGAAATCGGCATCGGTGCAGCAGCAGTCAAGATAGACTTCGCGCACCTTCTTCTGGAACTCGATGTCCGCCTCGTGTATATCCTGACGCCCTTCCAGGTAGGCGCGGTCGGCCCCCTCGCGGTTTTTGTGCAGCGAGGCCTCTACAAAGCCGATGGGGACATCCAAAAAGAGGTTCTTGTCGGGCTTGGGAATTCCGAATACATTGTATTCGAGATTGAAGATCCACTCCCGCAGCGCCTGCGCCTTCTCTTTGGAGGGCAGTTTGGAGGTCTGGAAGGCGATGTTGGAATAGACGTAGCGGTCTATCACCACGCAGCAGCCCTCGAGGAGCCACTGCCGTATCTGAGATGCGGCGTCGCGCCGGTCTTCGGCAAAGAGCAGCGCCACCAGCTGCGGGTGCACCGCGTCGTTGCCGCCGTATTCCCCCTTGAGAAAATTGGAAATCAGCTCGCCGTACACGGGAGCGTCATATCGCGGAAAGTGCAGGTATTTGAGCCTCTCGCCACTGCTGCGCAGCCAGTCGCACAACATTTTAAGCTGCGTGCTCTTGCCGGCGCCGTCCAGCCCTTCTAAAACTATCAACATATTGAAAAAAATGTATGTGTATCTTTGCAAATATAATTGATATTTCTCTTTTATGCTCGCGAAGGTCAAGATTATGGGAATCGTCAACGTAAACGGCGATTCATTTTTCAGCGGCAGCAGGGTTTCGGGCTGCCTGGAGTTTGCAGAGCGCACCGCCCGCCTGTTTGAAGAGGGGGCTGACGCGGTGGACATCGGGGCCTGCTCTTCGCGCCCCGGCAGCGTTTACGAGGGGGAGGATGTGGAGTGGAGCCGGCTGGAGGGGGTGCTGCAGACTCTGCGGCGCGAGTTCCAGGGCAAACTGTTTTCCATTGACACCTTCTCTTCCCGCATAGTGCGGCGCGCCTTTGACATCATCGGGCCGTTTATGGTAAACGACATCACCGCCGCCCAGAGCGACCCCGACCTGCTGCGCACTGCGGTCAGCCTGGGGCTGCCATATATAGCGATGCACAACCTCAACCCTCCCGCGCTTGGAGGCCTGACGCCCGTGCGGCCGCTTATCGAGCCCCGCGAGAAAGAAGGGGTCGTGGAAAATGTGCTCCGCTTCTTCGAGAGCTTCAGCCGCGAGGCGGAGGCCGCCGGGCTTTCCGACTGGATTCTGGACCCCGGCTTCGGGTTCGGCAAGAGCGTGGAGGAGAATCTGCAGCTGATGGATGGGTTGCCGCAGCTGCAGCGCTTCGGCCGCGAAATCCTGATAGGGATCTCCCGCAAGCGGATGACCTGGCAGAAGCAGGGTCTGTCGGCGCAGGAGGCCCTGCCGGAGACCCTACGGCTGGAGAAGGTCGCCATAGGCAAAGGGGCCGCGTGGGTCAGGTGCCACGATGTGCTGGAACTGATTGGAACGTTTAATGGATGATTTAAGGTGTTCTTCATAGGTGGCGGCATCCATGCGGTGCTTTATCGGCTTTTGCTTCATCATATTATCT
>CAVLDO010000041.1:0-4386 GCA_963662035.1 Bacteroidaceae bacterium | reverse complement strand
CCTCTGAATAATGAGCCAGCCTTGCCCGCCGAGGTCAATAGCCTCTGAATAATGATCCAACTCGACCCCGCCAGAGTCATCAGCCTCGGAGCAAAGAACTGTTCTTGCCCCAGGGGCAATAGCCTCGAAGACAAGATCTATTCCTGCCCGCCAGAGTCATCAGCCCCTCGGACACTGACATTTCCCCGTCAACCTTTGAGCCGCAGCACGCCAAGAGCCCTCTCAACGCTACAGTTTCGCCATTAAGAAACTGTTTAAAAATGGTTCCCGCATAAGAAAAAAGAGGAATTATTTTTAAACAGCTTCTAAATATTGTTTCCAAAGAGCAATGCAGTTCCCGCAAGGTATATTGGTTTTACGAGGAGATATTCATAAATTTGTCGGGATGAAAAAGATAGTATTCACGCTTGCGTTGTTTGCGGTTATGGGCTGCTGGCAACGGACGAAAGCGACACAAAAGGCACAAGAGACTCAAGCGAGACAAGAGACTGAGATGGAAACCAAAACTATAACGGAGATCCCAAGAATGGAGATTGTGTCCGATGATTCTTTGGGGCTGAACATCTACTATCCGGAGTTCGACAGGATCGATCTGGTGTGCGGGAAGATGCCGGCGGAGGAGGACTCTACGGTCATATTCTGCTGCGAGGCGGCGTTCACGGGGCAGCTGCTTAAGGAATTTTCACACGGGAACATCGCAGGAGACCACGTCAGCGGTGGGGAATATTTCAAAGGGTACAAATGCGAGGTGAACACAGGATGCTTCACCCTCGCCGATGGAAAATGGGGATTCTTTCTCAACGACCATAAAACTGAGCTGAAGCGAGCGGCGGAAAAAGGCGGGACGGGATTCGGACAGAATATGGTGATATTCAATAATGAAGTGCAACCATCCTTCCGAACAGCTGGATCTTCTTTTGAATATAGGACCCTCTGCGAGCTGGATGGGAGACTTTGCATCATTGACTCAAAGAAAGTTGTCCGCTATGATGAGTATGTCAAGGCGCTTTCAAAGTTGGGTGTCAAGTATGCGCTGTATCTTGATATGGGGGCCGGATGGAATCATTCCTACTATCGGACCAATGACGGCTCGCTCCATACATTGCACCTGCCACCCGCTCAAAGCAGCGACTACAGGACGAACTGGCTGACATTCTATAAATCAATATATTAACAAGGCACATAAGGGCATATTCACAATCACTATAATTTTTGACAGAATATGAGCATAACAAGATTCAAGGAGGCGCAGGAGCGCTTCGGGGAGTATGAGACGGCGCTGGAGGAGATCCGGCAGGGGCGGAAGAGATCTCACTGGATCTGGTATATATTCCCGCAACTCAAGGGGTTGGGAAGAAGTTACAACTCTGAATATTACGGAATTGCATCGTTGGAGGAGGCTAAGGAATATCTTGGAGACTCGGTGCTGAGGGAACGGCTGCTGGAGATTTCCGGGACGCTGCTGGACCACAAGGGAGAGGATATTCATAGCATTATGGGAGGAATTGACGCACAGAAACTGCGCTCCTCGATGACGCTGTTTGAATCCGCCGCCGGTGATGACGATGGATGCAAGGTCTTCGGAGAGATTCTTGACACCTTCTTTGACGGCAAAAGGGACGGGCGCACCATCGGGATGCTAAACCGTATGGATTAGGTGTTCCTCGCGAAGGTGTGGAATAAGCAGATCACAAAACCGCAGCGGCGATTCTTCTTACGGAAGCAAGCTTCTTCAGGAAAGATTTATCGCGCTTGGCTGTCAGCATATCATATTCAGATTGGAGCCCAAGGAGAATATGGGCAGGAATACCGATAGCAGCCTCACACAAAAGAGCGAATTTGGTGTTCACGGCTCGTTTTCCATTAACGATATCATTAAGGACAGTATACGACACACCCATATCCGCTGCCAATTGTTTTTGAGATAAATTGCGGCTCTCGATTTCCTCTTTCAGCAATTCACCCGGATGAGTCGGCTCAAACGGCTCAAGGTTGTTCGCTATCATATCAGAATCTATGTCTTTCAAGTCTATCATATTCAAAAACTATTTATAGTGATTTGACAATTCAAGGATATCACATATTGAGACGACTGAATCCTCTGTTTGACCCAAAGTAAATTCTATTCGGTATTTATCATTAACCCTTATTGAGGATATCCCGCTTTTCTCCCCTTGCAAAACTTCATAATGCAATGACGGTAATCGGCATAAATCTTCAATTCCGGACGCTTGCTTCAGATAGTCTATCCTCCTCTTGTACCTCGAAACTATTTCCGGCTGGAAACGATGCTTTTTATCACTCCTGCCTGTCAAATACAAGTCCCGAAGGTAATCCTTATCAAAAATCACAATCATCTCCCCTATCCTTCCGTTTATTATCGCAAATATAAACAACTTCCACAAAATCCGCAAATTTGCGGATTAAATACTTGTTCCCGAATGCTAAGTGATGATGAAAAAATAAGAAACTGTTTAAAAATGGTTCCCGCATTTTATTATGCGGAATTTTCGAGACAGTTTCGGCTTTGGAAGAGGGAGCGTAGCAGTAGCTACGTGACCGATGACAAAGATGAAAATGGCCGGAAAGGCCGCATAAGAAAAAAGAGGTATTATTTTTAAACAGCTTCTAAGTTCCCGACATTTCTCTCTGCGCTGCCCGAATCTGCCCGTATCGCGTCAACGCACCCCTGAAGACTTCCTGCCCCCGGGCGCATCAACTTCCTCAATAAGATTCAACCAATCCCCGAATGATGTATCTTTGCCGCGCCGGCCGGCAATAATGCGCACACGGCAGTCAGCGGCCATTAATTACGCCCGCTTAAAACAGCCGCCCGCCCCAAGACCACTAACGGTCCGGCACTCAAATATGCATAAAACTGGCAACTACGAATTTCTGACACAGGCCCCGGTAGCACGCGTGATAGCCACGATGGCGGTGCCCACCATCATCAGTATGCTGGTCACCAGCCTCTATAACATAGTGGATACATACTTCGTGGGCAAAATCAGCACCCAGGCAACGGCTGCAGTCGGGGTTGTGTTTCCGGTGATGACTATAATCCAGGCTTTCGGCTTCTTCTTCGGACAAGGCTCGGGCACCTACATCTCCCGCAGCCTCGGAGCCAGGAAAAGCGCCGACGCCAGCAAAATGGCCTCCACCGCCTTCTTCTGCTCACTGGCAAGCGGGGCGCTCATCGCCGCCCTTGGGCTGCTCTTTCTGGAGCCCATCTCCCGCGCGCTTGGCTCGACCCCCACAATCCTCCCGCTCACCAAAGAATTTCTTGGCATCATATTCCTCGGCGCGCCGTTTATGACTGCCTCGATGACCCTCAACAACCAGATGCGTTTCCAGGGCAATGCCTTTTACGCAATGGTGGGAGTGGTGGCCGGCGCCCTGCTTAACGTGATTCTGGTGCCATTTTTCACCTTCACCCTGGAACTTGGCATCCGAGGCACCGCAATCGGCACCGTCATCGGACAGATTGTGGGCTTCGTGACCCTGCTGCTGATGAGCCGACGCAGCGGCGGCATCCGCATCCGCCCCTCTGAATTCTGCGGCGAAAGCCGCTTTTACCGCGTGATATTCAAGGACGGCACCCCCTCGCTCAGCCGTCAGGGACTCGCCAGCCTCGCCGTGTTCCTGCTGAACCTGGCAGCCGTGCCCTATGGCGATGCCGCAATCGCGGGAATGTCCATCGTGGGGCGCATCAGCTCTGTGGTGTTTGCCATCGTCATCGGAATAGGGCAGGGGTTCCAGCCGATGTGCGGCTTCTGCTACGGCGCCCGCCTCTACGGCCGCGTCAGGCAAGGCTTTTTCTTCTGCCTGTGGTGCGGCATAGCCTTTACCCTGCTCTGCGGCATTCCCGGGTTTATCCTGGCCCCCGGGATTGTGGACCTTCTGCGGCACGACCCAGCCGTGGTCTCTGTCGGCGCCGATGCCCTGCGCTGGCAGATAGTCAGCTGGCCGGTGGCCGCCTTCATCACCTTCTCAAATATGATTCTGCAGACCAGCGGACGCAGCCTTTCCGCCAATATCGTGGCAGCCTGCCGCAACGGTATCTGCTTCATTCCTCTGGTAATCGCGCTGCCCCGCCTGATAGGTCTTCACGGTGTGGAAATCTGCCAGGCCGCCGCCGACCTGCTCTCCTTTGCAGTGGCCCTGCCCGTAATTGTGAACTACTTCCGCAGCCTCTCTCCGAAAACATAGGGCGCCGCGCTCCGTGCCCGCAGAGCCCCGATTTGGGCACGGTCGGTGTGTTTCGCTGCGTTCCGTGCCTGTGGAGCCCTGTTTCGGGCACGGGCGGGGATAATCGCCTTAGCGCATCAAAAGGTCGCGGATGCCTAAAGGGGCGTAGCGGGTATTTTTTCTACCCGCCAAGCCCCT
>CAVLDO010000040.1:0-4878 GCA_963662035.1 Bacteroidaceae bacterium | reverse complement strand
GGGGCGTTTCGCTGCGCCCCGTGCCCAGGGAAGCCCGTTTTGGGCACGGCCGGGGTGTTTTGCTGCGCTCCGTGCCCGTGGAGCCCCGATTTGGGCACGGACTGGGTGTTTTGCTGCGCTCCGTGCCCGTGGAGCCCCGTTTCGGGCACGGCCGGTGGATTATCGCCTTAGCGCATCAAAGTCGCGGATGCCTAAAGGGGCGTAGCGGGTATTTTTTCTACCCGCCAAGCCCCTTTAGGCGGAGCGCTGATGCGCGAGCAGCATCCAGTTCCTTCAACAAAGGGCTAATCCACGCGAATCTTTCGGCAAGTATTGCAACATCGTCCCCGCCAACCCCCTTTAGGCGGAGCGCCGATGTGCGAGCCGCCTCTGTGGCTCATAGACGCAGTGTACTCTCCGTAGATTCCTCGCGAATTACAATCAGATCCGTCACCGCCTGATGCAATGCCTGGATGGCAGCTGACGGAAATCCCCGCAATCCCCGCACCAAATAAACCCCCGTAAGTAAAGATTCGCACAGCAGTCAATTTTATTATCTTTGCGGCCGTTTATCGCTAAACAGTTCAAACATGACCCAAAAGAAATTCAACGCAAAATACTGCGTCCTTCTGCCGATAGTGCTGCTGGTGACAATCTTCCTATGGTGCGTCCCCACAAATTTCTTCGGCATTGCAGACCTCACCGTCGTGCATCAGCGCGTCATCGCCCTATTCGTGTTCGCCGCCCTGATGTGGATATTTGAAATCATCCCCAACTGGACGACATCAATCCTGATAATAGTTTTGGCGCTGCTCACCGTCTCCGACAAAGGTCCCGACTTTCTCTGCAACCCCGCACTGGGACAGCTGGTCAGCTACAAAAAAATAATGGCCTCGTTTGCAGATCCCGTGGTTATGCTCTTTCTGGGCGGATTCGTGCTGGCCATAATGTCAGAAAAATACGGACTTGACATAACTCTGGCAAAAGGCATGCTGAGCCTGTTCGGCACCAAACCAAAAATGGTGCTGCTGGGCTTTCTCTCGGTAATCAGCACCTTCTCGATGTTTATGAGCAACACCGCCACAGCCGCAATGATGCTCTCGTTCCTGGCCCCCGTGCTCGCAAAACTCCCCTCCGACGATAAGGGTCGCATCGCGCTGGCTCTCTCTATTCCCATCGCAGCCAACCTGGGCGGAATGGGCACCCCAATCGGCACGCCTCCCAACGCCACCGCCAAAGGCTACCTTGAGCAGGCAGGTATAGATGTCGCCTTCGGCAACTGGGCTATGCATATGGTGCCGTATGTGGTGCTGATGGTGCTCTTTGCCTGGATAGTGCTGCTTTGGCTTTTCCCCTTCAAGACCAAGAAACTTGAACTTGACATTCCCCGTGCCGAACGCAAGAAAGATTGGAAAACAATCCTTGTGTGGGTGACATTCTTTGCCACTATCATGCTATGGGCGACTGAAGAGTTGCACCACATCAGCTCCAACATCGTGGCTCTGCTGCCTCTTGGCGTGTTCTCGATGACCGGTCTTTTCGGCAAAGAGGAGTTCAAGGAGGTCAACTGGGAGGTGCTCTGGCTGGTGGCCGGCGGCTTCGCCCTTGGATATCTGCTGCAGGATACAGGCCTGGCCAAGGTGCTGATAGAGGCTATCCCCTTTGGCTCGATGTCGGTGGTGGTAGTGCTTGTGGTGTCGGGCTTCGTGTGCTGGTTCCTCTCCAACTTCATCAGCAACTCCGCAACAGCGGCGCTGCTTATCCCGATTCTGCTGGTTGTGGCGGAGGGTATGGCCGACCCCTCGGCCGCCAGCCACGCCGAGTTCATCACCAACGGAGGCAGTCAGGCAATGATAATCTTCATTGCCGTGTGCGCCTCGCTGGCAATGCTCTTCCCGATATCGACTCCGCCCAACGCCATCGCCGCCTCCACCGGCCTGGTAAAAACCTCAGATATGGCGAAGGTCGGTCTGATAATCGGAGTCGTGGGCTTTGTGCTGGGCTACTTCTGGCTCACTGCCATATTTCCCTTTGCACAACACTAACCTATGAAAGCAATAGCGTTGACGATCGCGGCGCTGGTGTCCTTCTGCATCGGTGCCGGAGCCTCGAACGCCCGGTGGCACGCAGGCGATTTTTGCGCGGCAACTGAGCAAAAAGCAGCGGAAGGTTCACGGCCTCAGACAGCACAGATAGTAGCCTTCGGCCCCCCGGCATTCCGTGAGCAGGCCTTTTATGCAGGTTGCGAAGAACGTTCTGCCGCTGCACACGCAAAAACGCTTGCGGCTGCAGTTACTGAGCCTCAACCCGAACCCCGCGATAGCGATGCGCTCCTGCCGGGGGCTCCCGGTGGCCTGGCGGCTGGCAAACGCGCGGCAGAGGGGGCAGCGCAAGTCAAAATCTACGGCTTTGTGCGAACCTACTGCGCCTTAGATACACGCGAGAGCGTCGCCGGCACAGAAGACTTCTTTTATTATATGCCCAAAGATGAGAGCGTTTCCGCCGCTGGAGAGGATCTTAACGCACAGATGTCTATGCGCTTTGCCGCGCTTACCTCCCGCATCGGAATAAATGTCACCGACTACGAATTCGGCGGCTTAAAGATGGGTGCAAAAATAGAGACTGACTTCTACAACGGTCTCTCTGGGGTGACAGGTACCGCAACTCTCCGTCTGCGTCAGGCATACGCCACCATCGGCAGAGGTGGTTGGACACTCACCGCCGGACAGGCCTGGCATCCTCTTGCCGACGACAAACCGGATGTCTTCTCGCTGAACACCGGCGCCCCCTTCGGACCGTTCAGCCGCACCCCGCAGTTCAAGCTGGATTTGGGCCTGACGGGGCCTTTCTCGCTCACTGCAGCAGCCCTCTGGCAGATGCAGTATACCAGTTCGGGTCCCGCCGGGGCATCGGCGAACTACATCAAGTACGGCTGCACTCCAGAAATCTACGCCGGCCTCAACTACTCCGCCGCCGGCCTTCTGCTCCGATTTGGGGCGGACATACTCTCCATCAAGCCACGCACAAGCGACGGCAGCGTCAAGGTAAGCGACCGCATCACCACCGTGAGTCCGTTTGCATACGCGCAGTATAAGCGCGGACCGTTTACATTCAAGGCCAAGACAGTTTTTGCGCAGGCCGGCGAACATCTCAACCTGAACGGCGGCTACGGCATCACCGGCACTATGAGCGACGGAGCCAGCTACCGCTACGCCCCGACCCGCAACTCCTCTTCTTGGGTCAGCCTGATGTACGGAGGGCAGACGCAGTGGATACTTTTCGGCGGCTATGTGCGTAACTTCGGCACCCGAGACGAGCTTTATGGGGCGCAAAACGGCTATGCCCCCGCCGCCAACCTATACTTCAGCAAAAACAGCTTCTCCAATATGAACCGGATGTGGCGTTTGACTCCGACAGTGATCCGCAACATCGGCAAATTCTCGCTCGGATTCGAATATGAAATCACAAGTGTGCAGTACGGAAGTTACAAAACGGTGGACGGAGTCAAGATGATAGGCTCTTACTCTCTGGCCCGGGACAATCTGCACTGGATCACCAACCACCGCCTCCAGGCCCTGGTGAAATTTGCCTTTTAAATGTTTGTAAACGTTTATAAACGACTATAAACGGATAGACGACGGATATGGAGCAACAGAAACTTTCTGCGAAAAACATACTCACGCTGGTGGCCCTCTCCTGTGCCGCCTTTGTGTTCAACACCTCCGAATTCGTGCCCATCGGGCTTTTGAGCGACATCGCAGCCGACTTTGGCCGCACCGAGGCGCAGGCGGGGATGCTCATTTCCAGCTATGCATGGGTAGTGATGCTGCTCTCGCTGCCGCTGGCCCTGGCCTTTTCCCGTATGAAGATGCGACAGTTGCTTTTGGCAGTAATATCGGTGTTTACGGTGTTTCAGGGGCTTTCATATCTCTCCACATCATACGCGATGCTGCTTTGCTCCAGGCTGGGTGTGGCCTGCGCCCACTCGCTCTTCTGGGCCATAATACTCCCTATAGCCGTGCAAAGCGTCCCGCCAAAATTCGCCGACCTGGCTATGAGCGTGGTGGTGACCGGCACGTCCATAGCGGTGATTATGGGAATGCCGCTGGGGCGCACCATCGGTCTTATGGCAGGTTGGCGCGCCGCCTTCCTCTGCCTCGGGCTCTTTTCCCTGGTGACCCTGGTGTTCGTTGCGCTGACTCTGCCCCAGACTTCCGCTGGGAAGGGTGTCAGCCTTAAAAATCTGCCCACGATGCTCTCCAACCACACACTGCTGTGCATTTACCTGCTGACATTCCTCTTTGTGGTGGGGTACTATACCGCTTACAGCTACATAGAGCCCTATTTAAAGCAGGTGGGCGGAATGCCGGAAAATCTCATAACACTGGCGCTGATGATATTCGGATGCGCCGGACTCCTTGGCAGCGTGCTGTTTTCTAAGTATTACAGCCGTGGCCGCCGCCGGTTCGTAACGATAACCATCGCCGGACTGCTCCTTACGCTGGTGTTGCTGCTCCCTTTCTCTGGCAGCAGGACGCTGCTGATGCTGCTCTGCGCTCTCTGGGGATTCTCTGTGACGGCCTACAATCTGGCCCTGCAGCGGGAGCTGCTCGGAAGTGTCAGCTGCGACGAATCGGCAGTGGCTATGTCCATCTACTCGGGCATATTCAACTTCGGCATCGCCACCGGTGCTGTGACGGGAGGCGCTATCTGCACCCATCTCAACCTCTCGCTGATCGGCCCCATAGCCGCAATCGCTGCCGCCGCAGCCTTGGTCTTCTGGCTCGCCGTGCTCCGCAAAAAAATCAACGACCGATAGCACGGCCTGGGAGTTTCGCTGCGTTCCGTGCCCGAGGAGCCCCGTTTCGGGCACGGACTGTGGGGTTTGCTGCGTTCCGT
>CAVLDO010000039.1:0-5263 GCA_963662035.1 Bacteroidaceae bacterium | reverse complement strand
TAGAGCAACAGCCTTCTAAGCTGTGGGTCTTGGGTTCGAATCCCAACCGGATCACAAAGCAGAAATTCATTTCAGGTATCTATGCTGTTCGGCAGCTTCGATGCAGACAACTACACGCGCTAAAGCAGGCAAAAACTGCTTGTCAAACTCAAAAGAGGCTGGTCTGGCTACTCGTAGCGCAGGGCGTCGATGGGGTTGAGGCCGGCGGCCTTCTTGGCGGGATACCAGCCGAAGAACACGCCCGTTATGGTGCAGACCGCAAACGAGAGCACGATGGAGGAGATCGAAATTGCGGTGGGCCAGCCGAACATTTTCACCACACTGGAGGCGACAACCCCCAGAATCACTCCGATAATGCCGCCCGTTATGCTGATTATGATGGACTCGATGAGAAACTGCAGCAGAATGTGGCGCCCTTTGGCGCCGATGGACATTCGAAGGCCTATTTCGCGGGTGCGCTCGGTGACCGACACATACATTATGTTCATAATGCCTATGCCGCCCACCAGCAGCGAAATGCCCGCCACGCAGGCCAGCAGAATGGTGAGCATATTCATCACAGATGACATAGTTTCCATCATCTCCTGCTGGCTGCGGACGTTGAAGTCGTTCTCCTCGCCGATTTCGATGCCGTGGTTTATGGCCAGAATCTCCGATATCTCGCCGATAGCCGCATCTGTATATTCTTCGCTCAAGGCAGAGCATGTGATCTGATGCATATAATTGATGGCCAGCAGTCTCTTCTGCACGGTGGTGTAGGGGGCAAAAATTATGTCGTCCTGATCCTGCCCCATAGTGTTGTAGCCCTTTGAGGCCAGCACCCCCACTATCTTGAAGGGGATGGAATTGAAGCGGATGACCTGCCCCAGCGCATCGGCCCCCTCGCCGAACAGCTCGCAGACCACCGTCGTGCCCACCACGCACACCTTGTCGGCATACTTGATGTTGTTCTCGTCAAACAGGGCCCCATCCTCCACCGTATAGTCGCGGATTTCCAGATAGTCATCGGTGACGCCATACATAGTGGTGGGGGTGTTCTCCGCCCCCTTGATGGCCTGGCCGCTGGCGGTGACCACCGGAGAGATGGCGCTTATGTAGCTGGTCTCGTCGCGCAGCGAGTAATAGTCGCGCAGCTTGAGAGTCTGCATACTGGACCTGTCCTGCCGCACGCCGCCAAAGTTGCCGTTGCCCGGCATCACCATTATTACATTGGTGCCCATCGAGCCTATTTCGTCGCGGATGCTCTTTTTGGAGCCGTTGCCTATGGCCAGCATAGTGATTACCGATGCCACGCCTATTATTATGCCCAGCATCGTGAGAAAGCCCCTCATCTTGTTGTTGAGCAGAGCCTTGACTGCTATTGCAAACAGATTCGCATAATTCATTGCTTAGTCCTCCTCTTTGGGCAGGGCGGCCAGAGTTGCGGCTGCCGATGCCATTTTGGGATTTACAGTGTCGCCCACAATCTTGCCGTCGCGCAGCGTGATGGTGCGGCTGGAATAATTGGAGAGCTCCGGGTTGTGGGTCACGAACACAATGGTCTTGCCTTTGGCGTGCAGCGCCTGGAACAGCGTGAGAATCTCGTAAGAGGTGCGGGTGTCCAGGTTGCCGGTGGCCTCGTCGGCCAGAATCATCACCGGGTCGTTGACCAGCGCGCGGGCAATCGCCACCCTCTGCTGCTGGCCGCCGGAGAGCTGGTTGGAGCGGTGATGCATCCGCGCCTCCAGCCCCACCATCTTGAGCGCCTCCACCGCCATCTGCCGGCGCTGCGCCGCGTTGTATTTGCGGTTGTAGAGCAGCGGCAGCTCCACATTCTCTATAGATGTGGTCTTGGGCAGCAGATTGTATGACTGGAATATAAAGCCGATTTTGCGGTTGCGCAGCGTGGCGCGGTCGTTGGGCCCCATCTCGCGCACGCTCACGCCGTCCAGATAATATTCGCCGGAGGTGGGAACCTCCAGACAGCCCAAAATATTCAGCAGGGTCGATTTGCCGCTGCCGCTGGTGCCCATTATGGTCACGAACTCGCCGCTGTTTATGGTAAAATTGAGGCCGCGCAGGGCGTGCACCACCTCATCGCCCACCGGAAAATCCTTTCTGAGACTCTCCACTTTTATTATTTCTGCCATAAACGGGCGCTATTTGGTTCTGACATTATTTCCCTGATCGGGGCGCTTGGGCATAAACGGGTTGCTGCCGCTGCGGGCGCCGCTGTCATCCTCCTTTTTCTGCTGCAGAGAGATGCCCGTTATAACCTTGTCGCCACTGCCGAGCCCTGCGGTAATCTCCGTATAGACGCCGTCGGTATCGCCGCAGGTGACAGCCACCGGAGCCGGCTTGCCTTGCGAATCCAGCGTCCACACGCACACGTCGGGCACTTCGCCGCTGTAGTCATCCACCGTAAAGCGCAGCGCACGCACCGGCACCACCAGCACATTCTCCTTGTTCACGGTGTAGATGGTCACGTTTGCCGTGAGTCCCGGCTTGAGTTTGAGGTCGGGGTTGGGGGCGTCCACCACCACTTCGTAGGTCACCACATTGGATGTTACCGTGGCGTTGAGGCGGACCTGGGTCACAGTGCCACTGAAGGTCTCGTCAGGGTATGCATCCACCTCAAAAGTGGCGCTCTGACCCTCGCTCACCTGTCCGATGTCCGCCTCGTCCACATCCACAATCACCCTCATCGCCGTAAGGTCGTTGGCGATGGTGAAGAGCGTAGGGGTGCTGAAGCCGGAGGCCACAGTCTGCCCTTCGTCAACCTCGCGGGTCAGCACCACGCCGTCCACGGGAGAGTAGATCCAGGAGTAACCCATATTCTTCTCTGCCTTGGTGTAGTTGGAGTAGGACTGGTTATAGCTGGCCTTGGCCCGGTCGTAATTGTATTTATAGGTCTCATACGCCTCGCAGCTGATGAGACCTTTCTCGTAGAGCCCCGCATAGCGGTCCAGAAGTGTCTTCTGGTAGTTCATCTCGGTCTCGGCGCTGGAGAGCGATGCCTTGGCGCTGGAGAGTTCTTGCTGCAGCACGCTGCGGTCTATTTCCGCAATCAGATCCCCCTCCTTCACCACAGAGTTGTAGTCCACATAAATCTTGTCTATGATGCCGGAAACCTGCGTGCCGACCGTGACGGTCTTTACAGGCTCCACCGTGCCCGTGGCGGTGATGCTCTTGGAGATGGTGGAGTAATTTGCGGGAGTGGTCTGATACCAGACCCCCGTTTCGCCCCCTTTGCAGCCGGCAAGCAGCAGCAGAGTGCAGGTGATTGCAGTTATCTTTTTCATATCAGTCAGTTGTTCATATAAAGGTTAAGGATTTTTTCGCTCAGCAGAGCCTTGTAGCGGGCCTGCAGCAGAGACGAAGAGGCGTTGCGGTAGCTGTTGAGCGCGGAGAGCAGCTCCACCGTGTTCTTGATGCCGGCGGCAAACTGCTCGCTGGCCAGATTGTACGACTCACGGGCCTCTTCCATCTGCACCGCCGCGGAGTTCATCTGGGCCTGCGCCGACACGGCATCGTTGTATGCCGACTCCACCGTGCTGATAATCTGCTTGCGGACGCTCTCGCTCTGCAGGCGGGCGTTGGCAAGGTTGATTTGTGCCTTCTCCACGGAAGAGCGCACCTGCCGGCCGTTGAAAATGGGGACGCTGAGGTTGAGGCTGACGCTCTCGCTGAGCTTCTTGTTGACCTGGTCCACAAAACTGATGCCCGTGCCGCTCTGATAGCTTGTGCCGGCGGCCGCCCCCAGCGACAGCGAAGGGTAATAGGAGCCTTTTGCGGCAGAGAGGGCATATTCCGCCACGGCGATGTCCGTCTCGCTGCCGCGCATCATCGGCAGGCTCTCCAGAGCCGCCTCGTATGCCTGCTGCAGGGTAGGCAGAGCCTCCAATTGCACATAATCGGCACTGTCACAGCTTATGTCAAACTCCTGCTGCGCATCAAGTTCCAGCAGCTGCTTGAGGCTCAGGCGGTCGGTCTCAAGCGAGGTCTGCGCCAACACCACAGAATAGTTGTCGGAGGCATTCTGCGCAGAAAGCTGCTTGAGCTCCACCTTTGAAATGGCGCCGGAAGCGTACATAGCCTCGCCGCGCTCCAGTTCCGCTTTAGAAAGTTCTGCCTCACTCTCCTTGAGGGTCAGGGCCTCCTTGTCGTAGAGTATCTGCAGATAGGCGGTGATGATGCTCTGCTGCAGGTCAAATTTCTGCTGCTCCACATCATATCCGGCCGATTCAGCGGCGGCCTCTGCCTGACGGATGTTGTTGCGCAGCTTGCCCCCGGCAAAAAGGGTCATCGAGCTGCTCAGGCGGAAGGTGTTCTGCATTGTGGCGTTGTCCCCCGCCTCGTTGTAATCATTATAGGAGGCGGTGTTCTGAAACGAGAAACTGTTGTTGTTGTCAAAGTTGAGCGTGGGATACAACGCGGCGCGGCTCTGCAGCACATCCACCCGGCTGCTTTGCTGCGAAAGCTGCTTCATCTGAAGCTGGATGCTGTTTTCAAGCGCATAGTCTATGCACTGCTGCAGGCTCCAGACATTTTGGGACGATGCGCCCAGCGGGGCGGCCGCGCATAGCAGCAAAAGCGCAAGCTGAATTAATTTCGTTTTCATAACAGCCCTTTGACTGAATTGCCGCTTGAAAGTTTGAATTCAGTGTGTAATTTGCTAAATTGAGGGCAGTGATTTAAGTTCAAGCATTATGAAAAAGAGTACCCGCCTCACCTGGAATCTGATAGCCACCTCCCTGCTGATAGTGGCGGCGCTGGCATTTGTTGTTCACAAACACTGCAGTAATAATACCTGCAATTCTCAGCCATCTGCAGGAGTCTCAACCAGGGAATACTTCCTGTTCGATGATCCCGAATGGGTTGCCAACTGCAACGGCACCGCCTACTATGTGGTGGGCACCGACAGGGAGAGCGATGTGCAGCTGCGGCGCGACGGATACATAGATGTAGAAGGGTATCTGACTATTCTAAAGGCCGATGCACCCAGAGCCGATGCTCCTCTAAAGCCGATACTCAATGCAAGGGAGATTGTGGACAATTATAACGGGATGGGGTCAACAAATGACATTTACATCAGACTCCTGCCCAGCGCAGACGATCCCGATGTGCTGGATTTCGAATTTCATTTCAACGGAGAGGACGCTCGCGAGCATCGCGGCACAGTCAACACCGCCACGCGCACCTTCAAGATCTTCTGATAAAATCTTTAAGTCCACAAACAAAAAAAGTCCCGGCTGAACATTCAGCCGGGACTTTTGGAAGGTGG
>CAVLDO010000038.1:5451-6143 GCA_963662035.1 Bacteroidaceae bacterium | reverse complement strand
AAAGTCAGATTGGTGTGGCGCCCCAGAAGCGGCATGTTTAGTGCAGCCTCCCCGGCAGTGCAGAGCTAACAAGCTTTCAGAGCGTCGAGAATCTCGCGGCGGAGGGCTTCGGTCTCAGAGTAGAGAGGGTCGCGGCGCACCTTAAGGCGCCACTTGCGCAGCCGCGCGCAGAGCCTCGACGAAAGCACGCGCAGATTGTGGTAGGCCAGCATTGTGGCCGGCATCGCCAGCAATGCGCACAGCGCTATCCAGAACTTACCGCAAACTATCCAGATTACGGCGAACAGAATCAGATACCAGAAAAAGAACACCGGCAGTCCCACGCCGAACTGCAGCGAAGGCACCAGCATCTTATCCTTGATCTTGCGGGAAATTGCCACCGACAGCTTGTGCGGCAGGAAATTCACCGCTGCAGAAAGTGCGAACAGCGGCAGAAGCACAATCCAGAGCAAAGTGCGCCCCGCAAAACCCAAAGCGCCGCCACGCCCCACGATGGAATCGTCAAGACGCAGCTTGTCCAGATTCCGGCGGTATTTCTCTCCCTTGGCGATGAGTTTTGCGGCGGCAGCAACTTTCGCCGGATCAACGGCCCCGGGCACCGATGCAGAACTCTTTTCGGCTTTTGCTGCAACGGCAGAACTCTTTGCAGCCTCGGCAGCCACGCTTGCAGCCATCGCGCCCGACTCCTGCTC
>CAVLDO010000038.1:0-5441 GCA_963662035.1 Bacteroidaceae bacterium | reverse complement strand
CGGCAGCAGCAACTTTCGTCGGATCAACGGCCCCTGGCACCGATGCAGAACTCTTTGCAGCCTCAACTGCCACGCTGCCCTCAGTCGGCGCGGCGGCGCAAGCCACTTCGGCTGTCCCGCTTGCAGCCATCGCGCCCGACTCCTGCTCCTCGCAGGAAGGCATCTTGCCGTAGCGGGCATCGCGCAGGAGGGCGTTCAGCGCCCGCCGCGCCTCCAGATCGCTCTTGAGAGAGGCGACCTTCCGCCCGTTTTTGGCGCGCCATACAGGTATGTACATATCGCACAGCAGCTCTATCGCCTCGTAATTGTCGGGGTCGTCCACATTCAGCATCAAGCGCTCCACACTATCGCGCGCCCGCTGGTTCAGCAGGTAGCGCCCTCGCTCGGGATGCTCGCGGTACACATCGTACAGGTCTTCAAAGGTGAAAGGCTCCCCTATGGTGTAGAGTACATCGTTGCGCATCCCGCGATAGCCGCTGTAGTGGTGGCCGAGGGGGAGTATCTTGAGATTGCGGGAGAAATCGCAGCACTCCTCGTAGCCGAAGGCGATGCGGGCGAATCCCTTTTTGAAAGTCCCCAGATAGTGATGGGTCTGATGGCCCGCCTCGGGGAAGATCGCTATCACCGCCCCGTCAGCGATAAGCTTCTCCGCCTGGGCGAAGATAGCATCGTTCTGGTCCAGATTCTCCACTCCCACATCCCTCTTGCGAAAAGCTGGCAGTATGCGCAGCGTGCGCAGCACCACCGCCAGCTTGTCTTTTTTGAAGATGTCGCCGCGGGCCAGAAAAATAGGCTCGCGCGGGGCCACGGCAAAAATAACGCTGAGGGCATCCAGAAGACCGTTCTGGTGGTTGCATATCAGCAAAAAACCTTCCGAGCGGTCGTGCGGGATGTTCTCCCTCCCGACTACGCGGAATTTTCTGAAATATATGAGTCTCAGGGCCACCGACACATAATTGTAGAGCCCCTTGTACACCAGATTCGGCTTTGCTATGTTACTGAAATCTATCATTTGCGAAAATCTGCCGCAGCACGCGCCACACGAGGCGCGCTGCAAAGTTAAATGACGCCCTGCTCCAGCATCGCCGTCGCGACTTTCATAAAGCCGGCGATATTTGCTCCCTTGACATAGTCGATGGTGCCGTCGGCGCGCTTGCCGTATTTGACGCACTGGGCGTGGATGGAACTCATTATCTGATGGAGTTTGGCATCGACCTCCTCTCCGGCCCAACTGATGTGCGAGGCGTTCTGGGTCATCTCAAGGCCGGAAGTGGCCACGCCGCCGGCGTTCACCGCCTTGCCGGGGGCGAAGATTATGCCCGAATTCTGGAATGCGGCGATGGCCTCGGGGCGGCAGCCCATATTGGAGACCTCGCAGCAGCAGAATGTCCCGTTGGAAATCAGTTCGCGGGCGTCATCCTCGTCAAGCTCGTTCTGGAAAGCGCAGGGGAGTGCGATGTCGCACTTTACGCTCCAGGCCTTTTTGCCGGGGACGAACTTTGCCCTGTCGGGGAAACGGTCGGCCATCATACTCACCTGGTCGCGGTTGGAGGCGCGCATCACCAACATATAGTCAATCATCTCGCTGTCTATGCCGCCGGCAATCTCGCACACGCCGTCGGGGCCGCTGATGGCCACGACCTTCGCGCCCAGCTCAAGCGCCTTCTTGCAGGCGCCCCAGGCCACATTGCCGAATCCGGAGACGGCTATAGTGTGCCCCTTGATGTCGCGGCCTGCGGTGGCGAGCACCTGGCTTGTGAAGTAGAGGGCGCCATATCCGGTCGCCTCGGGACGCAGTATCGAGCCGCCCCAGTTGAGGCCCTTGCCGGTGAGAACTCCTGTGTTGTATTCGTGCGCCAGCTTCTTGTACATACCCGTGAGGTAGCCGATTTCGCGGCTGCCTACGCCCACATCGCCCGCAGGTACATCGGTGTCGGGGCCTATCACCTTCCAGAGCTCAAGCATAAAGGCCTGGCAGAAGCGCATTATCTCGGCATCCGACTTGCCCTTGGGATCAAAGTCGCTGCCGCCCTTGCCGCCGCCCATCGGGAGTGTGGTGAGGGCATTCTTGAATGTCTGTTCGAAGCCCAGAAACTTGAGCATTCCCGGTGTCACCGCCCTGTGGAAGCGCAGACCGCCCTTATAGGGGCCAAGCGCCGAGTTGAACTGGACGCGGTAGCCGGTATTTGTCTGTATCTGACCTTGATCGTCCACCCAGGTCACCCTGAATGAGAGAATGCGGTCGGGCTCCACCATCCGCTCCACTATCCTGTTTTTTTCGAATTCAGGGTGTTCGTTATAAACCTCTTCTATAGACTCCAGCACTTCGCGAACAGCCTGCAGATACTCCGGCTCGTAAGGATACTTACGCTCCAGATTGGACATAACTTGTGAAACTTTCATAATAAGTCAGTTTTATGTTTGAACTATCGTTTCTTTTAAAATTTGTTGAGGGCGGCTTTCGCTGCGCGGAGCATCCCGGGGGCGCCTCCACCGATGAGGGCGTCGCGGTTGAAGGCTGCGATTGCATCCTCCAAAGCAGCGAGCTTTTCGGGCTGCGAGGCATACTCCTTTCGCAGAATCTGCACCTTTTCAAAATCCTGGATACCCTCCACAAAGCGTTCCCAGCGCACCGAAGAGCAGTTCTGCGGATACACCATATAGAGGTCTCCGCTGGAGAGATTGTACCAGCGGCCGTCCTTCAGAGGCTCCGAATTCCAGCTGTTGTAGGCCCAGCGCAGCATTCCATCGTAGTTGCCCGCCAGCGTGTACCAGCCCAGCGCCGCGCTGTCGGTCAGCGGCGAGAAGGTGAATGTGTTGGGATGCGGCTCCCCGCAGCAGATGTAGAATGTGGTGATCTTGCCCTCTTCGCGGCGGCGGGAGTTTATCTGCGTAGAGCCGTCGGCGATGAAGGGCTCCTCACTGGCCATATCCATACTGAAATCGGAGAGGTCGTCCATAATTTCAGGGTGATAGAGCCCTGCGAGGGCGAACTTGTACTGCGGATCGGCCTCGCGCGCCAGGGCTATCACCTTGAGCATCACGTCCAGCCCGCGCTCGTCCACTGCAAGGTATGTTTTGGAGAACCAGCCCTTCTGATGCAGATGGGCGGAGAAGTCCTTGAGCAGGGGAAGCCATATAGAGCGGTAGGCTTCATCGCCGTAATCGGCAAAATGGAGGCTCTGCATAGAGTCTGTGGCGCGGTCAAAGTAGCGGAAATTCATCTGCCAGGGAGCTATGGTAAAGCAGTTGATCTGCTCCGTGATGCCGCAGGTGGCCATAAAATCGACCCAAAGGTCAAAGATATCGTAGTTGAACTCGTACGTGCCGTCTATGTTTCTGGAAACCTGCACCATAGTGGCGAAAGGGTCGAGGGTCTGCGGCCCCCAGCAGTCGTGCATAAGGGTGGCGGTCACGACCTTCTCTCCTGCGGCGGCCAGACGCTCCATATAGGGGCGCATCAGTTCGAGATGTTCCGGGCTCCAGGGGGTGACGCCGTAGTAGCGGGCTATCGCAAAGGGGCTCTGCCAGAGGTCCAGATGAAACTTCCAGAGGGAGGGTTCGGGCAGCACGCGGTCTTTCACCACCACGCTGTATTGGAGCTTGAGCTCCTTTTTGAGCGATTTACTGCTGAAGGTGACGCTGCCGCGGTAGGTCCCGGCCGCCGCAGAGCGTGGAATGCTGACGCTGATCCACACGGGGCGCACGGTCTGCGCCTCTATTGCGGGCATCTCGGGGCCCACGATGGCATCGGCCACCAGCACCGAGTCGCGCCTGTCATAGCCGCCGATGCCGCCTTCCGACTCATCAAAGTAGCCCTTGGTGCCCTTCACGCCCAGGCAGTCGCCCAACACATAGCGTTCGAAGCCCGCCTTGACATTCTCTGCAGAAATTGTATTGCGGCCGCATTTGAGGTCGGAGACGGCCAGCGATGCCTCCTGCAGCGCATCGGGGGTCCAGACCACTGCCTGGAAGTTGACTTTTTCTCCGCGCCAGGCGCTCTGGCGGGCCTTCGCGCCCTCTTTGATTTCGGGGACAGCGTATTTGTCGTATCGGGTATCTATGCTGCCCCAGGCGAAGCGGGCAGAGGACATCTTGCTCCAGGCGGGGTCGGCCTCAAAAGGCACCCGCGCCTCGGGAATCTGCTCCACGGGGGTGTAATTCTGCGCGTTAAGTGTTGTGAGCGCCGCAGACAGAAGCGCCGGGAACAGTAAAAATTTCTTCTTCATCATTCTCTCTTGGACGATTGTTTTTTCAATTCCGCTAATATACAAAAAATCGGACGGTTTTCATCGTCCGATTTCTCGATTGCCAAGATTGTCAGCTCTCACTCGGGGCAAGCTATAACCCTACCCTGACCACTCTGAAGCCGACATTGGCATAGCCTTGCGACCCGTCCCGCACGACATCCGACTTCTCGCTGCGGCAGTCATCCCTATCGGAATCCCAACTGCCGCCTTTGATGATGTACTCTCCGCTTTCAGCAATCGAAGAGGTCCACTCCCAGCAGTTGCCCCAGAAGTCGATGCCGCCGCAGGCTCCGGTTGTCTGGCTGTAGGCATCCACCGCCGTAAGGCCATCTTCCACAAAATTGGCGTTCATAGCGACATCCTTGGGCATATGTCCGGCACCGAGAACCCACTCTTCATCGGTCGGCAGACGATAGGTGTGCGGGTTGTCCTGTGCGCTAAGCCAATCGCAGTAAGCCGTGGCATCCGCAATCGTGACATTCACCGCCGGATAGTTATCCTTACCTGCGTCATAGACAAAATCGGGTTTGAAAGCGGCGTATTCGGCATTGGTAACCGGGGCATAGCCTATGTAGGCATTCGGGGCGGAGGCACCGCGCAGCACCATCCATGCATCATCCGGGTCATCGTCGCTACGGGGGTCGATTAGCCGCAGAAACTGCTGCTTGAGCCGTATCTCACGGTTCTCCACCATCTCGTCCACGATAGATTGCATCTCATCTATCAGGCTTTGTGTTTTCGCTTCCCGTTCCAGTTCCCGGAGCTTGGCTTTCTTGCGTGCGACGACCTTGTCGTAGCGAAGCCCCATCTGGTCCAGCAACGCCTGTTTGTTCTCATCCGTCTGGTTCTGCCGATATTGGCGCAGCAGAGCGGTTGTCGTGGCATCCAGTTCCGGACGCGTCTCCTCCACGAGCGGGGCATCCGGGTCGTCGAACTCCAACTCGCTTTCCGTCAAATCGGCAGGGGTTATATAATCGGCACGCTCCACAATCTGATGCACTCCGAAATAGTGGGCTACCAATCCGTCCTTATAAATGGAGAGCCGGTATCCGCCATAGAGATCGCAAGGCAAGGTGGAGATATAATAATCTTTCCCTGAGGTAAAGCCCGACTCATCGGCAGCGTTGAGAACCAGGATAGAAGCAGCCTCTGTCGTTGCCACAACCACGGGCGTTCCCTGTTCATCCCACT
>CAVLDO010000037.1:0-7609 GCA_963662035.1 Bacteroidaceae bacterium | reverse complement strand
ACCCGCTACGCCCCTTTAGGCATCCGCGACTTTGATGCGCTAAAGCGATTATCCCAAGGCCGTGCCCGAAACGGGCTCTACAGGCACGGGGCGCGGCGAAACTCCCTGTCCGTGCCCGAAACGTGGCTCCCCGGGCGCGGACATAGTTGTTCGCAAAGGTGGTTCCCGGAATTTCCAACTTGGCTGGGACGATGTTGACATACGTGCCGAAGGATTCGCGTGGATTAACTCTTTGTTGAAGGAACTGGAGGCTGGCGCGCATCAGCGCTCCGCCTAAAGGGGCTTGGCGGGTAGAAAAAATACCCGCTACGCCCCTTTAGGCATCCGCGACTTTGATGCGCTAAAGCGATCATCCCCCGGCCGTGCCCGAAACGGGGCTCTACGGGCACGGGGCGCGGCGAAACTCCCCGGTCTGTGCCCAAAACGGCGCTCCACGGGCACGGGACGCGGCGAAACTCCCAGGCCGTGCCCAAAACGGCGCTCTACAGGCACGGAACGCGGCAAAACTCCCGGTCAATCCTGCCGCTTGAGCGTATCCACAGGGTTGGCGTGCGCTGTCTTGAGCGTCTGCGTGACGATGGAGAAGAATGAAATTACCAAGGTCAGCGCAGCGGCGGCCGGAATCGCCCCCAACGGAAAGCCGATGGCATTATAGAATCCGTTGAGATAGAAGCGTATGGCCCAGATGCTGACAGGCACGGCGATGGCTATGGCGGCGAGCGTCATAATGATGAACGACCTGGAAAGCCTGCCGGCGGCCTGATTCACTCCGGAGCCGAAAATCTTGCGGAGCGCAACTGCGCGCGCCTGCTGGTCGGTGTAGTAAACCGCCATGGCAAAAAGCCCGAGCGCGGAGATGAGAATCGCGAGCAGCATAAAGGTCATCACGAGCTTCATCGTATTGCGTGTACCCGTGAGCGCATCATTCAGATAATCATTGACATACTTGAGAATTCGCGGCTCGGAAGGCACTCCGAGATACTCCTTTGCAACTTCTGTCCAGACACCGCGCACAGCTTCGACGGCCTCCTTGCGGCTGCCGGCGGTCTTGATAACCATACCAAAGCAGGCCTGCCGGCCGCTGCGTATCATCACCGCGCAATGGCTGTCCTCCATCGGCTCGTCCAGAGCATTGTTCACTCTGAAATCCTCGATGACGCCGCACACTTTATATGCCTCATTTTTGCCGATGTACGGTTTATCGGCCGACACGCCGTAGCGCTGTTTCGTCTCCCGTGCTATCCAGCAGCTTTCTCCCTCGATAGGTTCGCTGTACTGCTCCACCACCTTGAATCCGAACATCCGGAACGCGGTGCTGTCGATCATCACCAGTCTCAGCCAGGACTGCTTCTCATTGTCGATTTGCACTCCGTTTGACCCGCAGGCGAAAGGAGCTGCGCTATAGCATCCGATTTGCTGCACCTGCGGCAGTTTGCCCAGGCGGTCATAGAGAGCCTGGTTTGCGGCCGTGTTTCTATAGCCCAGCGAATGGGTGCTGATATTCAGCAGATCTTCTGTCTCGTAACCTGTCGGCAGCGTTAGCATATGATGCATCTGCAGCAGCATTGTCAGCGACACCGCAATCAGCACGGTGCTTAACACATTCTGGCAGACTATGAATATCTTGCTTAGCACCAGTTTGCTCTGCAGGCGGAAGTTGCCCTTCACGACATCTACAGGCTGGAACTTGGATACGAGTGCGGCAGGCAGCAGCGCCGACACAAGCGAGATGAGTGCCAACAGCCCCAGAGCGGCCGCGATGCTTCCGGCATCCGCCACCAAGACAATATTCGCATCGAGCAGCTCTTCGAACCACCCTTTAAGGCCTGCAGCCAATAGCAGCCCCAGAGCAAAACAGATCGCAGTAAAGACGAAAGCTTCAGATATATATCTGGATATTATGCGCTTCGATGATTCTCCGAGGAGCCTTCGCATAGCCATTTCCTTTGCCCGTTTGCCGCTCTGGGCCACAGTGAGGTTGATATAATTGAAGATGGCGGAGACCAGGAGCACGAAAGCCACTATAAGGAGAATCTCCACGACCTTTTTATCTCCCTTACGAAGCGGATTGTAGCATTGCAGATCAGAGAAATAGAGCTTGTCAAAACGGGTGAGGGTCGAGCCGTACAGAAAACCTCCGTACGAAGAGTCTTTGTGGTACCAATCGCCCCAGTACGCCATATATTTGTCAAGCAGTTTTTCTGCCACTGCTTCAGGATCCGCGCCCGGGGAGAGGGTGACGAAAGTCTGGACCATCCCGAAGTGGTCCATCCGCTCCAGCTCACCCTCCATCACCTTCATACTCAAAAATATGTCGTAAGGTTTGAACTCGTCGTAAGGTCCGAAATCCTCGATTGTGCCGCAGATGACGTAAGTCTTTCCCGACAGGCTGAAGCTCCTCCCGACAGGGTTGTCGGTGCCGAAAGCTTTGCGGGCGAAGCTCTCCGACACAAGGGCATCGGTTTCTGAGGCCAAAATCCTGCGCGTGTCGCATCCCGTGATGCGGTAGTCGAACAGCCGGCAGAAGTTCGTATCCAGAGCCACGGCCTTCACAGAATAATAATCCTCCCCTATCGTAATGTTTGCGGCACCATAAGGGGCTACTCTGGTATATGACTTGATTTGAGGGATGCCGGGAAAAAATTCCTCGCCGGTGCCAAGAGTCAGTCCGGCATCTTTGCCCGTCCCGATGGCGTAGATATCTTTGGATTTAGGCTGGCGGGCTCCTACGCTGAATTCGGTCGCAGCGTAGCTCACCAGCAGAATAACAAAGCCCAGTGCCACGGAAAGCCCCAGGATTTCCACAATGGAGTAAAGTTTGTTTTTCAGCAGAAACTTAAAATAGCTCTTCATCTCAAAATGCAATTTTTGCCATAAAAACAGCAACATCTGCACCAAGATACATAATATGCTGCTGCATAAACACATACTGATTTACAGAAACTCCAAAAGTGTAAAAAAACTTTACACCCGCTGTAAAGTTTTTACATTCTTTACAATCCGCCCCTGTCCCAAGCATAACCACTCCGGGGGCGGCTGCGAAGCCCCCCGGCAAGCTCACTTGCGCCGTGTCCGCGACGGGCGCAAGGGGGAGCCGGCCCCCCAAAAAAAGGCGAATCTTAAACCGATAAACGTGATTTCAATCGCCTCAGAACATCCTCACTCTCAAACCGAAGGAGAAAGCACGGCCGAATCCCCAATAGCCCCGGAAAGTCTCGAGATTATGGGATTCTCCGTCCTTGCCCCGCTCTATGTACGTGATATCGAGAAGGTTGTCTCCGCGCACAAACAGACATAATGAAAGGGTCTGCGCTGAGCGGCGGCATGACGGGAAATCCTTTTCCCACTTTAGCGAAGCCCCGAGAAGGTGGTACGAAGGAATGCGGTAAGATGCCGAGCGGTCTTGCGGATCAGTTCTTGTCAGAGGGTCGAAGTCCGCATACATCCTGCCATTGAACCTCCAGTCCGCTCCGGCCGAGAAACCATACGGGGCGTTGATTTTCACCGACGCGCCGATCTGGGTCTGAGGAGCGTCCGCCACGGGAAGATTGTCGCAATAGACATTGACCCTCCCCTTCACCGTGCCGGAATAGTCGTCATAAATTATGGCGCTGACATCGTTTCTCCATCTCCAGTCTCCGACGGAAGCGAACGCCTCCAATTCAGCGACTCTTCCGATTCGCCGGAAAGCTGCCGCCTCGATGCCGCAGTGCAGGGCATCGAGACCCGTCACCATATAGCGTGCGTCTTCGCTGTCGGCCTGCCGGTATTTGTCTGACATAAGGGACTTGTTCTGCCAATAGACCGCGTATGCGGTCAGCTCTAAGTTCCCGCTTTCCCACACGCATCTCCAGCCCAGTTCCCCGAGCGTGTTTTTCTCGTTCGCAACACCTCGCGTGATCTCGTTGTTGCCGGAAGAGAACCAGACGCTGCTGTATGGCAGGCGGCTGTACCAGCCTCCGTTGATGTAGAAACTGTGGGCGCGCAGCGGATGCCAGAGGATTCCGCCCTTGAGGCAGCTCCCGACTCCGGCGGCCTTGTCGCTATAGATGTCCGAACCGGTGTAGTTATACCTGTCCCACCTGCGGTTGGAACTGCAGAAGAGGGATGCGCCCAGTTCGGCGGACAGTTTCCCGTAAGTGCAGGACGAGGCGGCATAGGCTGTTCCGTGCAGAATCTTCTTCCCGTTGTCTGTGCGGATGAAGTCGCCGACAGTCTTGACGGGATTTCTTCCCGCAAGAGCGGCAAGCGACTCTGTTTCATAGTCTTCGTACCACCAGTCCGCCCCGAGCAGGTCATCGATACGCTCGCGCTCCCAGGTGCTGTAGAACTGGCCGTGCAGCCCGGATTCAATTTTCCAATGCCCGCAGATGCGGTACGAGGCGCTCACAATCGCCCCCAGCTGCGTGTGTCCCGCCATATAAGTGCTGATTATGCTGTTTGCCGAGCCGTCAGGATTCCGGTTCGATGCAATCGCGGCATCCCAGTCTATATGCCCGTCGTCTGTGGTGAATGAGGATATCCCAGCCCCCTTTGTTTGCGTCCACCGGCCGCCACCGTTTCCGATGGCGAGATAGACTGAATTTTTCATCGACAGTTTCCCGCCGTGGCACAGATGCTGGAGAGTGAAATAGGGTTTGAAATAACGGTTTCTGCTGAGATTGAACACCTTGCCGTCCCGCCATCCCCAGTTTTTGCTGTAGTGCAGGCCGTAGTTCCCGATTTCTGCGGCGCTCAGGCGGGAGCTTCGCTGTCCGTGCTGTTCCGGAGAGCCGAGTGCGGTGAATATGAGCCTGTGACCGCCTCTGAAAGTTTTAGCGAGATTGAACATATAGGCAAAAGAGCTGACTGCGGTGGCTTCTACATATCCGTCTCCGCCGGTGTACGAGGCCACGAGATTCATCGACCAGCCGTGCCCAATAGTCCCGCCGCCTATTTTCAGACAGCCTTTGAACGGGCCGCCCCCGACAGAGCAGTGCCCGGGGAGACTGCCGCCTAACGCGCCCCAAGCGGAGCCGCAGAAGGAGGCCTCGATGGTGAACTCTTCCGAAGGGGATTCGGTGATTATGTTCACCGCCCCGCCCACCGATCCGTCAGCGAGCATAGAAGAGCCCACGCCCTTTTGCACCTGCACCGCGAAAGTCGCATCGCAGAGACCGGCCCAGTTGTTCCAGTACATTCCTCCGCTGACCAGGCCGCTGATGGGTATGCCGTTCACAAGCACGGCGATGTTGTCCTGCGAAAAGCCCCTGATGTTCATTTTCGCGTCCCCGTAGCCGCCGGATTCGGAGGTGGCATAAAGCCCCGGTATGCCGCCCAGAAGTTCCGGATAGGTTCTTAAGGCCGCGAAAAGGCCCATCTGCCGGGCATCTAATGTGGCAAGACGCAGAGGCGAGCGGCTGCTCTGCGCAAAATTCGCTTTCACGACCGCCTCCTGGAGATTTATGGTGCCGGATACGGCTGACAAGGTATCCTGCGTGTCTGACACAACCGGCACAAGAACGATTGTGGAATCAAAACGGGGGGACTTTTCTCTCATCCCAGCTTCTGAAGGGGCATCGGCTGCGCACATGCTCTGTGCGCCAAAAAGAATTGCAATGCCCGCAAGAAAGAAGTGCATCTTCATAAAAAAGGCCTTAAACTGTTACTCACGGCATACAATTCAAGGCTTCAAACGCCGGCGCGCGCCTGCAACGAAGCACAAAACCGGCTATTATCTTCTTCCATCCAGACTTACCCGGCCGCAGACAAATGTGAAAGCGCGGATTCCGCACTTGTCTCAGTCTGTCTTGCGCTTAGGGAACACTGTCGGTGCCGCAGTTCCAACGGCTCGTGCCTTTCGGCTCGCGGACTTTCACCGCCGATCGGGACTCTCACCCTGCCCTGAAGTAATGCATCGCAAAGGTAAGCGTTTTTCATTCAATTCCGAAAGATTATGGGCTTTGAAGCACTACACATACTTGAGTTCCATATAGGTGGCTCCTATCTGGGCGCCGAAGACTCCGCCGATAAAGCCGATGAGGTCTCCCGGGGCAATCTTGCCCTCACGGGTCAGCATCTCGATTGACTTGGCCGAGAACTCCTCCTTGTCGCTCACTTTAGGGAACGGATAGGCCTTGATTCCGAACACGAGAGCCAGCTCCCTGACGGTGTAGTTGTTATAGCACATCGCATAAACGGGGACTTGAGGCCGGAAGGTGGAGAGGTAGCGCCCGACGCGCCCGGTGTAGGTGTCAAAGACCAGCGCCTTCACCGGCAGTTCCTGGGTGGCCGCCACAAGCGACCTCGCCAGCACCACCGCCACCGGTTTGGCCGCCTTGCGCAGGTTGAGTTCAAGATTGACATCGATGGTCTTCTCGGTCTGCCGGGCGATTTTTGTCATCGTCCCAACCGCCTCCACCGGATATTTCCCGAACGCGCTTTCGCCGCTGAGCATTATCGCGTCCGCGCTCTGGAAGATTGCGTTCGCTACGTCGGTCACCTCCGCCCTTGTCGGCCGCGGGTTCTCGATCATGCTCTGCAGCATCTGCGTGGCAATGATGACCGGCTTCTTCCTGTTCCGGCACGCTTTCACGATGTCTCTTTGTATCAAAGGGATGCGCTCTGCCGGAATCTCGACCCCGAGGTCTCCGCGGGCGACCATAATCCCGTAGCTGTATGAAAGAATCTCGTCAAGATTGTCTATGCCCTGCTGGTTCTCGATTTTGGCGATGATTTTCAGGTGGCTGCCCCGGGAATCCAGAATCTGTTGAATCTCGTGCAGATCCCGTGCGTTGCGGACAAAGGAATGCGCGATAAAGTCTATGTCCGCGTCTATCGCCCACTCGATGAATTTTCTGTCCTTTTCGGTCACCGCAGGAAGGGCTATGTGCACGGCGGGGACGTTGACGCTCTTGTGCCCCTTGATTATCCCCTCGTTCATCACCTTGCAGATGAGTTTCCCGGGTTCTTTCCCGACCACGGAAAGGTCCACCGAGCCGTCGTCGATGAGTATGTCCGAACCCACCGGGACATCGTCTGCCATATGGGGATATGTCGTGTACAGGACTCCCTTGCGGCAAGGCTGAAAAGCATCGTCTATTATTTCCACCGTTTCCCCCGTCCTGGCGATGAACCCCGCCGGATCGGCCATCTGCGTGAGCCGAACCTCCGGACCTTTCGTGTCTATGAGTATGGCTATTCTGTCGGAAACCTTCCGCACGTTGTCCACGATCATCTGCGCCCCCTCGACAGACGCGTGCGCCGAATTGATGCGCACGACGTTCATCCCGTTTTCATAGAGACTGCGGATGAAATCCTCATCGCAGCGGTTGTCGGCAACGGTGCATATTATTTTTGTCTTTTTCTCAATCATATAAGCATATATCCGATTTTAGTATATATCCCGCCGGATATCGGAGCGCAAAAATAATTAAATATTTCATTCGTGGTTTCGGGTGTTGTACGGGGGCTGACGGGGATGGCTTGTCAGTCCATCACTGCCAGATAACGGCTACTGGTGGCGGCAGCCTCGAACAGTACCTGATCGTTTTTGTAAATCTTTTTGTTGTTGAACATTGAGATATAGACATTCCCTGCCGCCGACACTGCAATCTGGCAAGGACGGGCA
>CAVLDO010000036.1:0-8225 GCA_963662035.1 Bacteroidaceae bacterium | reverse complement strand
TCTTGAGCCAGCTCTTGGGTTTGCCGACTTCAAGCCGTTCTTTCTTGTCATAGGCAGTCGCCTCCCCTATCAGGTCGTTCAATTTCATATTCCTTGTTATGACTTATCCTTACAAAGGTAATAATTCACAATGGATTTTATAACCGAAAGAGAGGAAGTGCATAATCTTCCCAATCTGCTTGCCGTGCGCGGCGATCTCCTCCTCGCGGCTGGCCTTGCGGTTCGCCTTGAGGAAGTCCCGGACTGTTATGCTGTACTTCGTCTTCCGCGCTCTTTACTTGTCCTCCTTCAGCGTCCTTCCCGCATTTCTCGGTTGAGGAATAAAAAACGCTCACCAAAGTGAGCGAATTATATATCGTATTAATGGCTATTTGAACCAATCTGTTAATAAATAATCTGTTATAGTGAAGGTAAAAGAAGAAGAATTCTTCGTAGATATTCGAATAAAATTATCCTGATTGCATATCCCATTGGCCGGCGAGTCTGTTGACTGATGAACAGAACTGTCTCCATTACTGATAATCAAGGAAGCAGGACATATGCAGATTACGGAATAGTTGCTCACCCGTTTTGTTATATGCCATTCTTTATGTGGGGGCAATGTAATCTCCGGGGGATAAAATTCTACTGAATTTGAAGGACATACGATAGAGCTCAACGTAATGGTGGACTCAGAATTGTTCAGTAAAGTAATTTCAACAGAAACCGTTTTTTCTGAAGTCACTTTCCCGCAAGAGAACACTCCAAAAAGCAGACATAATATTGATATTCCAGTTAGATACTTCATACTTAAAATAGCTATTTAAATCGAATACCTTCCGGCAAGTGACAAGGTAGAGATTCTTTTCATTACTTCCAAATTCTCTTCCTTTTAGCTTAAACCGCAAAAGAGGCATACGCGGCACCTCCCTCTACGAATTTTGGGGAGCATTTTAGGGCTGATCCCCCCCCCCCCCCGTTCTAATTCGTTTTTATATAGTGAGTTATCTTTAATAAATGGACAGAATGTAGCAGGCTTCAGACAGGATGTTGCAGTTACGCCGGTCTTTCAGCAGGTTTATTCAAAAAAAATTCGATATGTTTGACCAAACTTTCAAAGGACGATGTACGAGAACCGCTTCCATAAACGAATCCTTGTCACAATATTTCTGATCATCGCATCGGGCCTGACGTCGGCGCGCGGGGCGGACAGCTTTGTGGAGGAACCCAAACCGGCCTCCAGCTTTTCGCTGCGCACCAACATGCTGCGCCTTGCCACGCTCACGCCCGATTTGGGCGCGGAGTGGCGCTTTGATGACTGCTGGGCAGTTGTTGTGGACGGCAGTTACACCTCGTATACGTGGAATGCCAAGCAGAGGCGTTACGCCCTGTGGGAGATCGCCCCTTCGCTACGACGCTATATCGGCGGCGGCAAGCGCGCTTATCTGGGCGCCATGTTCAAGACCGGCTCGTTCAACTATAAGCTTGGCCGCTTGGGCCGGCAGGGCGACATCATCGGCGGCGGCATATTAGGCGGCTATAAATTAAGCCTGGGCAACTCCCTTGCGCTCGACTTCTCGCTCGGGCTCGGATGCCTTCAGGCGGACTATGAGGAATATGAGGTAGTAGATGGGGTCCGCGTATGGCGCGGCAATGGCGACGGGACTTGGTGGGGGCCTACATCGGCAGCAGTGACGTTGGTTTGGACGGTTTTTTAGAGGATATGATGAGGACGGGTAAAAATATTTATGTCAATATCCTGATGGCGGCCGTTGTGCTGGCCGCATCCGTGTCTTGTGTGAAGGACACGCTCTTCCATACTCCGCACCCCGACAGGGGGGCGGTGGTGTTCACGGCCGATTTCTCTACCAGGAGCGCCTCCTGCCCGGTTCCCGAAAAATACCGCATCGCCGTTGGCTCCGAGGAGTGTGCAGCCCCGGCAGGAGAGGCATTTTGCCATCCGGTGCTGTTTGCTCCCGGGACATATTCATTGATGGCCTATACTGACTGCGACGGGGTCGCTGTCAGCGCCGGCGTGGCGCGGGTGGATGTGGTGGCCGATGGGGAGATAGATCCGCTGCCGGGGTACCTGTTCTCTGTGGGGGACGAAGTTACCGTCATCAAGGATGACACTGTAAGAGTGGCTCTTTCTATGGTTCAGCGCACACGCGACTTACATCTGGAGTTTACCCTCACCGAAGGCGAACCGGAACTGGTAGCGAGTGTCACGGGCCGGCTCTCCGGGGTTGCTGGGGCGTTTGACATCGCAACGCACTCCATCATCGCAGACGAAGCGGCCATCAAGGTGGTGTTCTCCCGCAGCGCAGGCAAGCTCACTGCGGATGTCCGACTGCTGGGCATCGTCGGCAGGCGGCAGGCCTTGACGCTTGAAGTGGCGTTTACCGACAGGGATCAGATCAAGACCGCAGAGGTGGACCTGTCCGAGGCGATGGCCTCATTTAATGACAATATGCACATCGGATTTGAGATCAAGGGAGATCTGGCAACTCCGGTGGGGGCAGACGCCACCGCCGCCATCACCGGATGGAAAGATGTGGAGGCCGACCCTTCAGAGGCAATATAAATAACCGAAAAATATATGAAAAGACAAATCATTGCAATTTCTCTTGCCGCATTGGCCCTGGCAGCCTGCAGCAAAAAGGAAGTTCAGACTTCGCAGACAATCACCGATCCTGTGGCTATGGCTGTCTTTACCGCAGACATCCGCACGGCGGCCTCAACACGCGCCAACACAGAAGGGACCGCTTTTACCAATGGCGATAAGGTGGGCATAGTGCCGATAAAGTCCGGCAGTGTAGACGCTCCGCAGTTCAATACCCCCTACACCTTCAACGGTGAGCAGTTCACGGCCAATCCGCCCTACTGGTTCAGGGACAGAAGCAGCGTGACTTTCAACGCCTATTATCCCTACAAGAGCGATCTTGACCAAAATGGCATAATCGCCATAGACACGAAGGCGGACAACCAGACTGCGGCCGCTGACGGGTGGAGAATCAACGACATACTTTTCGCCAGCGCCAGCACCGATGTGAGCCAGCCTACCGTCTCCTACACCCAAGAGCACGCCTTCACGCATCAGCTGAGCAAGCTTACGCTCACGTTCAAGGCGGGCGATGGCATCGCCAACCTTTCGGACCTGCAGAGCTACACCATAGGCACACTTGTGAAAGAGGGCAGTTTCAATGCTGTCAGCGGAACCCTTTCGCTTGATGGGCAGGCCGTGGCCGGCGATCTGCAGATGTCGGTTGCGGGCTCCGATGTGACGGAGCTGAAGGCCACATCGCTAATCCTTCTTCCGCAGACTCTGAGCAGCGGCCAACTGAACCTTTCCGTGACTTACAACGGGCAGATCTACAAGGCCACCCTTTCTCTGAGTAATGGTCTTGTGGCAGGCAAGCACTACACCTTCAACGTGACTGTCCGCAGCACCGGCCTTGCCATTAGCGCTGCGCAGATTAACGATTGGGAGACCACTGCCGGCAGTGACACGGATGCGACAATGCCGGACGATCTGGACTGAGCCGCAACAGCATATTGAAACAACCCCAAATAACATAAAAGAACATGAACAGAAAAACATATCTGACAGCGGCGGCTTTTTCTATACTCGCCCTTGTCTCCTGCAACAAGAACAACGGGCCTGCGGTGCCGCAAGACGGCACGGTGGCGGCAGAGGTCACCGCCGGCATAGGCGGAGTGTGGACCCGCGCCGTGGGAAGCACCTGGGCGGCGGATGATGTCATAGGCATCACCACCGTAAGCGGGACCAAGACCAACTACGCCAACATCCCTTACAAATGGGACGGGGCTGCCTTCAAACCCAATGGCACGGTGATTTATTTCCAGAGCCCCGAAGAAGTGACATTCAACGCCTACTACCCGTTTGCAGGCAATGTGGGGACATCGGTGGAAACGATAACAGCTCAAACCAAAGCGGACAACCAGAGCGTTTGGGCGCAGCCGCAAATCGACTTTCTTTATGCGTCCGGCGCCAAAGCGGACAAGACCGCCCCGGTGGTGGCCTTTACCGACAAGAGAGCCTCCGGCGGCGAGGACAACTCCTTCAAGCACAAGATGAGCCAGATCACCCTGAAATTAATAGAGGGCGATGACATCTCGTTTGAGGGCAAACTTGCTTCCTACACTCTGAAAGGGCTGCGCCTTGAAGGCACATTCAACACGGAGACAGGTGTGGCCGAGGCCATTGCGGCAATTGCGGCAGAAGATTTGACCATAGCGCTCGGCGGCCCCGCCGCATCAGAAGGGACTCTTAGGACTGCTCCTCTCGTACTCTTCCCGCAGAGCGTGGCCGGCAGTCAGATTGCCCTGGAAATAGTGGTAGAAGGGGAGACCTACAGAACGGCCCTTGCCTGCGCATCTTTAAAGGAGGGCAACAACTACATCTTCCCGGTGACGATAAAGAAAACCGGCCTGAGTGTAGGAGAGACCGAAATCACAGCCTGGTCTGAAGTCGAGGGCAGCTCGGCCGAGGCCACAATGTAAAAAGCAAAGTAAGAAAAACAGCACATAAGAAATGGATAACACTTTCTACCACAAGTGCGCCGCGAGGTTTTTGATGCCCGCCGCCTCTGCGGCTCTCATCTTGGCCGGATGCTCCAAGACAGAAAACAGTATTCCGGACGGCCGTACAGAGCTGAGGCTCACAAGCACGATTGAGCTGACGCGCGCCGGGAACACCCAGGCGACGCAGATTGTCTCCGGACAAAAAGTATCCGCGTGGGTGAAGGACAACAGCGTCTTAGCCGGTAATGGAGCGGCCCTCTATGCCGTGGATCTCACGGCGGGAGATGGCGGCGCGCTTACATCGGACACAAAGATGTATTACCCCCAGACAGGCAACGGGGTGCAGATCGATGCTCTGCACGGGAATCTCTCTTTTGGGACTATCCCTGGGACAATGCCGGAAAGCATAGTCTTCAGCGTCTCTGCCGACCAGAGCGCATCCGGCGGCGAGAACTATCTCAAATCCGACCTTCTCTATGCCAGCCGCAGCGCATCGCGCAGCGGCTACCCCGTATCGCTGCAGTTCTACCACCTGCTCTCCAAAATGGAGCTGAACATCGGCAGAAGCACCGAGGTTACTGACGGCATTGCAAGCGTGAGCCTTGACGGCGTGGCTCTCGGCGGCACATTCACGCCCGGCAGCATCACCGACATCAGCGCGCAGTCCTCTCGCAAGGCCGGCATCAGCGCAGGGGAGAATACAGGCAGCATAGCCCTCGGAGTCTTGCTCAACGAGGCCAACGAGGCCATCGTGGTGCCGCAGGATATGGCGGGCAAGACGCTCACTTTCACGCTTGCGAGCGGAGGGAAGCTTGTTTACACCTTCCCTGCGGGCACGACTTTCGAGAGCGGCAGAAAATATGTCTATAACGTCACTCTCAAGCTCACAGAACTGACAGTCACCTCAAACATTGCCGATTGGGGCGACACCACGCCCACCGGCGGCGACGCCACGATGCCGGGCCTCGGAAGCAAGAGCGCCGACCAGGCGCGCAAGGGCGACTTTGCGATGATTGACGGCACGTTCGCCGACAAAGACGCCACACTCTCTGCGGAGCAGATTGCCGGCTGCACCGGCATCGTATTCTGGACGGAGGCCGAGAAGACAATCTCTTCAACTACTCTTGCCGATGACGCGGTAATGGCGGAGGACTTTCCGCTCTGCACGCACGGTCTTATCGTGGCGTTGAAAAACATCTCTAATAGTATGATCTATCAGACAAAGGGATCGAGCGACTGCCAATCTGTATGGAATGACTTTCAGAAGGGCAGCACGAAATACGGCTCCGGCTCAAAATACAAGGCTGTCGCACCGGATTTTGACAAAGAATCAGAAGTAGGCTACGACTACTCCACCGACCCGTTCAATCAGATTCTCGGCTACCAGAACACAAAGGTGACGCTCGCCTACAACGACTACGCCTCCGCCCAGGATGGGTGGGCAATAGTCCAGCCCGTCGCCGCGCTCGGGGCATTTGAAAAAGACAATCCCGCCCCCGCCGGCAGCACCGGATGGTATATCCCGTCCATCAAAGAACTGACCCTTCTCGCTTATGGAGATTTCTATGGCGGGTACTGGGGAGACACATATGCAAAATACGGGCTTTACTGCAAGGATTTCTACCAAACATATTGGACCTATTACACGTTTATTGTGGTTGTCAATACTCTTAATCTTGTGAATCAGTCGCTGGAAAAAGTAAGCGGAGTGAAGTTTTTCTCTGATTCAGAATCGAAAGATACCGGCGGCAGCCATCACTACAGATCCTCCACAGAGGGGCACAGCTGGAGCAAAAACTCAGCTACTGCCGAACAGAAGGTGTATCTGAACAATGCTTATACGCTATATTTTTATCAAGGCAACAATAATGTTCAATCCATGATAGGACCTTTCGGAAAACCGAAAGAGACCAATGTCCGCGCAGTCTGCGCATTCTGACGGGCGGCGGAAAACAGGCAAATAAATGATTATGAATATGACTGTAAAATCACTCTTAACCCTTGCGGCCGCTGCGGCCGCGATGATGGCGGTCTCCTGCAGCAAAGAGAGCGGACGGGAGGCTGGCGGCGACCTGCAGCTGCGCCTTAGCAGCGAAACCATCCTTGCCGAAACCCGCGTATCCGGGGAGGGGCTGCAGCTTACGCAGTTTGCTACCGGAGAAAAAGTGGCCATCTTCCTTGCCGAAAACGTAAGCGGCCAGGCGGCCACAAGCGGGACAGGTGTCACCCTCTATACTCAGCCGCTCAAATACACTGCCGGCAACAGCGGCTCACTTACCCTCTACCAGGATGATAATAGCACCACCATCGTGCCGCAGTACTGGCCCACAAGCGGAAACGGCCTGTTCATCTACGGGGTGTACCCCGCCACTGCGGCAAGTTCCATCTCCGGAGAAAACAGCTTCTCCGTGACGGCAGACCAGAGCACCGAGAGCGGCTACAAGGCCAGCGACCTTATGACAGGGGCGCCGACGCAGAATCCCGCAACCCGCACCACAAACGCCGTCACGATAAAATTCACTCACCGGCTGAGCAAGATTAACATCAGCCTCACGGTGGGAGAGGGATTCTCCTCCAGCGATTTGTCTTCAGCCAGCGTGTCCATAATCAACACTCTGCCGACTGTGACATTCACCGCGAAAGGCTCTTCGCTCGGTGCGGCAGGCGGCAATGCACAAGAAATCACAGTCTGCAGCGCAGCGAGCGGCTCGGCCATCATAGTGCCGCAGAAGGTTAATTCCGGCACCGGTTTTATAAAAGTCACAGTGGGCGGGGGCTCGTATGTCTATAAGTTCACCTCGGACGTCACTTTCGAAGGCGGCAAAGCCTACACCTACAATATCACCGTGAACAAGACCGGCCTCAGCGTCAAATCTGAAATAAGTGCATGGACTACTGGCGGCTCGTCATCCGGAGCGGCGACGCTACAGTAGCCTGATTGTTTAAAGTTAGGAACAGTTTCTAAAAACTGACCATATCATGAGAACTCGACTTTTTCACTTTCTTTCCGCCACTGCGGCAGCGCTTGCGCTCTGCTGCGCCTGCACTGGGGATATTGAACCCTCCGGCATGTTCGACGGGCCGCAGCCGCTTGTTTTCACCGCAGAGCAGGGGGACTTGACGCTTGGCACCCGCGCCGCGGCTGACGGCAGTTGGGATGGCGGCGAATATGTGGCCATCCGGGTGGGCTCAGAAGTGAAAAAGTACAAGGTGACATCATCCGGCGGCGCGTTGGAGCCCGTTGATGGCGACAACACCTTCTACCGCACGGACAAGAGCGACATCGCAATCACCGCGTGGTATCCTTACAGCAGCTCTCAGCCGTCAGCGCCTGTCATCCCGACCGACCAGAGCACCAAGGCTAAGCGTGAGGCCGGCAACTTGATGACCGCTTCGGCCACCGCCGTATTCGGCGAGACCACCACGCTCACGTTCTCCCATCAGACAGCACTCATTAGGGTCAGCGTCACCGGAGAGGACGGCTCCGCCGTCACCAATGCCACGGTCAAGATCCTCGGGATAACGGCCTGCAACGAGGGCAGCGGATCCTATTCCGCCCTCGTCCTGCCACAGAACCTCAGCGCAGGCACGGACTTCATCACCATCACCATAGACTCTGCGACATACCTGTATAAGCTTGCAGGGGCCACGACATTCAGCGCAGGCAGCAGCTATGCTTATTCCCTTACACTCCAATCACC
>CAVLDO010000035.1:0-8322 GCA_963662035.1 Bacteroidaceae bacterium | reverse complement strand
GAAGTCGTTGATCTCGATGCCGTAGAACTGGTGGATGCTTACCTTGATGGGGTTGAAGAGGTCATTGATAATCAATATCACCTGGTTCTCAAGCCGCCGGAGCGACAGGTAGGTCTCCGTGAGAAAATTGCCGCTGCCGCAGGCCGGATCGAGGAATTTCAGAGATGCGAGCCTGTCCTGGTATGCGCGGGCCCTGCGTACGCGCTTCCTTTCTACAGGCTCGGCTTTTATCGCGGCGAGTTCAGCCTTAAGGTCGTCCAAAAACAGCGGGTCTATGACCTTGTGGATGTTCTCGATGCTGGTGTAGTGCATTCCGCCGCTGCGGCGGGTCTCTGGGTTGAGCGTGCTCTCGAACACGGCCCCGAATATGGTGGGGCTTATCCGGCTCCAGTCAAAATCGTTGCTGGCGTGCTGAAGTATCAGCTCGGCGAGCTTGTCGTTGAAGCGCGGTATCTCAATGTCCCTGTCGGCAAAGAGGCCGCCGTTGCAGTACGGGAAGGCCTTGAGGGCGTCGTCCATATAGGGGTCACGCCTGTCCGGCGGAGTGTCGAGGGCCTCGAACAGCTCAATCAGAGCTTTGCGCATCTCTCCCTGAGCGGGCTTGAAGCGGGAGAGGTAATCGTGGAACATAGAGCGCCTCTGCCCGAAGAGTCCGGCATCCTCCGCGTAGAGACAGAACACCAGCCGCACGCACAGGATGTTGAGGCTCCTGAGCGTGTGCGGGTCGTCGGGATGTATGTATTGCTTGAGAAATTCTTCGTAGATTTCTCCTATGATTTCGCCGGCCTGCAGTGAGACTTCCATCTCCTTCTTGAGATGCTCGCTGCCGGTGTCCACAAGAAACTGCAGGCGATAGTATTCCGTTTCAAGGTTTTCCAATTCTATGATTTGCGGTTCTCCCTGCGGTTTCTCCATATCATAGACATAGAACTGGCGGAAATTGCTAACGACTGTCCAGCGCGGCCGGCGCGAGTACGGCAGTTCCGCTGCATAGCGCTTGGCCTGCTGGAACGGGGTCAGGACGCTGCCGTCGGACTGCCTTATGCCTTTGCTCAAATCCTTGTCTATGGACTTCTGCTCTATGAGGACGTGCGTCGGCTCTATGTAGGCGTCGATAAAACTGGTGCTGTTGAGCTTGACCTGGTTCTCGAAAGAGATAATGTCATACGGACGCTCCACCCCTAACACCATTTGGAGCAGCTCCAGCCAGAAAGACTGGCTCTCGCCTTTTTCATATCCCTTGCCTTTCCAATGCTGTGCAAAGGCTTTTGAGGCTGTTGCCTGCTGATTTTTAGTCATTGTTTACTGCAATTATTTGCTGTTTGGCCATCAATAATTCAACCCGGACGACCACAACGGGAGTAGCGAATATAAGAATTATTTTTGTCCAATTTCTTGGATTTATGCTTACGTTTGCGGCCGATTTGACGGCTCCTTGTGCATAACGCCATTATCGGCGTGCAGGCAGTGCCTTCAAGAATTGTTGATGTTTTAGTATTAGTTATTAATTGTTATTATGGTCTTTACAAAAACCGTCAAGGCACTCTTGTGCCTGTGCATCTGTGCATTAATCTTTGTCGGCTGCAACAAGAATGCTGACCCCCGGCCCGAAGTTTCCCACTTTGAAATCTCGGTGACTGACATCACCTCTTCCACCTGTGTCCTGAACCTCACCCGTGACGACAGTGAGAAAGCCATCTATGTGTCGTATGCCAGAAAGGGATATGTTGATGAGCTGGAAGGCAGCACTTTGAGTGATAAAGCTATAGAATATTTTAAAGGCAATATCGATGCCTGGATGGAATGGGGCTACTCCCGGGAAGAAGCCTTGGCCGATCTCTGCACTAACTCTGATATCGTGGACAGCACCCTGGAAGGATTCAACGCAAGCACCAGCTACTATATAATAGTCGGTTACGTAACAGCGGAAGGCGAGCCTGACGGGGATTTCGAGTGCTACGAATTCAAAACAGCCTCCCCAAAGCCTTCTGACATTACTTTTGAGGTAAAAGTGACAGATGTGCAGGCCCGCAGCGCCACCATAAGTGTAACACCTTCCAATTCAGATCCTTTTGCAGTCGTAGTGGTCAAAAACGAGCTGCTCCCTGCCGATGCGGATAAAGACTATCTGGTGGATTACCTGTACGGGCTCTTGGGCTGGATTCCCACTTATAGCGATGCATATTCAGAAACCATAAAAACGATGGGCGGAACCGAATATGCCATTCTGGTATTCGGATGTGTCGATTCTGCCGCTTCTACCGAGATTACCAAGACCGTCTTTACAAGCGAGCCGGCGGGCGACCCCACAAAACTCAGCTTTACCATAGCTTGCGAAGAGGGTTCAATTCAGGGATTCGAAGCAAAGTTCACCGTTACACCTTCCGACAATACGGTTGACTATTTCTGCGAGCTGGTAAACGAGGATTGTACTGCCGAGCAGTTTCTTGAGTATGAAAACTGGATGATTGGGAGAATGTCCGAGCTCGGGCTTGACAGAGAGGGATATTTCGAAATGTACTCCTCTTGCGGCACCGATGAAACTACTTATACCATTTATCCCGGCGAAAAAGGTAAGATTGCGGTGCTTCCCATCAAAAACGGAGAGCTTGAGTTCGCTTGCGATCCTATTTTCAGTGAAGTGGTTTCGTTCCCTGCGGCAGAATTGGGCGAAGCCACGGTGGATATCACTTGGGACAAATACTACGACGGTGCGGCCATCAGGGAGCTGGATCCCTATTACGAGTGGTTTGCAGACAATGCAGTATTCCCTGTCACTGTCTCCATTACCGGAACCAAATGCTTCTATAACGTCTATAAGGCAGACGGGAAGACCTACTCAAGGGAAGACCTTATCTATACCATCCTGTCGGGTACATATGCAGTCGGGGATGATGACTGCTACGTTCCTTTCGGCACAGACGGAGTAATCTATGCTTTCGCCATAGACGAGAACGGCGTGGCAGGACCCGTCGCAGAGAAACCGTTCAACTTTGACAAGAGCGGAGTCTCCGATCCTCAGGATTTCATCGATTCTCACAGCAACAAATACTACTTGCCTTCTCCCAAGCAGAGTCCGGTGTTCAAGTCTGAAAAACATCAATTGCAGCTTCACTCGCAGAACTCCCCCGAAGCTTTCGAAGGAGTCCATAAGAGAAAATAGTCCTCTTCTGGCATCGGGGTTCTGCGCGCTCTGCCTCCAATAATTGCCGTCAATATTTATTGTCGGAATTTGCGTAGATTTGCAAGACAGGAAAACAGTTTGAACAGGATGAACAGTTACGGATTTCTCAGAACGGCGGCGGCGATGCCGAAAGTAAGCGTGGCAGACCCTGCGGCAAATGCCCGGGAAATAATCAGAATGGCCACGGAGCTTGATGCGCAGGGCGTTTCTGTGACAGTGTTCCCGGAGCTCGGCGTGACCGGCTACACCTGCGCCGACCTCTTCGGGCAGCGCACCCTGATCGAGGGGGCGGAGGCGGCCGCGAAGCAAATCCTTGAGCAGACCTCAATGCTCGGCTCCCTGCTGGCGTTCGGCCTGCCGATCGAATATCGCGGCAGGCTCTTCAACTGCGCCGTGATTGCCCGCGGCGGCAGGATTCTGGGCATAGTGCCCAAGACCTATCTGGCCGGCAACGGAGAGTTCTACGAGCCGAGGTGGTTCGAGTCTGCAAGGGTGCTGCCCGACGCGGGGGTGATGATTGACTATGCCGGGCAGAAGGGGGTGCGCCTCGGCTGCCGTCAGCTTTTCCGGCTCGCAAAGACGCTCATCGGCGTGGAGATCTGCCAGGACCTGTGGGCGCCGGTGCCCGCGTGCACCCGGGCGGCATTGGCGGGGGCGCAGCTTATCCTCAACCTCTCCGCCAGCAACGAGATTCTCCTCAAGCACGAATACCGCCGCCAGCTTGTATGCTCCACATCTTCAAGACTTTTTGCAGCATATGTATATTGCTCCTGCGGCTACGGCGAATCCACGCAGGATCTCGTATGGGCGGGGTCGTCGCTGATTTGCGAGAACGGGGGCATTCTGGCCGAAAGCGAGCGCTACGGGCGGGATTCCCGCTCGATAATGGCGGATGTCGATATCCAGAAGCTTGACACCCTGCGCGCCAAGGAGCACTCCTTCCGCTTTGAGGAGCCCGGCAGCGAATATGTCATCGCCGAGGCGGGCGAAGCTCTTGACACGGATTTTGAGGCCAAGCTGCTCAGGCACATAGAGCCGCATCCATTTGTCCCGCAGGGGGACGCCGAGGCGCTGGGCGCGCGCTGCCGGGAGATACTCTCCGCGCAGGTGGCCGGGCTCACCACCAGAATGGAGCACATCCGCTGCCGCAAGGCCGTGATCGGCATTTCCGGCGGTCTTGACTCCACGCTCGCGCTTATGGTCACCACTCTCGCCTTCGATGCGATGGGGCTTGATCGCAAGGGAATCATCTGCGTCACGATGCCGGGCTTCGGCACCACCGCCAGGACGCACGGCAACTCCCTGTCTCTGATGAGCTTGCTGGGCGTCACGGCAAGGGAGATTTCCATTGTAGAGGCCACCCGCCTGCACTTCTGCGACATAGGCCACGACGAGAGCGTGCACGATCTCACCTACGAGAACTGCCAGGCCCGCGAGAGGACTCAGATTCTGATGGACATAGCAGGCAAGGAGGGCGGCATTGTCATCGGCACGGGCGACCTTTCAGAACTCGCCCTCGGCTGGTGCACCTACAACGGCGACCATATGTCGATGTACGCAGTAAATGTAAGCGTGCCCAAGACCCTTGTAAAAACGCTTGTGGTCTGGGGGGCGGACAACAGGTTCAACGGCTCCGAAGAGGTGCGCAAAGTGCTTCTGGATGTGGCGGACACCCCCATCAGTCCGGAGCTTATCCCGGCCGACGGGCAGGGCAACATAAAGCAGAAGACCGAGGATCTCGTGGGCCCGTATGAGCTGCACGACTTCTTTCTCTACAACTTTTTCCGCTTCGGCTACAGCGCGGAAAAGCTGCTCTTCCTTGCCAATAAAGCTTTTGCCGCCACATACGACGGGCAGACCATACGGCACTGGCTTGCAACATTCCTGCGGCGCTTCTTCACCCAGCAGTTCAAGCGCTCCTGCATCCCCGACGGCCCTAAAGTCGGCTCGGTATCCCTCTCCCCTCGCGGCGACTGGAGGATGCCTTCCGACATCGAGACCCCTTGGAGCCTGTGACTGTGGCAAGACCTGTCTCCACATCGATGGTTTTGATATCTTCCGGGAAACACGTAATACTACTCGGTTGCCAAAGAAAGGTAATCCTTGAGCGAATCGACATACTCTTTGAATGCCGTGCGGCCAGAGCCGGTCGCGCGGCAGGTGGTGCAAGGTTTCTTGCCTTTGAAGCCCTTCTCTACGGTGATGTATCCGGCCTCGCTTAGTTTGTCTATCTGCACGCTGAGGTTACCGGCCGTGGCTCCCGTCTGCTTTCTGATATAAACGAAGTCCGCCTCCTCGACACCGATGAGGATCGACATCACGGCGAGTCTGAGTTCAGAATGCAGCAGAGGATTCAGTTTTCTGAACATATACTACCTCTTTATTATCCTGGCGATGATGCCTCCGACAGTCATAATGACACCGCTGAAAAGCCATATCAGACAGATCTGCGCGTCTGCATAGCTTGTGTAGAGGGCGCCAAGCAAAACCACAAGCGCGCCCGAAGCGATGATGGGCCAACTCTTGATGACTATGCCCGTTGTCAGGATTGTGAACCCGAGCAGGGATGTGATGAGGTAGGTGTCAGCTACGAACGGGTTGACCGTGCAGGAGAGGATTGTCAAGGCCACGGCCGTGATCCCGAATGCGCACCAGATCCAGCCTACGGTCTTGTGGAGATAGGTTTTAGGAGCATCACTCCCCTTCTTTGAAATGAATATGGCAGCCGGTATTCCAATCACCGGGATAAGAAACCACAGGTAATTCCAAACCGGATTCCGCGTTCCGTTCCACAAAAAATAGATTAGCGTGGAGACCACCGCCAGTACACTTCCCCAAAGGATGTAGTAAGATCCTTGGTTCTTCTCGATCGCGCGGCAATTCCTTGCCATTGTTTCGCTGATGATTTTAAGACTTTGCTCAGCCGAAAGATTGTCTTTATTTTCCATAGTGACATAATTTATAAAGTTTATGCCATTAGCGACTGTGCGCATCAGCCCCAACGGCATCACAAATATAAACAGGTTTATAATATAAACCAAAAAAATATCCTATTCAATGAACTCCTGCGTTGCGGATTCAGCGTGGATGCCGGAGTTGTGGAACACTTGGTGATGAAAGACGGCAGAATGCAAAAAAAATTTCCGTTAACTTTCGCATTGTTTTGGCGACTTACAGGTGAAGATGCTTTGAAAGGAGTATGACAGAACAGGAATTCGGACATATCGTGCAGGAACACAGCGGCACACTGAAGGCCCTGGCAAGGCGTTTCGGCCGGGCGACCGATATGGCTATCGGCGAGGAGGACATCGTTCAAGAGGCGTTGCTCGCTTTCTGGCAGCTCTGCGAAAAAGGCTACCCGGTGCTGAATCCCAAAGCTCTTCTTATCAAGATTACGAAAAATATCTGCGTTTCGCATTATCGCAGGCATCATCTTGAGACTGAAACAATCACAAGCGATGTATTTCCGGGAGGGACATCGGCCTCCGTCGAAGTCGAGAAACAGGATGCAGCCAGGCTCCGGAAAGAACTCTACGACACTCTGACACCCTCCGAGCTGCAATATACGAGGCTGCGCGAGGAGACAGACTGGTCGCTTGACCAGATGGCCGCAAAAACAGGCAAAGACAAGTCCGTGATAAAGTCTCTCCTTTCAAAATCAAAGCGAAAAATGAAGCAAATCCTTAAGAATCAATGAATATAAGACACGATAACAGAACATTGGCAGAGCTTGAGAATGCATATCTCTCCGATGACTCCGCAGCCGAGTTCGACAATCTGGTGCGGAAGGGGGAATCCCGCAGACGCAGGCAGGCGATGGTCTATGGCACACTGCTCGCGGCAGCGGCATCATTGGCATTGTTCCTGACGCTGAGCATCCGTAGCGGCGAGGCTCAATTTAATGGAATCGAGATGGCGGAGGGAATTCAGCAGATTATGAACCTCGATACGGACAATATCAGGTCGGTCACAGCCACACCAAAGGGCAATCGGGTTATTCTCACTGCATTGATGAAGGACGGGAGCCAATGCTCCTATGTGATGAGCCGCACGGACGGGGTGAACGCGGTCTTGATTACGGCAATGAAATAAACTTTAATTCAAATAGTTATGCTAACAACAATGTTTCTTGGCGCAGTATGCGCATTAGCTGTCAATGCCTCCGTGGCTGTATCTGCTGCAGACACGATTGACAGGTACGTCATCAACGGGGCGGAAGTTGAGAATTTCAACGGCAGCCAGCTTGTCGGAAAGACTGTAAGCGACTACAAGATTCTCTCTGCCACGGGCCGGGCCAACGGCGAGGTCTTAAGAGTTCATATGATCAGTACCGACGGATATGAACCCCAAAATGCCGCAGTGCTGCTGCACACGACTACGGTTTATATCATCGACGGCAAAAAAAGCGACAAGGAAAGCCTGAACAAGATAAAGCCCGCCTCCATCGCCTCAATGATCGTATATAAGGCCGGCAGCAAAGAAGCATTCAAACTGTCAGGCAAGGACAATGTCGCTGTCATAGACGTCGTTACAAAATAATCTCTCCTCCATACGCAGAAACGCCGCCGCACGCACTTGTCGCGCGTGCGGCGTTTCGTCTTCTTCTACCAAAGGAGAGTTGCCGGCCCGTCGTGCTCATTCAATAAGCGGCGCGGATGAGCCTCATAATCCGCAAAAAGTGAAGTCTTCGGAGGTTCGCCGGTACTGCAGAAACCATAAATTCCACATTGGCGGTATTTTTTGCCGGAATGCAGGCAAGGGCAAATAAAAATGGCGACTTTATCTTTGCGATAAAATTAATTGAATATGAAAAAGATACTTACAACCATGCTGCTTGCGGCGTTGGCCGTATCCGGCACATTAAACGCACAGGAAATGAAAGAGAACAGAGCATACGCAGTGACTGATATGTCAAATTTCAAAAGCCACAACAGCAATCCCTGGGGGCTGGTCTATGACGGAGCGATCTGTGAAAATGTTCGGGGGAAGGTGAATATCAACCCCATCACCTACGACCTGAACGGACTGAAAATTTCAGCCAATGTCTATACCCCGGCAGGCTATGATGCTTCGAAAACTTATCCTGCCATTGTGGTCGCGCACCCTAACGGCGGAGTTAAAGAGCAGGTCGCCGGACT
>CAVLDO010000034.1:0-8997 GCA_963662035.1 Bacteroidaceae bacterium | reverse complement strand
ATAGCAAGGCAGATAATGCCCGCCGGACGCGGCGTAACCGTCACCATTGATAGCCTATCATAGCCTCTCACTTGAACAAAAGGAAATGTTCGACAAAGAGAATCCGTTTTGGGCAGATTTCTTCGGTGATAAAGTCTGATGTCTGAATATCGATAAAAGGTCTCGGCAGTCGGCGGGCTAATATGAATAGAGTCACGCTCAATTCAAGAAATACACTCGCACAGCTAAAGCGGCAGGGCAGTGTCCGGGGGGCTTGCCGTCTCTAAATCCAACAGCGTGCGCTTGGCGGCGAGGCCGCCGGCAAATCCGGTAAGCGAGCCGTCGCTGCCTATCACGCGGTGGCAGGGGATTATGATGGCGATGGCGTTGGCCCCGATGGCCTGCGCCACGGCCCGCACCCCCTTTTCATTGCCGATGCGCCGCGCTATCTGCCGGTAGCTGCTGGTTTCGCCGTAGGGTATCTCAAGCAGGGCTTCCCACACGCGTTTCTGAAATGAGGTGCCGACTATGCGCAGCGGAATCTCAAATGAGGTGCGGCGGCGGGCAAAGTATTCGCACAGTTGCGCCGCAGCCCGTTCCAGAGCGGGGGAACTCGCTTCCCGCAGCTCGGCGCCGAGTGCCCGCTGCAGGCGCCGCACGGCCCGCTCCGCGATAGGCGTAGCGTTTCGGCAGCAAAGGCACAGCTCTCCGCCGGCCTCTCCCAGAACCAGCTCTCCGCAGGGCGAGCCGATATGCCTGATGCGCAGTATCATACGGGCTGAATCCATATTCAGAACACTCCGGAGCCGCTGCAGCGGTCGGCCCTCTCTGTAAAATATCCGGCCCGGCAGAGGCTATGCACATAGCCCATATCGCCCGGCGAGTCCTCTTTACAGACAAAGAAGGCCATTTCGCGCGGCGAGTCCTCTTCCCCGTTTACTGCATTAACCGCATTTCCCCATTCCGGGCAGGAAAGCAGTATGCTCGATGCGCAGAGCGATATTGTGACAAATCCTTTTGTGAAGTCCATTTTGCCGCCGGATGTGCAAAGTTAGTAAAAACCTGCCGTCTTATATCATTTTGCGGTATTGCTGCGGGGTGGTGCCGGTGTGCTGCTTGAAATAGCGGCACAGAAAGGACTCGTCGCTGAAGTGGTAGAGCCAGGCTATCTCCTTGATGTTCTGCCGCGAGTTGCGCAAGGTGGTCTTGAGCTGCATTATCACATAGTGGTCGATCACGCTCTTGCAGGTGTGCCCGGTGACCCGGCCCACGATATTGCCCAGATATTTTGCGCTTATGTGCATCCGTGAGGCATAGAAGGCCACATCGCGGTGGCTGCGGTAGTTGTGGGCCAGATGCTCCATAAAGGTGGAGAAGAGCGCCACGGTGCGGTGGCTTTCGGTCTGCAGCGGCGCCTCGGCCGGATTTCTCTGCATATAGTCGTAGAATCCCAGAAAGAACCCCTTGAGCTGCAGCAGCGTCATCCCCACGGTGCAGGTACAGCCGGGGGTGTCGAAGAACACCCTCAGCAGGTCCATTATGCGCTCCACCACTATTCCCGCCACGGGACTGTCGCCGCGGCAGCGGTCGGCGCGCAGCTGTGAATATACAGTGTGCTCCAGCTGTGTGCTGGCCTCGCGCAGCAGAGAGGCGTCATATACCAGAGACTCGACCCTGAACTGCTCTCCGGCGCCGGTGATCTGCACCACATCGCCTGGGAACAGGATAATCGCGTCCGAGGTCCCGAACTGCCACGGCCGAAAGTTGATGTGCAGCACGGCGGAACCTTCCCTGCAATAGAGCAGGGCCCCGGAGTTGAGCACGGTGGGCTCTCCCCGCCACGCCTCCAGGCTGCTGCAGAAGAGCGACGCTTCCTGTTTGGCCGATGCTTCCAAGTCCATTGCTTTTATATTTTTCTGTTTTAGACTGTAAATGTCGGCATAAAATATCAATTAAAGGCAATATGGTTCGCAAAAATCCCATATTCTGCGAACAAATGTTAATCGGTGCGGAGGGGGAAGGGAGTATTTTTGCGCCCGAAAAAAATGATTCACACACAGTTTATGAGAATTATCGACAGACTTTCAGTCTTTCTCGCCGCCCTGTGCACCGGCATAGGACTGCAGGCCCAGACGCCGATGCCGCTCGACACCCTTTTCTCGCTTGTCGAGCGGGGCAGCAAGGCCCTGCAGGTGCAGAAGACCGGCACCGATGCGGCGCAGCTCGGCGTAAAGAGCGCAAAGAGCGGGAGGCTTCCCGACATCGGCACATCGCTTTCATTGAGTTACAACGGCAATGCCCTGCTCACCGAGCGCGACTTCAGCGGCGCCGCCTGGCAGCATTCGCCCCATTTCGGCAACAGCTTCGCCATCGAGGCCAGGCAGCTTGTCTATGGAGGAGGCGCCGTGGATGCGGCCATAGAGATGGCAGAGCTGCAGCTGTCCCTGGCAGAGACCCAAACCCACAGCACCCGCGAACAGCTGCGCTTTATGGCGCTGGCCCAGTATCTCGACATCTATAGGCTGCATAACAGAATGGAGGTGGTAAGAAGCAACATAGAGCTGACAAATGTGCTGGTGGCCGATATCAAGGCCCGCTGCGGCCAGGGGATGGCCCTGAGCAACGATGTCACCCGCTATGAACTTCAGCTGCAGAACCTCAACCTTGAGCTGACAAAGCTCCGCGACCAGCAAAAAATACAGAACTATCAGCTTTGCCTCACTCTGGGGCTTGATACTGACACCGAAATAGTGCCCGACGCGGCGGTGGTTAACGCGGCCTATGCCGCAGAGGGCGAGCCGCATTGGCAGGCCCTGGCGGCGGAGTCGGCCCCTTCGCTGAAACTGGCAGACATAGGCACCTGGATGGCAGAGCAGAGCGAGCGGCTCGCCCGCAGCGAAATGCTTCCAAAGGTGACTGCGGTGGCCGCCGACAATCTCAACGGCCCAATAACATTCGAGCTGCCGCCGATAGACAAGAACCTCAACATCTGGTATGTCGGGGTGGGGATCAGCTATGATATCAGCTCGCTTTACAAGAAAAAAGCGGACCTTGGCCGCGCCCGCACCGCCACACAGCAGAGCAGGCAGGCACGGGCTCTGGCGGCCCAGCAGCTGGATGCCGGCGTGCAGCAGGCCTACACCGAGTATATGCAGAGCTATGTGGAGCTGGAAACGCGCCGCAGCGGTGCAGCACTGGCCGGAGAGAACTACCGGGTGGTCAACGAGCGCTACCTCAACCAGCTCTCGCTTATCACCGATATGCTCGACGCCTCTTCTGTGAAGCTCGATGCTGAACTTTGCGAGGTGGACGCCCGCATAAACGTGGCCTACACATACTATAAGATGAAATACATTGCAGGAACACTTTAAAAGAGCAACATTATGAACAAGAAACAGATAAAGAGAGTATACAATGTGGTGGTGATAGCGCTGGCGGCTGCGGCGCTGGTATGGATCTGCTCCAACTTCATACACCCGGGCAAGGTCGTTTATACCAACGATGCGCAGGTGCATCGCCACATCACCCCGATCAACACCCGCGTGCAGGGCTTTATAAAGGAAATCCGCTTTGAAGAGTTCCAGCACGTGCACTGCGGCGACACCCTGGTGATAATCGAGGACGCCGAGTACCGCCTGCAGCTGGCCCAGGCCGAGGCCAATGTCGATGGTTCTCGCTATGGAGAAAAGGCCGCCTCTGTGGGGGTCAGCACCGCCGGCAACAATGTGCGCGTAATGGCCTCCGGCGCAGAGGAGGCCCGCATACTTATGGAAAACGCCCGCAAAGACTACCTCCGCTATGAGGAGCTGCTTGACAAAGGGGCCGTCACCCGGCAGCAGTACGATGCGGTAAAGACCGCCTACGAGTCGGCACGCGCCCGCTATGAGCAGTCCGGCCATCAGCATCAGTCCACCGTGCTCACCCGCAACGAGCAGTCGCAGCGCCTGAGCCAGGTCACCGCAGGGGTCAGCGTGGCCGAGGCCGGCCTCAATCTGGCCCGGCTGAACCTCTCATACACCGTGATAACGGCCACCGCCGACGGCTATATGGGCACCAGAGATATTCACGAGGGGCAGCTTGTAATGCCCGGGCAGATGCTTGCGCGCCTGGTGGGTGACGACAATGTGTGGGTGGTGGCCAACTACCGCGAGACACAGATGGACCGCATCAGCGTGGGATGCCCCGTGGACTTCAAGGCCGACGCGGTGCCATCAGTGGTATATCACGGCAGGGTGGAGGCCATCTCCGCCGCCGCCGGGTCGGCTTTCTCTATGATTCCGGTGGACAACGCTACCGGCAACTTCGTAAAGGTGGAGCAGCGCGTGCCCGTGCGCATAGTGCTTACAGGCGACAACCGTGCTGAAGATGTCGCCCTGCTGCGTGCCGGGCTCAATGTAGAAACCCTAGTCAGATATTGATATTATGGCGACTCCTCCTGCAGGGCCCTTCTCAATGCCGATGTTCCGGGACTTTGTCCCCAAGAAGATACGGCCGTGGATATATGTGTTCTTCGCCTTCTGCTTTCTGCTGTCGGGCGGCATCTACAGCGGCACCATCGCCGATGTGATGGGCGAGTACAGCCTCAAGCGCGAAGATGTGATGATGGTGGTGATGTGCAACGTCATCGGCGTGGCGATGCCCTTCCCGTTCCTCTTCAAGATGAAGTTTGCCTACACCAACCGGCGGCTCCTGCTTAACGCGGCACTAGGGGTGGGGCTTTGCAACATTCTGATAGTGCACACCCAGTCTCTGCCGATGATGTGCCTTCTGGCCTATGTGTCTGGCTTCTTCAAGCTGTGCGGATGTTTCGAGTGCATGTCCACGGTGCAGCTCTGGATGACCCCCAAGCGGGAGTTTCCGATATTCTTTCCGCTGCTGTACATTATGGTGCTCGGCTGCGGCCACTACCTGTCGGCGTGGATGTCCTGCCACCTGGGCTACATCTACCAGGAGTGGCGGATGATGAACATGCTTGAGGCGGGGCTTATGCTGCTTATATTCATCGTGCTTAAAATCTGCACGAAACCCTGCCGCTTCATGCGTCAGATCCCATTTGTGAGCGCCGACTACCTGGGGCTGTTTCTATGGTCGGCCCTTATGCTGGAGTTTGTGTTCTTCTTCAACTACGGGGAATACTACAACTGGCTGGACGGCCGTCCGATGAGGCAGTGCCTGCTGCTGTTTGCCCTCACGCTGGTACTCTGCCTTGGGCGTATGCGCCGCATACGCCACCCTTACATAGACCCCGGGGCCTGGAAGTATCCGAGCCTGATACCTCTGCTCATACTCTTTGCCTTTATGGAGCTTATGAGCAGCGTGCCGCAGGTGCTGCAGAGCCGTTTCACCGGTGCAGTGCTGCATTGGGGTGCAATGACCACCTCGGTGTTTTATATGGTACAGTTTGCCGCCTGTGTGGCGGGCTGCCTGTTTGTCCTGGTGTGGATCAAGGTGTGGCGTCAGACATACACCCGCCTGCTTACGGTGGGGGCGCTCGCAGTAGCCGCCTATCCGGTGATGATGTATTTTCTCATAGACCCTGGCCTCAACATAGAGAAGTTCTATCTGCCGGTGGCTCTGAGCAGCTTCGGCAATGCCATATTCTTTACTGCGCTGACCATATATCTGCAGGAGCTGATGCCTTTCCATCACTTCTTTATGGGGCTGACGATGGCCGGTTTTGTGCGCAACGGGCCGATAAGCGCCCTGTGCTCGGGGCTGTGCAGCTTCTTTTTGCGCCGTCAGACGGCCGTGAATATGTCGCGCGGCCTGCCATACGGCACCCAGGGGCTCACTATGCTCAGCCTTAAGCAGTTGCTCGGAGTTATGAGCCTCGTCGGGTGCGCCGTGGCGCTGGTGTTCCTGCTATGGGACATCCAGCCGGTGCGCAAGGTCTTCAAGCGGATGTCGCTATGGCCCGTGGTGGGCCGTATGCTGCGCATCAAAGAGGGGGCGGCGCGCGCCAATCTGTAATCCGGCGCAGAAGCTGACGCTTTCTTGCCCCGGCGGTGGATTTGGGCAAGAGGAGGTGACATATCCGGCGTTGGTTGAATTTATACAGGAGAGCCCCAGAGTGTTCTCCTTACGGATTGTTTCTGAATCGGGAAGTCAATATCTTTGCGATGCTGAATCCTATGGCATTATGGAGACATCGGTCATAATAACACTTCTTGTCCCTTTCGCGGGGACTCTCATCGGTTCGTCGTTCGTCTTTTTTATGAAACGGGAGATGCCGCCGCTCTTCCAGAAGGCGCTGCTGGGCTTCGCCTCCGGGGTGATGGTCGCCGCGGCCGTATGGTCGCTGCTCATCCCGAGCATGGAGATGTCCTCCGGAGAAGGCTTGAGGGCTGTGGCACCGGCCGCCGCCGGGTTTATTTCGGGCATCTGCTTTCTTCTTGCGATAGACTACCTCACGCCGCACCTTCACATCAGCGATGACAGGCCGGAAGGTCTCAAGGCCGGGCTGTCAAAAACAGCTATGCTCTCTCTGGCTGTCACCATCCACAATATCCCAGAAGGTATGGCCGTGGGCGTGGTGATAGCGGGCGCGCTCAGCAGCGGGGTAGGCATAGCGCCGGCGGCCGCAATGGCCACGGCGATAGGCATCGCCATACAGAACATCCCCGAGGGGGCGATTATCTCGATGCCTATGCGCTCGGCCGGCAACTCCCGCCGGAAGTCGTTCCTTATAGGGGCGCTCAGCGGGGTGGTAGAACCGATAGGGGCGGGGATAGTCATACTGCTCGCATCGCTGCTGACCCCGGTTCTGCCCTATTTTCTGGCGTTTGCGGCGGGAGCGATGATGTATGTCGTGGTAGAGGAGCTGATCCCGGAGGCCTCGGAAGGAGAGCATTCCAACATCGCAACCGTAGGCTTTGCCGTGGGTTTTATGCTGATGATGGTTCTCGATGTCGTGCTCTCTTAGCGTAGCCGATGAATGATTGTCAGTTTGTTGTTGCCGTTGTCTTGTCGATGGTGATTGAGCCGCAGATATTGCCCATATGATTTACATCAAATCATTTGTAAGTGACGGTTTGGCAATTAAATGCACTGATAGGCTAAGTCTTTCTTGCTTGTTGTTATGGTAGATTCTTCAGAATTGAGTACCTTGCCTTGAATTATTTCTCGGATTTGGATATTTTAGCGAAGATTATTTCTCGGATTTGGATATTTTCGTTACCTTTGCAATTGAGGAACAACCGTTTATGATTATGCAAGAATACATCAGCAGAAATATAGACCAGCAGCTTATCTCTTGGAAAGAAGAACCGCTCCGAAAACCCCTCTTGCTCAGAGGGGCAAGACAGGTGGGGAAATCATCTGCCGTTAGGCATTTCGGAAAGAGTTTCAAGTATTTTGCCGAAGTCAACTTTGAACGGCACAAAGCCGTGAAAAGCTTCTTCCAAGGGGATATTGACGTTCGCATGATTGCGCAGAAAATCGCTAACTACATCAACGTCCCCGTCGAGGAAGGCAAAACGCTACTCTTCCTTGACGAGATACAGGAATGTCCGGAAGCCATCATGGCTTTGCGTTTCTTCAAGGAAGACTATCCAGAGCTTCATGTCGTAGCTGCCGGGTCTCTGCTGGAGTTCACTCTGCAGGAACTTCCCACATTTGGCGTTGGCAGAATCCACTCCTTGTTTATGTACCCCATGACTTTCGATGAGTTTCTGGGAGCCAACGGCGAGCAAGGCTTAATTGCTATGCTGGGCCAGGCCAACGCCCGGCATCCGCTTGACTCTGCCTTCCACGAAAAGCTGATAGAATATTTCCGTATCTACCTGCTCGTAGGCGGTATGCCAGAAGCTGTGCTTGCATGGACAAAGACCAAGGACTTCAAACGCTGCAGGAACATACAAGAGGACATCGTACTTACCTACGAAGACGATTTCAGTAAGTATAAGAAGCGGGCCAATCCCGACTTGTTGCGCACGACGATGCGAGGCGTATGCCATCAGATAGGAGAGAAAATTACATTCAGGCAAATCTCCTCCGATTACCAGAGTTCGCAAATACGGGAGGCGCTACGTCTGCTCACCCTGGCAGGCATCGTCACACCCGTTGTCGCCACCTCTGGGAACGGACTTCCGTTGGATGCTGAGGCTGACGACAAGAGTATGAAGGTACTGTTTCTTGACTCTGGACTACTGTTGGCTGTGCTGCAACTTGAGGGAAGTTTGTCACAGCAACTCATTGAGCTGATTATGGCAGGCAGGCCGCAGGAGCTGGTCAACAAGGGGGGATTGGTCGAGATGGTGGCGGGGCTGGAGATAGCGCGCAACAAGCCTTGCGTCCAGCGTCAGAAGCTGTTCTACTGGGAGAAGAAAGGCAAAAGTATCGCAGAGGTGGATTATCTTGACATCGTCAATCTCCAAATCACGCCGATAGAAATCAAGTCGGGCACGCAGGGAGGTATGAAAAGCCTCTGGCTCTTTATGCGGGAAAAACACCTTTCGCAAGCCGTACGGTGTTCGCTTGAGAACTTCGGGGAATTTGAATATACAGACAAGGAAGACGGGAATGCCGTCAGGCACGTCCGCATTCTTCCCCTCTACGCCATGGCACAGTTACATAAAGGATGACAGAAAGCCCAGAGCACTTTCCGAGAATGGAGAGAGTCTTGGGCTTTTGCTTTTTATATGGGTTCCTTTTACGTAACCTTATACTTTGTATCTCATCCAGACGGTGTCGCCCATACGCTCTACCGATTGCAGTTGGAGCAAGGTAGCAGGGCGGTTTGGATCATCTATACCGTCGAACACGGCAGCTATGCCCTTGCGACCATCAATGCCGGGACCTATCATCAAGCTTACCTCGTCCAAGAGTCCAGCGGCAAGAAAGGCACCGTTGATGTGTCCGCCACCAACGACGGCGATGCGCTCTACGCCAAACTCCGTGTTCAGTATGTCCATAGCCTTTGCCAAGTCTATTCGGTTTTTTCCGACGGCTATCCAAGAGATGCCCTGAGCATCGAGCGTGTCGAAGTATTCCTTCGGACAATCCTCGCAAGCGATGACG
>CAVLDO010000033.1:0-9600 GCA_963662035.1 Bacteroidaceae bacterium | reverse complement strand
GGCCGGGGTTTCTCGCCGCGCTCCGTGCCTGTGGAGCCCCGTTTCGGGCACGGCCCGGGGAGTTTCGCTGCGCCCCGTGCCCAGGGAGGCCCGTATTGGGCACGGACAGGGAGTTTCGCCGTACTCCGTGCCCGTAGAGCCCCGTTTTGGGCACGGCCGGTGGATAATTGCCTTAGCGCATCAAAGTCGCGGATGCCTAAAGGGGCGTAGCGGGTATTTTTTCTACCCGCCAAGCCCCTTTAGGCGTAGCGCTGATGCGCGGCCGGCATCCAGCTCCTTCAACAAAGGGGTTATCCACGCGAATCCTTCGGCACGTATGGCAACATCGTCCCCGCCAAGTTGGAAATTCACGGGACAATCTATGTCCGTGCCCGTAGAGCCCTGTTTTGGGCACGGCCAGTGTGTTTCGCTGCGTTTCGTGCCCGAGGAGCCCCGTTTCGGGCACCGCCTGGGAGTTTCGCCGCGCTCCGTGCCCGTGGAGTGCCGTTTCGGGCACGGCCTGGGAGTTTCGCCGTGCTCCGTGCCCGTGGAGCCCCGTTTCGGGCACGGTCGGGGAATTTCGCCGTACTCCGTGCCCGTGGAGCCCCGTTTTGGGCACGGCCGGGGGATAATCGCCTTAGCGCATCAAAGTCGCGGATGCCTAAAGGGGCGTAGCGGGTATTTTTTCTACCCGCCAAGCCCCTTTAGGCGTAGCGCTGATGCGCGAGCGGCCTCCAGCTCCTTCAACAAAGGGTTAATCCACGCGAATTCTTCAGCACGTATGGCAACATCGTACCCGCCAAGCCCCTTTAGGCGGAGCGCTGATGCGCGAGCTGCCTCTTTGGCTCATAGTCGCGGGGAACTCTCCGTAGTTTACTCGCGAATTACAATCAGTTCCGTCCACGCCTGATGGCATTCCGGGAAACAGGCCGTTCTAACAGCTATCAGCGCAGATGGCATCGCTTAACGGTCACCGAAGTCAGGAACGCGGAAAGTCTCCTGGCCGGGAGTTTGGTGGCAAGCCAAGCGAGCAGCGGGTGTAGGAGTGCGGTAACTCCCCGTGGCCAAGAGCTTGCCGACAAACCATGCCGGAAACGTGGCGAGCTATAGGGCTGTAAACTAATAGATAAGCATAACCGGGAACGCGGCGGCAAACAAAGTCGGTAATGTGGCGCGCTTCGAGGCTAGAAATAGTGCAAGTTTCCGGGGCCGGGAGCGCGGCGGAAGCCGTGGGTTTACATTGGTGTAAAGTTTTTTTACATCTGTCAAAACTGTGCAAGTGAGGCAACTCGTTACAGCACAGCTCATTGTGCTTTTTGGCACGCGAGTGGATACAACTGTGGGCGAACAAACGAAAACGAGCACTATGAATTGGTTGAAAACGATATTGAGTGCGGCCGCAATCGGAGGTCTGTCCCTGGGTGCCTCGGCGCAAGGGGACAGGCCGATGGGGCTGCGGGAATGTATGGAGTATGCCGTGAACAGCTCGGTGAGCGTACGCGAGCAACTTTCAAAAGTCGACGATGCAAGGCTGGATAGGCGCAGCGCCATTCTGGAAGCGTTCACCCCGAGCGTTGATGGCAGTGCCTACGAATATTACCGCTGGGGCCGTTCCATCGACCCGGAGACAAACACCTATGTGACCACCACTTCGCTCAACAAAGGGATGGGGGTAAACGCCGGCATCACTCTGTTCAACGGCTTCTCCGCCATAAACAACATCAAGATAGCGAACACTTCGCTGATGATGGGCAACTCGGCCAGGCAGCAGGAGTGCGACAAGGTATGTCTGGCGACAATGGAGGCCTACTTTAATGTGGTGTATTACAATTCGCTGGTGGAGATTATCGCCAAGCAGAGGGACAATGCCGAGCGTGCGCTGCTTTTGGCGCGCAGACAGGAGGAGCTGGGAGCTAAGGGGTATGCCGATGTGGTGCAGATGGAGGCGGAGCTCAGCGACCGCGAGTACGAGCTGGTGACAGCGCGCAATTCGCTGCAGAGCGCAAAGATTACCCTGGAAGATGTAATGTTTTTCCCTGTGGATTCTGTTTTGACGATTGATATGAGCCTGGCGGCGCTTGAAGAGTGTCGTGAAGAGGACGGAGACGAAACGGGCAGCCGTGTGGGGAACGGGATGAGCTCACTTGACGTAAACCAGGCAGTCGGCGCGGCGACAAGCCCGGCCGGGGAAACGGCTGGCAGCCCAACGACCGGTCTGAACGCTAACGGGGCGGGCAGCCAAGCCGCAAGCGGAACAAGTTCCCTGATCGGAAACCAGACCGGCGGCGCGGCGACATTCGCAGCAAGTAGCCAAGCCGCAAGCAGCACAATCAAACTGGCCGCAAGCGGAACGGGCGGCGCGGCATTAAATACCACCGGCAGCGCGGCGACAGGCCCGGCCGGGTACGCCACCGGCAGCGAGGCTGACGCGATTGTATCCAGGGCCAAGCTCTATATGCCCGCAGTGATACAGGCCCGCGGCACTCTTGACAACGCGGCGCGCAACCTCTCCACCGCCAAGTGGCAGTTCCTGCCCAAGCTGCAGCTCTACGGAGGATGGTCCACCAGCTACTACACCTACCCCGGCCTTTCAGGCTATGTGACGGCCCCCTTCTGGACCCAGTTCAAGAACAACTCGGGCGAATACCTGGAGCTGGCCCTGAGCATTCCCATCTACGACCGCCTCTTAAAGCATACCCGCCTGGCCAAAATGCGCAACGAATACCGCCGGGCCGACGACAGCTACAAGAAGGCGCTGCGCGATGTTGAGAGCGAAGTGCGACGCGCCCTGCAGGATCGCGACGGTGCGCTGGCGGCAATGCGTCAGGCGTCCTGCCGCGCCGAAGCTCAGAAAGAAGCCTGGAAAATCAACGTAAAAAAATATGAGCAGGGGCTTATCTCCGGCATAGAATACAACACCGCCGCCTCGTCTTACCTCAAGGCGGAGGCGGAGAGCCTGAACGCAAAACTTCAGTATCAGCTCAAACGCCGCATTGTGGACTATTACAGCGGCATCAGTTATCTCGATCAGAAATAATAAAAGTTATGGATAAAGTCATCGAAAAGAAAAAGGGCCTTGCGGCCGCGTTTACAAAAAAAGCAATCAAATACTGGGCGGGGCTGGCCGCTGCCCTGCTGATAGCCGTGCTGCTCTTCACACAAAAGGGCTCCACGCTGCGCGTAGACGGCAGCACAATCATCACGGGCGATGCACGGCGCGGAGAGTTCAACGATTATATCCGGGTCAGCGGGCAGGTGCAGCCGATGACCACCGTGCAGATAAGTCCCACCGAGGGGGGCACTGTGCAGAGCATCGTGTCAGAAGAAGGGAGCCAGGTCAAGGCGGGCGATGTGATAGTGGTCCTCTCCAACGAGAATCTGGATATGCAGATTCTCAACAGCGAAGCCGACCTGGCCGAGAAGGAGAACATACTGCGCAATACCCTTATCAGTATGGAGCAGCAGAAACTCTCGGTGCGTCAGGAGAAGCTCTCGCTGCAGGTTGAGGTGCGCCGCGCCAAGCGTGCCTACGAGCAGAACAAGGCGCTCTACGGCGACCGTCTTATTGCCCGCGAAGAGTTTCTCAAGGCAGAGGAGGACTACAATCTGGCGCAGGACAAGCTAAGCCTGGTGATAGACCGCGAGAAGCAGGACAGCCTCTACCGCAGCACAGAGATAAATCAGATGAACGAGAGCCTGGAGAATATGCGCATCAATATGAGTATGATACGCCGCCGCAAAGACAACCTGTCGGTAAAGGCGCCCATCAGCGGCGAACTGGGGCTGCTGGATGTGGAGCTGGGACAGAGCGTGGCCGCCGGCTCCAAGATAGGCCAGATCAACGACCTGTCATCTTACAAGATAGAGGCGCAGATAGACGAGCACTACATAGACCGCATATCAGCCGGCTTGGAGGCTACCTTCGAGCGCCAGGAGGCCAAATACTCAGCAGTTCTGCGCAAGGTGTATCCCGAGGTGCGCGACGGCAAGTTCAAGGCCGACTTCCGCATCACGGGCAACGAACCGGAGAACATACGCAGCGGACAGACCTACTACCTTAACCTGCAGCTGGGACTCCCCGCCGAAGCGGTGATAGTGCCCCGAGGCTCGTTTTACCAGGTCACAGGCGGCAAGTGGGTGTATGTGGTGAGTGCCGACGGCAAGCGCGCAGTCAAGCGCAGCGTGCGCATAGGCCGCCAGAATCCGCAGTACTATGAAGTGCTTGAAGGCCTTGAGCCGGGCGAGAAAATCATAATCTCAAGCTACGACTCCTTCGGCGAAAAAGATGAGCTCATAATCCGCTGAGATAGTCTAAAATATCATCGTGAAGGTGGTGGCATCAGGCGTGCTGCAGGCAAGGTTCAGAGTGCCGCCGTTCAGGCGGATCATCTGGCGCGACAGGCTCAGGCCGACCCCGGTGCCGCCGCTCCCTTTGGTGGTGAAAAAGGGCACGAACAGCTGCTCGCGACTGCTTTCGCTGATCATCTCCCCGTCGTTGGTGACGCTTATCACCGTGCGGTCTTTCTTGTCGATTGCAGCCGTGATGGAAATATTGCGTGCTCCCGCCTGCGCGGCATTTTTCACCAGATTGTTCACCACCTGCGCAATCTGTCCCTGGTCGGCGTAAAGTATGATATCATCGGAAAGCTCTTCGTAATTCACCTTTACATTCGCAAAGGCACTGCGGGCCAGGGCGATGACGTCCGTGGCAATCTCGCGGAAATAGACGGCCCGCCGCTGCGGCGCAGCTATATGGGTGAGCGACCTGTACGAATTCACAAAATTTATGAGTCCCTCAGACGAAGCGGCTATAGTGCCCAGCGCCGCACGGATATCCTCTTTGCCGTAGGAGTCAATGTCTCGGCTGATGACGCCGCTCAGGCTGGCCACCGGCGTCAGGGAGTTCATAATCTCGTGTGTCAGCACCCTTATGAGGCGCATCCACGACTCCGTCTCGTTGTTTTCCATATCGCGGGTGATGTCGTTGAAGGTGACCAGCCTCACCGGATGCGAATGCAGCGTGGCATCGCAGCCGCTGATGGCCAGGTGCATCACACCCCGCTCTGAGGGGAACTCGGCGTGAGTTTCGCTCTCCACGGCACTGCGGAAGGCCTCGGCCAGCGGAGCGGATATGAGCGCTATCTGCCCCAGGGTTGAGATTTCCGACATTCCCAGCAGACCGCGCGCCGGGGCGTTGCAATACTCCACATTCTCCCCTGAAAGCACTATGACCCCGCTGCTGACGTGGTCGAGCATCGTGGCAAAGTAGTGTTCTCGCTCCCGTATGTCGCTCTGCTCGCGCTCGAATATGCCCCGGAGGCGGTTGAGTGCGCCGTTGAGCCTGCGGTTCAACAGCTTTCTCTGACTGTAGCGGAATGCTGTCTCGCCGCTGGTGATAGCGTCCGACATAAAGTCTATTTTGTCGATTATCTTGCGCCGCGAAGCGCCACGCCCCAGCAGAAAGGAGGCCAAAGAGGCCAGAACCACAACCAGAATCCAGCCGGCGGGGGTCATATCCCGTATTTTTTAAGCTTGGCGTAGAGGGTGGGGCGGCTGATGCCGAGCGCCTTGGCCACCATAGAGATATTGCCGCCGTAGCGGGACATCGCCGCCCGGATGGTCTTCTCTTCCACATCATCGAAGTTGTCTGAGGCGTTGATGCAGGTATCCGCCGCAGTGGAGGCCGCAGGGAGATTGAGCGTATCTATCACCTTGCCCTCGGATAGAATCACCGCCTTCTCTATACAGCTGCGCAGTTCGCGGATGTTGCCGGGCCACCGGCAGGCTGTCAGCTGCAGCTCGGCGGCGGCGGAGAAGCTCTCTGCAGCGCGGCCGTAGCGGGCGGCGAATTCCCGGAGAAATTCGTTTGCCAGCGGCACTATGGCGTCACGGCGGCTTCGCAGAGGCGGCAGTTCCAGGCTGATGGTGTTCAGGCGGTAATAGAGGTCCTCGCGGAAGAGTCCGTTGCGGATAAGGGCCGGGATGTCGGCGTTGGTGGCGCAGATGAGCCGTATGTCCACCGGGATGGAGGCAGATCCGCCCACACGGGTCACGCTGCGGCTCTGCAGAACGCGCAGCAGCTTGACCTGCGAACTTATGGGAATGTTGGCGATTTCGTCCAGGAAAAGGGTGCCGCCGTCGGCCTGTTCAAACTTGCCTGCGTGATCGCTTTTGGCATCGGTGAAGGCCCCCTTCACGTGGCCGAAAAGCTCGCTCTCGAAGAGAGTTTCGGTGATGGCCCCGGCGTCAACGCACACCATCGGGCCAGAAGAGCGTCCGCTGAGGGAGTGGATCTCGTGCGCAAGGACATCCTTGCCGGTGCCGTTCTCGCCCGTGATGAGCACGGTGGCGTCGGTGGGGGCAATCTTCTCCACATCGCGCCGCAGAGACTGCATCGCATCGCTGCCGCCCCAAAACATCCGCGCCTCGGCAGCCTTGGCGGCAGCCGGGCGCGGCTTACCCGACTTGTCGCGGGCGCGGGTCAGGGTAGCCAGCAACTTTGCGTTGTCCCAGGGTTTCACAATAAAATCTTCGGCGCCTCGCTTCATCCCCTCCACGGCAAGCTGAATGTCGGCGTATGCGGTAAAGAGCACCACGGGGAGCGACGGCCACTTCTCCTTTATCATCGACAGGCAGTAGAGTCCCTCGCCGCCGGTGTTGGTGTCGCGCCCGAAGTTCATATCCAACAGCACCACGTCGGGACGCAGCGACTCTATGGTGCCGGCCAGTGCGGCGGGTGAGGGGAGGGTCTCCACCTTTGCGAATTCGGCAGAAAGCAGAATCCGCAGAGCCTCGCGGATTCCCTGATTGTCGTCCACCACCAATATGTGTCCTTTTTTCATATCGTGCAGTCTTTAAAACTCAAATTCTCACTCATAAAGTTCTGGCCCGGTGACTCGTTTTCAAGCTCGGAAGGGCAAAATTACGAATTAATTGCCAGTATGCAGAGACACTTTTAATTACATTTTGCAACAGGCCTGGCTTCGGCTACACAGATCCTTACAGTCTTGAGACCGCCCCGCGCAGAGCCTCGATGTCGGCATCGGTGGTGGCCCAGCTTGTCACAAAGCGGCAGATGAAGTGGTCGGGGCCGAGAGTGTCCCACACCTCGAACTTCACGCCGCGCAGCAGAGCCTCCTTCTGGCGGCGCGTCATCCTGAAGAACTGCTGGTTTGTGGGGGAGTCCACCGCGAGCGCAATGCCGGCAGCGGCAAAGATTCCCCTCACGCGCAGGGCCATCTCAATCGCGTGGCGCGCTGCCTTGAAGTAGAGGCCGTCGGTAAAGAGTGTGTCAAACTGCAGCCCCAGCATCCGCCCTTTGGCCAGCAGCGCGCCGTGCCGCTTGACGGTGGTGAAAAAGTGCCGGGGAGCGGGGCCGTTGCAGAAAACTGCCGCCTCGCCCATCAGAGCGCCCATCTTGGTGCCGCCGATGTAGAAGGCATCGCAGTGAGCTGCCAGAAAGGGGAGGTCATAGTCGCAAGAATCGCACATCAGGCCGTAGCCGAGCCTGGCGCCATCGATGTAAAGGGGCAGATTATAGCCCCTGCAGGCGGTATAGAGGCTCTCCAGCTCGGCGCGGGTGTAGATTTCGCCGTGTTCGGTGGGCATAGTTATATACACCATCCCCGGCTGCACCATATGCGGGGCGGTTTCGTCTGCAAGAAATTTGTCCATATAGGCTCGCAGGGTCTCCGGGGCCAGCTTGCTCTCTGCTGTGGGCAGGGTGATGACCTTGTGGCCCGAGGTCTCCACCGCACCCGCTTCGTGCACCGCTATGTGGGCCGTCTCGGGGCAAAGCACCCCTTCGCCGCCCGCGAGCAGGGCGTCGATCATCGTGGCGTTGGTCTGCGTGCCGCCCACAAGCATAAAAACCTCGGCGTCCGGCTTGCCGATGGCCTCTCGGATCTTGGCCTTGGCGCTCTGCGTGAAGGGGTCGAGTCCGTAGCCCGAGGTTCTGACATCGTTGGTCTGTGAGAGCCGCTGCAGAATCTGCGGCAGCATCCCGTTGTTATAATCGCTCTCGAACGAAACCATATCTGCTGTCTTTTAAAAAATTTGCACTAAGGTAACATCTATGGCTAACTTTGCCGCCGTTATGAGAAAGATTTTTTGCCTGATGACGGCCCTTGCGGCCATCCTTGCCGCCATTTTTGCCGCCGGCTGCGGCAGCGGCAGCCCCGACGGTCTGCGCAGCGGCGACCTGCTGTTCGTTTACATCCCCGGCGACTACGACCTCTACGCCGACGCGGCAGATGACAGTGATGTGGCTCGCAGAGGGGAGGTATCCGGAGCTGATGTCAATGATGCGGCTCGTAGAGTGGAGGCCGCCGGGGTAGATAACATCAGCGCGGCAGCAGAGGCTTCATCCGCCCGAGGGCAGGATTGCAGCAGCGACAAGGCAGCCGGGACAGATGACGGTGATGGGGTACGCAGAGGGGAGGCATCAGGGGTGGATGACTGTAATGACTCTCGCAGAGTGGAGGCCGCCAGGGCCTGCACATACAGCGACAGCAACTCCGTACAGACGGGCGATGCCCCAGCAAGCAGTGCCGCGGCCAAGCCTGAGCCGCTCAACATCCATGTGGCCATCCTGGAAGTCTCCGGTGACAGCACCTATGTCGTGGACGCCACCATAAAACGCGGCGTGGCCCGCTATCCGCTGCAGGACTTCCTCAAAGACTTTACCCTGAAAGACGGCAGCCTGCCGCAGCTGGAAGTATTCCGGCCCAAGGTGTCGGCAGACCGGGCGCGGCAGTTTGTAAACAATGCGCTGCTGTATGCCGGAATGCCCTACGATGTCGATTTTCTGATGGACAACAGCGCGATGTACTGCAGCGAGCTGGTCTATGATGCCTACATCACCGATGCCGGCGAACATCTCTTCAGCATCGGCACAATAGATTTTCTCTCTGCCGACGGCACAGTTCCCCTCTACTGGCGTCAGATATTCGGACTGCTGCAGCGCGACATCCCCCAGGGTCACCCGGGAGTAATGCCGTGCGATCTGACCTCCAGCCTCCTCCTGGAGAGAGTCGGGTTCAGCGTTGCAAGTTTAGAATCCCCGCTATAGAACCAGGTAAGAAAAAGAAGCGATTTGCTCAATAAATTCCGTTTATGAAAAATTCGGTGAGAAAACCGGGGCTTTCTCTCAAGGAGTCCGGCATCTGAAGCGTTTGGTGAAAAACACACGTCTTTTACTCACCAATTTCGCAGACTTGAAACTCTGCGAGCAAAATGGCGTTTTTACTCACCGGATTTAGCCGGCAGCAACTCCCCTGGAGAAAATGCCTGAAAACTTATTCACCACGCCCGGCATCACTGGTTCCCCTAACCGCCAACGCTCTCCAGTCAACAAGGTATCAACTTCCATTGGGGATTTGTCGCAATCGTAGTGAACCTAAATCAAGAACACTCGCTCCGTGCCCGAGGAGCCCCGTTTCGGGCACGGCCAGGGGGTTTTGCCACGTTCCGTGCTCGTGAAGCATCGATTCGGGCACGGCCGGAGGTTTTTGCCGCGCTCCGTGCCCGTGGAGGCCCGTTTCGGGCACGGACTGGGGATAATCGCATTAGCGCATCAAAGCCGCGGATGCCTAAAGGGGCGTAGCGGGTATTTTTTCTACC
>CAVLDO010000032.1:0-9763 GCA_963662035.1 Bacteroidaceae bacterium | reverse complement strand
CGCGCATCAGCGCTACGCCTAAAGGGGCTTGGCGGGTAGAAAAAATACCCGCTACGCCCCTTTAGGCATCCGCGACTTTGATGCGCTAAGGCGATTATCCCCGGCCGTGCCCGAAACGGCACTCCCAGGGCACGGAGCGTGGCGGAGCTCCCAGGCCGTGCCCGAATCGGGGCTCCACGGGCACGGAGCGCGGCGACACACCCCGGCCGTGCCCGAAACGGGGCTCCACAGGCACGGAGCGCGGCGAGAAACCCCGGCCGTGCCCGAAACGGGGCTCCACGGGCACAAAGCACGGCGAAAACCTATGTCCGTGCCCGAAATGGCGCTCCACGGGCACAAAGCACGGCGAAAACCCTCGGCCGTGCCCAAAACGGAGCTCTCCGGGCACGGAGCGCGGCAAGACACTCTGGCCAGACAAAAAAAGCGAGCCCCGCTGCAAATGTGCGCAGCAAGGCCCGCGTTTTTATGTAACATAGCGGCGATAGCATCCTATCTTGCCACAGGGCAAAGACAGATACGAGTCTCCACCGGGGGGTGTGCACTGCAAGAGCTCGCGCATTTGCAGCCCGGACGGAGTCTATAAAAAACTCCCGCCGCAAGAACTCGCTAATCGTTCTTTATCTTGTCCACCGGGTTGGCGGTGGCGGCGCCGTAGCTGCGCAGGGTCACGATTAGCACCGTGATGGCCATCACCGCCGCAAGAGCCATGAGATAGACCCACCAGGGCAGGGTGTCGCGGTATGCGAACGAAGAATGGTAGAAGTTCACAATCACGGCGCTCACAGGGGCGGCCGCTGCAAAGCTGAGCAGCACTATGGCCACATACTTGCGGTTGAAGAGCCTTATTATGTCGCGCACGCTGCCTCCCATCACACGCCGGATGGCAATTTCGCGGCTGCGGTGCTGGGTATCGAAGAGCACCAGCCCGAACACTCCCATCAGCGAAATCACTATCGCAAGCAGCGTAAACAGGCTTATCAGGGTGGAGAGCTGCTGCTGTGCGCGATACTGAGCACCCAACTCCTTGTCAAAAAACCCGATATCGTAGGTCTCCGGGTCGACGTCGGGGCAGAACTCCGCCACTTTGGCGCGGATATATTTCATAATCTCACCCGGGTCGGCCCCCGCCGCCGTGCGTACATAAATCATGGAGAGAGCGCTTCTCCAGCTGTGCTTGCCAAAGATGTAGAAGGCGAACGGGGCGTTGCCATACTGCAGCGGTTTAAAGTTGAAATCCTTGCAGATGCCGGCGGTGACGCTGCCGTCCACATGGCCCGGGGCCGGGGTCTCCAAATCTATGCCGAACTGCCGCTGCGCCTCTTGATTGAAGATCATCGTGCCCCCTTCGCTCTGCAGGTCGCTCTCGGAAAAGTCGCGCCCCTGAACAATGTCGATCCCCATAAACCGCAGGAAGTTGGGAGCGACCGGATAGCACTGGAAGTAGATCTGCTCCCCTTTGTAGTCACGGCCCCACCCCATACGCTGGGCTTTTACCAGGCGGCCGTCGGCCCAGGTGATGTCTTTAATTCCTGGGTTTGCGCGCAGGGCGCTCTCGAAGGCTTCGCACTGACTGCCCAGATGCCCAACCGCATCAGGCATCCAGCCGCAGAGCAGGTTCTCCTTGTCAAAGCCCATATCGTAGTGCATCATAAAGCTGTGCTGACGTCTGACGGCCGTGGAGCAGATTATGAGGGCGATGCTGATGGCAAACTGGAAGCCTATGAGGACACTGCGCAGCGCGCGACCTGCCGGCGACCCGCTGAAGGAGCCCTTGAGCACCAGCGCCGGGGCAAACGAGGTGATGTAGTATGCCGGATAGATGCTGCCCGCCACCGCCACTGCCAGAGCCGTCGCCAGCGTGACGAGCACCACCGGAATGTTTGCTCCGGGAGCTGCCGGTGCGCTCAGAAGAGCCGCCGCGCTGCTGTGCAGGAACACCTCCACCAGCACTGCCGCCCCAAGAAGCCCCAGCAGCACGATTCCCATCGACTCCATAATAAAGTTCAGCAGCAGAGTGCCGCGTCCCACGCCGAATATCTTATAGGTGTTGACGCTGCGCACCCGGCTCGGCACAAGCGCAAAAAAGAAGTTAACAAAGTTGATGAGGGCTATCAGAATGGTGAGGATGGCAACCGCGAGCAGGGTCAGGTCAGATGTGCGGTTGCCCCGTTGAGATAGGACCTGCTCAAGCCGGCCGTCGTAGTAAATATCGGTGAGGGGCACCGCGCTGATACGGACATCCTGAGAGTTGAAATATTCCTGCGCTTCGGAGTCCGAAAAATCGAGATCGCCCAGCCGCTCCATATAGATGCTCTTTACGATGTCAAACGCCCGGCTTTCGAACTCCTGCACCAGATCGGCGCTTTTTAGCTTTACCACATACTGGAAGCTCCACTCGCCAAAACTGTCCAGAGATTTGTCGCCGATATTATACACCGCCTCCAGCGCTGCAGGGTCGCTGCCGTAAGGGAAGTCGCGGTAAATAGCCACCACAGTGGCAGCATCGCGTTCCCCCTGTGAATCGCTCGAGGAGAGTTTGTCCCCGATGCCGAGGCCGGTCTTCGCCGCCGCCGACTCGCTGACGGCGATGGTGCGCGGCTCCTTGAGGCTCTCCAGGGAACCCTGCACCGCCTCAAAGCCCAAAGTCTGCAGGCCGCCGGCGGACATGCGCCTCAAATTGAGGTGCAGCTTGCGCGCCGCTCCTTTGTCACGGGTATAGAATATCCCCTTTTCATCGTAGATGTCCACCAGGCCGCCGCACTCCACCGCCGGAGAGTCAGAAATCACCTTCTCTGCAAGCGGACGGCACAAGAATGTGTTCAGCTTGCCCGAGACAAAAGAAGACGGGGTGGAGAGAATGTAGAGCCGCCCGCTATCCTTGAGGCCGCGGTTATAGCCGAAGCCGAAGGTGACCTGGGTGATTATCAGATAGAAGGCGGCGAATGCCACCGCCATTCCCAGGACATTCAGCAGGCACGATGCCTTGTAGCGTCGCACCACACTCAAAAAATTATGCAGCAGGTATTTCATAGTGCCCGGAGTTAGTCCTAAAGCTCGTTCTTTACGTCGCTCACAATGTGGCCGTCAAAGAGGTCGATGGTGCGCTGGGCCACAGCGGCGTCCTTCTGGGAGTGGGTCACCATCACAATCGTGGTCCCCTCGCGGTTGAGCTCTGAGAGCATATTCATCACCTCCCGGCCGTTCTTGGAATCCAGGTTGCCGGTGGGCTCATCGGCCAGAATCAGCTTGGGACCGGCCACCACGGCGCGGGCGATCGCCACCCTCTGCTGCTGTCCGCCGGAGAGCTGCTGCGGGAAGTGCTTTGCGCGGTGGGAAATGTTCATCCGCTCCATCACCGCCTCAACTTTGGCCTTGCGCTCTGCTGCGCCGAAGTCCATATAGCGCAGCGGCAGCTCGATATTCTCATAAACGTTAAGCTCGTCTATGAGGTTGAAGCTCTGGAACACGAAGCCGATGTTGCCCTTGCGGAACTTTGTGCGCTCTTTCTCTTTGAGGCTGCCGACCTCCTGATCCATCAGGCGGTAGCTGCCCGATGTGGGGTTGTCCAGCAGGCCCAGGATGTTCATCAGGGTCGATTTGCCGCAGCCCGAGGGCCCCATAATTGCCACGAACTCGCCGTCGCCGATTTCGAATGATACATTGTCCAGCGCCACAGTTTCTATTTCTTCTGTGCGGAACACTTTGCAGATGTCAGTAATCTTAATCATAGTGGTGAAACTTTGTTTATTGCCGAGGATTTTCACCATTTGCGTGCCACTTTATACAAAGAGTTGATATATAGTGTATTAGTTAATATACAATACTGCAGCCGGTGTAAAAAAACTTTACAGGTGTGTAAAATGGTCGTTTATTGATCTGCCAAGAGTTATCTTTGCGGCCGATATGGCAAATCTCAAACAATTTCTCAAGGACTGGATGCTGCCAGTGGCGATGGCTGTGGGTGTGGCGGCCTATCTTGTATATCACAATATTCCCGCGCTGGCCCCGGCGGGACCTTATCTGGAAAAGGCAGTGGGTGCGCTGCAGCCGATGCTGATTTTCGCGATGCTGTTTCTCTCGTTCTGCAAGATTGCGCCCAGGCAGATGCGTCCGCACCGCTGGCAGGGGCGGCTGCTGCTGATTCAGCTGGCGGCCTTTGCGCTTCCGGGCCTGGTGCTTATTTTTACCGGCGAGGGGCACTATGCGGTGCTGGTGGAGAGCTTTATGATATGTATGATATGCCCCACGGCCACTGCGGCGGCGGTGATTACGGGCAAGCTGGGGGGCGATATGCCTGGGATTATGACCTACACCATTCTCATCAACATTGCGGCGGCGCTGGTGGTGCCGGCAATCGTGCCGCTGGTGCACCCCACGGGCGGGATTGCGTTCGGCACCGCCTTCAGTATGATAATCGCCAAGACATTTCCGCTGCTGATTATGCCCTGCCTGTGCGCATGGCTGGTGCGCTTTCTGCTGCCCAAGTTCCACAGCCGCTTGCTGCGCTATAGCGACCTGCCGTTTTACCTGTGGTCGGTGGCGCTTTCGCTGGCGATTGCAGTCACCACAAGGGCGATTGTAAAGAGCGACATCCCCGCAGGGTATCTGCTGGGCATCGGGGCGGTGTCGCTGCTCTGCTGCGCGCTGCAATTTTTTCTTGGGCGCAACATCGGCAGCCGCTATGGCGACAAGGTCACCGCAGGACAGGCGCTGGGGCAGAAGAACACCGTGTTCGCAATATGGATGGCATACACCTTTATGAACCCGGTGACGAGCATTGCCGGCGGCTTTTACAGCATCTGGCACAATGTGTTCAACTCCTGGCAGCTCTACCGCCAGAGTCACCCCCGCCCCAGGGGCAAATGACGAGGGTTATGATAGAAGAACTTTCTCAATTCAGCGAGGCGGACGCCACGGCGATGGAGGCCCTGATGCAGTGCCTCTCCCCCGCTTCGCATTGCACAATAGAGCAGCTGCAGGAAGCTCTCGGCGAGCCGGCCACGCACATTTATGTGGTGCGCGAGGCGGGAGGGATAGTGGCCGCGGCCACCCTGATCGTGTGCCGCACGCCTGAATTGACTTTCGGGGCGGTGGAGGCGGTGGCGGTGCTCCCCACCCTGCGCGGCCGCGGACTGGGGCGCCGTCTTTTGGAGCATATCATTGGGCAGGCGCCGCGCCATGGCTGCCGCAAGCTGCATCTTACCAGCCGTCCCGCGCGGGTGGCGGCCAACGCCCTCTACCGCAGCCTGGGCTTCACGCTGCACGATACCAATTGTTACGAAAAAGTGTTACATTAGCATATTAATCTATTCAATATGCGCAAATTCGAAGATCTCAAGATAGCGGTGGCCGGCACCGGTTATGTGGGGCTGAGCATCGCAACTCTGCTGGCCACTCGCCACAATGTGGCGGCGGTGGATGTAATTCCAGAGAAGGTGGAGAAGCTCAACCGGGGCATCAGTCCCATTCAGGACGAATACATTGAGAAATATCTGCGCGGCGAGTTCGGAGCATTCGAGAGCGGCGCAGAGCAGAGTAAGCTGAATCTCACCGCCACCCTCGACGGGGCCGGGGCCTATCGCGACGCCGACTTTGTGGTGATAGCCGCCCCCACCAACTACGACCCGGTGAAGAACTATTTTGACACCAGTCACGTGGAGGAGGTGATAGACCTGGTGTTGAGCGTGAATCCCGATGCGGTGATGGTAATCAAGAGCACCGTTCCGGTGGGCTATACGCATGGGCTGTATTCGCGCTACGGCGGCAGGCGGCTCAATCTGCTTTTCTCGCCCGAATTCCTGCGCGAGAGCAAGGCGCTCTACGACAACCTCTACCCCAGCCGCATAATCGTGGGCTGTCCCGAGGCTCGCGCCGACCTGCGCCAGGCGGCCGAAACATTCGCCCGTCTGCTGCAGGAGGGGGCTCTCAAGAGCGACATCCCCACGCTGTTTATGGGGCTCACGGAGGCCGAGGCGGTGAAGCTGTTTGCCAACACATATCTTGCGCTGCGTGTCAGCTACTTCAACGAGCTGGACACCTACGCCGAGGTCAAGGGGCTATGCACGCGCGACATAATAGAGGGCGTGGGACTGGACCCGCGCATCGGCACCCACTACAACAATCCCTCGTTCGGCTACGGCGGCTATTGCCTGCCCAAGGACACCAAGCAGCTGCTGGCCAATTATCAGGATGTGCCGCAGAATATGATGACGGCCATCGTGGAGAGCAACCGCACGCGCAAGGATTATATCGCCGATGCGGTGCTGCGCAAGGCGGGCTGGTATGACTATTACAGCAACAACCAGTTTGCCGCCGAGAATGAGCCGTGCACCATAGGGGTTTACCGGCTCACGATGAAATCCAATTCCGACAATTTCCGGCAGAGCGCCATCCAGGGCATTATGAAGCGCATCAAGGCCAAGGGGGCGGAGGTGATAATTTACGAGCCGACTCTTTCTGATGGCAGCACCTTCTTCGGCAGTCGCGTAGTGGGCGACCTGGAGCAGTTCAAGGCACAGAGCAAGGCGATTATCGCCAACCGCTACGACGAGTGCCTCGCCGATGTGGCCGACAAGGTCTATACCCGCGACATCTTCCGCCGCGACTGAAGCCCGGATTGGCACGAGTTTGCATTTGCATAGTCCGCACCTCTGCGCAAATGTGAACCTGACCTCAAGGCGCGAATCAGATTAGCCGGCGCGGCAGTTAATCCGTAGTAAGGGGCTTTGCGGGTATTTTTCCACCCGGCAAGCCCCTTCTTATATCAGCAAAAACCGATGCAACGGTATTATTTGCGAGCGTCAGCTTCGCTGATAGAGGTAGCGCTTGATGCTGTGCTTGGGGGTCCGCTCAAAGTCTTCCGGTAAAAACTCGATTTTGGCGATGCGGGCATAGTTGGGCAGCTCCTTGTTTACAAAGGGCAGCTGCGCCGTGAGCAGATCCTCCAGCTGCTTGCGGTCCATACCGTCCTGCGTTCCCTTCTGCCAGTCGGGATAGACCAGGGCCGTGAGTTTGCCCTCTTCCTCGAACACCAGCGAATCCACCACATAATTGAGATTGTTGAGCACACCCTCTATCTCTTCCGGATAGATGTTCTGCCCGGAAGGGCCCAGTATCATACATTTTGAGCGGCCGCGCAGGTAGAGGAAGCCGTCTAAATCCATCACTCCCATATCGCCGGTGCGGAACCAGCCGTCGGCGGTGAAGGCTTTGGCCGTGGCCTCTTCGTTTTTGTAATAGCCCAGGAAAACGTTGGCGCCGCGCACCTGCACCTCGCCGGGCACTTTCTGCGGGTCGGCCGAGTCGATGCGGATTTCCATATCGGGGGCGATTTGTCCGCAGGAGAAGAGGCGGGTCTCATCGTGCGGCGAGTAGGTGATGATGGGGGCGCACTCGGTCATTCCGTAGCCCACGGTAAAGGGGAACTCTATCTTGCGGAAGAAACGCTCCACCTCGGGGTTGAAGGCGGCGCCGCCGATTATCACCTCCTTGAAGCGGCCGCCGAAGGTCTCAACCAGCTGCCGACAGATTTTTTTCTGCAGAATGTGGTCTATGAAGGGGATGCCGAATATCACGCGGTTCTTGTCCAGAATGGGCTTGAGCTTGTTTTTGTATATTTTCTCGATGATGAGCGGCACTGAGATTATTACGTCGGGCTTGATGTCGGCAAAGGCCTGCATTATTATTTTGGGGCTGGGAACGCGGTTGAGAAAGTGGACGTGCATTCCCACCGTCATTTCAAAGAAAAATTCGAACATCAGGCCGTACATATGGGCGCTGGGGAGCATCGACACTATGGTGCTTTCGCTGTCCAGCTCCGGCATAGCGCGGGTGTGGGCAAAGTTGACATTGCTCCAGATGGCGCGGTAGGGCACCATCACCCCTTTGCTGAAGCCCGAGGTGCCGGAGGTGTAGTTGATAAGGGCAAGTTCGTCGGGGCTGTCCCTGTAGTAGTCCAGGCATTCGGGGCCGAAGCGGTTGGGGTATTTGACGCCGAAGCTTTCGTTGAGGTGTTCGCGCACCGCCTGCAGTTCTTCGCTGCAGGCATAGAGGAAGTCAAAATTGTCCATCTGCACCACTACGTGCAGACCGGGCATTTCGTCTATGAGCAGATTTTCCCAGATTTCGTCGTCAACAAAGAGCACGTCGGCTTCCGAATGGTTCACCAGATAATGGATGTTGGCCGGCTTGAATTCGTGCAGGATGGGGACAGGCACGGCACCGTATGTGAGCGAGGCCAAAAAGCTCACGGCCCAGTTGGCCTGGTTGCGGGAGCAGATGGCCACTTTGCCGCCTTTTGGCAGGTGGCACTGTTCAAAGGCGATGTGCAGCTTGGCGATGCGGCGGGCCACGTCGCCGTATTTGAGGGTGATGCCTTTATAGTTTGATAGGGCCGGGCGGTCCCAGTGCTGTATAAAGCTGTTTTGCAGCAGCTTATTTACCGAAGTGAATTCCATTTGTCAAATTTTGCGATTGTGAAGGTAGCGCAATTTCTCAATTTGACAAAAAAGCGCCGCTGCCGCGCCCTTCGGCTCCGGCGGTTTTATACATTGGAGCTGCGAGGTTTCGTAAGGGTTCGCGGCCAAGTTTCCACAGGAGAAGCAACCTGTCTTCTTACGAGTTAACAACTTAGCTGAAGCCTCGTCAAAATGATAATAACAAGAAGTCAGCAACCTGGCGAAATACGAATCGTGGCTGCCGCACATAGGTGCTAAACCTAAATGGGCTTGGCTGTCTTCCACCCGCCGGGCCCTTATGATAGAATGAGGCTCGCCTAAAACCCGGCCGCGACGGGGCTTTTGTTCTTAAACTATTTGGGGTCGTACGCGCCGTCTTTGGCCTCAAAGATTACCGAGGGTTCAAAGACTTCGACGGTATGCCAGGATCCTTTGGGCACCTGGCAGCCGAAGATGCCGAGCGACGGATTTATGTGCATCCGCTTGATTTCGCGCCAGAGGTCGCCGTCTTTTTCATACAAAACCTGGTCCAAACGGCCGGTGAGGCAGACAACTGTTTCGCAGGTGTCGTCGTGTTTATGGATGGGGACTTCTGTGCCCGGCAGCAGCGCATTGAGCATACGCTGGCTGGTGTCGGCGCCGGATGTGCGCATATCGTAGTTTTGCCGGCGGCGGGGATTGGTTTCGGCCTGTTCCAGCAGCTCCGCAAGCAGATTATTGTCGATTGTCATAGTCTTTTAAACAGTTAAAAATCAGTGATGTATTATTTGCAAATATACTTACTTTTTCGTTTTTGCAAACATTTCCGTTCTATGTTTAAGTTTGCACGGGGACAATGCGAAAATCGCCTGCTGACTTCTGGCGAGGTTGCTCTTGACACTGAACACGGAGAGAATTTTCTGCCCGTGCCCGAAACGGGGCTCCTCGGGCACGGAACCAGGCGAAAACCCCAGGCGGTGCCCGAAACGGGGCTCCTCGGGCACGGAACAAGGCGAAAACCACTGGCCGTGCCCGAATCGGGGCTCCTCGGGCACGGGGCGCAGCGAAACTCCCAGGCGGTGCCCGAAATGGAGCTCTTCGGGCACGGAACCAGGCGAAACACACTATCCGTGCCCATAATGACACTCCCTAGGCACGGAACGCAGCGAAACTCTCCGGCCGTGCCCGAAACAGGGCTCAACTGGCACGAAAGCAGGCAAAACTCCCAGACAGTGCCCAAAACGGAGCTCTGCGGGCACAGACATAGCGGTTAGCAAAGGCTTGTCATCACGAAATATCATCGGGCGGGGACGGAACTGATTGTAATT
>CAVLDO010000031.1:0-10000 GCA_963662035.1 Bacteroidaceae bacterium | reverse complement strand
AAATACCCGCTACGCCACTTTAGGCATCCGCGACTTTGATGCGCTAAGGCGATAATTCCCCGGCCGTGCCCGAAACGGGCTTCTACGGGCACGGAGCGCGGCAAAACTCCCCGGCCGTGCCCGAAACAGGGCTCCTCGGGCACGGAGCGCGGCGAAACTCCCCGGCCGTGCCAGAATCGAGCCTTCTCAGGCACGGAGTGCGGCGAAACTTCACGTCCCGTGCCCGAATCGGGGCTCCTCGGGCACGGAGTGTGGCGGCCAGCCCCGGGCAGCTCCGGCAAGGACGGCCGCAACAAGGAGGACGGCCGCAACACGGAGGGCGGCACCTTCATTTTTGCAAGGGAGGGCGCAGGTGTCAGTAAATCAGCTGCAGATCGTCTATCCAGAGAATGGATTCGGGGCTGCCGGTGAAGTAATCGCCCAGCATACTGGCGGCGCAGGAGACGATTATGTGGGTGGGACGGCGCGAAGTGCTGACATACTCCAGCGGAATCTCCACCCGCGTCCACTCCATATCGGCAGTGGCCACAAACCTGCCGTAAGCTATCACGTTAGCCCCGGCCGGGTCAAAGAAAGTCTCAGGGCGGGTGGTATTGATCTCCACCGGACACTCCGGCGTGCCGCCGTATTTCTTGTAATCCCAGTCGCCCAGGGCTATCCACACCACGCCGCGGTCGCTGTCCCCCACCTGCACAGGGTCGTCAGGCGGATAATCGCCCAGAGTCTTCTGCTCTATCTTGCCGCATTTGTATTTGAGGCTGACAGCCATCTTGCGCGGGCGCAGGGTAAACGGACGGCCCATACGCACGGTGCCGCCAGAGACCCCGATAGTGCTGCCGAATTCGCCCGAGAACACATTCCCGGCCGCAAACTTCACCACCACATACTGCGACTCCATCTTGAGCGAATACGAGCCTTCTGTGTGCTCCCTATCGTCGGGCTTGGTGATGGCGTAGCTGGATCCCACGGTAGTGGACCCCTTGTTGCCGCTCCCCCACCACTTGCTCTGCAGAGAAGCGTCGGCAGAAGAAGGGTCGTAAAAAGAGAAATATTTTGAAGATTCGGCATTGCTGAAGCACTCGAAGCCGGCATTTGGCAGCTGCATCTCCCCCTCTGTGGTGAAGGTGCGCGTGTCGCTTTCCTCTCCGCTCCATGCCTGACATTCGTAGGCCGTAAGGGGCGAGAGCGAATCTGCTACGGCATAAAAGGCGCTCCCTTCCACCCGGAGTGAATCCACCTCGCGCCACCGGAGAGTGCCGCTCTCGCGGATGCGGAAGCCACATTCACGGCCAGCATCGGCCGAGGCGGAGAGGTAAGCCACCCGGCTCCAGACATCGGGCGCATTGAACAGCAGCGATGATTCCACCTCCTCTATGTAGATGGTCCACCGCTCGCTGATGCCGCCGTAGGTGACGTTAACTGTCACCTCATCGGTAAAATTATGCAGGGTGGAGACATCGGGGGTATAAACAGTGCCCTCTGCGGGGCCCAGCTTGATGGATGTGATGTCCAGCGTTTTAGCATCGGCGTGCACCTGCGCAATCACGCGCCGGTTTGCGGCGTCTATCACCGCAGAGCCGACCTGCCCGCTGACAGAGAAATAGCGCTCCACGGGGCGCTCGGCCCTGATGCTCCACCTGTAGCTGTTGCCATAGGCGGAGAGAATCAGCGGCAGCGGGTTAGAAAGGTCTTTCACCCCCACAACATCGGTCGACGCGGTGACCGCAGGGTCGTTGAACGAGATGGCGCCGATGCGCACCCGCGTGATGTCGGCCTCCTCTTTAAGGGTCACCACCGCCTCGAACGCTTCGGAGTCGATGGAGACATTCCGGGCCCCTTCCACCTCCAACGAGACTATGGCGGCCACTATGTCGGGATAAGGGGTGTCGTTGCGGATGCAGGCAGATGCCAGCAGCGCGGCGGAGAGTATTATAGCGGAGAATCTTTTCATCTAAAGGTGGAATGAGAGGCCGAAGGCGATGTCCATTACATCCAGCATAAAGCGCACGCGGGAGAAATCGCGGGTGCCGGTGACTTCGCCGCCGCTGATGTAGTCGATGTGGTTGTAGTTGGCCCCGCCTATGCCGATGGAGACCTGGGTGCTGATGCTGTTGGTGACAAACACCATCAGACCGGGGTGCACCGCAAACTTGAGCTTATCGGCGCTGGAATATGTGCCCAGGCTCTTCTGGTCGTAGGAAAACTGTGTGCGGGTATGCTGATAGCCCAGCGAGATGTCCATAAAGACTCCGAAGCGGCTGCGCGCGTCTATCGGGGCGTAACTGCGGTGGAATACTTCTGCCTGGAAAGAGCGGGCGCTGGAGGCTATGTCGCTGAGAGAGAAGGAGAGGTCGTCGCTCAGCATAGAGAGATCGGCGCTCTCCACCCCGCCGTTGGCGGAGGTATATTTCACGCGCAGCCCCACGGAGCGGTTGTCGCGGTAGGTGTAGTCAAGATAGGGCGAGAGCGACATCGCCGTGGCGTTGGCGTTGAGATTCTGCAGCAGCATCATATATTCGCTGTTGTCGCTGAACAGATCCACGTAGAAAAACGACACTCCGGCCGAGAAGTCCCCCTTGGGCATAAATACGCCGTCGGGGCCCCGGCGCAGAGCGGATGAGTTTGCGTCAGAGGCTGCGGTTTCGGCTTCGCCGGATACGCCGCAGCCTGGGGCCGCACCTGCGGCGCAGAGAGCCCAAAGCAGCAGCGCAAATGTTATAGCGTATCTTTTCACTCCGTTACAGGTAATAATAGAGGCTGAACCCGATTGCAAGCAGGTTGACCTTGAAGTTGACTAATGATGTGCCCCGGGAGCCCTCGGAAATCTGATTGTGGGTCTGCCTGGTCCAGTCGAACTGCAGCCCAAGCATATTCACGCTGACATCTATGGCCAGGTTGTCGGTAACGAATGCCATAAAGCCGGGGCAGAGGTTGATGCCCAGGCTGTTGGAGGTCTCGAAGGAGGCCACTGCGGTGTCGTGCCCGTCCAGCACCTTTCCCTGGCCGATGGAATAGGCCAGCTGCAGTTCATTGAAAAGACCTATGCGCTTGAGGGAGCCCACAGGGATGTAGTAGCGTCCGATGCCCTGGATCTCGAAGTTGTGGCTCAGGCGGTGGAAGTTGGTGGCCGACAGCCCGATATCCCCCAGACTGACCTGGGCCGAATCGAGCTGGAACATACTGCGGCGGTATCCCAGGCGCACCCCCACCCCGACATTGTCCTTTATCATATAGCAGAAGGCGGGGCTCACGGAGAGGTTGTAGCCGGTGGAATTGATGCCGCTTATCACCAGCAGGCTGGAGCTTTGGTTGTTGTGCAGGCTGTAAAAGGCGCCGCCGCCCACCATCCAGGTCCCTTTGGGGATGAACACGGGCTGCGAGCTCATATCTATGCCGCGGTCCATCTTCTGGGCGCGCGCGGCCAAGGGCAGCATAAGTGCCAGCAGACAGAGCAGGACTATTCTTGAGGAGCGAGCCATTATTCGTAGAGGAGTTCCATACCGTCCAGCCACAGCTTGCTGGCGTCGTAGCCGGAGAAATAGTCGCCATACATACTTGCCGCGCAGCTTATCACAATGTGCGTGGGGTATTTTGTGGTGCTGTTGTATTTGAGCGGAATGGTAATGTACTGCCAGGTGTTGGTGGAGTTGGAGGCGTCGCTGGCCACGATTTTCTCGCCGAATGCGATTGTGGAGCCGTCGGTTGAGAAGTCCACGAAGGTGTCGGGGTCGGTGGTGTCTATCTTGATGGGGCTGGCCGCGTCTCCGCCGTATTTGCGGTAGTCCCAGGTGCCCAGCGCGATGCGGATGGAGGCCTTGTCGTAGTTGCCCTTCTTGCCTTCGGAGGGGACATTGCTTGATTCGCGGTTGATGACGCCGCCCGAATATTTATACCAGAGGCGCAGCGCGGTAGGCCTTGCGGTGAAGGGACGGCCGAAATAGACCGTGCCGCCATCGGTGCCGCTCAATTCGCCGAAGTGGCCGCTGAAGAGGTTGCCGGCGGCAAACTTTACAACAACCCAGCGGGACTGCAGGCACACCGACTGTGTGCCCTCCTTATAGTCGGAGGCGTCTGGGTAGCAGATTACCGAGCTGGAGCCGACAAGAGTGGAGCCGTAATTGCCGTTGCCCCACCAGGGGGTCTGCAGCTCGGCATCGGACGAAGAAGGGTCGTAGAACGACTTGTATTTGCTGCTCTCGGCGTTGGAGGTAGTCTCGAAGCCGCCGTTGGGGATGGCCGGGGCCGCCTCGGTGGTGATGGTGGAGGTAGCGTCGATTCGCTCTTCGGAGCCGGATTCCAGCGATTTCACCACCAGGCGGTATTCATACTCGGTGGAGGGCTTAAGGCCGCTTATCTCGGCGCTGAAGGTCCCTTCGCTATCGCGGTTGGCTGAGGTCTTGCTCCAGGCCGTGGCGCCTTTCTGACGCACTTCAAAATAGACGCCGCTCTTGTCGTACTGGCTTTCGTCCACATCGGCGTGGGCGGTGAAGTGGCCCGCCCAGATTTCGTAGCGGGTAGAGGTGGCCACTCCGGTAGAAGCCGCCTCAAAGATTATGTTGTCTTCTATGCGGTTGGTGCTTGTATCCTCCAGCAATGAGAAGCCCACGATGCCCTCCTTCTCTGTATATTTGAGGTTGAGTTTGTAGCGCTTGCCGGCCTGAACATTAGCGATTTCGCCCGATTTTGTGAGGGCCTCGCCGTTTTTCTTGAGGGCGCCGGAGAAAGTCCAGTAGAGCGAGGGCTCAAAGCCGTCACAGGTAAAGTAGCCGTCGGCGCCGCTCCTGCCGGCAGTGTATTCCAGCCCTTCGCCCCCCTTCTCGAGCGAGACGGTGCAGGTATAGCCGCTCTCGAAAGCGGCGTCCACAGATGAGTCAAAGGTGAGGTTGGAGATTATGTTGCTGACCTTGGCGGTGACGGTGACGCTGCCCACCGCCCCTGCGCTGATTTTAATGTCGCCGGAGCCCTTGTAGCTCTTCTGCTCCCAGGAAGCCTCGGCCCCCTGCTCTTTGGCCGCCTCGCCCGCCACCACATCTATGCGGTAGTCATCGGCAGGCAGATGGATGGTGGAGGGGAGTTCGCTATAGACATAGTCGCGCACTTTGCCGGAGAAGTCCCCCTTGTAGATGCTCACCCTGGCGGTGGAGAGCAGCTCTTCGCTGCTCATAGCGGCCCTGGTGGCCACCTCCCCCTCCATCTGCACATTCACGCAGAGCGAGCCCGAGGGGGCGCTGTAGTCTTTGGTGCAGGCGGCGCCGATCACTGCCGGCAGAGCTGCCGCTATTATTCTCAATACGATTTTCATAACACTGTGAGGCTTATTGCGATGCTCTTGCGGCACCCTTTGTTGTCGGTGACGTTCATTGTAAAGGTATGGGTGCCGGGGAAGGCCAGCAGAGGAGTCTGGGCATCGGATAGGTCAAAGTCGATGAGAGTCTTGCCCAACAGGTCGCTGCCGTGGGGGAAAGGGACTATGCTAAACACGCCCATTGCCGCCTCGGAGGGGTTTATCAGATCCAGAGTTGTGCCGCCCACCGTGTTCACAGAATTGATGAAGTCGGCGTTGGTGGAGGCGATGTCCACCGTGAACTTGCGCACACCGTTCGGGACGCCGGCCTGCATCGTGAGGGGAAACTCTCCGCTGGAAGGGACCGTCACGGCAGATGTTATATCGTAGGAGCAGGTGCTCACCAGAGTTATGCCGCCGTCGCCGCCGGGGGCGTTGGGGTCGATGCCGTCCCCCTGCTCTACCGCCTCCACAGCCGTTTCAAGCTCCATATCCTCCACAAGGCCGTCTATCTCCACAGAGAATGAGGCGTTGCCGCCGGCGTCCACCTTTTTCATAATGGTCACCACGTGGTAGTCGCGCGCCTTGACGCCGGTGATGGCGGTTTTCATCTTCTGCGATTTGCCGTCGATGGAGCCTTTGAAGGTGAGGATTATGGTGGAGTTATCGCCGTTTACGGCAAAATAACCGGTGCGGCTCTCGCAGGATGCCTTGCCGGATGAGTATGTCAGCGCGTATTCCAGCGGGTACCCGGCTGCAAGTTCTACGGTGGTGCATCCCTCGCCCGTGACCGACTTGAGAAAGTCGTCGTTATAGCCGACGCTCACCGCCGCCTGCAGCAGGGTGCAGGTCAGCGCCCCGAGCGTGGTGGTCTCGCCAGCCTTGATGGTAAAGCTGCGCTCTACGCCGTACACGGGGGATTCGAATGCCGATTGGGGCGCTTCGTCGGCCGTGGAACGGGCCACGAGGGTGTAATTGCCGGCGTTGAGGGTTATGTCGCCGCCGGAAAGAACCTCGCTGTAGCTCTTTTCCCAGATGAGGGTTTCGGCATTGTCGTAGAGCAGCACGGTGTAGCTGCCGCCTGCGGCCGAGGCCTTGCGGGGCACCAGGTTCAGATCCTCGTCCACGCTGAGCGAGAGGCCGCCCAGCGAGAGGGTTCCGGTCTTGCCGCCGGAGGGGTACTCAAAGTTGTCTTTCTTGCACGAGCCTGCCGCCAAGGCCAGGCAGAGGGCAAGCATTGCGTATATTGTCCTTTTCATATCGGTTTATCAGTCATTTAAATCCACATCCAAGAGCTGCACATCGTCCACCGTGTCGTCGAATTTGACGGTGATTATGCCGCCGCCCACGTTGGAGACGTCGAATTTGAGGGTGTAGCAGGTCTTGGCAGAGAGGTAGCTCTTGTACTCTTTGGAGAAGGTCTGCGTTGTGCCGCCCTGGTTGGTGAGGGTGCCCGCCACCGAGATGGAGTAGGCATCCACAAATGCGGCGCGCGTCTCATCCCTCGTGAATTCTATGCTGGTGCCGCCGCCGGTGGTCAGGGTGATGGTGTATTCCGGGTAATAGGTCTTGAACAGGTCGGTGCACTGCACCTTGACTATCGCGTTGGAAAGGGTGGCGGGGATGCTCACCGCCGTGGTGCTGCCGCCGGAAACGGAGAAGCTCTTCTCCCCCTCGAAGAAGGGTTTGTCAAAGCCCTCGCTGCTTGCGCTGCCGTAGGTGGCCTTTACCGAGTAGTTGCCCGCCTTGAGGGGGGTGCTCTCGTCGTAGCCGCTCAAGGTGCCGCTGTATATTTCGTCGCCGCCGCTGTTGGTGAGCACTATGTCAAAGTCGCCGCCCGAGGGGAGGCTGGTGTAGTCGGACACCTGGCTTTTGGTGACTTCCAGCAGGCTGAGATCCTGCGCCACGCAGAAGTGCACCCCTCCGCCCTCCTGCCTGTTGCAGGAGACAAGCAGGGCGGCCGCCAGGGCGCAGAGTGTCAATTTGCAGATTTTCATATCGTTGTGCTATTTTTTGATTTTCACTTTTATGTTGTCTATGTAGAGCCAGCAGGTGCTGTTGGTGGTGGATGAGTATGTCGGCGTTGTTGTTCTCCAGCTCAAACGCAGCGGGGCGCACACATCGGTTAGGGTGCTCTGCGAGAGATGATTTATGTTGTAGTAGGAGCCGGTGGTCTCGTTCACCGTGAAATCCGTGGTCCAAGAGCCGGTATCATCGCCGCTCGAAAGGTTGTCACTCGTTGTGATATAGCCGAGATAAACAGTTTGTGACGCATTAGTCCCAGACCCTAAACCGCCTTCTTCTCTCCCCATAGAGTAGTTGAACTGGATATCGAGGCTCACCGTCTTGCCTTCTTTAAGCCCGCTGAGAAACGGTGAATCACATCTTGCGGGATAATTTGCGAACCACTCCCGGTGGGCCGCCAGGCGGATGGCGGTGCCCTTCTGGGCCCCGCCGCGGGCCACGCTCCAGCCGTTGAACACCGTGGGAGTCTTGCTGCCCACATTTGAACCGGAATGCTTGTCGCCCGAGTTGAAGCTCTCCACACCGGAAAAATCTTCGAAGAAGAGGTAGGGGCAGTTGAGCGCGCACAGGGCGCTTTCTGTGCTTGAGAGGTCGGCCAGAGTCACGGTTTCGCTCACAACGGCGCTCTGCGACTCGTAGGTGATATTGACGCTCTTTTTAGAGAGAGCGCGGAAGGCCGCCTCATCGCCGGTCTTGATGCTGTATGTGGCGCCGACCGCTATTTCGCCCTCCTGCCGCCAACTGAGGGTGGAGGATGCGGTGCCGGGCCATACGAGGCCGTCGGGAAGTGTCATCGTGATGCTCTGCGGATCCTCTCCCAAATTGTTGGAGGAGAGCTTGAACAGCAGGCTGTATAGACTCTTCACGCTCTGCGCCCGCATAGGGACTGGGGTTATGTGCCCCGCCTCAAAGGTGCGCCCTTCAAGGGGCAGCGGCTCCAAAGAGGCCCATTTGTTGTCGGAATATATGTTCACCTGCATCCTGTCGCCTGCGCCGTATGCCGTTTCGGGAGGGAAAATCGCCGCCACGGCCTCGCCGCCCTCATCAAGCGCAACGGTCAGTTTAAGGGTCATGTCATTGGAGCCGTCGGCAAGGCTGACGAGCGAAGGGTCAGTCACATCCACACTCACCTGCCCCGCCACATTCTGCGGCATCGAGAATTCTATCCTGGAGAGCGGTTCTCCCAGATTATTGCCACCTTCGGGGAAGTAGAAGCGCAGGAAATGCAGCAGATGGTGCATCTTTATGGCCACAGGACTCTCTTGCGAGAGGGTCTGTGCCTCTGCAAGCGGCTGCAGGGCTGCTCCGGCGGCGGCATCGCTCACCAGAATGTCCACACCCGTGGCGGCTCCGTCCTGCTCTGCGGGAAGGCTGAAGGTCGCCTTTGTACCACAGATGCTCCCGGGCGCGGGATAGGCGGCGTAGTAGGTGTAGGTGCCCGCCTCCATAGGGCTGGAGAGGGTGGCGGTAAAGTAGGCCTGCGCCTTATTTGCGGCCAGCAGCGAGAATTGGGTGCCGGAGAGGGTGTAGGTCCCCGATGCGCTCTTTGCCCAAAGGCCGATGCGGTCTGCAGCCTGCCACACGAAGCCTCTCGAATCGGCATCGTAGGCGGTTCTGGTCTGCGTGCCGCTCCCCACGGATATCACCACCTCGGCAGACTTCACCTGCTTCTCTGCCGCAGGGGTTTCCAGGCCGCTGCAAGCGCACATCGCCGTGCACAGTGCCGCCAGGGCCGATCTTAATATTCCTTTAAAATACACTTTAGCCGTTTATCTAAAATCCGACGAAGTTAATCATTTTTGCCGCACCGCAAAACTCCCGCCGGCGGGGCAGAATCAAATGGCCTCCAGCGCCGCGAGCACATCGTCCCAGACAGTCTGACGGTGGGTTTCGTTCAGAATTTCGTGGCGCATCCCTTCGTAGAGCTTGAGGTCAGTGCGGGCATAGCCGACTTTCTTCATCAGTGCCACGGCTTTGCCTATTGCCTTTTCGCTTATCAGACAAGGGTCGTCTGCACCGGAGAGGAAGTGCACCGGCAGCTGCGGCCTGGAAACCTTCCAGCCTTCCGGCGAATAGCAATCGGCCATCAGTGCGGTCAGGTTCGAGAAGCCGTTTGCGGTGAATTGGAACATGCAGAGCGGATCGCTGTGGTATGCCTCGAGCGTTTCCCTGTCGGAGCAGACCCAGGCGCAAGGGTAGCCCTCAAGAGCGAAAGGAGCATTGTATTTGCCGAATGAGAGCCTCTGGAGCAGCTTCGGACGGCTATGGCCGCCACACAGGAGCACCGCGCAGTCGGCGAGCAGCTTCCCGGCAGACTTGGCGGGGTTGTCGCTCGGACAGCCGCAGACAAAGAGCATATCTATCATATCATCGTAGCGCTTGGTAAACGAGCGCACCACCATCGACCCCATACTGTGCCCGAAGAGGGCATATTTCAATCCCGGATAATGTCCCTTGGCCCAGTCGGCAACGGCTTTCACATCCTCGACCATAGCTTTCCAGCCACCTTTGTACATATATCCGAGGTCTTCGGGCGACTTCACCGACTCCCCGTGCCCCCGGTGGTCGTGGATTATGCAGACATAGCCACGCGAAGCGAGGAACTCCATAAACGGCACATAGCGCTCCTTGTGCTCGCACATCCCGTGCACTATCTGCACAATCCCGCGAGGCCCGGCATCAGGCTCGATG
>CAVLDO010000030.1:0-11620 GCA_963662035.1 Bacteroidaceae bacterium | reverse complement strand
TTGTCGTGCCTGCATTCGAGGAGCCTGACATTGTGAAAGTGGTTGAGGTTGATGATATCGCATCGGCGAATGAGGTCATAAAGGCGAACAGCAATGCGGATGTCATTGAGGTGAAGTTCGCGGGCGTTCCGTCAGATGCAGGAGACGCCACAGTGTCCACGAATAACGCAAATGCCATTCTGACCACGTATTTAAAAGAGGACGCAACCCTCAATCTCGAGGTTGCGGGCAGCGAGGAAACCACTCTTTATGTGGGAGACTACACTGCATCTTCATCCACTACTGATTCCGGATCGGAATCCGGCTTGATCGTGGATAATACTGCCAATAAGGCCACCGTCAACATCACCATCCCCGAGGGCGCCAAGATTGGAAAGCTTGTCATCAACGCGCCGTCAAAGACCGTGACTATCAACGGAGTCGATGCCGGCTCTTTCTCAGACACCAATGTGATCGGAGAGCTTGAGGCCACAACTTCTGACAATACTCTCATCATCGAGAAGGGGCAGACCATAGGAAAACTCATCTTCAACCAGGGCGGTCTCGAGATTCACGGAACGGTGAAGGAAGTGGAAGTCAAAGGCACAACAGAGAATGTATTCGTCCGCGAGTGCGAGAACCTCAGCGAGACTGTTTATAAGGCTCTTGAAAGCTACATCGCAGAAGGCTATGCGGGCGTTCAGGGCCGCACCACAGCAGACCTCTGGGACATCGTGAACACCAAGCCTGTCGTCACAAGCGAGAGCGAGCTTATCGCCGCCGCCGCGGACACCAATGTAGTGGAGATTACACTCGGCAGCGACATCGCCCTTACCGCTTCTCTGGATGTGGCACACAAACTTAAACTCAATCTTGACGGCAAGACCCTTTCTCCGTCTTCCGGCTGGAAAGGTAGTGACGCTCTTGTTGAGGTGAATCGTGGCGGTGATCTCACCATCACCGGCAACGGAACCATCGACGTCAATGGCAGCGAGAAGATCTATGCAGCATTGAAGCTTACCAAGAAAGGTGAATCTCCAACCGGAGAAAAGGCGGTATTGACCATTGAGAACGGTACGTTCAAGGGGTATTATTATGCCATCAGCGGCAACGGTGCCCGCCACAACACCGAGCTTACCATCAATGGCGGCACATTCACTTCCGAATGCGGTATCGCGGTATATCACCCGCAGGCGGGCAAATTCACCGTGAACGGCGGTACATTCACGGGAGTTGGCTCAGCCATCGAGCTCCGCGCGGGAACTCTCAATATCACCGGCGGCACATTCACTGCCACGGCTTCTGTATTCTCTGCAGAGGCTAACAACCGAGGCACCACGGTTGAAGGCGCAGCCCTCGCCATTTCGCAGCACAACACCGATCTTGATATCGCTGTCAATGTCTCCGGCGGTACTCTCACCGGTATATATGCCCTCTATGAGGATGACCTCCAGAACGAGACGGGAAATGTGACGGTGGAAGTCGGGAGCGGAGCCACGCTGAACGGAATGGTTTACAGCAAGCACAATCCGTCCATAAATTACGCCAAGGCCTATGCGATACTTCCGGAAGGGCCGGATATGTCAGGCAGCACGGTCAATGTGACCGCGGCGAACGCACAGTTCGTTCTCGACGGAGCCTACGGCAGCATCGACGGCAAGACCATCAATTTCACCGAGAACATCAGCGAGATTCTTGTATTCGGCCGTCCGACGAAATTCGCAGCCAGCAACACCAAGTATATGGTAGGAGGTTACACCTCCGCTGCGAATAATTATCAGGAGTTCGCAACCTCCGAAGATCTTGCCGCTTTTAAGAATCAATCCATCTGGACTGATGGCTGTTATTATCTGCGCACCATCAAGAATGTGACCTTCACTGCGAATGTGGGTGTCACGGTAGAGGGAATAGACGCATCATCCGGTCACTTTTCTGTCACTACAGGTGGGACTCCGGTTTATGATTATGTCCGTGACAGCGGGAAGTGGGTTACAAACGGCAGCGCCTACTACTGCGCATACAAGTTCGAGAACATCAAGTTCGAAGGCATCAGCTTCAACAAGAACGCTAATTTCACGAAGAACGGCGACGGCGACAGTCCTTCGACCATCGATGGAATCACTTTCCATAAGTGCAAATTCCTGACATACAACACGGCATCGAGTGCCGGCGCACGCGTGTATTTCCAGAACAATTCCACGGAATTGTCGTATGCATTCAAGAATCTCACGGTTGACGAATGCACCTTCGACACTTCTTATCAGGGAATGTATATCCAGTATGTCAAGAACATCTCGGTCACTAACTCCACGTTCACGACCACATTGCATAATGCCATCGCGATAAGGGACTACGGTAACACCCCTGATATGGGTGCTGTAGTGATTACCGGCAACGAGTTCACCGGTATCGGCGACCGCGTGATCCGTTTCGGAAACTTGGGTTCTGACACTCAGATTACGATTACCGGCAATAAGCCTTCAGACGATTCATGCGATAGGGAAAACCGGCAGGTGATTAAAGCCGGAACCGTCTCGGAAGGCGTTACCTATACGATCGAGAACAACGGCAAATGGACTCTGAGCGATGCTGCGAACTTAGTCTACATCCTCCCGCAATAGGATAACGACAATATACTTATACTCAAAAGAAGGACGTCCGAAAAATCTCGGACGTCCTTCTTTTTTATGTCGATAAAAATCGAGTCTGCTAACCGAAGTTATCGTAGAGAATGCTCTCGGGCGGGACACCCAGGCTGTCAAGCAGCCCGTTCACGCTGCTCACCATCATAGGCGGACCGCACATAAAGTACTTGATGTCCTCGGGAGCCTCGTGGTTCTTCAGGTAAGTTTCGTTCATCACATTGTGCACGAACCCTGCGGTGTACTTCACGCCCGCAGCATCCGCCGCCGGATCGGGACGGTCGAGGGCCAGATGGAAGTGGAAGTTGGGGAACTCCTGCTCGATCTGCGCGAAATCCTCCAGGTAGAACGCCTCCACCAGGGCGCGTGCGCCATAGAAGAAGTGTACCTCGCGGGTTGTCTTGAGAGTCTTGAACAGGTGCATTATGTGGCTGCGCAGAGGAGCCATTCCGGCGCCGCCGCCCACAAAGATGTACTCCATATCCAGAGGGTCGTTCTCGGGAAGCAGGAACTCGCCGTAAGGGCCGCTGATGGTGACCTTGTCACCCGGCTTGCGGGAGAACACGTAAGACGAACCTACGCCCGGCGCAACGGGTAGCATCTTGAAGACGCCCTTGGGCTGGCTGCGGTCGAAGGGAGGGGTCGCGATGCGGACGTTGAGCTTGATGACATTTTTCTCCGCAGGATAGGAGGCCATCGAATAGGCGCGGATGGTGGGGACGGTGTTCTTGTACTTGATGCCAAAGAATCCGTATTTCTCCCAGTCTGCGCGGTACTCGGGATCCACATCGAAGGTAGAGAAGTCCACATCGTATGCGGGAATGTCTATCTGGATGTACTCGCCGCTCTTGAACTCGATGTGCTCGCCCTCGGGAACCCTTACGCAGAACTCCTTGATGAAGGTGGCCACATTCTTGTTGGAGATGACCTCGCACTCCATCTTCTTTACGCTGAGTGCGCTATCGGGAATCTCTATCTTGAGGTTGTCCTTGACCTTGACCTGGCATCCGAGGCGCCAATGGTCGTTTATCTGCTTGCGCGAAAAGTGCACGGTCTCGGTGGGGAGGATGCTTCCGCCCCCCTCCAACACGCGGCACTTGCACTGGCCGCAGGAACCCTTACCGCCGCAGGCGGAGGGGAGAAAGACCTTCTGCTCTGCAAGAGTGGCCAGCAGAGAGCCTCCCTGCGGCACGTCCACCACCTTCTTGCCGTTGTTGATGTCGATAGAGACGGTGCCGCTGGGGGTAAGCTTAGCCTTGAGGATAAGCAGCAGCGCCACCAGAATAAGTATCAGTATAAGGCAGGCCAATACGGCCACTACCATAGTTTGCATATCCATATCAGCGCTCTCCTATAATTGAATGCCCATAAAACTCATAAACGCTATACCCATCAGGCCGGTGATGATGAAGGCGATGCCCAGACCCTTGAGGCCGGCGGGAATGTTGGAATATGCCAGCTTCTCGCGGATGGCCGCCATAGTCACGATGGCCAGGCACCAGCCGATGCCGCTGCCCAGACTGAAGACGAACGCCTCGCCCACATTCGCATATCCGCGCTCTTGCATAAACAGCGAACCGCCCAGGATGGCGCAGTTCACGGCAATCAGGGGGAGGAAGATACCCAGCGAGTTATAGAGGCTGGGGGCGAACTTCTCCACCACCATCTCCACAATCTGGGTGAAAGCCGCGATGGTGGCGATGAACACGATGTAGCTCAAGAAGCTGAGGTCCACATCGGCATAACTGGGGCTGAGCCAGGTAAGCGCGCCGGGCTTGAGGATGCCTTCGTAGAGGATATAGTTGAGAGGCAGGGTGATGCACAGCACGAAAATCACCGCCACACCCAGACCGCAAGCGGTTTTGACATTCTTCGATACAGCCAGGAACGAGCACATTCCCAGGAAGAACGAGAATATCATATTGTCAACAAAGACAGACTTTATAAAAAGATTCAAATATTCCATTGTCTCTCTCTCCTATTTCTCTTGAAGGTCTTTCTGGATGCTTCTCTGAATCCATACGACGCAGCCCAGCAGGACGAGCGCCATAGGAGGGAGAATTATCAGACCGTTGTTCATATACCAGCCGCCGTTTTCTACATACCAGCTGGCGGGAATCACCTGACAGCCGAAGAGGGTGCCGCTGCCCAGCAGCTCGCGGATGAAGGCCACCAGCACCAGTATCATACCGTAGCCGAGGCCGTTGCAGGCGCCGTCCACAAAACTGGGCCAGGGCTTGTTGCCCAGCGCAAAGGCCTCGATGCGGCCCATTATGATACAGTTGGTGATGATCAGGCCGATGTAAACCGACAGCATCTTGCTGGTGTCGTAGGCAAACGCCTTGAGGAACTGGTCAATCAGAATCACGAACATCGCCGCCACAACCAGCTGCACGATGATGCGGACACGGTTGGGGATGGTGTTGCGCAGCGCGCTCATCATAAGGCTGGAGAAGGCGGTCACCACGGTAACCGACAATGCCATCACCAGGGCGCCCTTGAGCTGTACGGTAACTGCCAAAGATGAGCAGATACCAAGCACCAGCACGGTGACCGGGTTGCCCTTAAAGAAAGGTTTTGTGTAGATATCTTTATTCATCTTTTTCACTGTTTACAGATTGAACATCCTTTTTGCAGATAGTGCTGTCGGCCTCGGCGCCTTCGCAGCTGCCGCAGCAGCTGCCGCCATCTGCAGCGCAGCAGTCAGGCTTTTTGGCCGCAGCGGCGCTGCAAGTCAGATATGCCTTGTAGGCCTCCAGCCACTGGGCAAGCGACTTGCCCACCGCATTGGAGGTGATGGTGGCGCCGGAAATCGCGTCCACGCCGTTGGCATCGCCGCCGGCTCCACCCTTGATGACCTTCACGGAAGAGAACCGGCCCGCAGCGTCGGAAATCTTCTTGCCGCGGAACTGGGTGTAGAACGCGGGCTCGGCAATCTTGGCGCCCAGGCCGGGAGTCTCGCTGGCGTGGTCAAAGATGGCCCCGGCAATGGTCTCGTTGTCGTTTTCAACAGCGACATAGCCCCAGATGGCGCCCCAGAGGCCGGCACCGTACATCGCCAGGATGTGGATTGTGCGGCCGTCGTCCATAGTGCACTCGTACACGGGCAGCTGGGCGGAGGAGCCGCTCTTGAGTTTGTTGAACTCGCTCTTGAGGTCTATGTCCTTGAAGGCGTCAACGCCCTCGATTGTCTCGCCCTTCTCGTTCACCACAAAGGTGCGGGTGACGTGGCTCTCGTAGATCTGCTTGAAATCAGCGCTTTTGTCCACGCTGCCGTCCTCCGTCTCGCCGAAGTTGGCCGCGAGCATTATGGTCTTCATCTTGGCCAGGTCGGCATTGGCCTGCTGCCTGCTCTTGAGGGCGGTGGCGGCGAATGCCAGGATGGCCGCAACTACTACAACCAGCACGGTTGTATAGATGACTGTGTAAGTATTTGTATTGGTATTCATAATGGCCCTCCTGTTTTAAGCTGTCTTGGCTCTCTTGTTGCGACGGCTGATGTTGGCGTTGACCACACAGTAGTCGATGAGCGGTGCAAAGGTGTTCATAAGCAGAATGGAAAGCATCATTCCCTCGGGATAGCCGGGGTTGTAGAGACGCAGCACCACTGCAAAGGCACCCACCAGGAAGCCGTAGATCCACTTGCCGGTCTCGGTCTGGCAGCTGGTGACGGGGTCGGTGGCCATAAACACGCAGCCGAAGGCGAAGCCGCCCATAATCAGCTGATAGTATGCGGGCACGGGGCCAAGCAGACCCACCAGCAGACCGCCGGCCACGCAGCTGAGCATTATCTTCCAGCTTGCCACGCCGCCGATGAGCAGGATGGCCGCGCCGATGAGGATGCAGAGCGTGGAGGTCTCGCCCACGGAACCGGGGATGAGGCCGATGAACATATCAAGCGCGCTCTTGGCAGAAACCTCGAGGCTGCCGCTTGCCATCTGCGAGAGGGGGGTGGCGCTTGTCACGGCGTCCACTCCCGCCTTGTGGGCGATCCATACGGAATCACCGCTCATCATCTTGGGGTAGGCGAAGAACAGGAATGCGCGGGTGAGCAGCGCGGGGTTCCAGATGTTGTAGCCGGTGCCGCCGAACACCTCCTTGCCGATAACCACGGCGAATGCGATGGCGATGGCCAGCATCCAGAGGGGGATGTTTACGGGCACGATGAGGGGAATCAGAAAGCCGGTCACAAAGTAACCTTCGCTGACCTCCTCGCCGCGTACCTGCGCAAAGAGGCACTCGAAAAAGAGGCCCACGATGTAAGATACAAGGTAGAGGGGGAGAATCTTGAGGAAGCCCTTCCAGACTATCATCCAGAAGTCCCAGCCATATCCGTATGCCAGGTTCATCTGATAGCCGATGTTGTAGATGCTGAAGAGCAGTACGGGGACGAGCGCGATCATCACGGTAAACATCGTGCGCTTGAGATCGACGCTGTCTTTGATATGAGTTCCCTTTGCGGTGACGGTCTTGGGCACAAAGAAGAACGAATCCATAGCGCCGAAGAATGATCCCAGGGCACCAAGCTTGCCGCCCTTGCTGAAAGTGGGCTTGAGGCGGTCCAATGTATTTCTCAATGCACTCATAACTATGCCATTTCTTTTAACATAAGGCTTATACCGTCAGAAATGATATTCTGGATGCCGATCTTTGAAGGGCAGACGAACTCGCACAGAGCCACATCCTCTTCAATGACCTCGTATATGCCGAGATTTTCCATTTTCTCAATATCCTTTGCAAGGCAGGCCTTGAAGAGATATACGGGATAGATGTCCATAGGGAGAACCTTTCCGTAAACGTCGGATACCACAAACGGGCGGAGTTCGCCGTTGGTGTTGGTGTCCAGCTTGTAGGTCTTGCTCTTGCTTGCGGCCCACGACCAGTAGAGGTGGGAGAAGCTGAACTTCTTGGCGCGCACGGGCTTGAGCCAGCCGAGCGCCTCGTAGTAGTCGCCCTCCTCAAGCAGGGTCACCTGATTGTCAAAGAAGCCAAGGAAGCCGTCTGCGCCCACATTCTCTCCGGTGAGCACGTCACCGCTGACATAGCGCAGATTGCCCTTGCCGGCATACTTGGCCAAAGAGGCGAGGCTCATTCCCTGCACGCCCATAACGCACGCGGGATTTGCCGCGGGACCGGTGACGGCCACCACGCGGCTCATATCGTAGGAGCCGGTCTTCAGGCAGCGGCCCATAGCGGCCAGCGACACCAGATCCACGGTCCACACGATTTCGCCCTTGTTGATGGGGGAGATATGGTTGATCTGAACGCCCACGTTGCCCGCAGGGTGAGGCCCCTCGAAGGTGTGGAGAATAACCCCCTTGAGCTTGGCCATAGGGCTGCTCTGCTGCGCACCCTCTGCGATGCTGAAGTGCACGCCCCCTTTGGTGAGGCGTCCCAGCGCATCTACGGCAGTCTGGAGATACTCCATCTGCCCCTCCATTATAAAGTCGGCGTCGGGAGCAAGGGGAGCGGTAGTCATCGCGGAGATGAATATGCTCTTGGGTGTGTCCTCGGGATTGGCGATAATGCCAAATGGACGCTGCTTGATCATAGGCCAAAGGCCTCTTTCCATTAGAGCTGCCGTAACGGCCGCCTTGTCCAGTTTTGAGCAATCCACGGCATCAAACTTGATACCCGGCTGAGCGTCCGCCTTGACTGTGACTGCAAGAAGCTTGCGCTTGTCTCCGCGGACAATTGCCTGGACAACACCGCTCACGGGAGAGCAGAACCGCACTTGGGGACGCATCTTGTCTACAAACAGAGGTTCGCCAGCCTTTACGGCGTCGCCCTCTTTGACCGCCAGCCTGGGCACGAGTGCCTTGAAGTCGGTGGGTTTGACAGCAATCACGTCAGCAGCGACAGTCTCTGTGATTTTAGCGGGGGCGGCACCTGCGAGAGGAATGTCGAGCCCCTTTTTCAATCTGATGTGTTCTGACATTTTATAATAGTTAAATGATAAGGAATTTCCCCAAAAAAATCGCGCGCAAATATACCGATATTATTTAGGAATTCAACTATTTTTGCGGTATGAACAATGGCATAAACGAAGAAATCCTGAAAGGGTTGAACGCGGCACAGAGGAGTGCGGTAGAAAAAACGGAGGGGCCGCTGCTGATTGTTGCAGGGGCGGGAAGCGGCAAGACAAAAGTACTGACCTGCCGCATAGCAAACATAATTGCGGGCGGGGTGGCGCCGTCCCGGATTCTGGCGCTCACATTCACCAAAAAGGCGGCGGGGGAGATGAAGGAGCGCATCGCCGCTCTTGTGGGAAGCCGCGAGGCCACCCGGCTGTGGATGGGAACCTTCCACGCCATATTCGTCCGCTTTCTGAGGGAATACGCCGACCTTTTGGGCTACCCCAAGTCATTCACCATCTACGACTCGGCCGACACCAAGGCCTCCATCACCAAATGCCTCAAGGAGCTGGGCATAGACGACAAGAGCTACAAGCCCTCCGCCGTGGCATCGCGCATCTCCAAGGCCAAGAACGACCTGCTGACGGCGGCCGCCTACGCCCGCAACCAGATTTACAAGGATGAGGACTCCAGCTGCAAGCGCCCCCGCATCGCCGAGATCTACGCCCTCTACGCCGCCAAGGCCAAGGCCTCCGGAGCAATGGACTTCGATGACATACTGCTCAACACCAACATCCTTTTCCGCGACCATCCGGAGGCGCTGGAGGCCATCCGCAGCCGCTTCAGCCACATCCTGGTGGACGAGTATCAGGACACCAACTACGCGCAGTACCTGATTCTCAAGAAGCTCTCCCTCTCCCACCGCAACATCTGCGTGGTGGGCGACGACAGCCAGAGCATCTACGGCTTCCGCGGCGCCCGCATAGAGAACATCCTCAACTTCCAGAAGGACTACCCCGAGGCGCAGGTGATCCGCCTGGAGCAGAACTACCGCTCCACCCAGACCATCGTGGATGCCGCCAACAGCCTGATAGACAAAAACAAGAACCGCCTGAAGAAGGTGTGCTACTCCAAGGATGCCGTGGGCGACAAAATCCACGTGATAAACGCCGCCAGCGACTTTGAGGAGGGCTTTTCCATAGCCTCTTCCATAAAGAGCGCCATCTTCCGCCACAAGGCCCCCTACAGCGACTTTGCGGTGCTCTACCGCACCAACGCCCAAAGCCGCGTGATAGAGGAGGCGCTGCGCAAGCTCAACCTCCCCTGCCGCGTGGTTTCCGGCACGTCGTTTTTCGAGCGCGCCGAGGTCAAGGATATGGTGGCCTATTTCCGCCTGGTGATCAACCCCCGCGACAACGAGGCCTTCCGCCGCACCGTGAACCTGCCCGCCAGGGGCATCGGAGAAACCTCCGTCTCCTATCTGGAGAAGGCGGCCTCGCAGGCCTCCCTGCCGCTGCTTGTGGCCGCGCAGCTGCCCCCGGCCACTCTGATGGCCGCCGGACTCAAGAGCGGCGCCATATCCAAGATGTCAGCCTTTGCCGATATGATCCTATCCCTGCACAGCAAGGCCGAGAGCACGGACGCCTACACCCTGGCATCCGAAATCGGCCTGAAGAGCGGCCTTCTGACCTATATGCAGGGGCTGCAGGATGTCGAGGACAAGGAGCGGCTGGGCAATGTGCAGGAGCTTTTCAACGGCATCAGACAGTTCTGCGACGACGAGGCCCAGATGCGCAAATACGACGAGGGGGCCGATAGCGGCGAGCCGGAACTCGTGACCCTCTCGGACTATATCGAGAACTTCACCCTGCTCTCATCCGCCGAGAAGATAGACGACGGGGAGGACGACAACAACCGCATCAGCCTGATGACGGTGCACTCGTCAAAGGGGCTGGAGTACCCCTATATTTACATTGCCGGCCTGGAAGAGAACCTCTTCCCCTCCGCAAGCGACCTGCTGCCCGGCGACATAGAGGAGGAGCGGCGGCTCTTTTACGTGGCGCTGACCCGCGCCAAGAAGGAGGTCACGCTCAGCTACGCCTCTGCCCGCCACCGCTACGGCAAGGAGGAGAACAATCTCCCCAGCCGCTTCATAAAGGAGATTGACCCGCAGTATCTCGACGGCGACGTGCCGCAGCAGGGGGCGTTTGAGAGCGGCTGGGGCTCCTCCAGTCCCGCCCGGGCTCTGCGCAGTGCCCGGGACTGTTTCTTTCCACGCCAGGCAGGCTCTTCCGACTCCAAACACCCCCGCCCGGCGGGTGCCCCGCAGCAGTCGCGCCCCTCTTATCCGAAGCCCTCTTCTTTGGGGCAGCGGACTGTGCAGCTGCCATCCTCCGGCCGTATCATAAACCGCACCGCGGCCGCAGCAAGACCTGCCCACACTCCCGGCGAAGGGTTCATCCCCTGCGACCCCTGCGACATCCGCCCGGGGATGCGGGTTGAGCACAATATCTTCGGCTACGGCAAAATTGTGAGAGTGGAGGGCGTCGGCGCAGGCGCCAAGGCCGAATTTGTCACCGACAGCGGGGAATCAAAAGTTCTGATACTGAAATTCGCAAAATTGAGAATCTGCGATTAACCGCGGCACGCGATTTGCAAAATTCCCAAACGAATTTTTCATAGTTTAGGTTATGGTTAAGTTAGGAGGCCGGTTCCCGAAAGGGGCCGGCCTCTGAGTTTTTATGCTCCCCTACCCCAGGGCGTCGAAGGCATCGGGCAGATAGCTGATCTGCGGCGCGTCTGATGGGGACATCAGCACTGTCACCACATCGAATTTTATCTCTTTGGAAACGGGGTGCCGCGCAAAGAAGGCGCGGGCGGCGCGGATGAGTTTGCGCCGCTTGAGGGCTGTGACGTTTTCGGCGGGGTCAAAGCCGTCGCCGGGGTTGAGGGTCTTGACCTCCACTATGCGCAGCGCGGCATCGTCTTCCATAATCAAGTCTACTTCGAGGTGGCCGCTGCGCCAGTTCCTGGCCACGGTCTGCAGCCCCATCCGCCGCAGATACTCCTCTGCCGCCGCCTCTCCCATCCTGCCAAGTTCTCCCCTGCTGTTCATACGATATTAATTTGCTTACTGCGCTATCT
>CAVLDO010000029.1:149-11747 GCA_963662035.1 Bacteroidaceae bacterium | reverse complement strand
CGTAGCGGGTATTTTTTCTACCCGCCAAGCCCCTTTAGGCGGAGCGCTGATGCGAGAGCGGCCTCGCAGACCGAAGTACGGGCCTTGCGAGAGCGGCCGGCAGCTTGCCTTCTGCGAGGACTCCGCCCACTCCGCCCACTTCGCCCGCTCCGGCCCCTCCCGTCTTCGCCGGCGTCATCGCTGCGCGAAGACTTGCTGCCGACGGATCCCTCCCCCTGCCCGAGTCCGGGGGGACACGCCGCACGTGAGGCAACTGCAGACCGCATAAGTGTGACAAGCCGCTCTAAAGCGCATCGAATCGCGCCGCGTTGATGCACGGCAGCGACATAGACAGCAACTGGCGCGTAATTATCAGATCAGTTTTTGAGAGAGACGATGACCCACTTGCCATCAATCTTGGACAGGCGCATCGTGCGGGAAATCGAAGCACCTGCCGACGCCCCGAACGGATGAATCTCGTAAGAAACCAACATATCGTCCCCGTCCTCTGCGGCTTCCGCGCCGGTCACTTCGAAAGTGGTGCCACGCGAAGCCTCCTCCACCTTGGCGCGAATCTCTTCGCTGGGGTAGGTGACTGCCGAGGTGTCGCAAATCGAAGATGCGATTTCTTCGGAGCACAGCGCCCCGGCGGCCGCATAATCCATCCGGAAAAAGTCGGTGAGGAACTTGGAGGCAACCTGCTCCGGCCCGCTGCCAGAATTGCAGCCGGAAGCAGCCAATATAGCAAGTGCGCAGAGCGCAAAAAGGGTCTTTCTCATAAGAATCGGATCAGTCAAGCAAAAGTAGGGCTATTATTCTACAAAACCAAGCGTGGCGGCGCTCACCGTGAAATGATCCTGCAGCGCGCGGACGCACTCCGACAGCGTTGCGCCGGTGGTGAGGACATCGTCCACCACCAGAATATGCTTCACCCCCGCCGCGCGCAGCTTCTCAAGCTCCCGGATCCGCACGCAGAAAGCCCCGGAAATGTTCTGCTTGCGCTCGTTTGCGCTCTTGCGGGTCTGGGTTGAGGTGTGCCGACGGCGCCGCAGCAGCCGCGGCGCCACAAAAGTCCCCGGCAGCATCTGCGAAATGCCCCGTGCGATGATTTCCGACTGGTTGAATCCCCGCTTGAAACGGCGCAGAGGGTGCAGCGGCACCGGCACTATGGCCTGCACGTCGCCGTAGAGCCCCCCTTCGTGCAGATAGCCGCCCAGCAGGCGCCCGGCCCAAAGCCCGAGCTGCTCCCTGCGGCCGTACTTGAAATCGGTCACTATGCGGGTGTGCGGGGCCCCGTGACGGTAAAAGAAGAGCGATGCGGCGTTGTAGGTGCGGCAGCGCGTCCCCAGCCGCTCCATCACCGCATTTGCGCTGTAGCACCAGGTGTAGGTGAGCGGGATGTCCTCCAGGCACTCGCGGCAGAGGTGCTCCTCCCCATCAAGGAGCACCGACGAGCATGCCGTGCAGTTGCGGGTCAGGAACAAATCGCGCAAGCCGCTAAGGCTCAAGCGCATATACTCAAAGAACCGTCCCTTCATAATCTCTCGTTTTCGTTAAACTCAAAGATAATGTTATCTTTGTGCAATTATGCTCGATTTTCTCAATATTTCTTTTGTGGACATATTGGATGTGCTGCTGGTGGCGGTGCTGATTTATGAGGTTTACAAACTCATCCGCGGCACCCAGGCGATGAACATCTTCATAGCCATTCTGCTGCTCTATGCCGCACGGGCCGTCTTCGACGCCCTCAAGATGTCTATGCTCACCAATCTGATGGACGCGGTGCTCGGGGTCGGCCTCACCGCCCTGATTGTGATTTTCCAGCCCGAGATCAGGCGATTCTTGGTAAGAATCGGCTCCGAAGTGTTCACTGCCCGCAAGCGCGGAGGCGGCAAGTTGCGCAAGCTGCTGCGGCGCAGCACTTCCGGCGCACAGATCAGCGCCGCCGCCCTGGAAGAGATCACCAGCGCCTGCCAGAATATGTCAGAGAGCAAGACCGGCGCTCTGATGGTGTTCAAGCACGTCTCCGCCCTCGACGAAATAATCGAGACGGGCGACACCATAAACGCCAGGATAAACCGCCGGCTGATAGAGAACATCTTTTTCAAGAACACCCCTCTTCACGACGGGGCTATGATATTGACCTCCGACGAGATAGTGGCGGCCCGCTGCACCCTGCCCATCAGCGACAGCACCGCCATCAACCCCCGCTACGGTATGCGCCACAGGGCGGCCGTGGGCATCACCGAAAACACCGATGCCGAGGCAGTGGTCGTGTCTGAGGAGACGGGAGAGATTTCGTATGTGAAAGATGGCGAGATAAAGAAAATGACCAGCATAACGGAGTTGAGAATAGCTCTGGAAAATTCTTACAGATAAATGCGCAACCTGGAGAGCAAACTCGGATTCGATGCGGTGCGGGAGATGGTGCGCGGCAAATGCGCCACCGCCGGAGCCCGCAAGATAACAGATGAGACCGAGGTGATGCGCTCGCGCGAAGACATTGTCTCGGCGCTGCGCCTGACCGATGAGATGCGGCTGGTGTGTATGTTCGAAGACGGATTTCCTGCCGACGGCTATGTGGATATGCGCGGCTTTCTGATGCCGCTCACCAGCGAACTCAGCTGCATATCCCTGCCCAACCTGATTGTGCTGCAGAAGGGACTTGGCACCATCCGGCGCGTGGTGGCATTCTTTAAGGAGAGCGGGGGAGTGTATCCCAGCCTCAAGGAGATGTCAGACCCGGTCGAGGTCTATCCGGAGGTTCTGCGCAGAATCGACTCCATAATAAACAAAAACGGGGAAGTGCGCGACAGCGCCTCGCTGGAGCTGGGCCGCATACGAAGCGAACTGCGCGGCAAGGAGAAGTCCATCTCCCGCACAATTGCCGCCATCCTCAAAAAGGCCCAGAGTGACGGTATAACCCCCGCCGATGCCGAGGCGGTGGTGCGTGACGGCAAGACTCTGATCCCCGTGAACGCCTCTGACAAGCGCAAGCTGCAGGGCATCGTGTGCGACGAGTCGGCCAGCGGCCGCACCTCGTTCATAGAACCAATAGAGGTGGTGAACCTGAACAACGCGGTGCGCGAGCTGCAGTTTGAAGAGCAGCGCGAAATCCAGCGCATACTGATGGATTTCAGCGATTTCCTGCGCCCTTATCTGGAAAATCTGCTGCTTGGCGCCGACTATCTCATCAGAATAGATTTCATCAGAGCAAAGGCTTTGGTGGCGATGGATATGATAGCCGGCCTGCCGGTGCTCTCCGAAACCGGGGAGCTGATTCTGCGCAAGGCCCGCCACCCGCTGCTGGAGCGGACTCTGCGCCGCGAAGGGGGGGAGGTGGTGCCGCTCAATCTCACATTGTCAGAGCAGCGGCGCATAATGCTCATCTCCGGGCCCAACGCCGGCGGCAAGTCGGTGTGTCTCAAGACAGTGGGGCTGTTGCAGTATATGTTCCAGTGGGGGCTGCTGATTCCCACTTCTGAGATATCGGAGATGCTGGTGTTCGACAAGATTTTTGTGGACATCGGCGACGACCAGTCAATAGAAAATGACCTTAGCACCTACTCTTCACATCTGAAGAATCTGAGCGAGATGGTGCGCCGGGCCGACAGCCGCACGCTGGTGCTCATAGACGAGTTCGGCAGCGGCACAGAACCGGCCGCCGGCGGCGCCATTGCCGAGGCTGTGCTGGACGATCTCGCCGGCAAGGGGGTCTATGGCGTCATCACGACCCACTACACCAACCTCAAGCTCTACGCCGGTAATTCGCCGCACGTGTCCAACGGCGCGATGCAGTTTGACACCGCCACCCTCACCCCCCTCTTCACCCTGGAACAGGGGCTGCCCGGCAATTCGTTTGCATTTGAGATAGCCCGCAAGATGGGGCTGCCCGACGAAATAATCCGCAGCGCAGAGGAGAAGGCTGGCGACGAGTTTGTGGATATGGAGCGCCAGCTGCGCAAGATAGCCCGCAACCGCCGCGCGCTTGACGAGAAGCTCTCGCGCGTGAAGAATGCCGACCGCACTCTTGAGAACCTCACCGAGCGCTACGAGAAGGAACTCTCGGAGATAAAGTCGCTGCGCAACAGCATAATCGCAGAGGCCAAGGCCGAGGCGCGCGATATAGTGTCGGGGGCCAACCGCCGCATAGAACAGACAATCCGCGAAATACGCGAGGCGCAGGCGGAGAAGGAGAAAACCCGGCAGGCGCGCGCCAAGGTGGCAGAATTGCAGCAGAGTCTCGAGGCGGAGAGTTCCGACAGCGCCGCCGATCAGATGATAGAGAAAAAGATGCAGCAGATTCTCGCCCGGCGTCAGAGGCAGAGCGAGCGCAAGGCGGAGCGGGCCCGCAGGGCGGGGGAGGCTCTCCCCGAGCAGGTAAAGCCGGCAAATGAGCATGCGCCCTTCAAGATGGGGGACAAAATCCGCCTCAAAGGGAGCGCTCTGGTGGGCGAAATCATGCAGATTTCCACCAAAAAGGTGGCGGTGGCCATCGGCGGCATCACCACCAGATGTGACATCGACAAAATAGAGCGCATCGGCGCCAAAGAGTACAAGGAGGCGGCGAAGGGGATTGCCCCCAAGCGCAGCACCAGCGGCACGGCGGCCGTCAAGGGGATGGAGAGCATCTCGCAGCGCAAGCTGGAGTTCTCGCCCCAGATAGATGTGCGCGGCGAGCGGCTCGAGAGCGCGCTTAATATCGTCACCCGCTTTATAGACGATGCCATAATGATAGGCGTTTCGCAGGTGAAAATCCTGCACGGTAAAGGCACTGGAGTGCTGCGCGAAGAGTTGCGCAAATATCTCAAAACCGTCTCCGGAGTAGCCTCTGTGCACGATGAAGCCCTGGAAATGGGCGGTGCCGGCATCACCGTTGTGGAATTGCTTTAGCAGAAACTGCCCCGGAATTCGCCGCATCCGCATCCGTCACCTTTTTTAAAACGGATGAAACTTATATATTTGCCGCGCATTTCATTTACCAACCCAAATACAGTTATGAAAGAACTCTTCAAGAAAGTGTCGCTGCTGCTGGCAGTGATGCTTTGCGCCGTGCCCGCGCTTGCGCAGGTCACGACATCCGCCATCAGCGGACACGTAACCGACAAGGCAGGAGCCGTTGCCGGTGTCACGGTAGTCGCCGTGCACCAGCCCACAGCCACCACCTACTACGCCGTTACCGACAAGAACGGTAACTACCGCATCAGCAACGTCACCGCCGGCGGTCCCTACACCGTCACATTCGACCTTATGGGCTATCGCGAGCTTCAGAACCAGAATGTGTACGCCCCTTTGGCAGAGACAATCACTGTTGACGCGGCTCTCGAGGACGACAGCATCAGCCTTGAAGGCGTGGTCGTAGTGGCCGATGCAGTCGAGTCCAATATGAACATCAAGCGCTCCGGCGCCGGCACATCCGTGAGCCAGCGCGCTATGGAGAATCTCCCCACCTCCACAGGCCGCAGCCTCAACGATGTGCTGCGCCTCACCCCGCAGGCCACCACAAGCGGCAGCGGATTCTCTGTGGGCGGCGGCAACTACCGTTCTTCTTACATCACCGTTGACGGCGCGGCGTTCAACAACGCCTTCGGCATCGGCAGCAACCTCCCTGCAGGCGGCAGCCCCATCAGCCTCGACGCCATCGAGCAGATGAGCATCAACATCACCCCCTACGACGTGCGTCAGGGCGGCTTCACCGGCGCAGCCGTGAACTCCGTGACCAAGCGCGGTACCAACGAGTTCAAGGTGTCGGTGTATGACTACTACACCTCCGGCAAGCTCTCCGGCCGCAAATATGTCGACGCTGCGGGCCAGAAGGGCGAACTCGCTTCTTCCGATGCAGTAAGCAACACTGTGGGCGCCAGCGTAGGCGGCCCCATCATCAAGGACAAGCTCTTCTTCTTCCTGAATGTGGAGTACGAGCCCAAGACCAGCAACGCCACCAGCTGGACCGTGAATGACGGCAGCTGGAGCGCCGACGGCAGCGGCACGATGCACCGCCCCACCGAAGAGCAGATGGAGTCCATCAAGAGCGTGCTTGCAGAGAAGTATGGCTACGATCCCGGCCGCTATCAGAACTTCTCCGTCGAGACTCCCGTGACCAAGCTGCTGGGCCGCATCGACTGGAACATAAACCGCAACAACAGCCTCACCCTGCGCTACAGCCAGGTTACCCGCAAAACCAACAACACCCCCTCAAGCTCCGTAAACCCCATCGGCGACGGCGCGAATAAGGTGGGCTATGTGAGAAACACCGGCGGCCGCACATCGACCTACGCCCTCCCCTTTGAGAGCACCTACTACTTCTCCGAAGACAACTTCTACTCCTTTGCGGGCGAGCTCAACAGCCGCCTCTTCGACGGCAGGGGAGCCAACCTGCTGCGCGTGACCTATTCGCAGCAGAATATCCCCAGAAGCTTCTATGGTGACACCTTCCCCACAGTCGACATCCTCGACGGCGACCAGGTTCTGACCAGCTTCGGCCCCGACCCCTTCACCTACGGCAACCTGCGCGACGTTGCAACCGTTGTGGCGACAGACGAGTTCTCCTACACTGCGGGTATGCACAACCTGCTGGCAGGTGTGCAGTATGAGCACAACCGCACAAAGAACGGCTTTATGCAGGGCGGCGCCGGCTGGTATGTATATTCCAGCCTGGACGATTTCATCAACGACGCCACTCCGCTGAGTTTCTGCATAACCCACGGCAACAACGACAATCTGGATCAGGTTTACCCTTCGTTCGACTACAACCAGTTCTCGGCATATCTGCAGGACGAGATGAACATCAGCAACAACTTCAAGCTGACCGCAGGCCTGCGCTTCGAGCTGCCTATGTATCCTTCTATCGAGGGGAACGAAAACAAGAACTTCACCGCAGTTTACGAGAACTACGGCGGCTACAAGACCAGCGATATGCCTTCTGCACACCTTAGCCTGTCGCCCCGCATCGGCTTTAACTGGGACATCCTGGGCAACCGCGACCTGGTGCTGCGCGGCGGCACAGGCGTGTACACCGGCCGCATCCCCTTCGTGTGGATTGTGTCCGTGGCCGGCAACAGCAACTGCCTGCAGAATCAGGTGATAATGACTGCCGATGCAATCAGGAATTCCACCGACGGCAAGGTTAACGGCGTCAATATCCCCCACTTCCACACCAACGTGAAGGATATCACCGACGATCTCTACGGCGGCACCTTCGTGCGCAACGAAAACCTCTCCGCTCCTTCGCAGGCAACCGTGCTCGACAAGAACCTCAAGATGCCCACTACCTGGAAGGCATCCCTCGCACTGGACGCAAATCTTCCCTACGGCATCAAGGGAAGCCTGGAGGGCATCGTCAACAAGAACTTCAACAGCACCATCGTGCGTCACATAGGATATACAGAGGACGGCACCCTGCAGATGCCCGGCGAGCCTGCTGCCAGAACCAAGTACACCTCCATCAATGAGGTGGGCAATGTGCATCCCTACTACATCACCAACCCCGACAAGGGCGTTAAGCAGGGCTACTACGCATCCCTCACCGCAAGCCTCAAGAAGGACTTCAACTTCGGCCTCAGCCTGATGGCAGCATACACCTACTCGGTATCCAAGAGCCTTACCGACGGCGATGGCGACCAGATCACCAGCGCCTTCAACACCACCACCTACTGCGTGAATGGCACCAACACCCCCGAGCTGGGCTACAACTCGTTCGTTTCGCCCAACAGGCTCATCGTGAATGCCAACTACACCATCAGGGAGGGCAGGCACCTGGCCACCAACCTCGGCCTCTTCTATGAGGGCTACAACTTCGGCTATGTAGGCACCTTTGCGGGCTCCCGCTTCAGCTACACCACCGACGGCGACTACACCGGCTGCGGCGGCTCTGCCAACCTGCTCTACATCCCCACCAGCAGCGAGCTTTCGGCAATGCCCTTCTCCAGCGACGCAAACCGCAACGCTTACGAGAGCTACATCGCTTCTGACCGCTATCTCTCCGCTCACCGTGGCGAATATGCAGTGCGCGGCGGTGCGGTGATGCCCTGGTACGGCACTCTCAGCGCCAAGGTTTCGCAGGACTTCATCTTCAACGTCGCCGGCCGCGACCACACTCTCCGTCTGGGTGCCGACATCAACAATGTGGGCAACCTGCTCAACTCCGCCTGGGGCAATGTGCAGCAGATAAAGAGCGCAGCCGCCATCTCCCTCGAAGACGGTGTTTACACCTTCAACGAGGCTCAGTGCAAGTTTGACACCTATGCCAACAGCATCAGCACCTGGTCAATCCTCTTCAGCGCCCGCTACTTCTTCTAAAGAAGAGAAGGCGTAATGCAAAAAGAGGGCTCCGGCATCGCGCCGGGGCCCTCTTTTTTGCGCCGTCTGCGCCGCCTATCCCTTGAGGCGGATGAGGATGGGGAGGTGGTCGCTGTAGCCGCCGGAGAAGGTGTTGCCCTCGTAGCTGCGGAAGGGCTTGCCGTTTTTGAGCATGAATTTGCGGCAGAAGACGTGTGCCCAGTAGCGCTTGTCAAACTTGTCGAGCACAAGCCCCTGCGCATCGCGGTAGCCCGCCTCTGCGGGGAGCAGGTTGCGGCTCACGATTATGTTGTCGAACATTATCCAGTTGTGATTGTGGATGCTGGTGCCCAGATGGTCGCGGCTCATCGCCCACATCGGGTTGAAGTATTCCCCCTCCTGCACGCGGTCTATATGCTCGCGGGCCAGCAGCAGAGAGCTTAGAGACTCGTCTTCGGGGGTGTCGTTCATATCTCCCATAATCACAACCTTGATACCTTCGAAGCGCCTGCGCATCTGCTCGGCATGGTCGCGCACAGTCTCGGCCCCGGCGCGGCGGAAACCCGCTGATGCGGCGACCCCTCCGCGGCGGGAGAGGAAGTGGCAGACATAAAAGCAGAACATCTCCCCCTTGAGGCGGCCCCAAACGCAGAGGATGTCCCTCCCGATGTATTCGCGGCCGCTGCGCAGCACCAGCTTCACAGGCTCGCTACCCATCAGGGAGAAGAGGTCGGGGCGGAAAAAGAGCGCCACATCCACACCGCGCGCGTCGCGGGATTCATAGTGCACATAGCGGTAGCCGGCACCCTGCAGACGCCGCTGCGAGAGCAGATCCTCCAGCACACGGTCGTTCTCGATCTCCGATACCCCCACAACAGCAGGAAAGCCGCCCGGCAGCGAAGCCACGGCGGCGAACACATTTGCAAGGTTGCCGAGCTTGGTCTGATACTTCACGCAATCCCAGCGTTTGGCCCCGAATGGGGTGAATTCTCCGTCGTTGATGCCCGCGTCTTTTGTGGTGTCATAGAGGTTCTCCAGATTGTAGAACATTATGTTGAGACTTGCGGCCATTGCGGGATTTGTGCTATCTTTATCGCAAAAATATAAAAGAATAGCGACTTATGAGCGAAATCAAGGATATCAATCTGTGGGAGAGCGGGGCGCGCAAAATCGAGTGGGTGAGGGGCAATATGCCGCTGCTGCGGGGCATCGAGAGCCAGTTCTCCGAGACCCGGCCTTTCAGCGGAGTGAAGGTGGCGGTGAGCGTCCACCTCGAAGCCAAAACAGCATATCTGTGCCAGGTGCTCGAGCGCGGCGGCGCCGAGGTCTATGCGGCGGCCAGCAACGTGCTCTCCACGCAGGACGATGTGGTGGCGGCGCTGGTCAAGAGCGGCGTGAACGTTTTTGCGGTTCACGGCGAAAGCCCTGAAGATTATATGCGCCACATCCGCTGCATAGTGGAGGCCGGCCCCAATGTGATAATAGACGACGGCGGCGACATAGTGAATATGATCCACAGCGAATATCCGCAGCTCATAGAGAATGTGTGGGGCGGATGCGAGGAGACCACCACCGGCATCAACCGCCTGCTATCGCGCGCCGGCCGCGGAGAACTCAAGTTCCCCATGATGATGGTGAACAACGCCGAGTGCAAATATCTGTTTGACAACCGTTACGGCACCGGCCAGTCGGTTTGGGACGGCATAATGCGCACCACAAATCTCATTGTGGCCTCAAAGAACGTTGTGGTGGCGGGCTACGGCTGGTGCGGCAAAGGGGTGGCGATGCGCGCCAAAGGGCTTGGCGCCAGCGTCATAGTCACCGAAATAAACCCGGTGAAGGCGATGGAGGCGGTGATGGACGGCTTTAAAGTGATGACAATGGACGACGCGGCGCCGCTGGGCGATATTTTCGTGACCGTGACGGGCTGCTGCGACATCATCTGCGAGCGGCATTTTTGCGCTATGAAAGAGGGCGCCATCTGCTGCAACGCCGGCCATTTCGATGTTGAGGTGGATGTGGCCGCCCTGCGTGCCATCGCCTCCGAGCGGAGGGTGGCCCGCGCCAACATCGAGGGCTTCAAGGTAAACGGCAAGTGGATTTATGTGCTTGGCGAGGGGCGTCTGGTGAACCTTGCCGCAGGCGACGGTCATCCCGCCGAGATTATGGATATGAGCTTTGCCATCCAGGCCCTCTCGGCCGCCTACATCGTGCACAACAAGGGCAAGCTGCCCGCCACGATGCTGGTGGTGCCGGAGGAGATAGACCGCTTTGTGGCACGCAAGCGGCTTGAGGCCTGGGGCGTGACCATCGACGTGCAGACAGAAAAACAGAAGAATTATCTTGAGCAGTGATGCGCTACCTTTACATTGCATTTGATGTAGACGGCACCCTGATAGACACTCAGGACACCTTCACCTACTCTTTTGCCCGCACCATAAAGGATCTCAAGGGGGAGATTGTGCCTGTGACAGAGCTGCTGCAGTATTTCGGGCTTCCAAGCATGGAGGCTGTGCGGCGTGTGGGCTTTGACAACTGCGAGGCGGCACTGGAGCTTTGGGAGCGGCATTACCGCCGGATGGCGGCCACTTTAAGCCACCCGTTCGAGGGGGTGGGAGAGGCGATAGAGCGCTTTGCGGCCGCCGGAGTGCAGATGGGCGTGGTGACCTCCCGCTCGAGAGAAGAGTATGAGGCCGACCGCAATCTCGACCCCTGGCGGCATCATTTCAAGGTTGTGGTATGTGCCGATGACACACGGCTTCACAAGCCCGATGCCGCCCCGGCGCTGGCGTTTGCCGCAGCGGCAGGTGTGCCCGAATGCGAATGCCTTTATGTCGGAGACACCCTTGTGGATGCGCTTTGCGCCTCTGGGGCCGGGATGGACTTTGCCCTGGCCGACTGGCGCGATCTGAGCCCGGCGGACATCCCCTGCAGGTGGCGCTTTAGCAGTGCGGATGCTCTTGAAAGTATAGAGTTTGGGGAGTAGGGGGGCTGCAGCAAAACAAAAAAGGTCCGGACAGAAACTGTCCGAACCTTTTTTTGTGGAGAACAAGGGAGTCGAACCCTTGACCCCCTGCTTGCAAAGCAGGTGCTCTAGCCAACTGAGCTAGTCCCCCGATGTAGGACCGCGCGGAGTTGAACCGCGGACCTCTACATTATCAGTGTAGCGCTCTAACCAACTGAGCTACGATCCTATATAATAATGGAAGACAATTTCCGCGCTCGAGGCGAGCAGGCTCCTCAGATAGACTGACATCCTTCAGCTCCAAAAAGGAGGTGTTCCAGCCACACCTTCCGGTACGGCTACCTTGTTACGACTTAGCCCCAATTACCAGTTTTGCC
>CAVLDO010000029.1:0-125 GCA_963662035.1 Bacteroidaceae bacterium | reverse complement strand
TTTCATGGCTTGACGGGCGGTGTGTACAAGGCCCGGGAACGTATTCACCGCGCCGTGGCTGATGCGCGATTACTAGCGAATCCAGCTTCGTGGAGTCGGGTTGCAGACTCCAGTCCGAACTGAGA
>CAVLDO010000028.1:0-12104 GCA_963662035.1 Bacteroidaceae bacterium | reverse complement strand
GATGCCTAAAGGGGCGTAGCGGGTATTTTTTCTACCCGCCAAGCCCCTTTAGGCGGAGCGCCGATGCGCGCCAGCCTCATTGGCTCATAGCCGCAGGGGACTCTCCGCAGATTCCTCGCGAATTACAATCCGTTTCCTCCCGCCCGATGATATTCCGGTATGACAAAGCTTTGCTAACCGCTATGTCCGTGCCCGTGGAGCCCCGATTTGGGCACGAACTGAGAGTTTCGCCTGGCTCCGTGCCTGTAGAGCCCCGTTTTGGGCACGGCAGTGGTATTTCGCCGCGCTCCGTGCCCGCAGAACCCCGTTTCGGGCACGGCCAGAGGGTTTCGCCGCGCTCCGTGCCAGGATAGCACAGTTTCGGGCGCGGCCGGGGGATAATCGCATTAGCGCATCAACATAGCGGATGCAAAAAGGGGCGTAGCGGATTTTTCTTATCCGCCCAAGTCCCCTTTTTGCGTAGCATTGATGCGCGCCTGCCTCTCTGGCCCATAGCCGCAGGGGACTCTCCGCAGATTCCTCGCGAATTACAATCAGTTCCCTCCCCGCCCGATGATATTCCGGTATGACAAACCTTTGCTAACCACTCTGTCCGTGCCCGCAGAACCCCGTTTCGGGCACGGCTGTGGTATTTCGCCGCGTTCCGTGCCCGTGGAGCCCCGTTTCGGGCACGGCCGGAGGTTTTCGCCTGGCTCCGTGCCCGTGGAGCACCGTTTCGGGCACAGCCGGGGATAATCGCATTAGCGCATCAAAGTCGCGGATGCAAAAAGGGGCGTAGGCGGATTTTTCTTATCCGCCCAAGTCCCCTTTTTGCGTAGCATTGATGCGCGCCAGCCTCTCTGGCCCATAGTCGCAGGGGACTCTCCGTAGATTCCTCACGAATTACAATCCGTTTCCTCCCCGCCCGATGATATTCCGGTATGACAAAGCTTTGCTAACCGCCATGTCCGTGACCTGGGAGCCCCGTTTCGGGCACGGACAGAGAGTTTCGCCGCGCTCCGTGCCCGTGGAGCCACGTTTCGGGCACGGACAGGGAGTTTCGCCGCGTTCCGTGCCCGTGGAGCCCCATTTCGGGCACGGCAGTAGTATTTCGCCGCGCTCCGTGCCCGTGGAGCCCCTTTTCGGGCACGGCCGGAGGTTTTCGCCGCGCTCCGTGCCCGTGGAGCCCCTTTTCGGGCACGGGCAAGATTTTCCGGAGCAGGACTTCATAACAACAAGAGAGGCGGAAAACTGGTCCCGCCTCTCTTGTTGTCTTGTGGTCGCGCTGGCGCGCTAAAGCCTCTTGCGCAGCTCCTCGCCCAGAGCCTCGTAGCCGGGCTTGCCAAGCAGCGCGAACATATTCTTCTTGTAGGCCTCCACGCCGGGCTGGTTAAAGGGATTCACGCCAAGAACATAGCCGCTGATGCCGCAGGCCTTCTCAAAGAAGTAGAACAGCCAGCCCAGGTTGAACTCATCTATCTTCTCAAAATTGATTTTGATCTGGGGCACACCGCCATCGATGTGGGCCATTATGGTAGCAGTCATAGCACTCTCGTTGCACTCCTCCACACGGCGTCCCGCCAGATAGTTGAGGCTGTCGAGATTGTCCTTGTCGCCGGGGATGCGCACCTCGCGGCTGCAGGAAGCCGCGTGCAGCACAGTCTCGAACAGAGTGCGCTCGCCCTCTTGGATATACTGCCCCATAGAGTGCAGGTCGGTGGTGTTGCTCACGCTTGCGGGGAAAATTCCCTTGCCGTCCTTACCCTCGCTCTCGCCGTAGAGCTGCTTCCACCACTCCGAGAGATAGAGCAGCTTGGGGTTGTAGTTCACCAGGATTTCTGTCTTGTAGCCGGCGCTGTAGAGCATATTGCGCAGGGCGGCATACTGCACTGCGGGGTTGTTTTCGCTGCGCTGGCCGCACACCTTCTCCGCCTCCTGGGCGCCGCGCACCATCGCGCTGATGTCATAGCCCGCAAGGGCGATCGCCAGCAGGCCCACCGGAGTCAGCACCGAGAAGCGGCCGCCGATGTTGTCCTCAATCACAAACGTGGTGTAGCCCTCTGCGGTGGCAAGGGTCTTGAGCGCGCCGCGGCTGCGGTCGGTCACAGCCACTATGCGCTGCGAAGCCTCGCCGCCGTAGGTCTGCTCGATATGCTGCTTTACAATGCGGAAGGCCACCGCGGGCTCCGTGGTTGTGCCGGACTTGGAGATGACCACGCAGGCCACATTCCTCCCCTTTGACAAGTCCATCAGCTCCGCGAGATAATCCTCGCTGAGACTGTTGCCGGCAAAGACCACCTGCATTCCGCTGCCGGGAAGAAAGCTGTGGCTGAGGGCGTGCAGAGCGGCCTTGGCGCCGAGATAGCTGCCGCCGATGCCGATCACGACCACCAGATCCACATTCATCTTTTTCCACCGCTCGACAACCTCTTTGTATTCATTGAGCGTGGCGTCTGTGATGCTGGAGGGAAGGTGGTTCCAACCAATGAAGTCGTTGCCTGCACCTTTTCCGCCCTCGAGGGTGTCAAACCCTTCCAGAGCCTTCTGCAGATAGGTGTCCATCTGCTCTTTTTTTGCGAATGCGCTGCACCCGCCATTGTCAATCCTGATCATTTTGTGTATATTATTGATAGTCTTTCTATGGAGGCCAAAGATAACCTTTGAGGGTCGAAAATGAAAATATTTGAAAAATCTTTGGTTAATTAAAAATTTAGCATACCTTTGCTGTCCCCAAAGGGATACCTGCCCAGATGGTGAAATTGGTAGACACGCTACTTTGAGGGGGTAGTGCCTGTTTTTATGGCGTGCAAGTTCAAATCTTGTTCTGGGCACAAAAAGTCGGCTTTCCGCCGACTTTTTTTGTTGGTCTTCAAATGTGGTCCACAATGGCCATAGCGGGCGCAGAGTTTTGATTTCTTTGTTTCGACAGCCTTAAAGCGACAGTTGCCAAGATATTTGATTACGCACAACCTGTCCGGCAGCCATCAGATGCAGATTTGTGCCCGACTTTAATGGAATCAACGTCTATGCCGCCCATAAGACATGGTCTCCTCCCGCCCGGCTTCTGCCCTGATTTCAGCCGAAATGTCCTCAGGGACTTATCAAGACAATCTATCTCCCCGGGATGTCCGGGCGGCCCAAGCTCGCAACCAGCTCCGCAATCACATCGCCGGGGCTCTTGCCGGCGGTGTCCACAATGATGTCGGCTGCGGCGCTGTAGGCGGGGATGCGGGAGCGGTAGAGAGCCTCTGTGCGCGCTCGATCGCCCAGCAGCGGCCTGAGGGCCGTCAGATGAGCCCACTCCGGGTTGAACACGGTCTCTTGAAGAGGCGCACGGAGCCAAACTGTGCGGCAATGGCGGCGCAGCAGCGCGCGGTTCTCTTCGCGCACCACGGTGCCTCCGCCCAGAGCCAGAACGAACTCCTTCCCGGCCTCCAGCACCCGCTTGAGGGCGGCGGTCTCCTCCTGCCGGAAAACCTCCTCCCCTTTGGCGCGGATGATTTCGCCGGCGCTGACCCCCTCCTCTATCACATCGTCCAGGTCTATGAATTCGCGCGCAGCGATGCGGGCAAGTTCGCGCCCGTAGGTGCTCTTGCCGCACATCATAAAACCTGTCAGCGCAATTATCACAAGCCCGGGTTTTTAAAACAGCGTGAGTTCGATGGGGCCGTCCTCGTCGGAATCATCCCCCGAGGCCTCGGCTGCGGCAGAATTTTCGTTGAGAATGCGGCGCGCCTCCTCTTCGCTCACCATTGCAGCTGCAGGAGCATCGCCGCCGTCCAGAAGGGTTATCACATCCTCTTCCGCCTCCGCCTCGGGCACGATTTCCGGTTCGGGAAAAGGCTCCACAAACACCGCCTTCTCCACCTCCTTGGTGCTCACGCGGCGCCCCTTGGCCTTGTAGCCCTTCTTGCCGATAAACTGCGCCACATCCACAATCTCCGGCTCGCGGGAGGCGTTCTTGCCCGCGAAGGTAAGCTCCATGCGGGGGTAGGTGTCACGACAGATGTCGCCCAGAACTGAGCCGGGAGCCTCGCTTATGAAGCACTGCTCCCTGTTGTCGCTCGTCTCAAAGCTGAAGCGCTTGATATACCAGCACCCGGTCTCCTTGTCGAAATAGGTGACGGAATAGACGGCGGCGGTGTCAAGCTTCTCTATGCGGATGATATCCCCCTGATAGCGGTTGCTAAGATCGAACGATGTGGTGTAATAGTTGCCGTTGGATAGCACCACCAGAATCTTCTCGTTCTGCTGGAACTCGCCCAGAGAAATGCCTCGGCCGGCGTCGTTGAGCCGCTGGATGTCCTCGTCGTACCAAATTTCCTTGCCGCCGATGGTGGAGATGCCCTGACTCTTGAGCTGTATGCGCTGGATGGGGTTGCGGGTGAGCAGGTTGCCCCGGCTGGCGCGCCCCTTGATGGCCAGGGCGGCGAAATCGTAGGTGTCGGAAGTCTTGCGGATGCCGGGACGGTTGCGGAAATATACCCGGACCGTCTCCGCCTCGCCGTTGCCGTTGGCGGTGAACCACTCCACGCGGCTGCCCGGTTTGCCCTGGGCGAGGTTGTACATCTTGCCGCGGGTTATCCCCTTCACGGCAAAGCGCTTGACATAGTAGGGGCCGGCCTTGCCGTCGCGATAGATCACATTGTAGGTGGTGCGCTCGTCGCCCTTTTTAAACACGCCGGCATAGATGATGTCTGTCCCCACAAAGTCCTTGTCCTTGACGGTGTTCACTATATAGTCGCCGTTGCGCATAAACACTATTATGTCGTCTATGTCAGAGCAGTCGCACATATATTCGGGGCTGCCCATCTTCTTGGGGTCGGTGCCCACAAAGCCCTCCTCCCTGCTGCAGTAGAGCTTGGAGTTGGCCACCACCACCGTTTGCGCCTGGATGGTCTCGAACTCCTCCAGACGGGTGCGGCGCGGGAAGGCGGCCCCGTATTTCTTTTTGAGATTCTTGAAATACTCTATGGTGTAGTCGGTCAGGTGGTCCAGATTGTAGAGTATCTGCTGCATCTGACTCTCTATGCCGCGCAGCTTCTCGTCGGCGGCCTTTATGTCGAACTTGGAAATCTTGCGCACCGGCTTTTCCACCAGCATCAGAATGTCGTCGGAGGTGATGGCGCGCTTGACGAGATTCTCGTATTTCTTCATCTCGGCAGTGACATCGGCCACCTGGGCCTCCCAGGTGATGGCATCGTTTTCCAGCACCCGGTATATCTTCTTCTCAAAGAATATCTTCTCCAGCGAAATCTTGTGCCAGTCATCCTCCAGCTCGCCCAGGGTCACGTGCAACTCCTTTTCAAAGAGGTCGCGGGTGTGGAAGGCGCTGTATTTGAGAATGTCGTTCACGCTCATAAACTCCGGACGGCCGTCTTTTATCACCACGGCGTTGGGAGAGAGCGACACGGAGCACTTGGTGCATACGTAGAGGGCGTCGATGGTCTTATCGGGCGAGATGTCGGGAGCCAGCTGTATCACTATCTCCGCCTTCTCGGCGGTGTAGTCGTCCACCTTCTTGATTTTGATCTTGCCCCGGTCGTTGGCCGCCACTATGGAGGCTATCACGCTGCCGGTGGTCTCGCCGTAGGGGATGTCTTCAATCACCAGGGTGCGCTTGTCGCGCTTGGTGATGGTGGCGCGCACTCTCACGCGGCCTCCCCTCTGGCCGCCGTTGTATTTGGAGCAGTCGGCCACGCCTCCCGTCTGAAAGTCGGGATATATCTCCACCTCCAGGCCGCGCAGCGCCGCTATTGAGGCGTCTATCAGTTCGTTGAAGTTGTGCGGGAGAATCTCCACGCGCAACCCCACGCCGATGCCCATTGTGCCCTGGGCCAGCAGCAGCGGAAACTTGACCGGCAGGCACACCGGCTCCAGATTGTTGCGGTCGTAAGAATACTCCCACTCGGTGATTTTCTTGTTATATACCACTTCAAGGGCGAATTTGCTGAGCTTGGCCTCGATGTAGCGCATCGCGGCCGCCTTGTCGCCGGTGAGTATGTTGCCCCAGTTTCCCTGCCCGTCTATGAGCAGCTCCTTCTGCTGTATCGAAACCAGAGCATCGTAGATGGAGGCGTCGCCGTGGGGGTGATATTTCATCGTGTCGCCCACGATTCCCGCCACCTTGTGGTACTTGCCGTCCTCGTTTAGCTTGAGGGTGTGCAGAATGCGGCGCTGCACCGGCTTCAGACCGTCTTCTATGTAGGGCACGGCCCTCTCCAGCATCACATAGGAGGCATAGTCAAGGAACCAGTCCTTGAACATTCCGGGCAGTTTGTAGCGGTTCTCCCCGGCGTTTATCACCCGATTGAACTTCTGCTCCTTGCGCGAAGGCTGGCTCTCGGCCGCCTTCTTTTCCTGCTCCGAGGAGGCAGGCTCCTCCATCCCAAGTCTGATGTCGTCTTTGTCTTCGCTCATAAATCGCTAATCCTGTATATATCCGAACCGGCGCAGCATACGCTTGTCATCGCGCCAGTTCTCCTCTACCTTTACAAATACCGTCAGAAACACCTTTTTCTGAAAAAAGTGCTCCATCTCCATTCTGGCCGCCGTAGCGGTCTTCTTGAGCGCAGCCCCCTTCTTGCCTATTATTATCCCCTTCTGCGAGTCGCGCATCACATTTATCACGGCGCGGATGTCATAGCGCTCCGCCCCCTCCTTGAACTCCTCTATCACGACCTCGGTGCAGTAGGGAATCTCCTTGTCGTAGTTCTCCAGTATCCGCTCGCGGATGATTTCGGAGGCGAAGAAGCGCAGGCTGCGGTCGGTGAACACATCCTTGTCGTACCAGGCGGGACTCTCGGGCAGCAGCTCCACTATGCGGGAGAATATCTGCCGCACGTTGAACTGCTCCAGGGCCGAGGCGGCGAAAATCTCCGCCTTGGGCAGGCGGGAGCGCCACCACAGGGCCAGCGCGTTCACGCTCTCCTGGTCGCTCTTGTCTATCTTGTTGATGACCAGCACCACGGGGCAGGATACACCGGCCAGGCGGGTGATGTACTCTTCATTCTTGTCGGGCTTTTCCACAACATCGGTCACATACAGAATCACGTCCGCATCGCCGATGGCGGCATCCACAAAGTCCATCATACTCTGCTGCAACCCGTATTTGGGGTGCAGGATGCCGGGTGTGTCGCAATACACTATCTGATAGTCATCGCCGTTCACGATGCCCATAATGCGGTGGCGGGTGGTCTGCGCCTTGGCCGTGACAATGGAGAGCCTCTCCCCCACCAGGGCGTTCATAAGGGTGGACTTGCCCACGTTGGGGTTGCCCACTATGTTCACGAAGCCCGACCTGTGTGCTGTCTCTGCCATACTAACGCTCGCCTCCCATCATCAGGAAGTTGACCTCGTCACGGGTGAGAAAGCGCCACTGCCCCCTCTTGAGGTTCTTTTTGGTGAGGCCTGCGAAATAGACGCGGTCGAGCTTTTTGACCTTGTAGCCGAAATGCTCGAAGATGCGGCGCACGATGCGGTTGCGGCCGCTGTGAATTTCGATACCCACGCGGCTGCGGCACTCCTCCAGATAGGAGAGGGCGTCGGCGTGGATTTCCCCGTCCTCCAGGGTGACCCCTTCGAGAATCGCATTGAAGTCGCCGGCCTTGAGATTCTTGTCCAGATCGACCTGATATATCTTTTTGGTCTCGAATGCGGGATGCATCAGCCTCTCGGCCAGAGGGCCGTCGTTGGTGAACACCAGCACGCCCGTGGTGGCCTTGTCAAGCCGACCCACCGGGAATATCCGCTGCGGACATTTCTCCTTGGTGATGAGTTCCATCACAGTGTGCTCGGCGTGGGGATCGCTCATGGTGGTGACATAATTCTTAGGCTTGTTCATCACCAGATAGACCTTCTGCTCCCCCTTGAGCCGCTCTCCGTTGAAGCGGACATCATCGCCGGGCTTGACCTTGGTGCCGAGCTCGGTCACAACGGTGCCGTTCACGCTCACCACGCCCGCCTGTATGTAAGTGTCGGCCTCGCGGCGGGAGCAGACTCCCGAGTTGGCTATGAACTTGTTCAAGCGGATTTCTTCGTCCTCGCCCTTGCGGGGGATGGGTTTGTTTTTCAGAGGGGAATAATATTTGCCCCTCGCGGGGCTCTTGGCATACACGCAGTGTTTGATTTCCACTGCAGGGGAATTCTCCGCCTTTGCGCCGCCGGGCCTGCCGGAGTTGAACTTGTGGCCGCTTGGGAACTTGCCGGCATCGCTGCCGCCTCTGCGCGCGTCCCGGTCAAAGCCGCCACGGCCGCCTGTTTTGCCGCCGCCACGGCCATAACTATCTTCATAGCTCCGGCCATATCTCTGGCCATTGCCTATTTTGCCGGATGCGCCTTTTGGAGCTCCGTAGCCCCCTTCGCGGCTCCTGTAGCCGCCATTGCCGAAGCCTTCGCCGCGGCCGCCATCGCTGCCGCTTCTGCCGTAGGCGCGGTTTCTGTCATAAGTGCGGCCATTGCCGCCGAATCGGTTTTCGGAGTCCCCACCCTGGCGACGGGAGCGGTGACCATAATTGCCGCGGCTTTCGCCGCTTTCGCTTCGCCGCCCGTAGGAACGGCCTTCGCCGGCAAAGCGTCTCCCTTGGGCTGCATTTCTCTCAGGGGCGGACGCATCACTGCGGTTGGATTTTCCCTTGTACATTTTTTATATCGATTAATGAGGTTTAAGGCGCAAATTTACGGAATTAAAATTTAAAAAATATTATTTTTGCCGCATCAAAAACCGCATAGGAAATGCGCACACTCATCAAAGACTGCAACATCGCCTCCCCAGGATTCGAAATCAAACACGGAAGCATTCTTTTTCAAGACAACATCATCTACGGCATTCTGACCCCGGGCGAAAGCCTGCCCGCCGCCGACCTCACAATCAAGGGCGAGGGGCTCACAGCCATCCCCGGTATGATTGACATCCACTGCCACGGCCGCAACAACTGCGACTTTACCGACGGCATTGCGCAGGGGGTCGACACCATCGGCCTCAACAAGCTCAAAGAGGGCGTCACAATGATGCTCCCCACCACCCTGACCCAGTCGGAGGAGGCGCTGAGCGATGCCTTCTGCTCATTTGCCAAATACAACGGCAAGGGGGTCAAGATGCCCGCCGCGCATTTGGAAGGCCCTTTTGTGAACCCGAGCGAGGTCGGGGCGCAGAACCCCGCCTTTGTGCGGATGCCCGACATCAGTCTGGTGGAGCGCCTGAATGCGATATACCCCATCCACAAGGTCTCCTTCGCCCCCGAACTGCCGGGCGGCGACAACTTTGTTACCGCCCTGCTGGCTATGGGCATAGTGCCCAGCGCGGCCCACAGCGCGGCCAAGTACGCCGAGTTCTACCGCTGCTACGCCAAGGGCCTGCGCAACCTGACCCACTTCTGCAACCAGATGAGTCCGCTGCACCACCGCGAAATCGGGCTTGTGGGGGCCGGTCTGCTGCACAGCAACGTGTTTGCCGAGATGATCTGCGACCTGCTGCACAGCGGCCCCGATATGGTAAAGCTGGCGTTCAAGGTCAAGGGCATCGACCATATGATTCTGATTACCGATGCGATGCGCGCTGCAGGTATGCCCGACGGCGAGTATGACCTCGGAGGCCTGCCTGTGATGGTATTCAACGGCGCCGCCCGCCTCAAAGAGAACGCCACCCTTGCCGGCAGCGTGCTGCGGATGAACGTCGCCCTCAAGAATGTGATGGGACTCACCGGCCTGCCGCTGAGCGAGACGGTGCGCGCCGCGAGCCTCAACGCCGCACACAGCCTCGGTTACCGCAATGTGGGCCGCATCGAGACCGGCTTCACTGCAGATGTGGCGCTCATCGACGACAACTTCATCGTGCACGACACTTTCGTAGACGGCGAGCTGCGCTACGCCTTGGACTAGAATTTTTAACGGAACATATTGCCGACCGCCGATTTTATTCTTATCTTCGGTGGTCAGTTTTTGTGTGCGTTCACTTATGTTTCGCCGGAACGCGCACTTCCGCCAATAGGCATCATTAACCAAGGCGAAACATTTTAAGGCACTTGTGCCGATAGCAAGTCCCTTCCCGGGGGAAGGGATTTAGGGTTGGGGTAATCATCGCTGTGCGTTCGCTTATGTTTCGCCGGAACGCGCACTTCCGCCAATAGGCATCATTAACCAAGGCGAAACATTTTAAGGCACTTGTGCCGATAGCAAGTCCCTTCCCGGGGGAAGGGATTTAGGGTTGGGGTAATCATCGCTGTGCGTTCGCTTATGTTTCGCCGGAACGCGCACTTCCGCCAATAGGCATCATTAACCAAGGCGAAACATTTTAAGGCACTTGTGCCGATAGCAAGTCCCTTCCCGGGGGAAGGGATTTAGGGTTGGGGTAATCATCGCTGTGCGTTCGCTTATGTTTCGCCGGAACGCGCACTTCCTCCAATAGGCATCATTAACCAAGGCGAAACATCAGGGAACGCAATGAAGGGGAGATTTTCTTACATTTCCGACAACATCCACATCGCAAGACAGGCCGTATCCGGCAGCCGGCTGCGCTCATCACTCACCGTGACAATAGTGGCATTGGGCATCACCTGCCTGGTGGGCTCGCAAACCGCCATAGACTGTCTGGGCAGCCTGCTTGCCGCCACCTTCGGCACCAATGCCGAGAGGGTCACGTTCAGCTCGCTGCGCAGTTCTCAAAAAGAAGCGGCGCCGCTGACCTGCGCCCAGGCGGCCGAATTCGCCGTCCGCCACACGGGAGCTTGCGCCGTTACGGCCTACCTGCCGCTAACGACCGCCGCCTCATACGCACAGGGACGCTTTGCACCGCAGACCACAGTGATGGCCGCCTCGGGAGACTGGCTCGCCGCCTCCGGCCTTGAGATAGGGGAAGGGCGCACGCCGCACTCCGGCGAGTGCCTGCTGGGCAAGAGCGCCGCCTCCACTCTGGAGAAAAAGAGCGGCCGCAGCGCCGTGGGCCAGACCGTGAGCATCGGCGGCCGGGCATTCGCCGTGGCCGGCATCGCCACAAAGCAGTCGTCGCTGCTGGGGGCTCTCGCCGACAACACCATCTACATCCCGCTGGAGACCGCCGTCCCCGCAATGATGCCGGAGAGTTCGGCCTGCGCCATAGAGCTGACCCTGCCCGCCGGAAAGGATTCGGAGAATGTCCTGCGGCAGGCCGAAGCCCTGCTGCGGCGCATCCGCCACGTCCCCGATGGGGAAAAGACCGACTTCGAGATTGTGGAGGGGAGCGCCGCCGTGCGCGAGATCGAGAATCTGGGGGGCAGCCTCTCTATGATTGCGCTGCTCATCGGCTTACTGACCCTCTGCGGCGCGGCTGTGGCGCTGGCCAACATTATGCTGGTGTGCGTGGCGGAGCGGACCCGCGAGGTGGGTCTCCGGCGGGCCGTGGGTGGCCGCGCGCGGGACATCCGCGCCTCTTTCATCACCGAGGCGGTGCTCATATGCGAGGCGGGCTGCATTATCGGCACGCTGGCGGGGATACTCTGCGGCAACGCAGTATCGGCGCTGGCCCGCACCCGTTTCAGCATCCCCTGGGACTGGATACTCCTCTCGCAGGGAATCTGCATAGCGGTGGGTGTCGCCGCCTGCGCCCTGCCCTCAAAGCGGGCGGCATCGCTCAATGTGGTGGACGCCCTGCGCTGCAGCTGACTGCCCCGTTGCCGTTTTTTACCTCCTTGGTTGGATTTTCTCAGTGCCCGCCGAAAAGTCAGATTACAGAATTTCTTCCAGCCGGTGCAGTTCGTAGCCTTTGATCTGGGCGACGATCAGGTGCAGCGCGGCATTGCCGCAGAGGGCCTTGACCTTGTCTCCCTTGCCGTAGCAGCGAATCTGCTCTGCGGCCTCGTCCCACTGTTTCTGCGCAGTCTCTTCGGTTGCGTCCGTCTTGAGATACTTCAGCTCCACGATGTAGGCGTGGGCGGTGGTCTCGCAGCGGTGGAAGTCCGGCATCAGGAAGAAGTCGCAGTAGCCGTGGTTGAGCTCCACCTCCGGGTTGGTGAGGTAATACGGGCTGAGGCTGAAATATGCCGTCATAAATCCCTGGATGTTCCTCTCTCCCTCGATGAGGCTGCGCACTGAGGTGGTGTCGTGATACTGCCGGCAGATGTACTCCATCATCGGTCTCCAGTCGCCGTCGA
>CAVLDO010000027.1:0-12500 GCA_963662035.1 Bacteroidaceae bacterium | reverse complement strand
GTTATAGCGGCGAGGATCCACCTCTTCCCATCCCGAACAGAGAAGTTAAGCTCGCTTGCGCCGATGGTACTGCGATACCATGTGGGAGAGTAGGTAGCCGCCACCTTCCAAAAGTCCCGGCTGAATGTTCAGCCGGGACTTTTTTTGTTTGTGGGCTTAAATAAAAATACTTTTTACAGGCAAGATTCTGCCGTGAGTCTGATTTAAGGGACAAAAAACAAATAAGCAAAGATTATGAAAATTGTAAACAAAGCAATTTTGGCAATAGGCTTGTCTGCCTGTGCATTCTTCTTGAATTCATGCGATCTTTCTGATCACGATGCAGTGATGAATCGCGCTACTGCATTGGTAACGGTGTATCCTACTTCTTCTGAAGAATTTTTTATGCAGCTTGACGAATCGACACTGCTTGTAGCGACCAATATGAAAGCCTCGCCTTTTGGAGATAAGAATGTGCGGGCTTTAGTGAATTATACTATAGAAGAAAGCCTCAAAGTTGATGGCAAGCAGCGTGTGTATGTAAACTGGATTGACAGTATTCTTACGAAACAACCTGTGGCATCGAAGGGCTCCGAGGATGAGACGCTGTTTGGGAATGATCCTATAGAAATTGTAAAAGATTGGGTGACAGTCGCCGAGGATGGCTACCTCACGCTTCGCATACGCACATTATGGGGAGGCTCTGCCAAGCATACCATTAATCTTGTGAGCGGTGTAAATGCTGATAATGTTTATGAGTTCGATATCCGGCATAATGCTATGGGAGAGACCTATGGAAATTTGGGCGATGCACTTGTCTCCTTTGACCTTAACTCATTATGGGAGGAGCATCCCAAAGAAGTGAAGATAAAACTCAATTGGCTGTCGTTCAGTGGTAAAAAATCAGCCGAGCTGCAGCTCAAGATGCACCCTGTCACCTCAATCTCCTGTGACGCAGCGCCCTCGTCCGGACAGGAATTTCTGAAGATTTTTATTTAACGCAATGCGAGTACTCGACAATTAAACTGTGCCAAGAAGGTCATCCGGAGCTTTTGACCTATATCCATTATGTTCGGCATAACATTCGGAAAAGAGACAGAAGAGAAACGTATTCTGCGAAAAGCGCTCGATGGCGACAGCGTTGCCACCGAGTGGATTTATCACAGGTATGTGCGATACCTGTCCGCCCTTTGCTCTCGCTACATTGCAGAAGATGAGGATATAAAGGATGTACTGCAGGAGTCGTTCATCAAGATCTTCTCTTCCCTGGACCGTTTTACATATCGGGGTGTGGGGTCGTTGAAAGCCTGGATGGCAAAGATTACGCTCAATGAGACGCTGAAGTTTGTCCGCCACAGCAGCCGGTTGTCTTTTGCCAGTATTGACAAGGCGGATATCAATATTGCAGACGGCGACAGCATGGAGACGGAGGATATACCGACCGATGTGCTGTACCGGTTCATACGTGAATTGCCCGATGGATACCGCACCGTGTTCAATCTCTATGTCATCGATGACAAAAGCCACAAGGAGATAGCATCTCTGCTTGGCATAAAGGAGAGCACGTCGGCCTCACAACTGCACAAAGCCAAGGCGATGCTGGCCCAGAAGATAATGCAATACAGAACCATCAATTCCATTTGACTTATGAAAAACAATTGGCAAAAAGACTTGCACGACCGCCTGGGAAGTTATCAGAAGGATGAGCCGCAGGGGCTGTTGGAGGACATCCGCAAGGAGATGGCAGATGTGAATGGTGGCTATAGGCGCGGCGGTAAATCTTCTGGGGCCGGCAATTTGAGGCGCATCGCGTATGTAGCGGCAGCCTCAAGTGCCGTTCTGCTTGCAGGTTATGCAATATATTGCGAATATGCGCAAATCGGGCAGAAGCCATCTGAAATAGCGAAAGTACAGACAGACCGTGCGGCGGCAAAGCCCTCTGGCAACAGCTCCATTGCTGCCGACGCAGGCAACGATATATCGGAGGTCGAAACTACGATGCAGCAGAGGACGTCTACGGCAAGCAAACCGGCAAGCAAACCGGCATTCGATACGGTCGCGCCCGCGCCCGCACCAGCACCCGCACCAGCACCAGCATCCGCAACCCTGCTATATGCGGATGCCCTAAACACTTTGAAAACGGCGACAGGCAACATAGGGGAGGCAGACGCGGATGGCCCGAGGCAGACTGATGCGGCCGGCGGTAAGGAAAACACGGCGGCACGAGACAAGGGCACCGCTTATCCTCTTAAAGCCGAAGCAAGGCGCAGTGCATCTGCATCCGCATCGTCCCGTTGGATGGTAAGTACAAGTGCAACCGGAGCGACGGGTGCGTCAAGGACCATAACATCTACCGGATACCCCGTCGTTGCCGCCGGAGCGGACGGCTCCGATTGGGAAGACGACCCGATGATTGGCATCACCATCTACAATCAGGGCCGGGATGTGAAGACTGAATACACACACCGTTTGCCCGTGCGTGTAGCTCTCAAAGCGGAATATGCATTTAATGAGCATTGGAGCATTGAAAGCGGACTGACATTTACGCGTCTGTGTTCAGATATGAAAGACGGGACAAAAGAAAACTACTTTATTGGCGAGCAAAAACTGAATTATCTGGGAATACCGGTCAATCTGAAATATAATGCCTGCTCATACGGAAGGCTCAAGCTATATGGCTCGGCGGGCGTGCTTGTAGAGAAATGCGTATCAGGGGATGTCACCAAGGAGTATGTTCTCACCAATACGACAAAGAAGACAGAGCGGCTTGGCATAGACTATAGACCTCTGCAAATGTCTGTAGGGGCGGCTCTCGGCGTGCAGCTTGACGTGCTTGACAATATAGGCATCTATGCGGAGCCGGGCGTGAACTTTTATTTCGACGACAGAAGCCCGCTGCAAACCATCTACAAGGAGAAGCCGCTGAATTTTAATTTCAACGTGGGCGTAAGATATGCTATAGGTAAATAACGAATATTAAATAAGACACACTCAATGAACAACAAATCAAAGATATTGGCGGCCGCCATAATCATCGGCTTTGCATCGTGCGCCGGCAATACAAAGATTCAAATGACGGGTGCATTCGACAAGAGCACAAAACTTACTGCAGAAGAAGATTCGCTCTTCAAGGCGGTCGTTCTTTTGCACGCTGACTTGCAGTTGAAACCTCTCAAGGTTTCCCGCCAGGTTGTGGCCGGAACGAACTATCGCTATGAATGTGTCGACAGCAATAAAAAGAGAGTGGAGGTCATTGTTTACGAGCCGCTTCCCGGACAGGGAGAGGCTCGCATATCGAGTATCGACGGCAAGGATTATCCCCATTAAAATTATGTATTTACGAAAACATTGCTATCTTTGCAATCCCGAATCGGGAAGTGGCGCAGTTGGCTAGCGCGCTGCGTTCGGGACGCAGAGGTCGGGTGTTCGAGTCACCTCTTCCCGACAAAAAAAAGACGGCTGAAAAGCCGCCTTTTTTCATTTTCCGAATCTTTTGACTACTCGTAAAGCCATCCCGCGATAATACCCTTGATTTCTTTCTGTTTTTCCTGGTCAAATGTGCCTATGCGGGCGCGGTGGCTGCCGCCGGGCTGGATAAAGATGTAGTTGGAGCCTGAATGTCTGTCGCCTGCGCGGGCTGCACTCCAGGGGTCGTACTCGCCGTAGATGAACACGATGTCGCACTTGTTGTGCTTGAGAAAGCGCTCCATCTTGCGGCTCAGCCGCTTGTCAAACTTGATGTCCTTGGCATCATCGGGAAGGAATATGCGGTGCAGATAGCCCTCCGCGCTCCCGATGGTCAGCAGGTCTTTGAAGGGCTCGACATCATAGCCGTAATAACCCAGCTCTTTGGCCGCCATCACAAAGAAGGGCAGGTGAGGATTCTCCCTCTGCCAATAGTCGGGACCGCTCACGGTGCACATATAGTTGAGATACTCTTCGTCGCCGGCGTCTTTTGCAGGAATGGTCGAGACAGGCGTCCCCCACTGCCAGAAAGCGAACGAGAACTCCAGCGCACAGAAGTCATAGACTTCGCTGATGGGTATGCGGAAGGTGTATCCGTTGGCCTTGCACAGCGAATCGAGCTTGGGCTGCAGAGTCTCCCGCCGGCGCAGGAACTCCTCCTGAAAGCCCCGTATCGCATCGCGGTCGGCCTCGCAGGAGCCGTTGCTGGCCAGGAAAGGTTCGTGGCGACCGTCTTCCACCGCCCGGCAGAAGGGCCCCACATAAGCCACGGTGATGTCCACATCCTCGGGATAGAAGGCGCGGAAAATAGTGCAGTTCTGCCCGCCCTTGCTGATGCCGGTGGAGATCCACTTTGATGGGTAGATGCTCTTGAGCTCGGAAACGATGCGGTGCAGGTCGCGCGCCTCGTTGTGCGCGGTGAGATATTTCCAGTCTAACTCTTCCGGCGCGGAAGGGGCGAAGAAGCGGTGCTCCACCACCACATTGTTCAGGTTGAAGATGCGCGAGAGCTCTTCGCGATAGCGGGAGCGGGATGCGTAGTCGGCATTGTAGCCCTCCGCCACAATCACCGTGGATGAGTCGCGGCACACGTTGCCCACGAAGACCCTCTGCAGGAATGTTCCCTTGCCTGGGTCTCTGTAGCTGACTGGCTGCTCGAACCACAGCAGATATTTCTCGCTGAATTCACCTTTGTCAAGCACCTCTACCTTGCGGACAGAGGGCAGCTTCTCAAACTCCTCGCGGAGCGACTGTGCCCCAAGACTGGTGGCACAAAATATGCTGACAAGCGCCAGCACAACGGTCAAACTAAACTTTTTCATAAGGCGAAATTAACCATTTTTATCTTATCTTTGCGGGATAAGTCAAATCTTCTTGATTTAAAGGGTGAAAAGAGCTCTTCTGATACTATCTTTCTTGCTGGTGCTCTTCTGCAGTGCAGAGGGCCGCAGGCTCCGTTTCCCGAGGGCCGATCATTTTGGGAATCCGATAATTTCCGATACAGTATTATATAAGGTCGATTCCGTGGGGGCGCCGCTGATGGGGCCCGACAGCCTGCCGGTGATGGACACCTGCGCCACGCAGCGTCTGCGCTGGCAGCTGGACACGCTGACCCGCTATTTCTGGAGTCTGGACACCGCCACCCTGCCGCTGCTGGACACACTTATGCGCGAGTACAACGACTCCATAGTGGCCAACCTGCCCGGCAAACGGGAATTCAGGCAGTGGACCCGGGAGCGCAACAAGGCTTTCCGCGACAGCGTGAGGGAGAACACCCCGCGCATCCTCACCACGTTCGTGTTGCCCGACTCGCTCTGCTACAAGCGCGGTCTCAAGTGGAATTTTGACCAGAGCACCAACAAGATAACGCTGCAGCCGATAGACACCTCATATAACTATCACTATTATGACCTGCCCTTCTTTAAGAAGGATGCGGACGCAGTTTATCTTGGAACTCCGGGCTCGGCCACATTATACACTAACTACTTCAACCGGGTCGATTTTGACGTGGCCCCTTTCTTCACCAACTATCTGCCGTATTCCTACACCCCGGAGACGATGCCGATGTACAATGTGAAGTCCCCATACACCGTGCTCTCCTACTGGGGCAACCCCTTTGCGACCAGCTCCCGCGAGGAGCAGGATCTGAATCTGCTCTGCGCGCAGAACATAACCCCCGAGCTGAACCTCACATTCGCCTACCAGCGCTACGGCAGCAACGGAATGCTGATTAACGAGCGCACCGACAACCGCACCTTCTCCATAGGCTCCAACTACCTGGGCAAGCGGTATGAGATGCATTTCGGCTATCTGGGGCAGACCGTGACACGTGCAGAAAACGGCGGCGTGAAGGATGTGTTCTGGGTCACCGATACCATCGTGGATGCCAAGACAATCGAGGTAAACCTCTCCGACGCAGACAGCAAGCTCAAGCGGCGCACCCTGTTTCTGACGCAGTCGCTGGCGGTGCCGATGAACTTTCTGCGCAAGGACAGGGACTCGCTCTCTGTGGGGCAGGGGACGGTGATGTACATCGGCCACAGTTTTGAATTGTCGAAGTACACCAAACTCTACACCGACAACATAACATCCTCTTCAGAGAAGGAGTTCTACAACAACGAATTCAACATTTACGCCTCCAGCAGTCACGATTCGCTTGCGGTGCGCCGGCTGGAAAACAGGCTTTTCGTGTCGCTGCAGCCCTTTGCGCCGGACGCGATAGTATCCACCATCCACGCCGGAGCGGGAGCGCAGTCGCTGCGGCTCTACAGTTTCAGTCCGGAGCAGTTCGTCACAGGGGCCGGCAATCAGAACCAGTTCAACACTTATGTGTACGGCGGAGTGGACGGTATGCTCAAGAAATACTTTGCCTGGGATGCGCAGGCAAAGCTTAATCTTACAGGATACTATGCCGGCGATTTGAGCCTGCAGGGGAATGCCAGGTTCTCTTTCTACCCCATACGGGACGGCATCCATCTCACGGCGCACATTGAGTCGGCCACCAAAACTCCGCATCCTTTTCTCAAGAGCGTATATTTCAACCACCACAAGTGGGACAAGGACTTGGTGCGCTACAGCGAGTCGCGCATAACCGCCCTGCTGACGATACCCCGGCTGAACTTCTCCGCTTTTGCGGGGTATGCCCTGCTTACAGATATGCCCTATTACGGCGCTGACACGCAGATTTATCAGGCGGAGTCGCCCGTGTCGGTGCTGTCGGCATATGTCACGGAAAACATAAAGTTGGGACCGGTGCATCTTGACAACAGGGTGCTCTATCAGGCCTCTTCCGACCAGAGCGCCCTGCCGCTGCCCGCATTGACATTGAACCTGCGCTATTATGTGCAGTTTCCCGTGGTTAAGAATGTGATGGACATGCAGGTCGGGGCCAACGGCATAATGTACACCAAATACTACCTGCAGGCATACGAGCCCGATCTCGGGGTGTTCTACAACCAGACTTCGCAGAAGTGGGGTTCATCTCCCTATGTGGACGCCTTTGTTAACATCCAGTGGAAGCGCGCCTGCGTGTATGTGAAGTATTGCAATGTGCTGCAGAGCGTCACCCGCGGCGATTATTTCTCTGCAATGGACTATATCCGCCCTACCGCCGCCCTCAAATTCGGAATTTACTGGCCGTTCTATGTGGAATAACAGGGTGGCCGGTCCCGCGGCGAGAACTCTTCTCACCGCAGTTTTGGTTGCCTTTGCCCCAATGCAGCCGGAGGCGGTGGTGAAAGATACCAGGGGGGAGTTCCTCTTCTGCCGCGACACGCTGCGCTGCGCCATCGCGCTCAGCAGCAAGCTGGGGAGCAGCGAAGGGCGCGGCTTCGGGTTCAGCTACGATATGCTCAATTATTTTGGCGATTATGCCGCATCGGATATCGAGATAATCCCCGGTTCGTGCGACTCTACCTATCTGGACAGCCTAAAGCAGGGCAAGATAGACATTCTGGTGGCGGCTCATCCGGAAAAAATGATACCGCAGGCGGCATTCGACAGCTTTTATGTGTCGCGCTGCATCCGCAACAACATCTGCTGGGTGGTCAGCAGCCGCGACAAGAATCTGCTGCCGATGGTGAATCTCTGGATAGATGATTTTGTGGGCAGCCGCCTTTACAATCGCAGTGTGGCGCGACATTACCGCAATTACCGCAGTGGCGCAGCGGGCAGAGTGTCGCCGTTTGACGAGATAATCAAGAAGAATGCGGAACGCACCGGCATCGACTGGCTGCTGCTGGCAGCGCTCATTTATCAGGAGAGCCAGTATTATGTGGGAGCGGAGCACAAGGAGGCCAAGGGGCTTATGCAGCTCAACGATGTCACGGCGGCCCGCTATGGGGTCAGCGACCTGTTCAGCCCGGAGGGGAATATCAGGGCCGGGAGTCTGCATCTCAAATATCTTATGAACAAGTATGCCCAGGAGGGGCTGGATTCGCTCAATGTGATTAAATTTGCCCTGGCCAGCTACAATGCGGGCGATGCCCGGATAGAGCAGTGCCGCAACCACGCGCTTGGCGAGGGCAAGGACCCCAACGACTGGGAGCAGGTGGTGACCACCTTTGACACCAACAACAAATTCATTGGCGCGACCACCACGGCGTATGTGAGCGATATTTTGGAGCGCTGGTCGGAGATGCGCGAATTAGTCTCGGAAAAGTGATGAATGTGTACCGGTACATAGCACGCAGGATACGTCGCGGCAGCGGCGCCGAATCGGGCGGCAGGCGGATGGATTCGGTGAGCAGCACCATAGGACTGGTGTCTGTGTCGCTCAGCATCTTTGTGATAGTGATTGCCTTGTGCGTGCTGCTGGGCTTCAAAAGCGAGATCCGGGCCAAAGCGTCGGCGTTTATGGGAAGCGTGGCGCTGGTATCTCCAGGGCAGTCGCCCGTAAACGAGAGGTTCCCCTTCAGCGACGACATCTCCTTCCTGGACAAGATAGCCTCGGTGCCTGGGGTGGAGAGCCTCTCCCGCGTGGCCTACTGCAGCGGCCTTCTCAAGACCGGCGACAACATCTTCGGCTCCCGCTTCAAGGGGGTGGATTCTCTCTATAATTTCTCTTTTTTCAGAGAAAATCTTACGCAGGGGGAGATTCCGCACCTGGGCGCGCGCATCTGCGGCGATGTCCTGATGGCGGAACGGCTGGCGCAGCTGATGGGGGTCGGAGTAGGGGATGAAATCACCGCCTATTTCGTGGGGGAGGAGGTCAAGGTGCGCCGCTTCAAAGTGGGCGGACTTTTTGACGCGCAGCTGGAGAATGTTGACAACACTATGATATTCTGCGATATCCGGCAGGTGCAGCGCATCGCCGGCTGGGACAAGAATGAAATCTCTACGGTGGAGATAGCGACTTCGCGGGGCGCCGACCCCGACAGGGTGGCGGAAGAGATCGGCAACCTGATTTACGAGGAGTCGCTGGACGCTGACCCGCCCCTTTTCGCCACCAGCGTGCGGGAACTGTTCCCCAATCTGTTCGACTGGCTCAACCTGCTGGACTTCAATACTCTGGCGATATTGCTGCTGATGATTGCCGTGGCGGGGTTCAATATGATTTCGTCGCTGCTGATAATCCTTTTGCGCAACATCTCTTCCATCGGCCTTCTAAAGGCTATGGGAATGACCACGCGCGGGGTGAGCCGGGTGTTCGGCTATGTGGCTCTGAACATCGTGGGCCGGGGGCTGGCGATAGGCACTGCGCTGGGGGTGGCACTGTGCGCCGTGCAGAAGCATTTCAAGATACTTGCTCTTGATCCGGAGAACTATTTTGTGAAATATGTCCCTATCGAGATTAATTTAGGATATATACTGCTTGCCGACATAGCCGCGCTGGCGGCGATTATGCTGATTCTCTCGCTCACGAGCCGCTTTGTGGCCAAGGTGAGCCCTGACAAGACTATGCGGGCGGCTTAAAATCATTTAAGTGTGGAAGTTTTAAAGAATTTGTTCAAGGATCGCTTCGGTTGTGATGCGCTCTCCTGCGACAGGCTGACCCCTGCGGGCAGCGATCGCTCATATTACAGACTCACCTGTGCAGACGGCCGCTCCGCTGTCGGGGTGGCGGGCACTTCTCAGGCGGAGAACCGCGCTTTCTGCGCCATCGCCGCCCACTTGCGTTCCAAAGGGCTGAATGTGCCGCAGGTGTTCTGCGCCTCTGATAATTCGATGGCATATCTGCAAAGCGACCTCGGGGACGAAAGTCTCTACGGCGCCATCGCTAAAGGACGCGGCACCGGACACTATTCGGAACCGGAACGCCGCCTGCTGCGGCAGACCATCGCCTGCCTGCCCGCGCTGCAGTTTCTCGGTGCCGAAGGATTCGACTTTTCCGTGTGCTATCCGCAGAGCTCTTTTGACGGGCGAGGCGTGATGTTCGACCTCAATTATTTCAAATACGATTATCTCAAATTGACTGCAGTGCAGTTCAATGAAACCTCTCTGCAGGACGATTTTGAGCATCTGGCCGCTGACATACTTGAGGCAAAGTGCCCCACCGGATTTATGTATCGCGACTTTCAGGCGCGCAATGTGATGCTCTGCGGCGGCAAACCCTGGTTCATCGACTTCCAGGGAGGACGCCTCGGCCCTGTGTGCTACGATGTGGCCTCGTTTGTGTATCAGGCCTCCGCGCGCTATCCGGCAGAACTCAAAAATGAGCTTGTGGAGACATATATTGTGGCGGCAAGGCCCTATGCCGACCTGGATACGGATGATTTCCGCGCCAGCCTGAGGCTGTTTGTGCTGCTTCGCACCCTGCAGGTGTTGGGGGCCTACGGCTTTCGCGGCTATATAGAGAAGAAGGGGCACTTTATCGCCAGCGTCCCCTACGCGCTGGAGAATGCCGCGCAGCTGTTGCTTGACGGGGTGTGCGCCCCCTATCCGGAACTTGAAAGGGTGCTCTCCGCACTGGTGGCTTCGCAGACAAGGGTTGAGAAACCGGCCGATAGCCGCCTCACGGTGGAGGTCACCAGCTTCTCTTACCGATTGGGACTGCCGCAGGATTCCAGCGGCAACGGCGGCGGATATGTCTATGACTGCCGCGCGCTGGAGAATCCCGGCCGCTACGAGGCCTACAAGAAGTCCAACGGCCTTGACCGCAATGTAATCGACTTTCTGGAAGAGGAGGGGGGCATTCTGGTCTATCTTGACAGGGTCAAGGGGCAGGTCTATCCACATATCAGAAAGTATGTGGAGAGGGGTTTTGCCCATCTGATGGTCTGCTTCGGCTGCACGGGCGGGCAGCACCGCTCGGTGTATCTGGCGCAGCACTTTGCCGAGGCCGTGGCCGCCGACTTTGATGTGCACGTGATTGTGCGGCATACCGCGCTGAAGATAGAAAACAGGCTCAAATGAAAGCGCTGATACTTGCCGCAGGGATGGGCAGCCGGCTGCGCCCGCTCACCGACAGCCGCCCCAAGGCGTTGGTGGAGGTGGGGGGTGTCACCCTTCTGGAGCGGACGCTGCGCACTCTTTCCGATGCCGGCTGCGAAGGTTTTGTGGTGAATGTGCACCACTTCGGCGACCAGATAATCGACTTTCTCGGGCGCAACCGCAACTTCGGGCTGGACATCGCCATATCAGACGAGCGGGACCTGCTGCGCGACACCGGGGGCGCTATCCGCCACGCCGCGCCTCTTCTTGCGGGGCAGGAGCGTTTTCTGATTCACAATGTGGATATAATATCCAATCTCGACTACAGGGACTTCATCGCCCGCTGCAGCGCATCGCGGGCGGAGGCTTCGCTGCTGGTGAGCGGGCGCAAGACCAGCCGGTATCTCCTCTTCGGCGATGACGGCCGACTCTGCGGCTGGACTAATGTCTCCACGGGGGAGGTCAAGAGTCCGTACGCGGGGCCTGAGGCAGGGCGCTGCCGCCCTTTGGCCTTCTCGGGCATCCACGTGTTCTGCGCTTCGCTTTTGAAGGAGATGGCCGCCCTGCCCGAAAAATTCTCCATAATAGATTTCTATCTGCAGATGTGCGTGGAGCACTCGATAGAGGCGGTGGAGGTGCCCGGCCTGCAGCTATCCGACCTTGGAACGCCTGCCGCCGTGGCGGAGTTTGAAAAGCACTGAAAATTGGCGCGATTATTGCGTGAAGATAGCGCGCGCAAAAGATTTTTTACTTATTTTCGCGCCGGAGTCCTCAATGGATTATAAGATAGGTTATTGATTAAAATTCTTCATAAAACTATGGCAAAAATCGATTTGACAAAGTACGGTATCTCCAATGCGGGGAAAATCGTGTACAACCCCTCTTACGAGGAGCTTTACAAGGCAGAAACTGACCCTTCTCTGACCGGCTACGAGACCGGTAAGGAAACTGAGCTCGGCGCGGTGAACGTGATGACCGGCATCTACACCGGCCGCTCCCCCAAAGACAAATACATCGTGGATGACGCAAACTCCCACGACAAGGTATGGTGGACCAGCGAAGAGTACAAGAACGACAACCATCCGATGAGCGAGGCTGTCTGGAGCAAAGTAAAGGATATCGCCGTAAAGGAGCTTTCCGGTAAGGACCTTTATGTCGTAGATGCATTCTGCGGCGCAAACGAGGATACCCGCATGGCAGTCCGCTTCATTATGGAAGTGGCTTGGCAGGCGCACTTCGTTACCAACATGTTCATCCGTCCCACAGAGGAGGAGCTAGAGAACTTCGAGCCCAATTTCGTGATATACAACGCATCCAAGGCCAAGGTCGAGAACTACAAGGAGCTCGGCCTCAACAGCGAGACATGCGTTGCCTTCAACACCACCAGCCGCGAGCAGGTTATCCTGAACACCTGGTACGGCGGCGAGATGAAGAAGGGTATGTTCTCGATGCAGAACTACTACCTCCCCCTGCACGGCATCGCTTCTATGCACTGCTCTGCAAATACCGATATGGAGGGCAAGAACACCGCTATCTTCTTTGGCCTCTCCGGTACAGGCAAGACCACTCTTTCCACCGACCCCAAGCGTCTGCTTATCGGTGATGACGAGCACGGCTGGGATGATAACGGCGTGTTCAACCTCGAGGGCGGCTGCTATGCCAAGGTCATCAACCTCGACAAGGAC
>CAVLDO010000026.1:0-13620 GCA_963662035.1 Bacteroidaceae bacterium | reverse complement strand
GGTAAGCATCTTTTCCTTTCTTCCAAATTTTTCTGCTATTCTTTTTCATATTTTTTCATTTGACACATTTGTGCCTATCTTTGAGACATTATGGAAGAATCACAGAAAACCAAGGCTTCGCTCCCGGAAAACGCTTACCGTGAGCTTAAAGCGGGGGAAGAATACACCCCGCTGATGTCTCCGGCAAAAAAATACCCGGAGGCAAATGTCTGGTCGGTCTCGATCGGCCTGATTATGACAATTATTTTCTCGGCGGCCGCAGCCTACCTCGGCCTCAAGGTGGGGCAGGTGTTTGAGGCGGCCATCCCAATCGCAATAATAGCGGTGGGCCTTTCCAGCGCCTGCAAGCGCAAGAACGCCCTGGGGGAGAATGTCATCATCCAGTCCATCGGCGCCTGCAGCGGCGCAATTGTGGCCGGGGCCATCTTCACCCTCCCCGCACTATATATATTGCAGGCCAAATATCCCGCCCTCACAGTGGATTTCACCAAGGTGTTCTTCAGCTCCCTGCTGGGCGGAATACTGGGCATCCTGTTTCTGATCCCCTTCCGCAAGTATTTCGTGAAGGATATGCACGGCAAGTACCCCTTCCCCGAGGCGACGGCCACCACTCAGGTGCTGGTGAGCGGCGAGAGCGGCGGCAAAGGGGCCAAGGCCCTGCTGGCAAGCGGCCTTATCGGCGGCATCTACGACTTCATAGTTTCCACGTTTGGCTGGTGGTCGGAGACGGTCACCACCCGCATCCTCCCCTGGGGCGCGGCTCTGGCCGACAAGGCCAAGGTTGTGCTCAAGCTCAATGTTGGCGCCGCCGTGGCGGGTCTGGGCTACATCGTGGGGCTCAAATATGCATTCATAATCTGCTGCGGCTCGTTTTTGGTGTGGCTGGTGATAATCCCGCTGATGAATCTGGTGTTCGGGCCCGATGTGATTGACCTGATGCACTCCGGAATCACCGCCACCGTGGGCGAGATGAGCGCAGAGGAGATATTCACCACCTATGCGCGCCACATCGGCATCGGCGGCATCGCCACCGCCGGCATAATTGGCATCGTCAAGTCGGCCGGCATCATCAAGTCGGCGGTGGGTCTCGCAGCCAAGGAGTTCAAGGGCAAGAAGGGCGCGGACGAGGCGGAGGCTATCCGCACCCAGCGCGACATCTCTATGAAGATTGTGGTGGCAGGGGTGCTGCTGACCCTTCTGGTGACCTTCGCGTTCTTCTATTTCGGAGTAATCCACAACCTCTGGCAGGCCATAATAGCACTGCTGGTGGTGGGCATCATAGCCTTCCTGTTCACAACGGTGGCGGCAGGCGCCATCGCCATCGTGGGCACCAACCCCGTGAGCGGGATGACACTTATGACCCTGATTCTGACCAGTGTGATTATGGTGGCGGCCGGGCTCAACGGCACCGCCGGAATGACCGCCGCATTAATAATAGGTGGCGTGGTGTGCACCGCCCTGAGTATGGCGGGGGCCTTTGTCACCGACCTTAAAATCGGCTACTGGGTGGGCACGACCCCCAAAGTGCAGGAGACCTGGAAGTTTTTGGGGACTCTGGTGGCTGCGGCCACTGTGGGCGGCGTGATAATAGTGCTCAACAAAACCTACGGCTTTACCGGAGAGAACGCCCTGGTGGCCCCGCAGGCCAATGCGATGGCGGCCGTGATAGAGCCGCTGATGTCGGGCGGCGGCGCCCCGTGGCTGCTCTACGGCATCGGAGCCGTGCTGGCCATTGTGCTCACCCTATTCAATGTGCCCGCGCTGGCTTTTGCCCTGGGTATGTTTATCCCTATGGAACTCAACCTCCCGCTGCTCTTGGGCGGCGCTGTGAGCTGGTTTGTGAGCACCCGCAGCAAAGATGCCGCCCTCAACGAGGCGCGCAAAGAGAAGGGAACCCTGCTCGCCTCCGGATTCATTGCCGGCGGCGCGCTGATGGGCGTGGTGAGCGCAGTGCTGCGCTTTGCCGGCGTGGACGCCTTCAATGCGAGGTGGGCTGCCTCAACTGCGGGCCAGGGAATTGCCATTCTGGCATACGCGCTTATAATATTCTACCTTATATACAGTTGCCTTAAAGTCAAAAAAGCTGAATAATCTATGGAAAAGATACTCGACAAATTCTTGAGATACGTGTCGTTCGACACCCAATCGAGCGAGGAGAGCGAAAGCCAGCCCTCCACCGCCAAGCAACTCAAACTGCTCTCGCAGCTCCGGGACGAGCTGCAGGCGATGGGCATTGAAGCCACCCTCGACAAGTACGGCTATGTGATGGCATCCATCCCGGCAAACTGCGGCGGCGATATCCCCAAACTGGGCTTCATAGCCCACGTGGACACTTCTCCCGACGCCCCCGGCAACGGCATCAGACCGCAGATAGTGAAGAACTACGACGGCGGAGACATACTCCTGGGCGGCGACAAATGGCTGCATGTGGCGGAATTCCCCGAGTTGGCGCAGTACAAGGGGCAGACGCTGGTCACCACCGACGGCACCACCCTGCTGGGGGCCGATGACAAAGCCGGTGTGTCTGAGATAATGTGCGCCGCCGAATATATCGTGAACCATCCGGAGTTCCCGCACGGAGAAGTCAAGATAGCCTTCACTCCCGACGAGGAGATCGGGCGCGGAGTATCCAAGTTTGACGTGCGCAAATTCGGCGCCGACTACGGCTACACTATGGACGGCGGAATGATAGGCGAACTGGAATACGAGAACTTCAACGCCGCCAGCGCAAAAATCCACATCGCGGGGCGCAACATCCACCCGGGATATGCCAAGAACAAAATGATAAATGCCTGCCTGGTGGCAATGGAGTTCAACGCCCTGCTGCCGGTGGAGCAGCGTCCCGAATATACAGAAGGTTATGAGGGCTTCATCCACCTGACAAGCTTCAAGGGCGTTGTGGAGGAGGCCGACCTCTCCTACATAATCCGCGACCACGACGCTGGCCTCTTCGCCCGCAAAAAGCAGCTGGTGCAGCAGTGCGTGGATTTTATCAACCTCAAATACGGCGACATAGTATCGGCCGACATCCGCGACCAGTACCGCAATATGCGCGAGATGGTGGAACCCCACAGGCACGTGGTGGACAATGCCGTCAAGGCTATCGAGATGGCCGGCGTCACGGCTCACGTGCAGCCCATCCGCGGCGGCACAGACGGGGCTAACCTCTCCTTTATGGGGCTCCCCTGCCCCAACATCTTCGCGGGCGGCCACAATTTCCACGGCAAACTGGAGTTCGTGCCGGTTGAGAGTATGGAAAAGGCAACGGAAGTCATCCTTAACATCATCCGGATTTATGCGCAAAGATAGCAAGGCCCTCCCGGCGGGCGTTATGCCGTGTAAACGGTAAACAGGGAGGGTCTTAAATCGCCGCAGTCCATATTGTAAAAAGTGCATATCTTTGGCGTATGAAAAAATGGTTTTTTGTGACCAGACCCTGGTCTTTTGTCGTATCCGCCACACCGGTTGTAGCCACTACTCTTTTCCTCTTATATAAGCATGGAGGCGGGAGCATAAACTGGCTCAATGCAGCTCTTGCGCTGGTGGGCATCATAGTATTCCACGCCGCCGGCAATGTGCACAGCGACTACCGCGACTATGTCTCGGGAATAGACAGCAAGGAGGCCGTGTGCATTCAGGAGCTTGTGAGCGGAGAATACACCCCCGCACAATACAAGCGCTTCGCCATCATACTTTATGCCGTCGGAATAGCCATAGGGCTTGTGCTGACCCTGTTGAGCAGCTGGCAGCTGCTGGTTATAGGCATACTGGGCGCGCTGCTCACGATGCTCTACTCCCGGGCCAAATTCCACGCGCTGGGCGACACCGACATCTTTCTGGTGTTTGGCGTGCTGCCTATGCTGGGCACATCGCTGGTGACTCTGGGGCACATCGACTATAGCACCCTGCTGCTCAGCATCCCCGTGGGACTTATCACAGTGGCGGTGCTGCACGCCAACAACGCCCGCGACATCCCCACCGACTCCAAGGCTGGCGCCCGCAGTTTCGCCGCCGTCATAGGCCCCGAGGCCTCCGTGTGGCATTACATCGCGCTCGTGACCATACCCTGCCTCTACACCCTTGTGGCAGTGGTCTGCGGGGCGTTCCCCATGTGGTGCCTGCTTATATTCCTCTCCGCCCCCGTTGTGGCGGGCAATATCCGTCAGGTGCTCAAATTCAAGAGCGAAGGGCTTTGCGCCTTCAATCCGCTGGATCAGATGACCGCAAAACTGCAGATGATTTCCGGTATGCTGCTGTGCATCGGCTTTCTGATTGCCGCAATCCTGTAAGATATGGATGCGGGCATCAACAGAACCCTCCTGCGCAAGATAGTAGCCTGCACTCTGACGGCCCTTGCGCTGTGGTTTGTAATGTTCAGCCCCATAACGGCGCCCCACGTCCCCTTCTGGGGGATGATGGCCTTCAGCAGCGCAGTGCTGATAGTGCTCTCCTTTACCCTTTTCGGGCAGTGGTGCAGCGGGCTGCGATTCTCTGCGGGGCAGATTGCGCTGGGACTATTGCTCGCCGCCCTGCTGTGGGGCGTGTTCTGGGTGGGCGACAAGATATCCGGCGCCCTGTTTTCCTTTGCGCGGCCGCAGGTGGACACAATCTACGCCCTCAAGGACGGCACCGCCAAATGGCTGCTGGCCGCCCAGCTGCTGCTGCTCACCGGCCCGGCGGAGGAGATTTTCTGGCGCGGATGCCTGCAGCGCAACATAGCTGAATATCTGCAGGGCAGGCGGGGTGCCGGGGGCAACGCACGCCTTGCGGCCGCCGTCATCACCCTGCTGGTTTACACCCTGATACACCTGCCTTCTCTCAATTTTATGCTGATTGCGGCCGCTGCCGTGGCGGGAGGCATCTGGGGCCTGCTCTATTATCTCAAGCCGCAGTGGCTGCCGGCGCTGATTGTCTCCCACGCAGTCTGGGACACCGCCGTATTTGTGATTTTCCCCATTATGTAGTTATATGAAAAGTTTTGCGCTCCTTTCAATTTGTATGATTATGCTCTCATCGTGCCATAGCGGCGGGTACATCAAAAAGCCCGAGGTCAAGACAGACCACTACACGCCGGAAGTCATGCGCCTTATGGGCAAGGTCTCCGACCCCCAACCATCTCCCGACGGCACCAAAATACTCTACGGCGTGTCATACACCAGCATAGAGCAGAACTGCGAGTGCCGCCAGCTGTTTGTGATGAATGCCGACGGCAGCGACCCGGTGCAGATTACCAAATCCGACGCGAGCATCTCCAACGCCCGCTGGATCGGCGGCGGAAAGCAGATCGCCTACCTGTGCCGTGGGCAGATGTATGTCTGCGGCTCCGACGGCAAGGGGGCCCAAAAAGTGAGCAAAGTGGAGCGGGGCATCTCGGAATTCAAGTTCTCCCCAGATGAAAGCAAGGTGCTCTACATCTCTCAGTTCAAGAACTACACCGCCCCCACCGACCGCCATCCCGACCTCAAGAAGGCCAACGTGCGCACCATAGACAATCTTATGTACCGCCATTGGGACCACTTTGTGGAGTATATCCCCCACACTTATGTTGCAAGCTTCAAGAAAGGCAAGCTGGGCAAGGGCACGGACATACTCGACGGCGCGCCGTTTGAGCTGCCCACCGAGCCTTTCGGCGGTATGGAACAGCTCAGCTGGAGTCCGGATGGCAAATATGTGGCCTACTCCTGCCGCAAGCTCACAGGGCGCGAATACGCCTTTTCCACCAACACCGACATCTATCTCTACGATGTAAAAAAGAAGAGCTGCGACAACCTCACCGAGGGGATGCCCGGCTACGACACCAACCCCGTGTTCTCCCCCGATGGCAAATACATAGCCTGGCTCAGTATGGAGCGGGCCGGATATGAGGCCGACCGAGTGCGGCTCTTTGTGATTGACCTTGAGAGCCGCACAAAACGCGAGCTCACAGTGGGCTTCGACTACAATGCCGATGCTCCGGCCTGGAGCCCCGACTGCGGCAGCATCTACTTCTCCTCCGTGGTGGAGGGTCTGGGCCAGATCTGGAAGGCCGACCTGGCCACCGGAGCCCTCAGGCGCATAACCCCGGAGCACGAGTGGGTAGATTTTGCCGGCCCGGTATTCTCCAGGGACGAATTCGGCAACGATGTTATCATCACCACCAATGCCTCGATGATGCGTCCCGCCGAGATTGTGGCAGTTTACCCCTCAGACGGCTCATGGCATCAGCTGACCCGCGAGAACGACGCCATTCTCTCCCAGCTGGAGGAGATAAAGATGGAAGAGCGCTGGATAGAGACCACCGACGGCGGCAATATGCTCACCTGGGTGCTCTATCCCCCCAAGTTTAACCCCGACAAGGTGTACCCCTCGATTCTGGTGTGCCTGGGGGGTCCGCAGAGCTGCTTCAGCCAGGAGTGGTCCACCCGCTGGAACTACCGCCTGATGGCCTCGCAGGGCTACATAGTGATTCTGCCCAACCGCCACGGCACCACCGGATTCGGCCAGGCGTGGTGCGAGCAGATTTCCGGCGACTACATCGGCCAGAATATGCGGGACTACCTCACGGCCGCCGACACACTCAAGGCGGAGCCTTATGTGGGCAAGATGGCCGCCATCGGCGCCAGCTACGGCGGATACTCGGTATATAACCTTGCGGGCATCCACCAAAAGCGCTTCAGCGCCTTCATAGCCCACTGCGGCATATTCGACGAAGGGCATATGTTTATGGAGACCGAGGAGATGTGGTTCCCCAACTGGGACAACGGCGGAGTAGCCGACCCCTCCACACCGCAGAGCGGAGCACCCTGGAGCGACAACCCTGTGGCCAGGCGGCTCTACGACAACTCGCCCCACACCAAAATCAGGAACTGGGACACCCCCATAATGGTAATCCACGGCGAAAAAGACTACCGCGTCCCCTACGACCAGGGTATGGCGGCCTTCAACGCCGCGCAGATGATGGGCGTGGAGTCCAAGATGCTCCTCTTCCCCGACGAGAACCACTGGGTGCTGCAGCCGCAGAACTGCATATACTGGCACCGTGAGGTGTTTGACTGGCTTGACAGGTGGTGCAAATAGGCGCAAATTGGTTGTTCAGCGGATTTTTTTTGTTAACTTCGGCCCCACAAATAGTAAAAAGTATATAGGAATATATGAGAAAGCTCTTAATCTGGTTTGCAGCAGCTGCGCTGACACTTGCATCCTGTGCGGAATCCCCCGAAATCAATATTGACCGGGAGGATCTGGAGTTGACCCACAACGGTGGCCGTTTCACCTTTGATGTTACCTCCAACTGCAATTGGGATCTGATCTGCGACAGCGATGCCGACTCCCTGCTCACAATCTCGCAGAAGAGCGGCGGCTCCGGCACCACCACCATCACGGTGGATGTAATCAAAAACGAATCCACCGCTATTCTCAAGCACTATTTCACCGCAGTGGCCCACGGCTCACAGAAGGATGCGCTCAAAACTCTGACGGTGACTCAGGACGCCCCCGCGTATGTGATGTTCAACAAGACCATCGCAACTGCCGACTACATCGGCGGCGAGTATATCTTCACCGTTTCGTCAAACTTCCCCTGGGAAATCACCGTGAACGGCGACATAGAGGTTGAACCCCTCACCGGCACCAACGAGAACGGCTCCGACACCATCACCGTGACAATCCCCGAATACGAGGGCGAGACAGACCGCAGTTTCTCCCTTAACGTCACCGCCAAGGGTGACGACGCCACGGTAGAAGACAATTTGGAAATCACGCAGACATCCCCCTCTCTTACGGTGGGCACCCGCAGCTATAAAATCAAGAAGATGCGCGACGGCCGCTGGTGGATGGTCGAAAACCTCTGCTACTCCGCAAAGGGCATCACTATCAACGACGGCACCTGCGGCGTGTGGTATCCCTGCAGCGACAGCGCAAACGAGGCTGACAACAGCACCGAAGGCATCATTGCAAAGGGTCTGCTCTACTGCGATGCGGTAGCGTTCAACACCACCATCACCGCCACCACCAGCAAGCGGCAAGAGGGTGCGCAGGGCATCTGCCCCGACGGATGGCACATCCCCACCGCAGCCGAGTTTATGCGCCTTGTGGGCAAGAGCTCCGACTCCAGCCTCGAGACCGTCACCGATGCCCCCTATTACGATGCTGACAGGGACTGCGGTTCTCTCACCAAGCTGAAAGAGGACGGCTTCATAACAGCCCAGGCCGGTTATATCAACGGCTCCGGCGCCGGCTACAAGGACGGCTTCTCCACAAACGGCTATCTTGAAAGCCGCGGATATGTCAACAACACTTATATCTTCTGCTCCAGCGCCTACTCTTCCTCCCAGTGGTATGCTCTCGCGCTGACAGAGAACACCACCAGGGCAAACCTGCAGATGGTGAACAACTACACCACCGCAATGCCCCGCGCCTGCAGCGTCCGCTGCATCAAAAACCAACTGGAATAGATTGTGAAAACTTCTGCAAAGATAATTACCTGGATTGCCGCGCTGCTTGTACTGGCAGCTGCGGTATTCTGCTATTTCAAATTCTGCTTTGTGTTCGGCAGCGGCGTCAAGGCCGGCGAACTCAATCAGATAGTGTACAAGGGCTGGGTCTGGAAGACCTACGAAGGCCGCCTGATACAGACAGGATTCAAGGGTGCCAGAAGCGGAGGCGGCATCCAGTCAAACGAGTTCAACTTTTCCGTGACCAAGAAATCTGTGGCCGACAGTCTGATGCACTGCAGCGGCCGCAGCGTGGAGCTTCACTATAAAGAATACAACGGAGCCCTCCCCTGGCGGGGAATGCAGCGGTACATCGTGGACAGCATAGTCTCGGTGGCGCCAGCGCAGCCGCAGAACACGATTCCGATTGTTACTGACTTTTAATTTTCCGGGCCAGCGTTGCGCAAAGGCCCGGAAATATTTTTTTGATATAGACCATCACCAGTTCCTTGCCTCCCACGAGAGTCTCGCGGCGGCGGCGGTCTATGGCCCTCACAATCTTGCGGGCCGCCTTTTCTGCAGAAATGCCGCCGGCCTGCCCCGGATCCATCTTGCCGTGAGGCATTCCGCCCTTGGCAAGGGCGTAGAGAGAAATGTTGGTGCGCACGCGCCCCGGGCACACCAGCGTCACGCGGATTCCCTTGTTGTAGTATTCCGCCTGCAGGGTCTCGAAAAAGCCGTAGAGTGCGAATTTGGAGGAGCTGTAGCCGCAGCGCATCGGAAAGCCGAAGCGCCCGGCGATAGAGGTTGTGACGGCTATCTGCCCGCCGCCGCGGCTCACCATCAGCGGCAGCAGCACGCGCGCCATCGCCACCGGAGAAAAAAAGTTTACCTCCATTATCTTGCGCACCATCTCCATCGAGGTGTCTTCCACCAGTGTGCGCTGGCTTATGCCGGCGTTGAGAAAGGCTATGTCGATGCCCCCGAGCGCCTCCCAGGCCTGCTGCGTGAGAGTCTCGATTCCCGAGGGGTCGCCGAGGTCGCAGGGGAGCGCCACCGCCTGCGCGGCACCGGCCTTGAGGCACTCCTGCACCACTGCGGCAAGCCGCTCCGCGCCGGAAGAGGTCAAAGCGAGACTCGCCCCGCGCGATGCATATTCAAGAGCGCAGGCCCGCCCTATTCCGGAGGAAGCCCCGGTGATCCAAATGCGCTGCATCATTTGGCCTGAACTTTCTGGCGCGACACGAGCCCCATCATTCTGTAGAGGAATTTTGGCAGGGGCTTCTCTGCGGAGCGCTTGTTCATATCGATAAACCAGCCTATCTTTTTTACTACAGGCACCTTGAAAGTCTCCACAAACTCTATCAGAGTGCCGTCGGGATCCTCTATGTAGGTGAAGTGGCCAGAGGCATCGCCCATATCGAACTGCTCGCCGCCGGGGCAGCTGTCCACGGTGAAGGGGTGTCCCTTTAAGGCGCAGAATTCGCCCAGCGCCCTCATTCCGGTCACGTCAAAACAGATTTGGATGAAGCCAGGGTCGCCCCAGTAGCGCCCTTCGTATATCTTGCGCGGAGTGCGCTCCAGCGCCTGCACCAGCTCTATCGTGCTCTCGCCCAGCAGGGCCGCGAAAGCCCCCTTCTGCGGTGCGGAGCGCTTGAGGATAACTCTGCGGCACTGTTTGCTTCCTGCGCTCAGATAAGCGCTGTAGGGTGCGGTGACATCGCTCACCAGTGTGTCATAGCCCAGCACTTCGCCGTAAAACTTGAGGGAGGCGGCCATATCGCTCACACCAACCACGGCGCCGATGATGCCGCCGGTGAGTTTGCCTTCGTCGATATAGACATCCTTGCGCTCGCATATCTGGAACCAGTTGCCGTAGAGATCCTTGACCCAAAAGCAGGGTGTGCCGTCGGGCAGCGCCTCAATCGGGCTGCAGTCTCTCCACTGCGCGCCGAGCCACTTGTGGAATGCGGCCACGTCGCGGCACTTGACCTTGGCGGCAAGTATGCCCAAATCGCCCACCTCTATCGTGAAGGGGACGCTGCAGGGCTTGCGCTCGCTGTATTGCCATATTTCGAATCCCGAGCCCCCCTGCAGGTTCACCGCGATGCAGGCGTGGCGCTTCTGCGGCACTCCGCCCGTGTAGGGAAGCATCCTCTCCGCTATGGTGTCGTCTTCAAGAATCTTGATGTCGATGCCGAAATACTTTATGAACCAATCCCAGGAGTTGCGGAAATTCTCCGTTCCGACCCCCACCTGCTGGATGGCCGAGATAAAAAAGTCTTTCATAACTATTTTCTGTTGTTTAATTCAAGCAATGAGTCGATATGTTTGCGGCCGTTGAACAGACGGGGCACCTTGTGCTGGCCCCCAAGCTTGCCGCGGGCCTCCATCCACTCGTAGAAGAGTCCTTCGCGCGCCTCTATCACCTCCAGGCGGTTCATTATGCCGCCCGCTGCGGTGCTGAAGTGGGCATAGTCGTGGTCGGCATCCTTCACCTTCTGCTCCAGCAGCGAGGCAAACTCCTGCAGGGAATACGGCCTTTTGTCAAACTCCACAAGCCACTGGTGATGCCCCCCTCCGGTGGCGGGGTCCACTGTCGGGGCCACGGTGAATTCCAGCACCGAGGCGCCCGTCTCGCGGCAGGTGTCGCTCAAAGCCTTCTCTGCCTGCTGCACGGAGAGATCCTCCCCCCAGATGTTGATGTACTGATGGGTGCGCCCCACAATCACGAACTTGTAGGGGGCCTTGCGGGTAAAGCGTATCACGTCGCCGATGTCGTAGCGCCAGAGTCCCGACGAGGTGGTGATTATCACCGCATACTCCACATCCGGCTCTGTCTCCCACAGCGGCAGCGCGCGGGCCCCGGATTTGCCGTAGAGAGACATCGGTACAAACTCATAAAAGACCTCATAGTCCAACATAAGGGTCATAGCCGCATCGTCGGGGTCTGTCTGCACCCCAAAGAAGCCCTCCGAGGCGTTGTAGGTCTCTATGTAGCGCAGCCGTCCCGACGGGAACAGGGCATCGAAAATCGGCCGATAGGGGAGAAAGCTCATCCCGCCGTGGGCAAAAAACTCCATTTTGGGCCAGAGTCTCTCCGCATTTGCCGCCCCGGCACGCTCCAAAGTGCGCTTGAGCAGCACCAGGTTCCAGTCCGGAGTGCCGGAAAAGGAGACAAGGCTCTTTTTGGAGATTATATCCCCTATGGCGTCGTATTTTTTGTATATGTCGCTTATCTGCGCCGTGCTTGTCGGGGGGGTTATGTGCAGCAGCCGTCTCTTCCAGGGGGCGATGGCGGCGGTCATTATGGCACTCACATCCCCCACTTTGGCCTTTTGTGTAGTGTACTTGGGGTTTAAGTTGCCCGATAGAATCAGCGAAAACCCTTTTGAGATATGCGAATCGCGGCGCAAGTCCAGATAGGTGGCCGTGATATCGTGCCCGCCCTGCAGGTGGCAGCGCCTGAGCCCGCGCCCGGACACCGGTATAAACTTGATGTTATCGCTGGTGGTGCCGCTGCTGGTGGCAAAAAATTCAACCCTGCCGGGCCAGAGCACATCCCGCTCGCCCCGCATCATCCTTGCTATGTCCTCCTTTAGGCTGCCGTAGTCGTTCAGAGGCACGGCGGCGGCAAATCCCTCATAATCAGAGATTCTCTCCAAATGGTGCCGCCTGCCGTAGTCGGTCTTGCGCCCCTGCTCCAGCAGCATACTCAAGATCCCCTTCTGCAGCCGCTCATAATCGGTGGCATAACGGGCTATGGCCCGCACGCGGGGTCGCAGGTACAACCGGACAAGATTTGTGATTATATCCATCAGAAAGGGCTTATGGTCACGAATATATGAAATAACCCGCAATGCCAGCCACTACTATCACCAGCATCGGACTTATGCTGGTCCACATAGTAACGGCGAATGCTGCGGCAAAAATCGCCCAACTTATCCAGTCGGGGAAGGTGGCCGGGGTTATGAGAGTTATGGCAGAAGCCCCTATGAGTCCTATCACCAGCGGCTTGAAGCTCTTGAGCACCGCCGCGAACACGGGATTGTCCTTGAGGCGGACATACATCCTGCAGATGTAGTAGGTTATCAGGAACGAGGGCAGCACCACCGCCGCTGTGGCCAGCATAGAACCCGCCACGCACATAATGCTGGAATAACCCATCGCCTCCACCACGCTGTAGCCGATATATGTGGCGCTGTTTATGCCGATTGGGCCCGGCGTCATCTGCGAAATCGCTATCATATCGGTAAACGCCTCGGCAGTGACCCAGCCGTGCACCGTGACCACCTGATGCTGGATGAGCGAGATCATCGCATATCCGCCCCCGATGGTGAACATTCCGATAAAGAAGAATGTGTAGAAGAGTTCGAAGAAAATCATCGGCGCCCCTCCCTGTATTTTGCAATCAGCGCGGCAATCACGCCGACCACGAGAATTATGTATATGGGAGAGACCTTAAGCAGCGCTATAAGCAGTATCGTCACCACTGCAAGGCTGCCGGATACCCAGTTGAGCTTCTGGCGGATGGCCATCTGAATGGTGGGCACCGCAATCAGCGCCACGACGGCAGGCCGTATGCCTTGGAACACCGCCACCACCGCCTCATTGTCCCAATGGCCGTTGAACACCATCACTATAGCCAGAATTATGAAGAACGGGGGGATTATGCTGCCGAGCGTCGCAACCAGGCTCCCTTTTGCGCCGAGAAGGCGGTAGCCGATGAATATGGCGGTGTTCACCGCCATCAGCCCCGGCAGTGTCTGGGAAATCGCCAGGATGTCCATAAACTCGTCTTCGGTCATCCATTTGCGCTTGACCACCAGTATATCCCTCACCACGGCCACCATCGCCATACCTCCGCCGATGGTGAAGGTGCTTACTTTGACAAAGGTCCAGAACAGGTTCCAATAGCTTTTCACGCGGACTTGCAAGTTGTTTAGAAAAATTCGGGTGCAAAAATAGTAAAAAAATTTGTGCGGTTCTAAAAGATTGCTACCTTTGCAGTCCCCTTCGGAAACGAGGAGGAAGTTGATTGAAATATTGGAAGACAAAAGTACAAGCAAGAAAGTATTTTATATTGTAGCATACGATATATAAGAGCAAGCGAAGATTCTTTTAGAGAGATATCCCAAAGCCAGAGATAAATTTGAAATTATACAATGAAGAGTTTGATCCTGGCTCAGGATGAACGCTAGCGGCAGGC
>CAVLDO010000025.1:0-17336 GCA_963662035.1 Bacteroidaceae bacterium | reverse complement strand
CGCGGGCCTGCCGCAGCGGTCGGCAGCATAACATCATTGGATTTCTCGCAGCGTGCAGCTGCATCGCCCCGCTAAAATGCGCTTCTTAGAACACATGCCGCCGGCTAACTGCCAAACCAATGTCAGTGTTGGCGCTTTGCAACGACAGGTCTCGGATAGATAGCCCGTACGACAGAATCCGGTGAGCAAAAAGTGGCGACTATCTCACCGATTATGTTTTACGCAAGATTGCGCAAATAAAATCGGCCTCTTTCTCACGAAACACGCTTTTTGAAGCATTGGTGAGAAAACAGGCCGATTATCTTACGGAAATTTGCCCACTTGATATCACTGTTTTCACGTGCGAGAGCAAAACCGCAGAAACAGCGCCTCGGGCGACAAGCCACGGGCTACAAACTTGAAGAGGTTGCCCCGTTACGCCTCTGCCAAGGGCTACACGCTATTTGAGCTCCCGCTCTCCGAGCAGCTCGCGCACAAGCAGCGGCGCGTTGGTGGTGATGCAGTCCACGCCCAGGTCAATCATTTTCTGAATGTCCCCGCGCTCGTTCACCGTCCACGCATTTACGCTCATTCCCAGCTCGTGGGCGCGCGCCACCCACTCGGGATGTGTACCGAGCACGCCGAACTCATAGTCGATGCCGTTTATTCCCTGCGCGAAAACCGCATCCGGGTCAAGGTCGCCGTTAAGGTACTGGTTGGTGAATCCCGGGCAGAGAGAGGCAATGCGCCGGCAAGTATTAAGACTGAAGGAGATGAACATCACGCGCTCCGGGTCGTAGAGTCCGCTGCGCTTGAGGGCGTCGATCGTGAGGTCAACCATCAGATTCTCCCGCTCGGCAGAGGCGGCCGGCTTGAGTTCGCACACCAGCATCGTGCCCGCGCAGGCTTTCCCCTGCTCAAGATACTCATCCAGAGTGGAAGGGTGCTCGCCGTTTGCGAGAGTAACCTGCCGCAGGGCGTCCAAAGTGGTGTCGGCAATGGCCATCCCCCCGAGAATATCGTCGTGATTCACAATCAGGGCACTGTCGGCAGTGATATGGACATCAAACTCGCTGCCCCACAGATCGGCCGATGCAGCCTCGCGCAGCGAAGCGATTGAGTTCTGGGCATATCCGGCGGCTTCGCAGTCCCAATAGCCTCGGTGCGCCGCGATGGCAATCTTATGCTCTTTGGAATTGCAGCCCGCTATCAGGGTGCAGAGGATAAACATCAGACATAATTTTTTCATATCAGCATTTGTTTTAAAAGACTTTGACAAAATTAAAAATTCTTATTTTAGTGGCTCGAATATAAAACTGAAAATAATGAAAATTAAAACGACCCTGCTTGCCGTCATCGCCGCCGCGCTTATCTTTTCGCCGGCGGCAATGGCCCAACGAACAGTAATCACCCTTGACAAAGGATGGGACTACCGCCCCATTTCATCTGCCGGCAACGACCTCTCCCCCCGCGATACCGTGGAGTTGCCGCACACCTGGAACGCCAATTATCTGCCGGGCACCCACACCTACAACCGCGAAACGATGGTCTATCACAAGGCTGTGGATATCTCCGATGAAATGATGCAGGGGCGCCTGTTCCTCTATTTCGAGGGGGTCAACTCGGTGGCCGACGTGTTTGTGAACAAAAAACACGTCACTTGCCACAAAGGAGGCTACTCCGCCTTCAGTTTTGAGGTCACCGACAATATGAAAGAGGGCCGCAACGACATTGAAGTGTGGGTCAGCAACGCCTGGCGCAGCGATGTTCTGCCGCTCACCGGCGACTTTAACATCTACGGCGGCATCCACCGCCCCTGCCACCTGATCGCCACCGGCAAGGACTGCATCTCCCCCGTGTTCTACGCCTCCCCCGGCGTTTTGATCCATCAGGACAAGGTCAGCCGCGAGAGCGCCGACATCCGCGTTGAGACCATCGTCAGCAGCGGCAGCGGCAGCGCCCTCACCCTCAAGACCACTCTTGTGGCTCCCGACGGGAAAGAAATCGCCTCCATCTCCACTCCGGTGCAGGGCGCGGCAGTGAGCCAGAACTTTAGCGTGAACAACCCCAGCCTCTGGAATGGCCGCAAAGGTGCACCTATGTATAAAGTAGTGGCCGAGCTGCAGTGCGGCGGCAAGACTGTGGACCGCGTGGAGCAGCGCACAGGCCTGCGCTTCTTCTCTGTCGACAAGGAAAAGGGATTCTTCCTGAACGGCGAACCCTACACCCTGTGCGGTTTCGGCCGTCACGAGGACTTTGCAGGAGTGGGCAGCGCCCTGCGCCCCGAACACTTCGAGCGCGACTATGAGTTAGTAGACGAAATCGGCGCCACTGCCCTGCGCTTCGCCCACTATCAGCACTCGCAGCGCGACTACATAATGAGCGACGAGCACGGCATCGTGGTATGGACAGAGATACCCTTTGTGGGCCCGGGCGGATACAGCTTCACCGGTTATATAGAGAATCCGGACTTCAAGGCCACTGCGCGCGAAAATGCGCTGGAGCTCGTATATCAGAACATCAACCACCCCTGCGTGTGCATCTGGGGCATCTTCAACGAGGTGCGTGCCGACCAGGGCGCCTACGATGACCCCATCCCCTTTATGCAGGAGCTGGAGGGCCTCTACAAGAGCATCGACCCCAGCCGCCTGACCTCCTACGCGATTTTTACCAAGGCAAGCGACTACTACAGCGTGGGCGACCTTATCGGAGTGAACAAGTACAACGGCTGGCAGGGCGGCCAGAACGGCCCCTTCGGGCAATACTTCGACTCTATCAAGAATGACCCCGAGGCCCAGCCCGTGGGAGTATCAGAATACGGCATCGGCGGCAGCATCCTGCAGCACGGTCCGCGCGAGCTCTACACCGGCCCCCTGTGCGGCTTCTACCATACAGAAGAGGAGCAGTGCAAAATCCACGAGCAGTTCTACGAGCAGATCCAATGCCGTCCCTACCTCTGGTGCCGACTGGTGTGGAATCTTGCCGATTTCCAGTCCGCCCTGCGCGAAGAGGGCGACACCCCCGGCAAAAACGACAAGGGTATGGTGACCTACGACCGCAGCGTCAAGAAGGACATCTTCTATTTCTACAAGGCGCAGTGGAACCCCGAGCCGATGGTCTATATCACTCAGCGCCGCTACACCGAGCGCCCCGAACCCAAGGCCGATGTGCGCGTCTACACCAATATGGACAAGGCGACCCTCTATGTCAACGGCAAGAAACTCTACAGCGTGAAGCCCGACCACATCGGCCGTGCCTGCTGGGATGCGGTGGAGCTGAGCGCCGGCGAGAACATCATCCGCGTGGTGGGCGTCAAAGGCCGCACCAAGGTAGAGGATACCTGCATTTGGAACGTTAAATAAACAACAATAAAAATGAGAGATTATGAGGGGAATGATTTTGATTTTGAGCATCGCGCTCTGCTCTTTCGCCGCCACGGCGCAGAATTCAATAGACGGCACCTGGCTTCTGAGCGGCCACGAAACCGACGACAATATCGGCGACGGGCAGGTCGACGGCTCGGGCGAGATGAAGATGGAGGGGTGCTATGTTTTCAACGGCGACAGCTACTCCACCGATATGAAGGCCATCATCACTATGGACTTCTCACCTAAGGACGATGAGGCGGCCGCCTCAAAGCAAAAGCTGGAGCTGTATATAGAGGTGTCCGCCGCAAACAGCGGTTCCCTGACCCTGGTGGGGGATGTTCTCACGCTTACCCCGGCTCCAGGGCAGAAGCCCAAGATCGAAGTCAATACCCGCGCCGAGGGAATTCCGGCCGGCGGCCTGATTAAAAGTATGGTGGTGGGGCCTCTGAAGCGGGAACTCGCAGCCGAGATGAAAAAAACCGACCGGATGCGGGTGGTGAGTGTCACAGCCGAGACTCTGGTGCTGGAGGACATTCTCAGCGACAAGGAGCTCAAGAAAGGGAATACTCCCGAGCGTATGACCCTTAATCGAAAGCGCTGACAACAGCCGTAAAGAGACAAAAGGCGGGCCCCCGTGCGGAGCCCGCCTTTTGTTTTGTCCATTGCGCACCGGAAAATCTCTACGCGAGGCTGCGGTTCTTGTAGTCTTCGATGGCCTTGGGGATGATGCGCCGGTAGTCTTCGCTGCCGAGCAGCGGCGAAGTGAGAATCATATCGGCGGTGGTGCGGTTTGTGGCGAATGCTATGTTGTAGAGCGCCGCTAGACGGGTCAGCGCCGACACGTCGTTCTGATGCCCCTGCACAATGAGATTGTCGCAGAAAAAAATGAGGACATCGATTCCGCCGGTGGCGATCATTGCGCCGATCTGCTGGTCGCCGCCAAGCGGGCCGGAGAGCAGGCAGTGCACGCCTTGCGGGAAAATAGGCTTTTCAACCGCCTTCTTGGGGTTGTTGTCATCTACTACGGGCATTGTAAGATCACCGATGAGCTTGCCGGTTGTGCCGGTTGCGTAGATGTTGTGTCCGGAGAGAATCACGGCATTGTAGCGGACCCAGTCCAGAAGCTCTTTCTTGCGCCCGTCGTGGGCCACAAGCGCGATGTTCATTTTTTTCATACGCTACAGAGAGTTCATATTTCGTTCATTGAAGATATCCTTGCCCTCGGGGGTGTAGGCATATGCCATACGGTCGGCATAATGCTCCTCCACCTTGCCGCGCACAATCTTCATAGTGGAATTCATCATCTTGTTGCCGATATTGAACGCCTCATCGCAAACCACCACGGCAGCGGGCAGCCAGCGCTCGGGGAACAGCCCCTCGTGTGCGCGCCCCTTGCGGTAAGAGTCGATCTCGTCCTGAATCTTCTGCAGCATAGCCCGCTTGCCTTCAGCGCTGGCGGGGTCGAGCCCCTTGCCGCGCACGAATTCTGCAAGCGCCTCCTTCTCGGGCACAATCATAGCAATGGTGTAGGGATCCTGGTTGTTGTGCAGCACCGCCTGGGACACGAATTTCGAAACCTCCGGCAGGCTGTCCTCGAAACCTTCGGGAGAGTACTTCTCTCCGTCGGAAGATATCAGCAGCGACTTGAAGCGTCCAACCACATAGAGAAAATCGTGATCTGCGGGGCAGATATAACCCATATCGCCGGTGTGAAGCCAGCCGTCCACCACTGTTTTGGCGGTGGCTTCGGGATTCTTCCAGTAGCCTGCCATCACATTCTCGCCGCGGATCACAATCTCTCCCTTGGTGCCGATGGGGACTTCAGCTCCCTGCTCGTCGCAGATCTTGCAGTCCATAGGCTTCACAAGACGCCCCGACGAGCCGAAGATGGCGTGTCCGCCGGAGTTTGCGCAGATGATGGGGGTCGCCTCGGTGAGGCCGTAACCCTGGAACATCGGCATCCCCACGGCGCAGAAGAAGCGCTGCAGCTCTATGTCCAGCAGCGCGCCGCCTCCCACGAAAAACTTCATACGGCCGCCGAATCCCTCGCGCACCTGCTTGAATATAAGCTTGTCAAAGAGCGCCATCAGGGGCTTTCTCCACAAATTGAGAAATCCGCCGCTGTTGTAATACTCTTTGTTATATGCTATTGCATTTTTTACGGCAAAGTCGAACATTTTCTGGACCTTGGGCCCCTTGGCCTTGATGTTGCCCTCTATGTTTTTCTTGAAGTTGCGCGCCAGGGCGGGCACCGAGAGCATTACATTGGGCCGGGTCTCCTTGATGGCGACGGGTACATTCTTGAGGGTGGCCAGCGCATTCCCCCCGATGGGGACAAAGGCGATGCTGCCGCCGTAGTACATCATAGTGTACATACCCGCCACGTGGGCGAAGCAGTGATCAAGAGGGAGAATGATGAGCATCGTGTCCCCCTCGTCGATAGAAATCACGCTGTGCCCCTGCGCCACATTCGCAGTGTAGTTGCGGTGGGTCAGCAGAATGCCCTTGGGGTCGGCGGTGGTGCCGGAGGTGTAGCTGATATTGGCGTAGTCGTCGGGGCCGACAGAGCGGAAGCGCTGCTCGAACGCCTCGTAACTGATGGCCAGAAACTGATTGCCCATCTTCTGCACCTCGCTCATGCGGATTTCCTTCTCCTGAAGCTTTTCTACATCGTAGGCAGTGTCATCGTAAATGATCACCTTTTTGACCTGCGGGCAGGAGGGGAGGGCTGCGCGGATCTTCTCCAGATTATTGGAAGAAACCATAATCCACTTGGATTCCGAGTGGTTGATGCGGAAAATAAGGTCGCTGACCTCTCCCAGGTTTACCGAGAGGGGGACATCGGTGGCCCCGGCATACAGGGCTCCCAGCTCGGAAAGAACCCACATCGCGCGGCTTTCGCTGAGCAGGGCGATCTTGTCCCCCTTCTCCACGCCCAGCGACATAAGCCCCGCGCCGATGCGGTAGGCCTCGGTGCGGGTCTGTTCCTGGGTTATCTCCATCCATTTGCCGTTTACTTTCTCTCTGAGATAGACATTGCCGGCGAATTTGCGGGTATATTTCTCAACAAAGTCAATGATTGTCGGTCTTGCTGTGTTTTCCATTTTGTACAAGCGTTTTTAAACGTTTATAAATGTTTTTCGGAAAGCGAAATTAAGTATATTGACGAAAAATGACAAAAAAAACGGACCGCCCCTTTCAGGGACAGTCCGCCTAAATAGTCAGAATCTAAAGATACATCATAATCAGCATCTGCGCCGCAACGACCCTCAGGAACATTGAAAGAGGATAAACCGTGGCGTAATTGACGCCGATGCGGCCGCCCCCGTACATCTGCTCCGAAAATGCCAGCAGGGCAGGGTCGGTGGTGCCGCCCGAGAGCAGACCGCAGATGCGGAAAAAGTCCATCTTGAGCGCCAGTTTGGCAATCAGTCCCACAATCAGCATTGGGATGATGGTGATGAGCAGGCCGTAGAAAATCCAGATGTAACCACCGTTGACTATGCTGGATACGAAGTTCTCGCCGGCTCCCAGGCCGACGCCCGCCATAAACAGCGAGATGCCTATCTCGCGTATCATAAGGTTGGCGCTCAATGCGGTGTAGGTGGTGATGCGCAGCTTGGGGCCGAAGTAGCCCAGCAGAATCGCCACTATCAGCGAACCGCCTGCAAGACCAAGGCGCAGCGGCTGCGGAATGTTGGAGAACTTGATGGGAATCATACCCACCAGAACGCCCAGCGCAATGCCGAAGAATATGGGGACCAGATTGGGTTTGGAGAGGGACTCCGGCTGGTTGCCGATGAGTTTGGAAAGCCCCTTGATGCCCTCTTCGGTGCCTACCACCTGGATGGAGTCGCCCACCTGCAGAATCAGTCCCGGCTCGGCCGCCAGTTCGATACCGGAACGCATCACGCGGGTCACGGTCACGCCGTAGCGGCGGCGGATGTCAAGCTTGCGCAGGCTCTGGCCCGTGATTGCCGACAGGGTGATAGAAAGGCGCCTGATGAGCAGCTTGCTCCCGGGCTTCTGCCAAATCTTCATATCGGCCTCCGCGGCCTCGCCGAAGATGATGTTGACCGTGTCGCGCTGCTGCACACCGGTCACGATAAGCAGATGGTCGCCCTCCTGCAGAATCCAGTCGGGGTCGGCGATCTTGATGTCGTTGCCGCGCATCACGCGCGATATTACGTAGTGCTCCTGCGAGAGGTTGCTGAGCTTCTTGCCATATATCGCGGGGTTCTCCACCTTGCAGTCGAGCCGCACCAGGTTTGTTTCCTCGTCGCCGTTCTTATCCTGGGAGGCCGCCTCCTTGTCCACGTCTATCTTGAAAATTGCGCGCAGCGCCATCAGCAGAAATATGGCTCCCAACACGCCCAGAGGGTAGCTGACGGCGTATGCGGAGGCAATAGCCCCCACCTTGCCGGTGGCTTCGGCGCCGGTGCGGCCCAGAGCCTGCAGCGACTCGGAGAGCGACTGCTGCGCAGCACCCATACCGGGGGTGTTGGTCACGGCACCCGACATCACGCCGGTCATAATGGAGAGATCCTCCCCGGAAATCCAGTGGATGGCCAGGGTGGTCGCCACCGCCAGAACCACAAGCAGCAGTGCCATAAGGTTCATCGAGAGACCGTCTTTGCGGAAGGAGCGGAAGAAACCCGGGCCCACCTGCAGTCCGATGGCGAACACAAATAATATGAGTCCGAAGTCTTTTACAAACGAGAGCATCGTGGGGTTGATTCTCAGGCCGAAGTGGCTTAGGATGATGCCCATAAACAATATCCAGGTGGATCCGATGGAGATCCCCTTAAACTTGAAGCGCCCGAGCAGCAGGCCGGACGCGATCACCAGAGAAAGAATCATTATGGCGCCTGGTGTGCCGCCTTGAGAAATTAGATTCATCATAGCGGCGGCAAAAGTATACAATTTTGTGAAAAATTGGGTATATTTAGCGAATTTGTTAAATTTGCGCTCCGAATTTGGAAACAATATACATCAATAATTAAAAACAGGATTATGCAAATCGTATCAGTTACAGGTCGCGAAATCCTCGACTCCAGAGGCAACCCGACCATCGAAGCAGAAGTGACACTTGACTCAGGTTTCGTAGGCACAGCAGCTGTCCCCAGCGGTGCATCCACCGGCGAAAACGAGGCTCTCGAGCTTCGTGACGGCGACAAGAGCCGCTACTGCGGCAAGGGCGTGCTCAAGGCAGTGGCCAACATCAACGAGAAAATCGCTCCCGCCATCATCGGTATGGACGCCACCGACCAGCGCGGCATCGACGCCAAGATGATTGCCCTCGACGGCACCGCCACCAAGAGCAACCTTGGCGCAAACGCTATCCTGGGCGTATCTCTGGCAGTTGCCAAGGCTGCAGCCGCCGAGCTTCAGATACCCCTGTACCGCTACATCGGCGGCACCAACACATATGTCCTCCCCGTGCCTATGATGAACATCATCAACGGCGGCGCGCACTCCGACGCACCCATCGCGTTCCAGGAGTTTATGATCCGCCCCGTAGGCGCAAAGAACGAGGCCGAGGCTGTCCGTATGGGCGCCGAGGTTTTTCACGCTCTCCAGAAGGTTCTCAAGGGCCGCGGCCTGAGCACCGCAGTAGGTGACGAGGGTGGCTTCGCTCCCGCGCTCAAGGGCATCAACGATGCTCTGGACTGCATCATCGCAGCCATCGAGGGCGCCGGATACACTCCCGGCAAGGATGTGACCATCGCAATGGACTGCGCTGCCAGCGAGTTCTGCTTCAAGGGCGAGGACGGCAAGTTCTACTATGACTACAAGCAGCTCAAGGACGGCAAGAAGAAGGACCCCCGCGGCCGCAAGCTCTCTACCGACCAGCAGATCAACTACCTCAAGCAGCTCATCAGCAAGTACCCCATCGACTCCATCGAGGACGGTCTGAGCGAAGAGGACTGGGAAGGCTGGGTTAAACTCACCAAGGCTATCGGCGACCGCTGCCAGCTGGTGGGCGACGACCTGTTCGTTACCAACGTAAAATATCTCGAGAAGGGCATCGCAATGGGTGCCGGCAACTCCATCCTCATCAAGGTCAACCAGATCGGCTCTCTTACGGAGACTCTGGACGCCATTGAGATGGCTCACCGTCACGGCTACACCACCGTCACCAGCCACCGCTCCGGCGAGACAGAGGACACCACCATCGCCGACATCGCAGTCGCTACCAATAGCGGCCAGATCAAGACCGGCTCCCTCTCCCGTACCGACCGCATAGCTAAGTACAACCGTCTGATGAAGATCGAAATCGAGCTTGGCGACACCGCGCGCTACGGCTACAAGAAAATCCGCTAGTCCTTTACAGACTATAAAAAGACAGACAGGCCGGCCCTTTCGGGGGCCGGTCTTTTTATTTGTATAAATTACACTTATAACATAACTTTGGTAGAAGGATTTTAAAAACCGACATAAATATCTGCCTTATGCGAAAAATAATCGAATGCGTGCCCAATTACAGCGAGGGGCGCAATATGGCTGTGATAGACGCCATTGTGGCGGCCATCAGCAGCGTGGACGGGGTCAAGGTGCTCAATGTTGACCCCGGAGAAGCCACCAACCGCACGGTGGTGACCTTTGTGGGAGAACCCGGTCCGGTGACTGAGGCGGCCTTCCGAGGCTCGGCCAAGGCTCAGGAGCTCATCGATATGCGGCTTCACCACGGGGCGCATCCCCGCAGCGGTGCCACAGACGTGCTGCCGCTCATCCCTGTGGAGGGTGTCACCCTGCAGGAGTGCGCGGACATGGCCAGAGACCTGGCTCGGAGAATGGCCTGCGAGCTGGGCATCCCCTGCTACTGCTACGAGGCGGCGGCCTATAAGAGCGAAAGAAAGAATCTTGCGGTTTGCCGCGCCGGAGAGTACGAGGCGCTGCCCGAGAAGATGGCCGACCCCGCCCGCAGACCCGACTTCGGCCCCGAGACCTATAATGACACTGTTGCGCGCTGCGGCGCCAGCAATGTGGGGGCGCGCGGCTTTCTGATCGCCGTCAACTTTAACCTTAACACGACCTCCACCCGCCGCGCCAATGCGGTGGCATACGATGTGCGCGAAAAGGGACGCAAAGCACGCGAAGGAGACCCGCTCACGGGCAAGCTCATTAAGGATGCCGATGGGAACCAGGTGTGGATTCCCGGCACGCTGCCCGGCTGCAAGGCGATAGGGTGGTATATCGACGAATACGGCATTGCGCAGGTTTCAATGAACATAACAGACATCGACCGCACGCCGCTGCACGTGGCCTACGAGGAGGTGTGCCGCGCCGCCGCCGCCCGCGGACTCAAGGTCACCGGCACCGAGATTGTGGGGCTGGTGCCCAAGCGGGTGCTGACCGATGCCGGCCGCTTCTATCTTGCGCGTCAGCAGCGCTCGTGCGGCATCAGCGAAGATGAAATCATAAAAATTGCGGTCAAGAGCATGTCGCTCGATGACCTCTGCCCGTTTGACGCCCGCACCAAGGTGATAGAATATCTTATGGAGGACCCCGACCAGACGGCTCGCAAGCACCATTTGGTGCGCCTGAGTGCCGAGGCTCTGGCCCGTGAGACTGCCAGCGAGTCGCCCGCGCCGGGCGGCGGCTCCATATCGGCTTATATGGGGGCTCTGGGAGCCGCCCTCTCTGCGATGGTGGCCAACCTTTCGGCTCACAAACGTGGCTGGGACAGCCGCTGGGAAGAATTCTCCAGCGTTGCGGAGCAGGGGCAGAACCTGATAGATGAACTGTTGGATCTTGTGGACGAAGATACTGCCGCATTCGACAGGATAATGGAGTGTTTCTCGATGCCCAAGACCAGCGAAGAGGAGAAGGCGGCTCGCGCTGCGGCGATAGAGGCTTCTACTCTGGAAGCTGCCCGGGTGCCGCTGCACACTATGGAGGCGTCGCTCAAGGCGCTGCCGCTGGCCCTGGAGATGGCCCGCAAGGGTAATCCCGCGTCGGCGTCGGATGCCGGTGTGGCGGCTATTGCCGCTCTGTCTGCGGTGCGGGGCGCCCATCTGAATGTGCGCATCAACGCCTCCGGCCTCAAAGACCGCGAGCAGGCCCGGCCGCTTCTGGAGCGTGCCGAAGAAATCGAGCGCAAAGCCCGCGAAATCGAGGCCGAAGTCATCGCCGCCGTGGAAGAACACCTCTAAACACTTAAAGCAGAACTTTATAATGGATTTGTTTCAACAGGAAATTGCTGCGGGGATACCGGACATTCTCCCCCCGGAGCGGGAATATGACACATCGGTGAATCACGCGCCGCGCCGCAAGGATATCCTCTCCCGAAAGGAGAAGGCGCTCGCGCTCAAAAATGCCCTCCGCTATTTCAAACCGGAGCAGCACGCCGCCCTGGCGCCCGAGTTTGCCCGCGAGATAGAGCTCTACGGCCGCATCTATATGTACCGCTTCCGTCCGCGCTACGAAATGTACGCCCGCCCGATTGGCGCCTATCCGGCAAAATGCACCGCCGCAGCCGCCATTATGGCTATGATCCAGAACAATCTGGACCCCCGCGTGGCGCAGCATCCGCACGAACTCATAACCTACGGCGGCAACGGCGCGGTGTTCCAGAACTGGGCGCAGTATCTGCTCACGATGCAGTATCTCTCGCAGATGACAGACGAGCAGACGCTGGCGATGTATTCCGGTTTGCCGCTGGGCCTTTTCCCCTCTCATAAAGGGGCACCCCGTGTGGTCGTGACCAACGGAATGGTCATACCCAACTATTCTAAACCCGATGATTGGGAGAAATTCAACGCCCTCGGTGTGTCGCAATACGGCCAGATGACCGCCGGCAGCTATATGTACATCGGCCCGCAGGGCATCGTGCACGGCACCACCATCACCGTGATGAACGCCGCCCGGATGCAGCTTGAAAAGCGCGGCCAAAGCGGCGATGACCGTGGCGGAATTCTCTTTGTCACCGCCGGCCTCGGCGGAATGTCGGGGGCGCAGCCCAAGGCGGGCAATATCGCCGGCGTGGTCAGCGTCACGGCCGAAATCAATCCCCTTGCGGCGCAGAAGCGCTTTGACCAGGGGTGGGTGGACGAACTCTATGGCGATCTCGACACCCTGCTGCCGCGCATCCGCAAGGCAGTGGCGGCAAAAGAGGCGGTGTCGCTGGCCTATGTGGGCAATGTGGTGGACCTTTGGGAGCGCCTCGCCGAAGAAGATATTTCCGTGGATCTGGGCAGCGACCAGACCTCCCTGCACAACCCCTATGCGGGCGGATATTATCCGGCGGGATGCTCACTTGAGGAGTCGGGGCGGATGATGGCAACGGATCCCGAAAAGTTCCGCGAGGCCGTGGAGGCTTCGCTGCGCCGCCAGGTGACGGCAATCAACCGCCTTGCCGCGCGCGGAATGTATTTCTTCGACTACGGCAACGCCTTTCTGCTGCAGAGCGCCAAGGCGGGCGCCGACATAATGCTGGACGGTCATTTCCGCTACCCCTCTTATGTGCAGGATATTATGGGGCCCTTCTATTTCGACTACGGCTTCGGGCCGTTCCGCTGGGTCTGCATGAGTCAGGACCCCGCAGACCTGGCCAAGACCGATGCCATTGCCGCCCGCATTCTGGAGGAGTGCGCCGCAGAGGCCCCCGGGAGCATCCGCGGACAGATGCGCGACAATATCCGCTGGATAGAGGGGGCCGCCGCCAACAATCTGGTGGTGGGTTCGCAGGCCCGCATCCTCTACGCCGACTGCCAGGGACGCACCCGCATCGCGCTGGCCTTTAACAAGGCCATCGCGCGCGGCGAGATTTCCGCTCCGGTTGTGCTGGGACGCGACCATCACGATGTGTCGGGCACCGATTCCCCCTTCCGCGAGACCTCCAACATTTACGACGGCTCACAGTTCACTGCCGATATGGCGGTGCAGAATGTCATCGGCGACAGCTTCCGCGGCGCCACCTGGGTTTCGCTCCACAACGGCGGCGGGGTAGGCTGGGGCGAGGTTATCAACGGCGGCTTCGGGATGGTGATAGACGGCAGCGAGCAGAGCGCCACCAACATCCGCAGGATGCTGTTCTGGGATGTGAACAACGGCATTGCGCGGCGCAGCTGGGCACGCAACGGCGGGGCGATGGAGGCCATCGGCCGTGAGATGGAGCGCACCCCCGGCCTGAAGGTGACTCTCCCCAACATCGCAAGCGACGACATAGTTGACTCCGTCCTCGGACCACAATCCTAAATTCTAAAATTGTTATGCATTATATTTCTAACGAACATCTTTCTCTGCGCCGTCTGGAAGAGATAATGGACTGCGGAGAGCAGATCTCCCTCAGCAAAGAGGCGGTTGCGGCAATAGAAAAATGCCGCCGATATCTCGACTCCAAGATGGAGAATGTCGGCCGCCCCGTTTATGGCGTCACCACCGGCTTCGGCAGCCTCTACAATGTCACCATCCCGCCGGAAGACCTCTCGCAGCTCCAACACAACCTGGTGATGTCGCACGCCTGCGGCACCGGCGAGACTGTCCGCCCCGAAATAGTGAAGCTGATGCTGCTGCTCAAGGTCCAGTGCCTATCATACGGCCACTCCGGCGCGCAGCTGGCCACGGTGCAGCGGCTGGTGGATATGTTCAACCGCGACATCATTCCGATAGTATATCAGCAGGGGTCGCTCGGAGCATCGGGCGACCTTGCTCCGCTGGCGCATATGTGTCTGCCTCTGATCGGTATGGGGGAGGTGCTCTATAAGGGGGAGGTGCGGCACTCCGCAGAGCTTTGGAAAGAGCTGGGGTGGGAGCCTATCCGCCTGCAGTCCAAAGAGGGGCTGGCGCTGCTCAACGGCACCCAGTTTATGAGCGCGCACGCAGTGTGGTCGCTTATCCGCGCCCAGAGGCTCTCCAAGTGGGCCGATGTAATCGGCGCTCTCTCGCTGGATGCCTACGACGGCCGCATAGAGCCATTCCTGCCGCTGACCCACCGCATCCGCCCCCACGTGGGGCAGATCGAGACGGGCGAGCGTTTTCTCAAATTGCTGGAGGGGAGCGAACTCATCCGCAGGCCCAAAGAGCATGTGCAGGACCCGTATTCATTCCGCTGCATCCCGCAGGTGCACGGCGCCGCCAAAGACAACCTGCACTATGTGACCTCCGTGATAGAAAACGAGATAAACTCCGCCACCGACAATCCCAGCATTTTTCCCGACGAGGATATGGTGATATCGGCCGGCAACTTCCACGGCGAACCCATAGCGATACCTATGGACTCGATGGCAGTGGCCCTCTCTGAGCTGGCCAGCATATCGGAGCGGCGCATTTACCTGCTGGTGCACGGCTACCGCTCCCTGCCGCGCTATCTGGTGGCCAAGCCGGGGCTCAACAGCGGCTTTATGATTCCGCAGTACACCGCCGCCTCTATTGTCAGCCAGAACAAGGGACTCTGCTGGCCCGCCTCGTGCGACTCGGTCCCCTCGTCCAACGGTCAGGAAGACCACGTGAGTATGGGGGCCAACTCTGCCACCAAGCTTGTGCGGGTGGTGGAGAATGTGCAGACCGTGCTCGGCATCGAACTGTTCAACGCCGCGCAGGCGCTGGAGTTCCGCCGGCCGCTGAAGAGTTCGCCGCTGCTGGAGAGCGTCGTTGTCGGCCTGCGCAAAACGGTGCCCTACATAGACGAGGATACCTATATGCGGCCGCTGATAATGAACGCCGTATCCTATATCCGCGACAACCCCGCCCCTGTGGAGTTCTGATGTGCGCGGGGGTTTTGCCCCGGAGGCCCGGAAGTTTTGCACTTGATGGCGTATAGATAAGGGCGCAGCCTGCCGCTTTTTTGAGGCGCAGCAGGCGCCGATGAAGAAGTCCCTTCCCCCGGGAAGGGATTTAGGGAATGGGACATCAATAGAAAACTGTGCGCGAGGGTTTGCCCCGTGGGCTCGGAAGTTTTGGGGCTTGATGGCGTATAGATAAGGTTTTGCCCGGGAGGTCCGGAGTTTGGGGTTTAAAGATGTAATGTTTAACGGTTTAGATTTTTAGCGTATGCGGCGACTGTTTGTAAATGCAGCTCTGACAGGTGTGGTGCCCGAAGGGGTGCTGCTAAAATGCGGCCCGGAGATGGACCGGGTGGATATAATCCCCGATGCGTGGCTCCTTGTCGACGGCGGGATCATTGCCGACTTCGGCACAATGGGTATGCCCGGGAGCATCCCCTGCACTTTTTCTTTTGGCAGGGCGGGTGAATGGCCGTCGCTGCCCGCTGCCGACGAAACCATCGACTGCTGCGGCGCGATGCTGATGCCCGCCTTCTGCGACAGTCACACCCACATAGTATATGCCGGCAGCCGCGAAGGCGAATTTTTGGACAAGATTGACGGCCTAAGCTACGAGCAGATCGCCTCGCGTGGCGGCGGCATCCTCAATTCTGCGCAGAAGCTGCACAACACGCCGGAAGAAGAGCTTTACTCGCAGGCGATGGAGCGCGTTGCAGAGATGATGAGTCAGGGGACCGGCAGCATTGAGATAAAGAGCGGCTACGGCCTGAATCCGCAAGACGAACTCAAGATACTGCGGGTCATCGACCGCATCAAACGCACTTCGCCAGCCCTTGTGCGCGCCACATTCCTCGGGGCGCACGCTGTGGGTCGCGGCTACAGTCACGAAGAGTATGTTGACGCTGTGTGCGATATGATGCCCCAAGCGGCTCTTTTGGCCGACTTTGTGGATGTTTTCTGCGAACGGGGCTTTTTCACTACAGAAGATGCCGGGCGCATACTGGACTGCGGCGCGCGCTGCGGCCTGCGGGGTAAAATCCACGCAAATCAGCTCTCCTGCAGCGGAGGAGTGCAGGTCGGCGTGCGCTGCGGAGCCCTTTCGGTAGACCACCTGGAGCAGACAGGCCCGGAAGAACTTGCCGCCCTGCGCTCCAGTCTGGCGTCTTGGAGCGAGAGCGGCGCGTATGGCCACAGCGAGGCTGCCGGTATAGCAAGTCAATGTAGCACAGCAGGCGTTTATGGTCAAGACGAGAGCGCCTTCAGCAGTGCCTCCGACTCAAATCGTGAGCCGGCCTGCTGCGGCGGAAAGAAACTCGCCTGCGGCGGCCCCACCATTGCCACAATGCTGCCCGGTTCCTCATTCTTCTTGGGGCTCCCCTACGGCCACGGCCGCGAATTCATCGAAGCCGGACTCCCCATTGCCCTCGCCTCCGACTTCAACCCGGGCTCCGCCCCCAGCGGTGATATGCGCTTTGTGATGGCTCTTGGCTGCATCAAGATGAAGCTCAGAGTCGAGCGCGCATTCAACGCAGCCACCCTCAACGGCGCCTATGCGATGGGCGTCAGCCACCTCTCCGGCTCCATCACCCCAGGTAAGCGTGCCGACCTGATCCTGACTCTCCCGGGCTGGAATCTCACCCGCATCGCATACCTCCACCACACCCCCTTCGTGCGCAACATCTTCGTGCGCGGCGAAAGGATCGTTTAATAATCCGACCCGACCCGCTCCCTTCCTGTTCTTGCCGTGCCTGGGAAGGCCCGATTCTGGCACGGCCTGGGAGTTTCGCTGCGTTCCGTGCCCGAGGAGCCCTGTTTTGGGCACGGCCGGGGATTCTCGCCGCGTTCCGTGCCCAGGGAAGCCCGTTTTGGGCACGGCCGGGGAGTTTCGCCACAGCTCCGTGCCCGGGGAGCGCCGTTTCGGGCACGGCCTGGGAGTTTCGCCGCGCTCCGTGCCCGTGGAGTGCCGTTTCGGGCACGGACTGGGAGTTTTGCCCCGCTTCGTGCCCAGGGAGGCCCGATTCGGGCACGGCCTGGGGTTTTCGCCGCGCTCCGTGCCCGTGCAGCCCTGTTTCGGGCACGGCCGGGGAGTTTCGCAGCGCTCCGTGCCGTGTAGTGCCGTTTTGGGCACGGACGGGGGTTTTCGCCGCGTTCAGTGCCCGTGGAGCCCCATTTCGGGCACGGCCGGGGCGTTTCGCCGCGTTCCGTGCCCGTGGAGCCCCGTTTCGGGCACGGCCGGTGTGTTTCGCTGCGCCCCGTGCCCAGG
>CAVLDO010000024.1:0-20297 GCA_963662035.1 Bacteroidaceae bacterium | reverse complement strand
GGGCGATGAGAACGCGGGCGGCGGCGTGGTCATAGACCCTGACTGGGACGACGGAGACGAGGTGATTATTCCGAAAGCGAATTGATGATGACCGACCGAGATGAATTATATGGCAAGTGATGTGAAATACTTTTTTGTCTGCGGCCTGATGATGCCGGCATTCCTTCTGGCGGGCTGCGTGTCCCTCAAGGAAGAGGCGGTAAAGGAACAGGCGGGCTGCTTCTTCAAGGTGCGCACGCGCGGGACGACTGACAACGCGCCGGACGATGCGGTGCAATACACGCAGCTCTATGTGGCGGAACGGCTGCAGGAACACGATGCCGACCACCTGCACTGCGCCATCGACAGGCGCTACAAGCTGACAGGAGGAACGTATTCCCTTACGGATCTCTACGGCCAGTGGTATAAGTTCGCCTTTGTCTGCGTGCCTCAGTGGACGGACGGCGGCGGTGCGGATCTGCTGACGGAAGAAACTCCGTTGGACAAGACCTGTGACTATAACAAACTGCTGATTGACTTCAGTCCGGTGCTGACATACCAGAAGAACAATGTCAACATCGCACAATCTGCGGACCTGAACATCTACCGTCAGGTGATAGACCGCTGGATAGATCCGGATGCCACCAACACTGAGGATGTGGAACTGAAAAGGCTTACGGGCGAGCTGCAGATTGATATGGGCATTCCGGCCGATCAGTTTGAATATGACGTGAAGTCCATCAGGCTCACGCTGCAGGCCCCCGCCGAGAAGGTGTATGTGCGCGACGGCTCGAACGATGAGGTGACGACAGTCGCCGGCACGGCGGACATAGTCTACACGCTCGATTTCTCCTCTCTGAGTGACGGGGCGTACGAGACTGCCATGGCCTCGCGTCAGATATTCCGTCTCTGTCTCCTGCCTGATGTGCTGAGCGGCAGCATCTCCGTTACCTTCAAGGGTACGACCTCCTCCCTGACCCTTCCGCTCGGCACGGGCGCGGACGAGACAAGTGTGGAGGTGCGCAAGAACCGCGTTACCACGGTACTCTATAACGGAATGCAGAAGAACGAGTTCGAGGTGCGCTATGCCGGCTTTGCCGCCGGGGGAGACTCTCAGGTGGACGTGGACGATGACGAATGGAACGGCTGGTGAGCAATCAAGATGATTATGAAGAATTATAGTATAAATAAGCGCCCTGCGGGCAGCCGCCTGTGGATTATGGCCTGCATCGGCCTGCTGCTGCCTTTCGGCTGCACCAAGAATCCGGCCGGGCCGGACAGGGATGATCTGACAGGGGAGCCGGTGGTAGTGGACTTTACGCTGAGCGAGACTTCCACACGCAGCGTCAGTCACGAGGCTCTGCCTGCTCACGAGCGTATCAAGTCGCTCACATATCTTCTCTATGACAGTGAAGGTTCCCTCTTGAAGCATCGCGAGATTCCAGGCATAAGCGATATGGGCCAAGGTGACTGGCCTATGAAACGCTCGACGATGACTTGGGCTCAGCGCGAGGCCCTGAAAGACACTCTCGTGCAGGGACGAAGCTACACTGCGGTGTTTGTGGCCAATGCCGACAAGTCGCTCTTCGGCGGCGAAGAAGTGCTGCACATCAAGGAGACGGCGGATGGAGAAGAGACTTCCGTGGCTCTGGACGAGGTGTATCTGTCTTTGCCCGCGACGACTGCCTTCGGTGACGGTAATATGTTCTACCTCTGCGTGAAGCAGATTACCCCGGACGCTTACGACCGGGACAATCACTGCGACTGTCCGGTTACGCTGCAGCGTATCGTGTGCCGCACGGATTTCTTCTCTGACGACTATCCGGGCTGGGACACTGATTTTACAAAGGGGAAGATACGGGATTTTACCGACAGCAAAGTGTATGGGGTGCTGACGACGATTGAGGATGGCAACAAGATGCCCCTTGGACTCAGCGACTATCTGGATGATTTTATCAGCAAGTTCAATTCGTTCGCGACATCTAAAGGATATTGGGTGAATTCCGGCTTTACGGATTGGTACAACAGCTTTAAGACTGCGGTGAACGGACTGGACTACAGCACTTTCATCACCAATATGCCGGAGACGGACAAGGAGTCAGTCCAGACACTTCTCTACAACGACTGCCGGGAGAGACTGAAAAGTCTTTGGCTTCCGTGGAAGGGCCTGCAGGCGAAGGTGGCGTACAGCTCCCGCGCCGACCGTTTTTATCTGAGCGGCAAGACAGCCAAGGTGGGCGATACCGCTGCCGCTGCGGCGGAGTCTCCTTTTATGGATGTGGTCCAGAAAGAAACTGCGGCCACGGACGGCACTGCCGTCACTCAGAACACCTTTACTCTGATCGGCTTCGGAGAGAATGCTTCGACTGCTGCCGGGAGCGAACTGAACAAGATGACGCAGCTGCGCCTCTATGAGTCTGCCGCCGCCACGGATCCCGTAGCAGTGATTCCGATGACAAGCGATGTGCAGTCCTTTGCAGCACAGGGCGGCAACGAGCGGGTGCAGCTGCTCTACTGTCCTATCCGGGCACTGACGTACAATTCCACCTGCACGACCGGGAGGACCTATACTCTGGAAGTTGACATAATGAATGGCATCGTCTCGGCTATGGGTGATTCTTACGCATCCCATTCGGATAAACTCGCGAGCTTTTTCGCAGATGATTCCGGCAGTAAATTCGGAACGGCCCTTGACGCGTTCAAGCTTCAGATTACCCTGCCCGATTTGTCGGATGCATCGGCTTTGACGGTGACTTCGCAGTGGAGCGTGAAATGACAAAAGAAACAGAAATGAAAGGAAATAAGTTCATATGGCCTGCCGCAGGACTTCTCTGCCTGGCGCTCTTCTGCGGATGTCAGAAGAGTGAAGAGCCGGACCTCGGGACCTGGGAGATGCCGGTGTCGTTCATCGTCCAGTCGGCCACAGCTGCCAGTCTGCGAAGCGGCGGGGAGAATCCGGCTTATGCCAATGTGCGGCCTCTGTACACCGACCATATTCAAGTGAATGTCTATAAACGGGCAAAAGGCGGTTATGACGATGACGAGACAGGCTTCGTCTTTGACAAGAAGGCGGTCCTGCCCTGTGAGATTCCCGCCGGGGCGTATCTCTATGCAGGATTTCCCTATGCTTACGCAAGCGGCGTCGTCAATATGGAGAAAGGGTATGAGTACCGTACCACGGCTTTCGCCTATGCCGAGCAGCGCGGTGAGAGGGACTTGTTCAGCTTTACGGAAAGCGGTGCGTTCACAGACGCGGCGCTGAGCCTCACGGATGCGGCCCAATACACCACTCCGGAACTGTTTTTCGGCACTCCCCGTTATGGCGCCGATATGAGGAACAAGGAAGCCGGCTATGTGGTGTTCTCCTATGAGTCGGGTGCCATTGACGCTCTGGGCGGATGGCTATACCGCTGTGTGGCCGGAGTGGGGCTGACATTGAGGAAAGTCCCGCCCGAAGTGAAGGAGCTGGCTTTGCTCACCGATTCCTTGAATACGCAGTGCCGGGCTGCCTGTTATGACGATTTCCTGACTCCCGACGGGAAGCGGGCCGTTCCGAAAGGGGAGGAGTCCGGGAGATTCGTGCTGGACAAGTGGACGCGTCCGGATGACTGGGTGAGCGCGTATGGCGTTGAAGCCGTGACGGACAGTATCAATGTGACAATGAATGAATCGAACCTGCTGCCTGTCACTTCCACTCTGTATGTGCGGATAACGGAGGAAACGGATGATGGCAGTGAACAGGTCACTGTGGTGCCGCTTCGTATGAAATTGAAGGTGGATGCCGACGGGGTCCCCGTCACCCCTGACGACGGCGTCAATACCGCCGAGCAGCTTTCCTCCGGCACCCTCGTGTCCCAGCGCAACCATTATTATCAGATAGCCGGCGATTACCTGACCCTCGTCACAAAACAACTCCCTCTCGTCATCAGCATTAACCCCAACTGGGCCGGTGACATCGACCTCACCCCCGGCGGCAAATAATCTTTCTGGGCGCCAGGGGGCCCGGGGAACCGCAGTTACCTTTTTGGTAATGAGGATTCACCGGACCCCGCAGCAACGCCGCAATCCGCAGCGTCCGTTGTGCTTGCTGGGCTAAATCCGCTGATGGAGTGCAAGGCGCCGGGGGGCCCGGTGAACCGCAGTTACCTTTTTGGTAATGAGGATTCACCGGGCCCCGCAGCAACGCCGCAATCCGCAGCGGATTTAGTCCAGGTCGGATTGCATAGTATATAAAAACTCCTCGTTATTCTTCGTGCGCTCCAGCCGGCTCTTCATAAACTCCATAGCCTCCATGGAATTCATATCGGCCAGATACTTGCGCAGAATCCAGATGCGGTTGGCGTGCTCGGGATTGTAGAGCAGATCGTCGCGGCGGGTGCTGGAGAGAGTCACGTCCACTGCGGGGAAGAGGCGCTTGTTGCTGAGCTTGCGGTCAAGCTGCAGCTCCAGGTTGCCGGTGCCCTTGAACTCCTCAAAAATCACATCGTCCATCTTGGAGCCGGTCTCGGTGAGGGCGGTGGCCAGAATGGTGAGCGAGCCGCCGTTCTCTATGTTGCGGGCCGCGCCGAAGAAGCGCTTGGGCTTGTGCAGGGCGTTGGCGTCCACGCCGCCGCTGAGCACCTTGCCCGAAACGGGCTGCACGGTGTTGTAGGCACGTGCCAGGCGGGTTATGCTGTCCAGCAGAATCACCACGTCGTGACCGCACTCCACCAGGCGCTTTGCCTTTTCAAGCACTATGTTGGCCACCTTCACGTGATGCTCTGCAGGCTCGTCGAAGGTGGATGCTATGACCTCGGCCTTGACGCTGCGCTGCATATCGGTAACCTCCTCCGGACGCTCGTCTATCAGCAGCACTATCATAAACACCTCGGGGTGATTGTCGGCAATGGCGTTGGCGATGTCTTTGAGCAGCACCGTCTTGCCGGTCTTGGGCTGCGCCACGATGAGGCCGCGCTGCCCCTTGCCGATGGGGGTGAACATATCCACTATGCGCACCGAGATGTTATTGTTGTGGATGCCGCCCGTCAGGTTGAACTTCTCGTTGGGGAACACGGGGGTCAGGAAATCGAACGGAACGCGGTCGCGCACAAACTCGGGGCTGCGGCCGTTGATGGTGTGTATGCGCACCAGCGGGAAGTATTTGTCTCCCTCGCGGGGCGGGCGTATGTCGCCCTTGATGGTGTCGCCCGGCTTGAGGGCGTAGCTCTTTATCTGAGACTGGGATACGTAGATGTCATCGGGGGAGTTGAGGTAGTTGTAGTCAGACGAGCGGAGAAATCCGTAGCCGTCGGGCATAATCTCCAGCACGCCGCAGGCCTCCACCACGCCATCGTATTCCACGCGGGGAGCGCGCTGGCGCCCCTGCTGCTCTGCATTCTGTCCCTGGGGAGCATTGTTCTGTCCGTTCTGTCCGTTCTGTCCGTTCTGACCCTGGCTCTGCTGACCCTGCTGGGGGCGGTTCTTTTCTGCCTGATGGGCATTTGGGGCGCGCAGCTGGATCTGGGCCTGGCGGTCAACTTTCGCGCGCTCTTCTGCACGGAGAGGCGCAGCTGCGGCAGCCGCCTCAGCTGCGGCGGGCTCCGCCTTGGGTTCTGCCGGCGCTGCACCCTGCTTCATTCTGGGGCGCATCTGGCGCTGACGCGGCTGGGCATCGGCAGCGGGTGCAGGCGCAGCTGTCTCTACCTTAGCTGCTGCGGCCGCGGCATTCTCCGAGGCGGCTGCTTCCGCTGCGGGTGCCTCGGCCTTTGCCTTGGGCTTGCGGCCGCGGCGGGGCTTCTCCGCTGCGGGGGCCGCCTCAGCTGCAGGAGCGGCCTCTGCAGGTGCCGGAGCCGCCACGGGAGCATTCTCCAAAGCCGCCTCTGCAGGCGCCTCGGCCTTTGCCTTGGGCTTGCGGCCGCGGCGGGGTTTCTCCGCTGCGGGGGCCGCCTCGGTGGCGGGGGCCGCAGCTGCGGGCGCCTGCGTCTTCTTTGGGCGGCCCTTGGGACGGCCCGGACGCTTTATGGGTTCGCTGCTCTGGATGGCCTGTTCGTCCAGAATCACATATACCAAATCTTTTTCTGAAATTGACTCCGGCTTCTTTACGTTGAGTTTTCTGGCGATTTCAACCAGTTCTTCCCTGCTCTTGCCGCTGAGTTCGATGATATCGTACATATATGTCTTGTGAATGAAAGAGACGGCAGATATTTCCCGTCCCTTTTTAGATTAAGGATGGGCAAAGATAATACAAAAGCTTTAAAAACAAGCGGGATCAGATAAATTTCTCCCGCATCTTGCCCTGCAGAGCTGCCGCAGCCCCGGCGGCCGCCTCTGCAAAGGCAGCCCCACCACCGGCATAGATTATGCCGCGCGAAGAGTTCACCAGCAGGCCGCAGCGGCTGTTGAAGCCGTATCGCGCCACATCTTCCACACTGCCGCCCTGGGCTCCGACCCCCGGCACCAGCAGAAAATTGTCGGGGCAGACGGCGCGGACATCGGCGAGCATCGGGGCGCGGGTCGCCCCCGCCACAAACATCAGATTGTCTGCGCTGCCCCACTCCATAGCCTTGCCTATGACCCGCTTGTAGAGGTCGCCCTCCAGTTCGAAGTCGGATGCGGAGGGGTTGGAAGTCAGCCCCAGCACCACCGCCCACTTGCCTTTGTGGGCAAGGAACGGCTCCACCGCATCGCGCCCCATATAAGGGGAGATGGTGACGGCATCGCACGGCATATTGTCAAAGAATGCCTTGGCATAGCGCGCGGCGGTGTTGCCGATGTCGCCCCGCTTGGCGTCGGCAATCACGAATATGTCGGGATAATGCTCCTTTATATATTTTACCGTCATCTCCAGCTGCAGCCAGCCCTCCGCCCCGTAACATTCGTAGAATGCGGTGTTGGGCTTGTAGCATACCGTCACGGAGGCCGTGGCATCGATTATCTCGCGGTTGAATGTAAAGAGCGGGTAACGCTCACTGCGCAGCTGCTGCGGTATTTTCTCCAGATCGGTGTCCAGCCCCACGCAGAGAAAGCTCCGCTTGGCGCACATATTAGCGTAAAGTTCACTGCTTGTCATAATATTTATAGAAAAGTGCTATGGATTCCATTCCCTTGTAGAGCTGGCTCAGCAGATAGCTCTCGTTGGGAGAGTGTATCGCATCGCGTTCCAGCCCGAAGCCCATCAGCAGGGGGTCGGCAGAGAGCATCTGCTGCATCTCGGCCAGAATGCCGATGCTGCCGCCGCCACGGCTGGGGACCGGCTCTATGCCGTAAACCTCCCCGATGGCCCGCTCCGCAGCGCGGTATGCGGGTGAAGAAAGCCCCATCAGAAAGCCGTTGCAGCCGTGGTGCTCTATCACCTCCACCTGCACGTCAGCCGGGGCGATTCTGCCGATATGCTCCTTAAAGAGCCGCGCTATCTTGTCGCACTTCTGGTTGGGGACAAGGCGCATCGAGACCTTGGCGCGCGCCTCTTTGGGGATTATGGTCTTTGAACCCTCGGCGGTGAATCCCCCCACTATGCCGTTCACATCCAGACAAGGGCGGATGGAGCGCCTCTCCTGGGTGGTGTAGCCGGCCTCGCCGCGCACCCCGCGCATCCCTATCTCGCGGGCGAACTCCGCCTCGTCAAAGGGGGCTTTGGAGAGCATCGCCCGCTCGTCTACAGAGAGTTCCACCACATCATCGTAAAAGCCCTCTATGGCAACGCGCCCGCTGCGGTCTATCAGCGAGCTTACAATGTCGCAGAGGACATTGGCCGGATTGGCCACCGAGCCGCCGTAGTGGCCCGAATGCAGGTCGGCCGAAGGGCCCTTCACCACAATCTCCATATAAGTCAGGCCGCGCATTCCGCAGTTGATGGAGGGGACCTTTTCCGAAATCATAGTGGTGTCGGAAACCAGAATCACATCGCACGAGAGCAGGTCGGTGTGCGCTGCCACCCATCCGGGCAGCGACGGGGAGCTGATTTCCTCCTCCCCCTCGAATATGAATTTGACATTGTGGCGCAGTTGTCCGCTCGAGAGCAGATATTCAAACGCCTTGATGTGCATAAAAATCTGCCCCTTGTCGTCGTTGGCGCCCCGGGCCCAGATGGCCCCGTCGTGGATTACGGGCTCGAAGGGGTCGCTCCTCCACTCGTTTACGGGGTCCACCGGCTGCACATCGTAGTGGCCGTAGACCAGAACCGTGGGGGCGGCATCGCTCACCTTTTTTTCGGCAAAGACCACCGGATGTCCTTCGGTGGGAAAAACTTGGGCGCCGTCGGCCCCTGCGGCCGTCAGAAGCTCGCTCAGGCGGCGTGCGCAGCGCCACATATCATCTTTGTGCCCGGGTTCGCTGCTCACCGAAGGGATGCGCAGCAGAGAGAACAGTTCTTCAAGAAAGCGGCTCTCATTAGCTTCGATATATTCTTTCATAAGTCAGATTTTTACAAATGTAGGTATTTTTTACTAACTTTGTGGGCTTATTGCGCACGATGCGATTATAAATTAAACAATAAATACAATGCAGTTAACAGAAAACAGAACCGACGACCTCAACCTTACGCTGACCGTCACCGTAGAGAAGGCCGACTGGGCCGAGCCTAAAAAGAAAAAACTCAACAGCTTCCGCCGCCAGGCAGACATAAAGGGCTTCCGCAAGGGTATGGCCCCGATGTCTCTGATAGAGAAACTCTATGGCGCGCAGGCCATGGCGGATGTGATCAACACCCTGGTGGGCGATGCCCTGGGCAAGCACATCGAGGAGAACAAGCTGGAAGTAATAGGCGAGCCTCTGCCCAGCGAGAAGGAGTTTGACAACGACTGGGAGAACGGCGAGAGCCTCACCTTCCAGTACGACCTTGGCCTCTATCCCCAGTTCGAGATTGACGTCACGGCAGAAGACAGCATCCCCTATTATAAGGTGAAGGTCACCGAAGAGGCTAAGAACGACTACAAGAAGAACCTGCTCAAGCAGTTCGGCACTCTTGAAGAGGGCGAGACCCTGGGCGTAGACGACTTTATGACCTGCGACTTCGAGCAGGGCGAGAACAAGGTGGAGAACACCTATGTAGCCCTGCGTTCTATGGCCAGCGACGAAATCAGAAAGCAGTTTGTCGGCATCAAGGCGGGCGAGAGCCGCGACGTGAACGTTGTGGAGACCTTTGCCAACGAGACCGACCGCGCCTCTATGCTCCACCTCAAGAAAGAGGAGCTCGCCGCAATGGAGCCCGTGTGGAAGATGACCGTGAAGAGCATCAAGACCTTCAAGGATGCCGAGGAAAACCAGGAGACCTACGACAAGATATTCGGCGAAGGCGCCGTGACATCTCCCGAGCAGTTCGACAGCAAGATAGAGGAGCGGCTCACTCAGGAATATGAGCAGGAGAGCGACTACCGCTTCGGCACCGACGCCCGCGAATATCTCGTGAACAAGGCCGGCATATCCACTCCCGACGCATTCATCAAGCGCTGGCTGCTGGCGGCCAACGAGGGCAAGTTCACCGCAGAGGACATCGAGAAGGAGTTCGACTCCTTTATGAAGGACTTCCGCTGGGACATCGTGCGCGGCAAGCTGATGAAGGCTCACGAACTCAAGGTCACCAAAGAGCAGCTCGAGAGCGAGGCCCGCAACTTCATAAACTACCAATACGCAATGTACGGTCTGCCCCCGATGAGCGACAGCCAGGCCAAAGAGTCCGTAGCCCGTCTGCTCGGCGACGAGCAGCAGGCCCGCCGCCTTTACAACAAGGTGGAGGACGATATGGTGATGGACTTCGTGAAAAAGAACGCCAAGCTGGCCAAGAAGAGCATCTCCCTCGAAAAAATGCGCGAGCTCACCAAATAATCTCCGAAAAGAGAATGAAATCCGAATTTGAAAAATATGCGGTCAAAGACCGCGGCATCAGCTCGCTCGACCTCTACCGCTACGGCAAGGTGACATCGAGCTATATGAACCCGATGATCATCGAGGAGCGGCAGTTGAATGTCGCCCAAATGGACGTATTCTCCCGTCTGATGATGGACCGCATCATTTTTCTCGGATGCCCCATCAACGACGAGGTGGCCAACATAATCCAGGCGCAGCTGCTGTTTCTGGACAGCAACGGCGACGGTGCCGACATCTCCATCTACATCAACTCCCCCGGCGGGGAGGTGTATGCCGGCCTGGGCATCTACGACACCATGCAGACCATCTCCAGCGACGTGCACACCATCTGCACCGGCCTTGCCGCCTCTATGGCATCGGTGCTGCTGGCCTCCGGCAAGAGAGGCAAGCGCTCCGCCCTGCCCCACTCGCGCGTGATGATACACCAGCCTATGGGCGGCGCCCAGGGCCAGGCTTCCGACATCGAAATCACCGCCAGGGAGATTCTCACCCTCAAAAAGGAGCTCTACGACATTCTCGCAGAGCACACCGGCAAGAGCTGCAAGCAGATTGTGAAAGATGCCGACCGGGACTATTGGATGACTGCGCAGGATGCCCTGGACTACGGTATGATAGACGAGATTGTCAAAAGGCCCGCCGCCAAGGAGATAAACAAGTAATGGCCAAAGTTCCCAAAAAACCCGGGACTCCCGACAGGTGCGTCTTCTGCGGCCGCACTCAAGATGAGGTAGAGCTTCTCATCACCAATGAAAATGCCGCCATCTGCTCTGACTGCGCGGAGGCGGCCTACGGCGCCGTGCGCGAGGTGTTGCGCCCCAAGGGGAGCACGGCGGGCGGCAACGGCCGCATCAGCGGAGAGCTCACCCTCAAGAAGCCGCGCGAGATGTTCGACTTTATGAGCCAGTATGTCATAGGGCAGGACACCGCCAAGAAGGTGCTTGCCGTGGCGGTGTATAACCACTACAAGCGCATCTCCAACTTGGGCCACAGCCTGATAGAGAAGTCCAACATCCTTTTGGTGGGCCCCACCGGCTGCGGCAAGACGCTGCTGGCCCGCACCATCGCCAAGATGCTTGGCGTCCCCTTTGCGATAGTGGACGCCACGGTGCTCACCGAGGCGGGCTATGTGGGCGAGGATGTGGAGAGCATCCTGACCCGTCTGCTGCAGGACGCCGACTACAACGTGCAGAAGGCCGAGCGGGGCATAGTGTTCATAGACGAACTGGACAAGATAGCCCGCAAGAGCGACAACCCCTCCATAACCCGCGACGTTTCGGGCGAGGGAGTGCAGCAGGCGCTGCTCAAGATTATCGAAGGCAGCATCGTGAACGTCCCCCCGCAGGGAGGGCGCAAGCACCCCGAGCAGCAGATGATAGCGGTGAACACCGACAACATCCTGTTCATCTGCGGCGGCGCGTTCGAAGGCATAGAGCGGCACATCGCCCACCGGCTCAACTCGCAGGTGGTGGGATTTGAGGCGCAGAAGCAGCGCGGCCTCATAGACAAGAACAATATGATGCAGTATGTGGGGCCCCAGGATCTGCGCGCATACGGCCTGATTCCCGAAATCATCGGCCGACTGCCCATCATCACCCACCTGGACACCCTGGACCGCACCGCCCTGCGCTCCATCCTCACCGAGCCCAAAGACAGCATCATAAAGCAATACACCGAGCTTTTCAAGCTGGACGGCATAGAGCTGGTGATAGAGGACGATGTGCTGGACTACATTGTGGACAAGGCCGTCGAGTTCAAGCTGGGGGCACGCGGACTGCGCTCCATCTGCGAAACTATGATGATGGACGCGATGTTCGAGGCTCCCACCTCGCGCAAGAAGAAGTTCACCGTGACCCTCTCCTATGCCAAGGAGAAGCTGGAGCAGAGCGCGCTCTACAGAACCGCACAGACAATCAAGGAGGATGAGTAAGGTATCGGTAATAATACCTCTCTACAATTCGGCGCAGCATCTCCCCTCATTATTCGAAAACATAGCAAGGCAGAGCATCGCCGCAGACCTGGAATTCGTGTTCATAGACGACCACGGCTGCGACGATGGCGCGGCCCTGGCCCGCTCCCTGGCCGCCGGATGCAGCCTGCGGTGCATTTTTGGCGCCACCGTGGCGAATTCGGGCCCGGGCGGGGCGCGCAACGTAGGTTTGGGCATTGCCGGAGGCGAGTACATCGCCTTTCTGGATGCCGACGATGCCCTGGACCCCCTTTTCTGCGAAAAACTCTACGGCGCCGCAAAGGCCGTCGGAGCCGACCTCGCCTGCTGCGACATCCTCAAAATCGACGGCGGCAGAGATGAGGTTTGGGCCAATCCCTCTGTGAAAAGCGGCCCGCTCTGCGAGTCGGGGCGGGAGAATTTTCTGAGGCGCTACAAGTCCTGCTTCACTTCGTTCATCTATCGCCGCGAATTCATCGCGGAGAGCGGAATCGCCTTTCCCCCCACCCGCAGCGCAGAAGACAGCTGCTTTCTGGCGGAGGCGCTGCTGTGTGCAGCAGGCATCGCGCAAGTCAAAGAGCCGCTCTACCGCTACATCTACCGCGCCGGCTCCCTCTCCACCGCAGCCGACGGGGGGCGCTACCGTCAGCGGCTCGCCTCGTTTGACTCCCTGCTGGAGTTTGCCCGCCGCAAGGGGCTCTACAGCGGCCGCAAGGCGGAGCTGCTGGACTATATCTACATTAAAAAGGCCCTGATTACCGGGGTGAGAGACTGCCCCGCCGCCCGGGGCGAAATATGGCGCCGATGCACATCGCAAGTCCCCGCGTGGCGCCGCAGCCGCTTTTTGCGCCGCGACCCCAAAGCCATTGCGGCCCTTGCCGCCATACGCCTGCATCTGATATAGCCGCAGCGCTATTTGCCGCTCCCTTTTGCGGCCGGGGCGACCCTGCGGCGGAAGTCGGTAGGGGTCACGCCGTAGGTCTTCTTGAATGCGCTGTAGAAATTGGGGGTGTGCTCAAAGCCGCAGCGCTCTGCGATATCCTCAACCGTGAGCGAAGGTTTGCTCTCAAGCAGGTTTGCGGCCTTCTGCATCTTGATCTTGAGAATGTATGCGGCGGGGGCGTCGCCCGTAATGGCCACCAGTTTGCGGTGCAGCTGGCGCGGGCTCATACAGAGCCTCTCCGAGAGGGAGTTCACATTCAGCTGCCGCTGCTCCATCAGATAGCAGATGCAGTCCTCCGTCTTTGATAGGAACTCACTCTGCGCATCGGGAATCTGCCGTGCGGAGTCCGGCTCCCCTGACTTGCCGCGCAGCTGCAGGTTGCGCTCGAGCAGCCTCTCTGCCCGCGTGCGCAGCTCGTCACAGTTGAACGGCTTGGCGATGTAGGCATCCGCCCCCGCCTCATAAACGCGGATGCGCTCCTCGTCCGTAATCTTGGCAGTCACCACGATTATGGGGATATGGTTCACGATCTGGTTGAGGCGAACCTGCCGGCATAACTGCAGACCGTCCACAGCGGGCATCAGCAGATCGGTGATTATAAGGTCGGGCACCAAATCCAGCGCCTTTTCTATTCCCTCCCTGCCGTTTGAGGCGTACGATACTGCAAAATCGCCCTCAAACAGAGAGCCTATATAGGCGGCGATGTCGCCGTTGTCCTCGATTACAAGCAGGCGGCGCTGATTGTCTTCAGAAGCGCTGTCAGCCGGCGCCGCAGCATCCTGCGGCAGCAGCACAGTGGCGCCTGTATCTAAGCCGGCGGCCCTGCGCGCGTTGTTGTGGATGGGCACCTCTATATGGAATGCAGTGCCCCTGCCCGGCCGGCTGTCGGCGGCAATCGACCCATTGACGGCATCAATAATCTGCTTGACGAGGGTCAATCCCACGCCGCTCCCCACACTGCGAACATCTGTCCGGGCCTGATAGAAGGGTTCGAATATGTGGGAGAGCGTCTCCTTGTCCATCCCGGCGCCTGTATCGGTAACGTCCACATTAAGCATGCCTGCGCTGCGCGAGACGGCCACCGTTATCTCGCCGTTTTCTGGAGTGAACTTGAAGGCGTTGGAGAGCAGATTGTTAAGCACCTTGTTCACGTAATCGGGCACAAAGTCCATCTCTACATTCTCCGCTGCGCTTAACTTTAGCGCGATATTCCTGCCGGCGGCATATTCGCGCCAGATATCCACAATCATAGTTATGTGCAGCGTTATGTCCCCGTTTATATAGTCGGGATCGCCCACCTCCGATTTTATCTTGGATATGTCCAGCAGCTGGTTGATGAGCGAGAGCAGGCCGTTGCCCTGCCGCTCTATGGTACGCGCGCTCTCCTTCACCTTTTCGGAGCTCTCCTGCTGCAGATCGCGGCTCAGGGCGAGTATCACGGTGAGCGGAGTGCGGAATTCGTGGGTGATGTTGGTAAAGAAGTTTTCGCGCAGGGCCGCAAGCTTTTTAAGCTGAAGGTGGTTGCGGCGGCGCAGACGGTTGGAGTAGAGCACCAGCGCCAGCACCGCTACCGCAATGAGCAGCCCGGCGCCAAGGATGCAGAAGCCCACGACCCGCTTGGATCGCTCCTGCTCCAGACGGCGCCGGGCCTCGTCCATCTGTTGCGCCTGCCTGCCCCGCTCTATGTTCAGGCGGGTGTTCTGGATGCGGTTGACCTTCTCTATGTTTACCATACTCTCCTGCAGAGCCGTGGCCTGCTCGTAAAAATCCAGAGCCGTGCGCCAGTCCCCCTTGCGCTTGTAATATTTGTAATACAGGGTGTTTATCTGCACCAGATGCTCCGGCGACTTGATGCGACTGGCCACCTCCATTGCCCGTGCGAGGTATTCCATCTCCAGGGAATCATCGCCGGTTGTGTCGTAAATGCCGGCGAGGGCTATGAGTGAGTTCAGGGCGTGCCACTCGTCCTTTGAGTCCTGCATCAGGCGGTAGGCGGCTTCATATTCGCTGATTGCATCGCCATAGCGGCCCTCCTGCTGGTAGATAGAGCCGAAATATGTGTGGCAGAGCGACATCCCCAGGGTGCTGCCCGCCTCGGTGTTGAGCTCCATCGATTTGCCGTAATAGGCCAGTGCGGAGTCGGTCTGCCCCCTGTGATAGAATATGCTGCCGAGGTTGGCGTAGTTGATGGCCTGCCCGATAGTGCTGTGCAACTGCCTCTCTCCCTCAAGGGCCAGATGCAGCACGCTGTCGGCACTCTCCCAGTTGCACATTGTCATATAGATGTTGCCGAGGCCATTGAGCGACACCACCCGGTTTTTTTTGGCGGTGAAAGATGTGTCGGCGCACTTTTCGCTCAGCGTGCGGGCCAGGTAATGGTATTCCAGCGCCGCATCCAGCACCCCCATCCGCCTGTAGTCGGTACCGATGTTGTTTAGAGCCTGCACCCACTCCAGGGTGTCCGCCACCGCTTCTGCCTGCCGCAGCCCCTTGCGGTGCACCTCAAGAGCCTCTTCAAAGCGGCTCTCTTTGCGCAGGGCCGTGCCCCATTCGCGCAGCGCGATGATGCTGCCCAAATGGTCGCCGCCGCTCTCGAAGCGCTCCTGCAGACGGGCCAGCGAATCGGTGCCGTGCACACCTTGCAGCGCGCCTATGACAGCCTCCCTTTGTCCCGAAACAAATGTCACCGGCTTTGCGCCGCACGATGCGAGCAGAATGCAACTTGCAACCACCCCGATTGTTTTCCAAACAGACATACCGGGGGCGAATTTATCAAATCGGCAAGTTTTATACAACAGATGTCCGATTTCAATAGTTATTTGTCCGATTTCAATAGTCCCCCTCCCGTGCCCTCCGCTTATTTTTGTTTCAGGCGAAAAAGACGGATCAAATACATAAACCCTTTTAAATCTATTATCATTATGAAAAATCTCTTTAAGACAACCGGCCGGCTGCTCTTGGCAGCTATGTTCTGCGGCGCACTGCTCTCTGCCTGTTCCAAAGAATACGACGACACCGATATAAAGAATTCTATCAGCAGCCTCTCCGGCCGCGTTTCCGCACTGGAGACGCAGGTAAATTCTGTCAACAGCGACATCTCCTCCATACGGCAGCTGGTTTCTGCCCTTGAGTTAGGCGACACAGTCACAGACATAGAGACCCTCTCCGACGGCTATACCCTCAAGTTCTCCTCCGGCAAAAGCATCACCATAAAGAACGGCAAGGACGGCTCCGACGGCAAGGATGGCGTTAACGGCCGCGACGGCCGCGACGGTGCCAACGGCAAGGATGGCAGAGACGGACAGGATGGTAAGGACGGCGCCGACGGCAGCGACGGCGCCACTCCCGTGATAGGCGTCAGGGCAGAGGGTGGCATTTACTACTGGACCCTCAACGGCGAGTGGCTGCTGGATGGTGCGGGAGCCAAGCTGCCGGTCACCGGCCCCAAGGGAGACAAAGGTGACAAGGGTGACAAGGGTGAGACAACCATCGTGAGCACCGATGGCGTTATGCCGCAGGTGCGCATCAACACCTCCACCAACGAGTGGGAAATCTCGGCTGACGGCGGCAAGACGTGGAAGACCACCGGCGTGAAAGCCACTGGAGCCACCGGAGCCACCGGAGCCAAGGGTGACAAAGGTGACAAAGGCGACAAGGGTGACAAGGGTGACAAGGGTGACAAGGGTGACAAGGGTGACAAGGGTGACAAGGGTGACAAGGGTGACAAGGGTGACAAGGGTGACACCGGGGCAGCAGGTGCAGCAGGTGCAGCAGGAGAGTCGCTGATAAGCAGCATCTCAAGCGATTCCTCTCTCAAGACCGTCACGATAGTTTTGAGCGACAACACGCAGCTCGTGCTTCCGATGGCCACCGATGGCAAAGACGCCCCCACACTACTGAGCATCTTCCCCCAGTTCAGCGACGGAGGCATCGGCATAAGGTACTACAACACGAATGGCGAGGATAAGTTCAACCCGTTTGACATCTATGTCACGACCAATTCTGAAGCAGCGGCGGAAAGAATCGCCAACGATTGGGCGAATGGGTCCGGCAATATAGTAGTGTATCTTGCAACCGTGAATACAAAAGCCACGGTTGGCGACCCGGTTGACAATATGATTACTCTGCCCATCCTATCAATCACGGCACATATGGCAGAAGTCGTGAAAATAACCATCGTCGGTTATACTATTCCTAAAACGTTCAGTGGCTCGCCCCTTTCTGGCGGAGGTTACAAGCAGGGGCTGACTTTAGGTGTGCTTTATGCGGATAAGGATAACGACAACAATGTGTTGTCCAACATCGTGCCGGTGACCATTTATTCTCTCTCGTACTACGACCAACAGGCGAAGCTCTACTGCGGAGAGGGGGCACTGCTCGGCAAACTGATTGTAGCCCCTGTAAACTGCGGCTACAGCGAAAACGAGCCTTTAGGAAAGCTGTACCAGTGGGGCCGCCCTGCCGGCTTCAGCCACACCACGCCCCCCGTCTTTAAAAACGAGACTGCCTCCGCAGTGGGCACAAGAGACAATAATTTCTACTGGAAAGCGGATAATGACGTTTTCAGCTGGTATCAGACCAAATATATGCCTTGGAGTTACAACAACTCAACCAACCCCTGCCCCACCGGCTGGAGAGTCCCCACCTCAGAGGATTTTGAATATTTGAAGCCGAGCATCTCCTTTGATGAGTCGGATGGCAAAAAGTCCCTCAAATTCACAGGTTTTACATCATCGGCCTCTCTGCCGGCTGCCGGTAACTATTGGGGTGATGCAACGGCAAAGACAGTAAAACTGAACGGTGTGAATGACTACGGCCGATATTGGCTTGCCGACAGGCCGGATGCAAGTCCGTTCTGCTTCACCTTCAGCACAGGAGTCCTGAATGACGTTTCGACTCTGTACCCCGGCGCCGCATGCTCTGTACGCTGCGTGAAGAGCGTGCAGTAGCCCGCTTCCGCTATGCCGAGGCTATAATTCAGCACAAAACAGGAGCAGCCCCGATAAGTCAGGGCTGCTCCTGTTTTGCCCAGAGGCAAGCTTACAATTGTTTCTGATACTCTCCGCTGGTGATATTGTCTATCCACTCCCCGTTTTCCAGATACCAGCGCACGGTAAGCTCCAATCCCTGCTCAAAATTGAGTGATGGGCTCCAGCCCAGCTCGCGGTGCAGCTTGCCCGCATCTATGGCATAGCGCAGGTCGTGCCCGGCGCGGTCACTCACGTGGGTTATCAGGTGCTCCGAAGCCCCCTCGGGGCGTCCCAGCAGGCGGTCGCAGATCTTCACCAGCAGCCGCACCAGGTCTATGTTGCGCCACTCGTTGCAGCCGCCGATGTTGTAGGTCTCGGCCGCTGCGCCGCTGCGGAATATGAGGTCTATGGCGCGGGCGTGATCCTCCACATAAAGCCAGTCGCGCACATTCTCCCCACTGCCGTACACCGGCAGCGGCCGTCCCAGCCGGATATTGTTTATAAAGAGCGGGATGAGCTTCTCGGGGAACTGGTATGGGCCGTAATTGTTGCTGCAGTTGGTCACTATGGTGGGCATCCCGTATGTGTCGTGGAAGGCGCGCACAAAGTGGTCGCTGGAGGCTTTGGAAGCGCTGTAGGGGCTGTGGGGGCGGTAGGGGGTCAGCTCGGTGAAGAGGGTCTGCGGCTCGTCAAGCTCCAGCGCCCCGTACACCTCGTCGGTGGAGATGTGATAGAAGCGCCTCCCCTCGTATCCGCTCCTCTCCCAGCTCTCCCGTGCCGCCTGCAGCAGCGTGAGAGTGCCCATCACATTGGTCCGGGCAAAGGTAAAGGGGTCGCGGATGCTGCGGTCTACGTGGCTCTCCGCCGCAAGGTGAATGACCCCGGTGATGCCGTATTGCGCAAAGAGCTTCTGCAGCAGCTCATAGTCGCAGATGTCCCCCCTCACAAAGAGGTAATTGGGGCGGTTCTCCACATCGCGCAAGTTGGCCGGATTGCCGGCGTAGGTCAGCTTGTCCAGGTTTATTATGCGGCTTGCGGGGTATTTGTTCACGAACAGGCGCACCACGTGGCTCCCTATGAACCCGGCCCCTCCGGTGATGAGTATAGTCTCTTTATATTCCATATCAGAGCAGGTTAAGCAGGTATTGCCCGTATTGGTTCTTCTGCATCGGGGCGGCGATGGCGGCCAGCCTTTCGCGGGAAATCCACCCGTTCCGGTAGGCTATCTGCTCCAGGCAGGCGACATATTCTCCGGTGCGGTTCTCGATCACCTCCACAAAGGTGGACGCCTGGGCCAGCGAGGCGAAGGTGCCGGTGTCAAGCCAGGCAAACCCGCTCCCCAGCAGGCTGCACTTGAGGCTGCCCCGATGCAGGAACTCCTGGTTCACGGAGGTTATCTCAAGCTCGCCCCGGGCCGAGGGCTTCACATTTTCTGCAATCCTCACCACTTCGTTGGGGTAGAAGTAGAGCCCCGTTACTGCGTAGTTGCTCTTGGGAGCGGCGGGCTTCTCCTCTATGGAGAGGCAGTTGCCCTGCGCATCGAACTCCGCCACACCGTAGCGCTGCGGGTCGGCCACGCGGTAGCCGAATATGGTGGCATTGCCCCCCAGGGCATCGCTCACCGCATCGGAGAGCATCTGCTCAAACCCCTGTCCGTGGAATATGTTGTCGCCCAGCACCAGGCACACAGCGTCATCGCCTATGAACTCCTTACCTATTATGAATGCCTGGGCCAGTCCGTCGGGCGAGGGCTGCTCGGCATAGCTGAAGTTCACGCCAAAGTCGCCGCCGCCCCCCATCAGGCGACGGAATGCGGGCAGATCCTGCGGCGTGGAGATTATCAGGATATCGCGTATGCCTGCTGTCATAAGCACCGATATCGGATAGTAGATCATCGGCTTGTCGTAGATTGGCAAAAGCTGCTTGCTGACCCCTTTTGTGATGGGATACAGCCGGGTTCCGCTGCCGCCGGAGAGTACAATTCCTTTCATTTTCAAAAAAAAATTCAGAATTTGATGTAATATTTTGCCCTTTTTTGCATTTAATATATAGAGGACGCAAAACGGACTCTCACAAATATATGAATTTTTTGTTTCGGAAACATTCGGGCGCCCTCGTTGCGCTCCTGCCGCTCGACAGCGGAGTTGGCGGAGAGCATATCGCAGCCAGCGTGGGCGAATATCAGGTGCAGAAACTCCGGGATCTCATAGCGAGACTTATCATAGCTTACGCAGGGGTAAGCCTCGCATTCTGTATTTAAGTTATATTAGTTATTTGTCGAAGAACGGACGGTGCCGCTGCAAGCGAGATCGTCCGTTCGGGCATTATCAAGACGCTCTGCGGTTGTATTTTTTCGACATTTTATCTGCGTGAGATTCAGCAAGTTATGCGGTTGGGGGGGGGGAATTATGATGCCTGTTGACTTTCCGGAAATGTTTTTATAACTTCGCATACGTATGTTTGCCCCATCGGGGCCTTGAGACGCTATTTAGATGACTTTGACGCACACCCACAGCCTCCCGTTCTTTAGGAGGCGTATCTTACTGACCCTCACTATTTTATGGGGGGGGGGAGCGCGTATGCTGACCTCCTTGCCCGGCAGGCTTGAGCGGTGTTT
>CAVLDO010000023.1:0-22692 GCA_963662035.1 Bacteroidaceae bacterium | reverse complement strand
GATGCCTAAAGGGGCGTAGCGGGTATTTTTTCTACCCGCCAAGCCCCTTTAGGCGGAGCGCTGATGCGCGGGTCTCGCAGCGAACAAACAGCCCTAAGTCCCATTTAGGCGGAGCGCTGATGCGCGAGCGGCCTCGCAGCGAAGAAACAGCCCCAAGCCCCTTTAGGCGGAGCGCTGATGCGCGAGCGGCCTCCAGCTCCTTCAACAATGATCTATCCACGCGAATCCTTCAGCAAATATGGCAGCATAGTCCCCGCCACGAAGTAAATTCAGGGGACAAGCGCTTGCCGGGCAAGCCTTCATAACAACACAAGAAGAGTGACCAATCAGTCCTTAGACTTTTTAGTCACCCTCCTTGTATTATGGCGTTTGCCGCCTTAGCTTATTCCTCGCTGCTTTCGGGGCGGGGACGGCGCTCGTGGAACTCGCGGCGCTCGCCATCGCGCCTATCGCGGCGATCTCCACCGCGACGGTCGCCATCGCGCCTCTCACGGCGGTCTCCACCGCGGCGGTCACCGTCGCGACGGTCGCGGTCTGAGCTCGGGCGGGGACGGCGCACAGGCTCTACATATCCTTCGGGCTGGGGAATCAGCGCGCGGCGCGACAGACGCAGCTTGCCGGTCTTGGTGTCGACCTCAAGCAGCTTCACGTCCAGCTCGTCGCCCACGTTCACTACATCCTCCACCTTCTCTGTCTTGCACCAGTCAAGCTCGCTGATGTGCAGCAGACCCTCCTTGCCGGGAAGAATCTCCACAAAGGCGCCGAACTCCAGCACAGAAGTGACTTTGCCGTGGTAAATCTCTCCCACCTCGGGAACTGCGCAGATGCCCATAATCCAGTCGTATGCCTTCTGCATAGCCTCTGCATCGTTGGTGGCGATGTCCACGATGCCCTTGCCGTCGATTTCGTCGATGTTGACAATAGCGCCGGTCTCGGCCTGAATCTTCTGGATGGTTTCGCCTCCCTTGCCGATGATGGCTCCGATGAACTCCTTGTCCACCTCAAAACTCTTGATGCGGGGCACAAACGGCTTGTAGTCCTCGCGGGGCTTGTCTATGGTCTTGAGCATCTCGCCCATAATGTGCATACGGCCCTGACGTGCCTGCTCCAGCGCCTTCTCCAGAACGTCGTAGCTGAGGCCGTCCACCTTGATGTCCATCTGTGTGGCGGTGATGCCGTCGGCGGTACCTGTCACCTTGAAGTCCATATCTCCAAGGTGGTCTTCGTCGCCCAGGATATCGGTGAGGATGGCGTAGCGGTTGTTGGGGTCCTTCTCATCGGTGATGAGGCCCATCGCAACGCCTGCGACGGGTTTCTTGATCTGCACGCCGGCATCCATAAGCGCCAGGCAGCCGCCGCAGACAGAGGCCATAGAAGAGGAGCCGTTGGACTCCAGAATATCGGAAACCACGCGCACTGCGTAAGGATTCTCGGGCATTGTGGGCACAACGGGCTTGAGGGCGCGCATCGCCAGGTTGCCGTGGCCGATTTCGCGGCGTCCCACACCGCGCTGGCTCTTGGCCTCGCCGGTTGCGAACGGAGGGAAATTGTAGTGCAGGACAAACTGCTGGTCGTCTTGGATGAGCACCTCGTCCATCTCCTTCATATCCATCTTGGTGCCGAGGGTCACGGTTGCCAGGGACTGGGTCTCGCCGCGGGTGAAGATTGCCGAACCGTGTGCGCAGGGCAGATAGTCCACAGCGCACCAGATGGGGCGCACCTCATCGGTCTTGCGGCCGTCCAGGCGCAGGCCTTCGTCAAGAATCATATTGCGCATCGCCTCCTTCTGCTCGTGGCCGAAGTAGCGGTTCACCAGAGGGGTCTTCTCTTCCAGCTCCTCCTCGGGGATGGTGGCCAGGAATTCGTCGCGGATTGCGTTGAAGCCGTCCTCACGCTCGTGCTTGGGCTTTGCGGCCTTTGCCAGCGCAAGGCACTTGTTGTAGCAGGCTTCGTGCACGGCTTGCTGCAGGGCCTCGTCTTCTGCATCGTGAGGATAGTCGCGCTTGTTGTCGAGCGTGCCCAGCTCCTTCATAAGATCCTTCTGCACGCGGCAGTGCTTCTTTATCTCTTCGTGGGCGAACTTGATGGCCTCGAGCATATCGTGCTCGCTGACCTCGTTCATCTCGCCCTCCACCATCATAATGTTCTCTTCGGTGGCGGCGACCATCAGGTCGAGGTCGCAATTTGCCATATCGCTGAAGGTGGGGTTGATCTTGAACTCCCCGTTAACTCTGCCCACGCGCACCTCCGAGATGGGGCCGCCGAAGGGCAGGTCTGACGTCGCCAACGCGCAGGAAGCGGCGAGGCCGGCGAGGGCGTCGGGCTGGATGTCTTTCTCGGCGGAGATAAGCCATACGTTCACGAACACCTCCAGGTGGAAATCGTCGGGCCAGAGGGGACGGATGGGACGGTCGATAAGACGTGAAATGAGGACTTCATAGTCCGAAGATCTGCCTTCCCTTTTCAAAAAACCGCCAGGGAAGCGGCCGGCTGAATAGTACTTCTCTTTGTAATCGACAGTGAGGGGCATAAAGTCGGTCCCCTCCTTAACCTCTTTTGCAGCTGTAACCGTGGCAAGAAGCATAGTGCCACCCATCTTGACTACAGCGCTGCCATCAGCCTGTTTCGCCAATCTGCCGGTTTCGATTTCGATTGTCCTGCCGTCTGAAAGCAGGATCTGCTTGTTGATAACGTTCATCTTGTTCTTATAAATAAGGGCTGCCTTGGATATGCCCGCAGCAGCCCGTAATAATCCTTTGTATCGCTGATACTATCGACGGAGACCGAGCTCCTTGACGATATTTCTGTACCTTTCAATGTCGATTTCCTTGAGGTAATCAAGGGTCTGACGTCTCTTGCCTACCAGGCGGAGAAGGGCACGCTGGGTGTTGTGATCCTTCTTGTTCTGTTTCAGATGCTCGGTGAGGTGGGCGATACGGTAGGAAAACAAAGCAACTTGACTCTCTGCAGAGCCGGTGTCAACATTAGACTTCCCGTATTTTGCGAAAATCTCTTGCTTTTTGTCTGCTGATAAATACTCTGACATATTGCAAAAAATTTGGTTAGAATGATTATAAATTGTGTAAAATCGTGCAAAGATAATTATAATTTGCTTATGTGCAAGCGGTTCTACCAGTTATTTAGCGGCAGGCCGCTCATTGCGGAGGTTACCTTGTGGCGGATGGTGGCAATCACCTTCTCGTCGTCGGGTTTTGAGAGAACCTGGTCTATCATATCCACGATCCAGAGCATATCCTTCTCCACCAGGCCGCGGGAGGTGATGGCGGGAGTGCCGATTCTGATGCCGGAGGTCTGGAAGGGGCTGCGGCTGTCGAACGGCACCATATTCTTGTTGACGGTGATGGCCGCGGCCACCAGGGCCTTCTCTGCCTGCTTGCCGGTGAGCTCGGGGAATTTGCCGCGCAGGTCAATGAGCATAAGGTGGTTGTCGGTGCCGCCGGATACTATCTGATAGCCCCTGGAGGCGAACTCGCGGGCCATTGCCTGGGCGTTTGCGCGCACTTGATTCTGATAGTCGGTGAACTCGGGCTGCAGGGCCTCGTAGAAAGAGACCGCCTTGGCGGCGATGCAGTGCTCCAGCGGGCCGCCCTGCACTCCGGGGAACACATACGAATTGATCATCTGCCCCATAGTCTTCACAACCCCCTTGGGAGTGGTGAGGCCCCAGGGATTCTCAAAGTCCTTGCCGATGATCACCGCGCCGCCCCGGGGGCCGCGCAGGGTCTTGTGGGTGGTGGTGGTCACGATGTGGGCATATTTCACGGGGTTCTTGAGCAGATGAGCCGCGATGAGTCCGGCGGGGTGCGCCATATCCACCCAGAGAATGGCGCCGATTTCATCGGCGAGGGCGCGCATACGCTCCCAGTCCCATTCGCGCGAGTAGGCGCTGGCGCCGCCGATAATCAGCTTGGGCTTCTTTTCGCGGGCAACGCGCTCCATCTCGTCGTAATCAACATATCCGGTCTCCTGATTGAGGTGGTAGCTGACGGCATTGTAGAGCATACCCGACATATTCACGGGGGAGCCGTGGGTCAGGTGGCCGCCGTGCGCAAGGTCAAGCCCCATAAAGGTGTCGCCGGGCTTCAGGCAGCTCATCATCACCGCCATATTGGCCTGTGCGCCGGAGTGGGGCTGCACGTTGGCATATTCCGCGTCGAAGAGCTTGCACAGACGGTCGATAGCAAGCTGCTCCACCTGGTCTACGACTTCGCATCCGCCATAGTAGCGGGCGCCGGGGTAGCCTTCTGCATATTTGTTGGTGAGCACGCTGCCCAAAGCTTCCAGCACCTGGCCGGAAACGAAGTTTTCACTGGCGATAAGCTCTATGCCCTCGCTCTGCCGTTCAAATTCCTTTTTTATCAGGCCGGCAATCTGGAGATCCTGTTTCATTTTTTATCCTCAAGAGGTTTTTTGTGTACTTTTGTCTAAAAATCAAGTTTACAAAGGTAGCAATGTTTCGCAAACTTCACAATGCAGAATTGGGCCGTTTAGGGGTGGAAGAGTTCAGACAAGCCCCCAAAGCCCCTATGGTCATAGTGCTTGACAATGTCCGCAGCGCTCACAATGTGGGCAGCGCCCTGCGCAGCGGCGACGCCTTCTGCGTGGAGAAGGTGTATTTGTGCGGAATATGCGCCACGCCCCCTTCGCCCGAGGTGCACAAGAGCGCGATAGGGGCGGAGATGAGCGTTGCCTGGGAACACTGCGGCTCGGCTCTGGAGGCAGTGCGCCGCCTCAAGGGGGAGGGGTATGTGATAGTGGGGGTGGAGCAGACGGAGAATTCTACCAAGCTGCAGGATTTTAGCCCGCAGGCGGGGGAGCGCTATGCCTTTGTGTTCGGCAACGAGGTCAGCGGAGTGGCGCAGGAGATGATAGACGAGTGCGACCTCACGCTCGAAATTCCGCAGGGGGGCACCAAGCACTCGCTCAACGTATCGGTGTCGGTGGGGGTGGTGCTCTGGGATGCCGCCTGCAAGATGGGCTGCACCGCTTCCGGGCTGCTAAGGTAGCCGCCCACAAACGCGGCCGCCCTCAAAACGCAGCTTCCCGCAAACCACGGCCGATCGCAAACCACGGCCGCCCTCAAACGCGGCTCGCCCTCAAACGCGGCTCGCCTCAAACGCAGCTTCCCGCAAACCACGGCCGATCGCAAACCACGGCCGCCCTCAAACGCGGCTCGCCCTTAAAACGCAGCTTCCCGCAAACCACGGCCGATCGCAAACGCGGCTCGCCTCAAACCCCGGCCGATCGAAAACTGCGGCCACCGGCACCGCTTCGCAATAGCCCGCGCTAAAATATCTCCCGCAGAACCTCGGTCACGCTGTCGGCTTTGCCGTAGGGGAAGAAGTGCAGCAGCGGGCATCCGGCCTCGATAAGCTCGCGGCACTGCGCTGCACACCAGCCGAGGCCGGTCTTGCGCACCGCTTCGGCATCGCCCGCGCAGGAGCGCATCTCTCTCTCCAAAGGCTCGGGGATGCGGCATCCGAAGGTGGCGGGCAGGCTCTCCAGCTGCCGGAGCGACACCATCGGCTTGATACCGGGAATGATGGGGACGCCGATGCCCGCCTTGCGGCAGCGCTCCGTAAAATCGAAAAACAGGGAATTGTCGTAGAAGAGCTGCGTGATCACATATTCGGCTCCGGCGTCCACCTTTTCTTTGAGGCGGGCGATGTCCTCGCCGGCCCCGGCGGCTTCGCAGTGGGTCTCGGGATAGCCGGCGACTCCGATGCAGAAGGATGTATGGTGGGAGGCGGCCCCTGCGAGCAGCTGCCCGCGGTTCATCGCCGACACCTGGTGCACGAGGTCCACCGCGTGCAGGTAGCCGTCGCTCTCGGGGCGGAAAACGCTCTCGCCCGGCATCGGGTCGCCGCGCAGCACCAGCAGATTCTCCAGCCCCAGAAAATCCATATCTATCAGCTGGTCTTCAAGGGAATACTTTGATTCGCCGGCGCAGATCAGATGGGGCACGGCGGGTATGCCGTAGCGGTGCTCTATGGCGGCGGAGATTCCCACAGTGCCCGGGCGGCGCCGCTCCGAGTGGAGCGACACGCTGCCGTCGCTGCGCACGCTCTGGCAGATGGCCTCACGATGGCAGGTTATGTTGATGTAGGCGGGCTCAAATGGCATCAGGGCCTCTATGCAGCTGTAGAGCGGCTCGGTTCCGCCCCCTTTGAGCGGGGGGAGCAGCTCAAACGCAAACCGGGTGCGCCCGCTTTGCTGCGCCTCGGCAATTATCCGGGATACTTTCATAAGTTTTTGGGAATCAGTGTGCTGATAATGTCGGGGTCAAGACCGCGCCGCTGCGAGTAGCTCTGCAGCTGTTCTTGCGAGATTCTGCCCACCGAAAAGTAGCGCGCCCCGGCAATATTTATACCGCAGAGCGATTCGGCGGGATCTATCATATAGCTGCCGGTAAGGTGCATATCGCAGTGCTGCGGCACCTGCAGCAGGCCAAACACGGGCTCTTTTAGCGAGTGGTCGGGGCAGGAGGGGTAGCCGAAGGCGTGGCGCTCCCCCTCGGCGGCGGGGACCAGTTCGCAGGCAAGCGCCTCGCACAGCCGGTCGGCCACCATCTTGGCCATAAAGGCGCCGTAGAGGTCGCCCTGCGAGCGCAGCTGCTCGCAAAATGGCTTAAGCCCTGCTCCCGCGCTTACGGCAAAGAGCTCCACGCTGCCCGCAGCGGCGGCAAAATCGGCCACGGAGAGGTTTTCTTCCCCTTCTGTTTGGCATCGCAGCATAGGCAGGCAAACGCCCTGCACGATTATGTCATCGCCGAGGGTCTCTGCACAGAAGCGACCCACGGCCCCCTGCAAGTTCAAAATCCGCCCGCTTTCGAGCCTTGAGAGCATCTGCAGGGCGTCGGCGTGCAGTTCTTTGCGGGAGGCAGCATCTTTCACTCCCCATTCTGCATAAAACCACTCCCAATTGATGCGGCGCGCCGCGCGGGATATGCTGTAGCCGTTGAAATAGCGGACGCCGCCCTGCTGCGGGGCGGGGGCGGGGCGCTTTGGACGCAGAGCCACGGCCGCCGCAAGCCTTTCGCCGTAGGGCAGCAGTCGGCGGCGGTCGCATCCGGCGCGGTAGAGTTCGCGCAGCTGCCTCTGGCGCTCGTGCTCTTTGGCCGCGAACACTTTGGCCGCCGGGCCGCTTAGGGCGCTTATAATCTGCGCGTTGCGGCTTGCATCGGGCGACTGCACCACCAGCCCATCATATTCGGGGGCCATCTTTACGGCGGTGTGCATCGGGCTTGTGGTGGCTCCACCCACAATCACCGGAATGCTGATGCCGGCCTCGCGCAGGGCGCGGCACACGCCAATCATCTGCTCCAGCGAGGGGGTTATCAGGCCGCTGAGGCACACGAAGCCGGCGTTTTCTCTCTGCACGGCCTGCACAATGCGCTCCGGCTCCACCATAACCCCGAGGTCTATGATTCGGCAGCCGTTGCAGGCCATCACCACCGACACAATGTTTTTGCCGATGTCGTGGATGTCCCCCTTTACGGTGGCTATCACCACTTTGGCGGCGCTGCGGCCGGCCTGCCCAGAGTCTCCGGCGCCGATGTAGGGCTCCAGAGCGGCCACCCCGCGCTTGATCACAGAGGCCGTCTTTACCACCTGCGGCAAGAACATCTTGCCCTCGCCAAACAGGGTGCCGACACTCTCCATTGCGGGCATCATCACCTTGTCTATCACTGCCATAGGGCTGCCCATAAGCTGCAGGGCCTCCAGGCAGTCGCCCTCTATGAAGTCGGGTATGCCGCGCATCATTGCGTGTCGGATGCGCTCCTGCACGCCGCCGCTGCGCCAGTCGCTCTCGTGCGCGGCCAGCTGCGGGGCCTGCTCCTTAACCTTGGAGGCGTAGTCGGCCAAACGCTGGGAGGCATCGCTGCGGCGGCACAGAATCACATCTTCCACCTTCTCCAGCAGCTCCGGCTCAATCTCGGAATATACCCTGAGCATCTGCGGATTCACGATGCCCATATCCATCCCCGCCTGGCGGGCGTGGTATAAAAATGCAGAGTGCATTGCCTCGCGCACCGCGTTGTTGCCCCTGAAGGCAAACGAAAGGTTGGAGACTCCGCCGGAGACCTTGGCATATGGCAGATGCTCCTTGATCCAGCGCGTCGCCTGCAAAAAGGCCAGCGCGTAGGCATCGTGCTCCGCTATGCCGGTGGCCACCGACAGAATGTTGGGGTCAAATATTATGTCTTCGGCAGGGAAGCCGCTGCTCACCAGAAGGTTGTAGCAGCGCTTCGCCACTTCTGCCTTGCGGTTGAAGCTTGTGGCCTGCCCCTGCTCGTCAAAGAGCATCACCACGGCGGCGGCGCCGTAGGAGCGTATCAGCGCGGCGCGCCTGAGAAACTCCTCCTCCCCCTCCTTGAGGGAGATGGAATTCACTATGGATTTGCCCTGACAGCACTGCAGCCCCGCCTCTATCGTTTCAAAGTCGGAGGAGTCTATCATCACCGGCACGCGGGCGATTTCCACCTCGCCGGCGGCCATATTCAGAAAGGTGCGCATCGCAGCCGCCGAATCCAGCAGCGAGGCGTCCATACATACATCTATTATCTGCGCCCCCGCCTCGACCTGGTTGCGGGCCACCGCTATGGCGCCTGCAAAGTCCCCTTCGCGTATCAGGCGGGCAAACTTGGCGCTGCCGGCCACATTGGTGCGCTCTCCGATGTTCACAAAATTGACCTGCGGCACTATGCGCAGCGTTTCCAGGCCGCACACCACCGTTGCCCTGGCGGCGCGCTGCAGCGGCCTCGGCGCGTATTTGTGCCGCAGAGGCGCCAGTGCCGCTATAAACTCGGGCGTGGTGCCGCAGCAGCCGCCGATTATGTTGGCAAGGCCGCGGCTCACAATCGTCTCCATCGCTGCGGCAAAGCTCTCCGCCGTCTCGTCGTAACCCCCCGAAATATTGGGGAGGCCGGCGTTGGGGTGGACGCTTATGAAGGTGTCGGCCACCTTGGAGAGCCGCTCCAGATGGGGCAGCATTTCGCGGGCTCCAAACGAGCAGTTGATGCCCACGCTGATTGGGCGCGCGTGCTTTACCGAGCACCAAAAGGCCTCTATGGACTGTCCGGAGAGAGTCCGGCCCCCTTTTTCGGATACTGTCACCGATATCATCAGCGGGATATTGCGGCCCGTGTCGCGCCGCAGCCGCTCTATTGCAAAGATGGCCGCCTTGGCATTAAGCGTGTCAAACACGGTCTCCAGCAGAAAGACATCGGCTCCGCCGTCGGCAAGGCCGCGCGCCTGGTCGTAATAGGCACTCTCCAGCTGAGAGAAAGTCACCTCGCGCGAGGCGCCGTCGCCCACCGATGCCGACATAGAGGCGGTCTTTGAGGTGGGCCCCATACTGCCCGCCACAAAGCGGGGGCGGCCGGGGGCAGAGAAGGCGTCGGCCTCCTTTCTGGCAATCTGCGCGGCGGCGCGGGCTATGCGGTAGGCGTAGCTCTGCAGCCCGTATTCCTGCAGCGATATGGAGTTGGCGCTGAAAGAGTTGGTGGAGACTATGTCAGCCCCCGCCTCAAGATAGGCGCGGTGTATGAGTGCCACGGTGCGGGGTGCGGTGAGGCACAGCAGATCCATACACCCCTTGAGGGGGCATCCCCAGGTCAGGAATTCGCGGCCCCGGTAGTCGCTCTCGCCAAGGCCCAGCGCCTGCACCATAGTGCCGGTGGCGCCGTCGAGCAGCATCAGGCGCTGCTCCAAAAGGGTGTATAACTCGTGTTTCATCGCAGCAAATGTATGAAAATGATTTGCACAAATATAAATTGTGATAACTTTGCTTTACTTAAACTTAACCTAAACCGCATTATGAAGACCAATTTTATCCGCTTTAGCGCAGCCCTATGGGCGGCGTTCACGATTATGACGGCAATATCCTGCGACAAGATTACAGAGGATCCCGTGGAGGAAGAAGGCCCCGTGCCGGTGTGCCATCTGATGCCCTGCTGCCGCGTATATAACCGAGGCACCAAGTTTCTTATAAACGGGGAGTGGATAACAGATCACGACTACACCAAAATCGAGCACGTGCGCAGCATCCTCACCCAGGTGCAGGAGGCGGGCATAAACACCGTGAGCATAGATTTTACCAACCCCAGCCAGTGGGACGACAAAGGGCAGAGCGCCCTGCACGGCGGCGACGGCAACGAGCTCTGGCCCGAGTCCAGCAAGCAGATAGAGAACATCGCGCTGGTCACGGCAGAACTGGGGATGAAGTTCTACTTCTTTATAGGCAACACCGCCTATTGGGGGCTGGAATACTGGAACATAATCGCCGAGTACATCTGGAACAACTGGGCCGATTTCGAATCTTACCGCCACTACGGCTTTGGCGACGAGCGTCCGATGCTGGTGGTGTTCTTGCCCGGCACCGAGTTCGCGGCCCAGATGGCCACAGCCACAGCCGAGCAGGTCAGCTATCTTAGCAAGTTCCGCATCGGCACCTGCGAGGTCAACGACCCCATCACCCCCACCGAGACCGACGGCTGGGGCTATCGCAACTACTCCGGCAGCAGCGACGGCAAGGTGCGCTTCGCCTGCCCCAATGGCGGTGTGCCCCCGACAGACTGGAAAAGGATAAACGCGGTAGAGTGGCAGGCAAGAGTGGAGTGGGCCCTCTGCGCCAAGGAATATGCGGTGCTGGGCTCTTACGACGACACCTGCGACGCCATCTTCTGGGGCATAGCCGACGTTTCCAAGAGCCGCACGCGCTACCACAAGAATGATGAAACTATAGACGACCCGTATGCCTACTATAATATAGTGCGCGACGCGTTGCATAAAGAATAACTAATGAAATTTTTAAGAAACACCCTTTCGATCATTATTTTAACGGCCTTTGCGACCATAGCCTGTACAGGCGTTGGGGCGCATCTGGACAGCATCCGGCAGCAGCTGGAAAGCCTCGAGCAGCAGAGGGAGACTCTCCGCAGCAATGTCAGCGGCATTTCTGCAATCGTGGCCTCGATAGACAGCGGCAAAACCATCAAATCTCTCTCTGCCATAGAGCAAGATGGGAGCGTTATAGGCTTTGAGGTGACTTTTGAAGATGGATCCTCCGTTACGGTTTATAACGGCAAGTGCAGCATAGGCGTGGGTGTTTCGCAAGAAAAATATTATTGGACACTGGGCGGCGGATGGCTTCTCGATGCCGCCGGCAATAAAATAGAAATAGGGGCGCAGCAGCCTCTGCCGCAGTTCAGGGTGGAGGGCAGTGCCCTTGAAGTGAGCGTTGACGGCGGCGCAAGCTGGAGCAAGGTGGACGGAGGCGCCGCAGACACTCTTTCGCAGGTGCGGCAGGAGGCCGACCGGGTGGTGTTTGTGTTCAGAGACGGAGCAGAAATAGCGGTGCCGATATACCGCGCCCTGTCGATAACGCTTGAGGGGGACGACACCTCCATAGCCGCCGGCGCCACCGTCACAGTAAGTTACAGCGTAAGCGGCATAGCGCAGGGCGCGCAGCCTGTCATAGAGACGGTGTGCCCCGGCGGCTGGAGCGCGACGGTCACCCCCGACGGCTGCAGCGGCACCATCAGCGTCACCGCTCCGGCCTTTCCGTCGGCATCTGACAGGGTGCTGGTGCTCTGCGGCGACGGCAGCGGCCGCACCGTGGCGCGAGGCATGCGCCTTGTGGCATCGGAAAATCCCCCCGCCCCGCAGGACACCGTGCTGGTCCCTCTGAAAAGCGTAATAGAAGTGGAGGCCGCCGGGGGCGAATTCTCTCTGGGGCTTATGACAAATGTGCAGTACGATGTATCCGCCAGCGCTTCCTGGCTCCGCTGCAAGGCCACCCGTGCCGTGCGCACCGACTATCTTACTATGGAGGCGGATGCCAACCAAACCTCGCACCCCCGCACCGCATCCGTCACTCTGCAGGCGGGCAACTTCTGCGAATCGGTGCAGATACGTCAGGCAAAAAAAGACGGGGAATCGGGGGCGCCCTATGCGGTGTGCCATCTGATGCCCTGCTGCCGCGCCAACAATGCCGGCACCAAGTTTCTGGTGGGCGGCAGCTGGCTCTCCAACCACGACTACACCGACATAGCGCAGGTGCGCAGCATCCTCACCCAGGTGCAGGCGGCCGGCATCAACATCGTGAGCCTGGATTTTACCAACCCCAGCCAGTGGGACGACTACGGGCAGAGCGCCCTGCACGGCGGCGACGGCAACGAGCTGTGGAGAACCTCCAAAAAGCAGATAGCGAACATCGCTCTCGTGTGCGCAGAAAAGGGGATGGAGTTCTTTTTTCTGATAGGCGACACGCAGCGCTGGGGACTTGAATACTGGAATATGATAGCCGAGTATATATGGAACAACTGGGCCGACTACGAAGCCTACCGCCACTACGGATTCGGCGACGAGCGGCCGATGCTGGCCCTCTTTCTCCCCGGAACGAATTATGCGCGCCAGATAGCCTCGGCCCCCGACAGCACAACCGACTATCTTAAGCGCTTCCGCGTGGGAACCTGTCAGATAAACGATGCCATCACCCCCACCGAGACCGACGGCTGGGGCTATCGCAACTACTCCGGCAGCAGCGACGGCAAGGTGCGCTTTGCCTGCCCCAACGGCGGGGTCGCCCCCGCGCAGTGGTACCGGGTTGATGCCGAGCAGTGGCAGAGCAGGGTTGAATGGGCTCTCGGCGCCACGGAATATATGGTGCTGGGCTCCTACGACGACACCTGCGACGCCATATTCTGGGGCATTGCCGATGTCAGCGGCAGCACCACGCCCTATCACAAAAACCAGAGCACCGAGGGCGACCCCTCCGCCTACTACAACATTGTAAAGAAAGCGCTTAAAAACAGAGGTCAGTAGCGCAAATTTTTCTACTTTTGAGGTCTCCATCCCGTAATTCGCATTTATGAAACGCTTTTTTCTGATTTTAGCCCTGGCGGCCGCGGCTGCCTCCTCCTGCATCGACTACGGCGCCAAAATAGAAGAGCTGCAGAAACAGGTCGACGCCCTGCAGAGCGAGTGCGTCACCCTCAGCGACAATGCACAGGGGCTCAGCGCCATAGTGGAGGCTATCAGCAGCGGCGACAGTCTCATCGGCTTTTCCGTGATAGAGGAGGGGGGCGAAGTCACGGGCTTTATGGCCACCTTCCGCGATGCGGGCAGTGTTACGGTCTATAACCAGAGCACAAGCATTTCGGTAGGCTGCGAAGATGGCAGCTACTACTGGATGCTCTGCGGCCAGTGGCTGCTTGATGCTTCGGGCAACAAAATAGAGATAGGCGCAGGGGCCGCTCTGCCCCGCTTTGAGGTGATCGGCGCAGAGCTTAAAGTGAGCGTAGACGGCGGCGCCACTTATCAGACCCTTGGCGATGTAGATAAAAATCTGATTACAAGTGTAGTAGAAGACGACGCGCAGGTGGTGTTCACCCTCAGCGGCGGCGCCACCATAGTAATCCCCAAATATCAGCCCTTCTCCATAACTCTGGAGGGGGACGAAGTGACCCTTGAGGCGGGCGGCAGCGTCACGTTCTCCTATAATATTATAGGTGCGGCATCGCCGGTGGTGGAGGTGGTGTGCGGCAGCCTTTGGAGCGCCACCGTGACCCCCGGCGCGGCTGATGGCGGCAGCATCGAGGGCGCATCGCAGGGCACAATCACCATCAGCGCCGCATCTCAGGCATCGGCCTCGGAGGTGCTGGTGATTGCGGGCGATGGCAGCGGCCGCGCCGTGGCCGTAAAGGCCCGCATCAGCTTCAAGGCGGCCGACCCCGACCCCGACCCGGAACCGGAACCTGACCCGGAGCCTGAGCCGCAGCCCGAGGACACGGTGCTCACCCCCGTGAGGACATACTACGCCGTGAGCAGCGGCGGCGGCCGGATAAGCGTAAAAATTCAGACCAACATCACCTATAGCATCACTTCAAGTGAATCCTGGGTGCGCCATGCCTCCACCAAGGCGGTGCGCACCGACACCCTCACCTTTGTAGTGGATGCCAACAGCGGCGGCGAGCGCACGGCCTTCATCACCTTTGCCGCGGGCAACTACTCCACGCAGGTAAAGGTGCGCCAAGAAGGGCTGGTGCCTTATCTCTACCTCTCCGACACCAATCTGGGCCTCAACAGCAGCGGCAGCGCAATTTCTTTTTTTGCCGAGTCCAATGTGGACTACGCGTTTAATGTGAATTCTTCTTGGCTTGAGGTGAGCCGCGAGGGCGACTACACCGATGCCGAATTTTTGCTGAGCGCCCAGCGCAACAGCTCGTTTGACTCCCGCACCGCCACCATCACTTTCAGTGAACCGCGCATATCGTCGCAGACCGTGACCGTGGTGCAGGACGGCCGCGACCTGCCCGTTGCCGGCAGCGGCAGCAATCTCTTTGTGAGCACGGGGCAGTACAATTACCGCTACGGCCCCAGCATAATCCGCCACGAAGACGGCTCGCTGGATGTATGGACCTCCAAGGAGGGGAGCAACTATAACACCTATGCCGACTACACTTACCAGGAGGTGGGCTCCTGCACCCCTTTGGCGGCATCTGGCAAGACTCTCGCGCAGCACTTCAACACCCAGCACGCCTTCAACCGGCTGCTGATAAGCATTTGGGGCACCGGCACATCTTCCGACAAATGCACCCTCAAGCTCTATAAATGGGCCGGCAGCTATGCCGCCACCGTGGCTTCTACCCCCATCGGAGCGCGGGCCCTGTCGGGGGCGATTCCGGCCGACGGCGCCAAATACACCCTTGCCCCCGACAGCGGCGCAAGGCTTGCCGCAGGCGAATATATGTGGCTGATGGAGGGCTCTTCTGCCGGAGTAGGCCTTTACCGCTACAGCGGGGCCGGCACGGTGAGCCTCACCTTGTCAGAATCATTCATAGACGGCGCGGCTCTCTCGGATGCCAACTTCCAGGCCAAACTGCGCGGCAACGCCAGCGGCGGCTACCACTTTGTGGACTGCTTTGCATACTTCCACAGCACCGACGGCGGCAAAACCTGGAGCCGGGAGCGCGATGTCCTCTTCGGCACAGAAGGAGACGAGGATCAGTGGAGCGTGTGCGACCCCGGCGCGGCCTATTTCGGCGGCTGGTATTATATTGCCTACACCAGCGCCCCCGGCGCATACAACGGCACCTACAACCACTGCTATGTGGCCCGCAGCAAGAGCCCGGCAGGCCCCTGGTACAAGTGGAACGGCAGCGGCTGGGGCGGCGCTCCCGCCAAGATAGTCAAGTTTACCGGCACCACCGACCAGTGGGGCGCGGGCGAACCCAGCATAGTGGTCAAGGACAACACCATCTATTTCTACTACACATGGACCGAGGGGGCGGCCGAGCAGTGCCCCACCACCCGCCTTGCCACCGCGCCGCTATCCGAGAACTGGCCCGCCAACCTCACCATTTACGGCGAGGTCATCAACCGCACATCTTTCGATTATTCCGACAGCTGCGACATAAAATATGTAGACGACTACGGCCTCTTCGTGGCCTTCCATACCTACAACCGCTACCGCTACAACAGCGCCGTGGCGGTGTGGACCTCTCCCGACGGCAAGAACTTCACCTATCGCGGCAATGTAACGGGCAGCCTCAAGGCGTGCCTTGCCAATCTTGGCGTGGGCGCCGACGGACAGGGGCACATCAGCCTTTCTGAACCTAACTACATCGGCTATGCCTACGGCGGCAATTCCGTGGGCAACTGGAGCACCTGGTTTAGTACGCTGACATTCTGCGAATAATATTTCCCGAGCAAAAATCCGGGGGGGGGTAAACCCCAAATCGTTTGGAAATGTGGCACTTTTGTGCTACATTTGCGTGATAATTTCCCCCCAGAAGGATGCGGGGAAGGTTATACGATATTTGTAAATTAACTTAATATATTAACTTAAAACGAGTTACAGAAAAATGAAAAAGCTAAAACTTACCGTTTTTCTCGCCGTCTTAATGGTGCTCGCTCCGTTGGCATCCAAGGCCCAGTATGTGGGCATCGGAACCAATGTCCTCGGATGGGCAGCCGCGCCCAACATCGGCGTGGACCTTGCTCTGGGCAAGCATTTCGCTCTCGTGGTTGACGCGGCCTACAATCCGCTCAAGTTCGGGGATAAGAAGGCGAACTTCTGGGCCGTGCAGCCGGAACTCAGGTTTTACCCGAGATACCGTTTTGCCGGCCACTTCATCGGCCTTGAGGGCCACTATGCAGATTATCACGACTTTGGTCTGGATAAGTATGCATATCGCGGCAACCTCTATGGCGGAGGCCTTACCTACGGCTACTCCTGGATGCTCTCCAAGAGCTGGAACCTGGAGGCGTTCATAGGATTGGGCTACACTTATCTAAACGACGACACGGTGTTCCCCTACAGCCCCGACACCGACAGCGAACCTTACGGGCAGAGTCAGCTTTCCGACCAGATGCGTCGCAACATCAACGAAGGAAATCAGAAGACTCCCTACGGAGTGTTCATCGGCGACGGTCTCAACCGCCAGTTCGTGGGCCTGAGCCGCTGCGGCGTCAAATTCACTTACTTCATCTTCTAAACAAGCCGTAAGATTATGAAAAAGATAACTGCTATCCTTACATTAGCTTGCGCAATAATCTTTTGCGATGCTTGTATCAATCTTCAGAAACTTTCCGAATACCGTCCTGCACAGGTAAAACTTGATCAGGCCGGCATTTCCAACAACGACGGCAAGCTTGAGATGGATGTGACCTACAGCCTCTCTCCCGAGTATTTCAGCCGCCACACCGGCGTGGAGTTCCGCCCCTATATATATAGTGCGGCCCAGGACACTCTCATTCCCCTGTGCCCCGCTGTAATCGAGGGCCGCGACCACGAAGTCTTCAACCAGCGTATGGCCAAGTACGAGCCCCACAAGGCCGACGGCATCTGCCGCCGCGTCCGCTACAACAAAAACGGCGGCACCGACTTCAGCTACACGCTCAAGAGCAATTATGAGGACTGGATGGACGGCGCCTGCGTTTATGTGGATGTCATTGCAAACGCATACACCGACACCCTCCATCTTGAGACCGTGCCTCTGTACTGCGACATCTACAACATTGCTGCTATGGTAGACCGTTCTCCCATAGAGCATTATTTTTATATGGTGCCCCGTTGCAACCAAGACAACCTCTGCCTTACCACCAACATCCCCTTCAAGGTCAACTCCGCCGTTATCGACAGCGAGTTCTATGAGGGTAACTTTGTGGAAAACTACAAGAACATCGTGTTCAACTGCAACGTTCCCTCATACAAGCTTGACGTAGTCATCAGCAACTCTCCCGAGGCTACCTGGGCTCACAACGAAAAGCTTGCGCAGTCACGTATGCAGGCTGTCATCAGCTACTTCGAGAGCGTGGGCGTGCCTTACGACACCGAGCACTGCACCTTCATCGTCAAAACCGAGAACTGGGACCTGGTTGCCGAGAAGCTCGCATCTTCCGCTCTGCCCCACGCAGCCGAGATCATCAATATGATAGAGAACGGCAAGGACGATTCCGATGCGCTCGAGCGTCAGATCAGGAGCAAGTACCCTTCTGAGTACAACACGATTTACAAGGACTACTTCCCCGAGGCACGCTTTGCACACATCGACCTCTGCCCGGTGCTCACCGACGGCCGCGGTCTGGTGTATGATTATATTTGCGACATTGACAAGAGCACCACAATCCACACTCTCGTTGAAAAACCCAACGAGGAGGTGCGCGGTCTCAACCAGCAGATGCTCGAGTATGCAGAAAAAGAGGATTACGCAGCTGCCGCTTCGGTTGCCGACAAGATTCTCTTCAAGGATGCAAACTTCTTCGTGAATGCCAACCGTGCGCTCGTTTACTTCAAGAACGGCCGCTACGAAGAGTCCAAGGCGATATATGAGAACATCGAGGGCAAGATTCCCGAGGCTGACTACAACCTGGGTCTGCTCTGCCTTATCAGCGGCGAATATGCAAAGGCCGACCGCCTGCTTTCAGGCTATGCCGACTACAACACCGCACTCACCAAACTCGGCGCCGGCAAATATGCCGAGGCTGAGTCGATTCTCATTCTCCTTCCCGAAAGCGAGTACCGCAACCGCGCCCTCGCCATTTCCCGAAAAAGCCAAAACATCAATTAATTAAAAAATAGCTATGAAATCAATTTTAAGACACCTATCGGTTCTTAGCATTGTCCTTATGGCATTCCTGGCAACAGGCTGCTACGAAAAGGACCTTCCGTTCCTGATGGTGGACCACGAGGTAGTACTCGTGGGGCCTTCTTCAGACAAAGGAACTTTAGTGGTGGAATCCAATCTCACCTGGGTTGCTTCCAGCGAGGCAGACTGGATTACCATCGACAATGGATTCGGCAATCACAAAGGCACTTTCGAGTTCTTTGTAGAGGCCAACACTACGCCCAACGAGCGTTCGGGCAAGATTAAACTCGAGTCAGAAGACGGCTCCTGCTCCACCACCGTACTGGTGCGCCAGCAGTCCGAGGGCTCCGTACTCACCCTCTCCAGCGAGGAGATCTCCTTCACCAAAGACAGCGGCGAATATCTTATGAGCGTCGCTTGCAACGGTGACTGGCAGGTATCTTCCAGCGCAGACTGGTGCAAGGTAGAACCCGCAAGCGGCTCCAAGAACGGCTCGTTCAAGATCACCGTCGACGAGAACGCCACCGGCGCAGACCGCGTGGCAGTGATCAGCGTCCTCACCGAGGCCGACGGCGTTACCCAGGTACGCAAGGTCAATGTATATCAGTCTGCAAGCAATGCAGCGCTGGTAATCTCTCCCGAAGAGAAGACCCTCACCGCAGAGGCTGCCTCTTTCGAGCTTGACGTGATCACCGTGGGCAACTGGCAGGCATCTGTCGACAGCGACTGGCTCACCCTCAGCACCTCCAAGGGCAGCGGCGACAGCCAGCTCACAGTAAACGCCACCAAGAATGACACCGGCAAAGAGCGCGTTGCAATCGTTACCTTCGCCACCGGTGCAGAAAACGAGAACCGCATCGTGCGTCAGCTCGTAGTGCGTCAGACAGCCGTAGATTTCTATCTGGTTGTTCCCGTTACCGACTATCCTCTGAGCCTTGCCGCACAGACTATAGAAATACCTTATTCTCTTGAAGGCAGCAATGTCACCGTAAGCGCTTCTTCAAATGTGAAGTGGATGACGGTCTCTTCCGTTGCCGACGGAGTTGCAACCGTATCCGTAGATGAGAACGGCACTGCAGCTGCCCGCGAAGGCGTTGTCACCTTCATCACAGCCGGCCAGAGCGGCGCTCCTGTAGTTCGTCAGGTACGCGTGGCTCAGGCTCCCACCGTCAATCTGCTTGACGTCCTCGCAGAGGAGTATGCAGTAGAGTGGGTAGGCGCAACCTTCCGCATCCCCATCTACAGCAACACTTCTGTAAGCGTGCGCAGCAGCGAATCCTGGTGCCAGGCTCTTGCAGAGGGTCAGGACATCGTGATCAGCGTTCCCGAGAACCGCACATCTTATGCTCGCGAGGCCATCGTAACAGTTATGACCGCCTCCGAGACCGGCGAGATTCTCAGCCGCACCACCACCATCCGTCAGGCTGCCGCTTATTCAGAGCTGGTAGTATCCCCCGAGACCAAGTCTATCTATGCTACCGCACAGTCGTTTGTGGCAAGCATCGTTACCAACAACACCTGGACAGTCCAGAGCGACAGCGAGTGGCTCAGCCTCGATGCAAATAGCGGCGAGGGCGACTATATGCTCACCGTTACTGCCGCTGCCAACGAAACCGGCCAGCTGCGCACCGCAGTTGTCACCATCCAGACCGGCGACGAAAACAGCAAGCGCGAGACTGCCACAATCACCGTTAACCAGCGTCCCGAGCAGTTCTACTTTGAGGTTCCCACCCGCTCTTACCTGGTGGGCAAGTATGGCGATGCAATCACCATCCCTTATGTAACCAGCGGCAACGAGCAGAGCGTCAAGGCTTCTGCAAGCGTTGACTGGATCTATGTCAAGGGAGTGGAAGAAGGCGGCGTCAAGGTCAATGTTGCAGAAAACAAGACTGCAGAGACCCGCACAGGCGTTGTCACCATCACCTGCACCCCCGTATTCGGCGACCCTGTAAGCATCAATGTAACCTTTACCCAGTCTCCCACAGTCAACATCCTCGATGCATTCGTAAGTGAAATCGACGTGATGGCACGCGGCGACGAGGTTGCACTCCCTTACTATGCAAACACTCCCGTAAGCATCTCCTCCAGCGAAACCTGGTGCCACGTTTCCGTTGACATCGACGAGGAAAGCCACACTGCAGAGTGCTGCAGCTACACCGACCCTCAGAAGATCATCAAGATCGAGGTTGACCCCAACCGCACCGCAGAGGCTCGCGTTGCTTATGTGACCATCGCTACTGTAAGCGACTCCGGCGAGAAGCTCACCAAGGTCATCACCGTGCGCCAGGCAGCTCTCAATGCAGCCCTTAGCGTATCTCCCAAGACTGTAGTGCTCCCCGCACACGATGCAGCCTCCAATATCACCATCCTCTCCACCGGCACTTGGAGCGCATCTTTCGACTGCACCTGGTTTGAGCTTGATGCTACCGAAGGTTTTGCAGACGCAACAATCGCCCTCACTGCCGATGACAACGACACCGGCGCAGAGCGCGAGTCCGAAATCATCATCGCCACCGGCCCCGAGAACGAGGTTCGTTCAGAGCAGATCGTAAAGGTTCGCCAGCTGATGCGCGACACTTATCTTGAGATCCCCCAGAGCGCATACGCACTCACCAAACAGGAGCAGACGCTTACTGTCGGCTACTTTGCGGCAGGCGACTTCAAGGATATGCAGGTCAACTGCAGCGAGGAGTGGATCACCTACGACTCCGCAGCAAGCGACAGGACAAACTTCGTATTCAACGTCAGCGAGAACACTACTGCCAAGACACGCACCGCTACCGTAACCGTTACCATCGACCTTGTAAAGGGCGAGCCCATCACCAAGAGCTTTATCGTGAGCCAGGCTCCCACCGTCAACATCCTTGACGTATATGTAGACAAGATCGAGGCTTCTGCATACGGTCAGACCGATGTACTCGCATACTACGGCAACACCCCTGTCAATGCCATCTCAAGTGCTTCTTGGTGCACCGTGGCAATCGACCAGGAGAGCGATCCCCAGACCATCACCATCACCTGCGAGGCAAACCGCACCGCAGAGACCCGCACCGCTTATGTAACTCTTACCACCACTACCGACAAGGGTGAGAAACTCACCAAGATCATCACCGTAGAGCAGGTAAGCATGAGCGCTACTCTGATGGTATCTCCCGAGAAGGTTGTGCTTCCTGCAATAGATGCAGAATTTAATCTTGCAATCGCAACTACCGGTGACTGGGAGGTTAAGTCGGATCTCGACTGGATCACCATTCTTCCCGATGATGCAAAGGGCACCGGCGATGCAACCGTCAAAGTTACTCTGGCCAACAATGCCACCGGCCTCACCCGCGAGGGCACCGTTTACATTGTTTCCGGCATCGAGAACGAGACCCGCGTAGAGAAGACCGTCCGCGTTGTCCAGCTCCCCGAGAACACTTATATCGAGGTGCCTCTCACCTCTTACAGCTTAAGCAAGGAGGCTCAGACTCTCGACGTCGTATTCTTTGAGGCAGGTGACATCCTCAGCACAGAAGTTGCCACCAGCGCTTCCTGGCTCAAGTTCATCAGCTATCTCAACGGCAAGCTCGAGTTTGAAGTTGCAGAGAACACCACCGGTGACATCCGCATCGCAACCGCAACCTTCACAGCTTCGGTTGCCGGCGCAGAGCCTATCACCAAGACCTTCACCATCACTCAGGCCGCTACTGTCAATGTCCTTGAGGCAATGGTAGACTATGTGGCACTGACTTCTGCACTTGACACTGTTACCCTGCCCGCAATCACCAATGTATCCGAGCTGCACACCACTGTCGCAGACAGCTGGGCTGCTGCCAAGGTAGAAATTGATGAGAGCGTCAACATCGCAGAGGTTCAAATCATTGCACAGCCCAACACCACCGGCGTGGAGCGCCGCACCACTGTAACGCTCACCACCGCTACCGGCATGGGCCAGACTCTGACCAAGACCATCACTGTGGTTCAGGCTCCCAGCGAGCAGTACTTTGCAATACTGAATCCTTCGGTAATGCAGCTCATCAAGAAAGAGAACAGCTTCAGACTCTATGTTTACGCAAGTCCCGCAAATGATCTCGTCAAGACTGTCTCGAGCGAATTCGGCGCCGACTGGGTAGACGTGATGGAAAAGAGTGTCGTATCTGAGAATGTCGTAGAGTTTGTTTGCAAGGCCAAAGAAAACAACACCGGCAGCGTCCGCTCTATGGATGTCAAACTCAGCTGGGAAGACGAGACCGGCAATGTAAACAGCGGCAACGTCACCCTGGTTCAGGCTTGCGAGAGCGAAAGCGAATTCGTATGCCTGGTAGATTACCTGGAGGCTAAGCCCGAGGGCGATGCAATCACTCTCACCTTCGACACCGTGGATCCTCTCACCGCAACACCCAGTGCAAACTGGATTGGCGCGAGCGTAGCCACCGCTTCCACTCCCCAGACTCTCAAGATAACGGCCGACGAGAACAACACCGGCAAGTCACGCACAGGCTATGTTACCCTTAGCAACGGCAGCAAGAGCTATGTGATCACGGTGTTCCAGCCCGCTAACGACAACTACTTCTCCATCCTTAGCACCGATGTCATCT
>CAVLDO010000022.1:0-22870 GCA_963662035.1 Bacteroidaceae bacterium | reverse complement strand
GCGAAAACCCCCGGCCGTGCCCAAAACGGGGCTCCTCGGGCACGGGGCGCGGCGAGAAACCCAGGCCGTGCCCGAAACGGCGCTCCACGGGCACGGAGCCGGGCGACACTCCCCGGCCGTGCCCGAAACGGGGCTCAATGAACTGACAGAATGGTATAGGATTATGATTATAAAAGTATGTGGAATGAAAGACGGAGAGAACATCCGTCAGACAGAGGCGCTGGGGGCGGATTTCATCGGCCTGATTTTTTACGGCAAATCGCCCCGCTGCGTGCAATACCGTCCCGGTTACCTCCCGGCCCGCGAGCGCCGCGTCGGAGTCTTCGTAAACGCCGGGGCAGACGAAATCTGCGCCAGGGCGGAAGAATATTCACTGGCCTACGTGCAGCTGCACGGCACCGAGAGCCCGCAGTTCTGCCGGAGCATAAAGGGGCGGCTGCCCGATTGCTGCGGCATCATCAAGGCCATTCCGGTGGCATCGGAGAGCGACCTGGCGGCCGCCGAAGCCTATCAGGACTGCGCCGATATGCTGCTCTTTGACACAAAATGCCACGGACACGGCGGCAGCGGGGCCAAATTCGACTGGAACCTGCTGCAGAGCTACTGCGGCGGCCTGCCGTTTCTTCTGAGCGGCGGCATCGCAAGCGGCGACGCGGCACTGCTGCGCGCATTCCATCACCCCCGGTTTGCCGGCATCGACCTCAACAGCCGCTTCGAGAGCGCCCCCGGCATCAAAGACACCGCGCTGCTCGCAGAATTCTTCGGCAAAATAAACAACTAACGATATGAACAGAATCAACCAACTTTTCCAAAACAAAAAACAGGGGATCCTATCGATATACTTCTGCGCGGGACACCCCTTTCTTAACTCCACCGCCGACACCATAGAGGCTCTCGCACAAGGGGGCGTGGATATGATAGAGATAGGTATGCCCTTCAGCGACCCGATGGCCGACGGACCTGTGATTCAGGACGCCGCCACCAAGGCCCTCCGGGGCGGGATGTCGCTGCGCGTGCTCTTTGAGCAGCTTGCAGACATCCGCAGCAGGGTCGGCATACCGCTGGTGGCAATGGGCTACCTCAACCCCATAATGCACTACGGCTTCGAGAATTTCTGCGCCAAGTGCAGCGAGGTGGGCATCGACGGCATGATTATCCCCGACCTCCCCTTCAAGGATTATATGGAGGAGTACAAGGCTGTCGCCGACCGATTCGGCCTCAAAATAATTATGCTCATCACCCCGGAGACAAGCCGCGAGCGCATCCGCTTCATAGACGCCCACACCGATGGCTTCATCTATATGGTTTCGTCGGCCTCCACCACCGGAGCCAAGAGCGAGTTTGGCAGCGAAAACCTGGAGTACTTCTCCCGCATCAACGCCATGAACCTGCGCAATCCACGGATGATAGGCTTTGGCATATCAAACCGCAACACGCTGCAGGCGGCTCTGTCAAACGCCGCCGGCGCCATCATCGGCAGCAAGTTTGTGTCGCTGCTCGATGAATGCGGCGACCCGCGCGAGGCCCTCAGGCGCCTTTACGCGAGCTTGGAGGGGGAATAAGACGCCCGGGGGACAGGGCCAAGACGCGCGGGGGCGGGGCCAAGACGCCCGGGGGCAGGGCCAAGACGCGGGCGGGGCCAAGACGCCCTGCCTCTATTTGTGCCGCATGGCGAGCTCTTCTTCTATATCTTTGATGGTGAAGCCCATCTGCTCGCAGAGCACCATAAGGTGATACACCAGATCGCCCGCCTCGTAGAGGAAGCGCTCGCGGTTGCCGCAGGCCGCCTCTATCACAGTTTCCACGGCCTCCTCGCCCACCTTCTGCGCTATCTTGTTGACCCCCTTGCCAAACAGGTAGGTAGTGTAGTGCCCCTCCGGCATCTCGGCGTGACGCTGCCTGATGCAGCTCTGCAGAGTCCCAAGGAAGCCCTCGTTTTCGCGGGTGTCAAAGCAGGCCGCGGTGCCCCGGTGGCAGGTGGGGCCGTCGGGGTGCGCCTTTACAAGCAGCGCATCGCCGTCGCAGTCGGGATACATCTCCACCACGTGCAGATAGTGGCCGCTGGTCTCCCCCTTGGTCCACAGCTTGCCCCTGGTGCGGCTGTAAAAGGTCACGAGATTGCTCTCGGCGGTCTTGTCAAACGCCTCGCGGTTCATATAGCCCAGCATCAGCACCTTGAGGGTGTCTGCATCCTGAACAATCGCCGGCAGCAGGCCGTCGGCGCACTTGTCCAGATTGAAATCGGTAAACTTAATCATAATCTCACAGGTATATTTAATTTGCTTAATTCTTGTTTGAGCACCGGAATCGGGATCTCTCCGCTGTGGAAGATAGAGGCCGCAAGAGCGGCATCGGCTCGACCCAGGGTCAGCACGTCGGCTATATCCTTCACGCTCCCAGCCCCGCCCGATGCAATCACGGGTATAGAGAGCGAATCGGCCAGGGCGGCGTATGTGGTGCACGGATAGCCGTTGCGGGTGCCGTCGTGATCCATAGAGGTAAACAGCAGCTCCCCCGCCCCGCGCTCCTGCGCCTCGTGTGCCCAGGAGAAGAGCTCGAGGTCGGTGGGGCGCTTGCCGCCGTGGGTGGTGGCCATCCAGCGCCCATCTACTATTCGCGCGTCTATGGCGATTACCACGAACTGCGAGCCGTATTTGCCCGCAATCCCGTCTATCAGGCGGGGATTGGCTATGGCGGCGGTGTTCAGGCTGATTTTGTCGGCCCCCGCATCCAGCAGCCGCGCCGCATCGTCCACGCTGCGGATGCCGCCCCCCACGGTAAAGGGGATGTTTATTTCAGATGCGATGCGCTCTACAAGAGAGCAGAAAGTGCCGCGGTGCTCGCTGCTGGCGCTGATGTCCAGATACACCAGCTCGTCGGCCCCCTGCGCGGCATATTGCGCCCCGAGAGCCACCGCATCGCCCACATCGCGCAGCCCCGCAAAGTTGACCCCCTTTACAGTGCGCCCGTCCTTGACATCCAGACAGGGTATTATTCTTTTTGCCAGCATCAGAGCTCCAAGTTTTTCTTTTCGATTTCTTCAAGGCCTATGCGCCCCTCGTAGATGGCCTTGCCCACAATCACGCGGCGCAGCCCCTCCGATTCCAGCCGTAAGATGTCTTCCATAGAGCTGACGCCCCCCGACACGGTAAAATCTATCGCCGGATAGCGCCCCTGCAGATCGCTGTAAAGCTCAAACGAGGGCCCCTGCAGCATCCCGTCGCGGCTGATGTCGGTGCAGATTATCTGGCTCACCGATGCAAAGCGCCCTATCAGGTCGTCGATCGTAAGTTTGCAATCCTGCATCCAGCCGTTCACAGACACCTTGCCGCCGCGCAGATCAGCCCCCAGTATCATCTTGGAAGGGCCAAACGCCAGCAGCCACTCATCAAAAAGCTCCGGCTGCAGCGCCGCCACGCTCCCCACGATGGCGTATGAGGCGCCATAGTCAAACACCGCGCGCAGCGCATCGCTGCTCTTGATGCCGCCCCCCATCTCAATCTCCAGCGCCGTGGCGGAGGCTATCTTCTCCAGCGTGGCCAGATTCTGCGGCCCGCCCGCCTTGGCGCCGTCAAGATCCACCAGATGCAGGCGGCGCACCCCGGCATCCCTAAAGCGCAGCGCCATATCCAGCGGCTGTGCGTCATAGACCTTGCCGCGGCTGTAGTCCCCCTCGCAGAGGCGCACACAGCGGCCGTCGATTATGTCAATTGCAGGAATTATCTCTATCATAGCGCAAGAAAATTCTTAAGTATTTGCGCGCCCGCCGCACCGCTCTTTTCTGGATGGAACTGGCAGGCGTAAAAATTGTCGCGCCCCAAAGCGGCGCAGAAAGAGGTGGTGCCATACTCTGCCGTGGCAATGGCATCGGGGCAGATTTGGGGATAATAGGAGTGGACGAAATAGACATACTCGCCCTCTTGCAGCCCCTTAAGCAGCGGCCCCTTGAGGGCCGAGAGGCTGTTCCACCCCATATGCGGGATTTTAAGACCCTTCTGCGGGGCAAAGCGGCGGACATCGGTGTGGAAGATGTCCATACAGCGGGCGCCCCCCTCCTCGGAGCTGCGGCACATGAGCTGCGCCCCCACGCAAATGCCCAGCACCGGCTGCCTTAGCGCCGGTATCACAGTGTCCAGCGCGCATCTGCGCAGCGCCTCCATAGCCCACGAGGCATCCCCCACCCCGGGCAGAATCACCTTGTCGGCCGCAAGCAGCTCTTCCCGGCTGCCGGTGTAGAGCACATCTTTTGCCCCGGCGCTCTGCAGCGCATTCACCACAGAGCGGATATTGCCCACTCCATAATCCACAACCGCTATCATAACACCCCCTTGCTGCTGGCCACCTCGCAGTTGAACGGCTGCCGGAGAATCGCCTGCCGCAGGGCGCGGGCAAACCCCTTGAAAACCGCCTCTGCAAGATGATGGTTATTCTCTCCCCGGGCGCGGATATGCAGATTGCACCGGAACGATTCGCACAGCGACTTATAAAAGTGGCGGAACATCTCGGTGGGGGTGTCGCCCACATACTCGCGGGTAAAGGGGACATCCCAGCCGAAGTCTATTCTGCCGCCCAAATCCAGCAGCACCAGGGCCTCACACTCGTCCATCGGCAGAAAAAAACCATAGCGCTCTATCCCGCGCTTGTCTCCCAGCGCCTTGCGCAGAGCCTCTCCCAGCAGAATCGCCACATCTTCCATCGTGTGGTGCTCGTCAACCTGCAAATCGCCCCGGGCCTCTATGCGCAGCGAAATGCCGCTGTGGTGGGCTATCTGATCCAGCATATGGTCAAAAAAATGGAGGCCTGTGGAGATGCCGCTTTCACTGCGGCCGTCCAAGTCCACCTCCACGCGTATAGCGGTTTCGCGGGTGACCCGCTCCATAGAGGCGCAGCGGCTTTCGCGCCGCAGAAATTCGGCAATCTCGGCCCACGAAGCGGCCTTGAGGGTGCACCCTGCGCCGCTTTTGACCCCGGATACATCCAGCAGAATGGCCTTGCAGCCCAGATTGGCGGCAAGTTGCACATCGCTCTCGCGGTCGCCTATCACATAGCTCGATGCCATATCATAGCCGCCGGCGAGGTATTTGCCAAACATACCGACGCCCGGCTTGCGGGTCGGCAGATGCTCGCATGGGAAGCTGCAATCTATGAGGATGTCGGCAAAGCGCACCCCCTCCCCCTCCAGCGTGCGCAGCATAAGATTGTGGGGGCCTATGAACTGCTCGTAGGGGAAACTCGCGGTGCCCAGGCCGTCCTGGTTGCTGGCCATCACCAGTTCGTAATCGAGCTGTGCGATGCTCTTGAGGGCAGAAATCGCCCCGGGCACAAACTCGGTCTTCTCAAACGAATCCACCTGCTCGCCGGGCACAGGCTCTACCAGTATGGTGCCGTCGCGGTCTATAAAAAGGGCCTTATTCATAATTTATCACGGTTTCTATCAATTTGTCGTTCTCGGCGGCAGTGCCTATCGTGATGCGCAGACACCCCTCGCAGAGGGGCACAGAGCTGCGGTCGCGCACTATGACCCCGGCGCGCAGCAACGCGCTGTAGAGCCCCCGGGGGTCGCCGCAGCGCACCAGCAGAAAGTTGGCCTCGGAGGGGAACACACGCCGCACGCAGGCCGCAGACTCCAGCGCAGCGGCCACCCGGGCGCGCTCGGCAGCAATCTCCGCCACCTGCGCCGCCACATTATTGTGCGAAAGGTGCTCCAGCGCCAGAGACAGAGTGTCGGTGCCGATGTTGTAGGGATACTTGACCCGACGCATCACCCCTATTATCTCCGGATTGCCTATCGCCAGCCCGATGCGCAGACCAGCCATTCCCCAGGCCTTGGAGAGGGTCTGCAGCACCACCAGGTTGGGATATTTTTCTGTGAGGGGCACCGCGCTCTCCCCATCGCAAAAGTCTATGTAAGCCTCGTCCACCGCCACTATTCCGCAAAAATCGCGCGCCAGGCGCTCTATGTCGGAAAGGGAAAAACTGTTGCCGGTGGGGTTGTTGGGAGAGCACACAAACATCAGGCGCGAATTTTTGTCGGCGGCAGAAAGCAGCCTGTCTGTGTTAAGGGCAAAAGTCTCCGCCTCAAGGCAGACCATGCGGCGCTCCACCGCATTTATGTCGGCGCACACGCTGTACATCCCGTAGCTGGGGGCGATGATTATCGCATTGTGGCGGCGCGGCTCGCAGAAGATGCGGTAGAGCAGGTCTATGGCCTCGTCGCTGCCATTGCCAAGAAAGAGCCGCTCGGGCGCCACATCCCTTATGAGGGCCACCCGGTTGCGCAGCCTCTCTTTGAGGGCGGCCCCCGGATAGCGGTTCACCCCGCATTCATAGGGGCTTTCGTTAGCGTCCAGCAAGATGCCAAGCTCCCCCCTGTATTCGTCGCGGGCGGTGGAGTATGGCTCCAGCGCCGCAATATTCTCTCTGATATACTGTCTAATCCCTTTCATCCTGCAAACGGTATCTTACGGCAGCGGCGTGGGCGTCGAGCCCCTCCGCCTCGGCCATTGTGATTATGGTCCCACCCAGAAGGGAAAGCCCTTCGCGGGAGAGTTCCTGATAGGTTATCGAGTGCATAAAGCTGTCCAGCCCTATGCCGCTGTAGGCCCTTGCGAGCCCCATCGTGGGGAGAGTGTGGTTGGTGCCGGAGGCGTAGTCGCCCGCGCTCTCGGGAGAGTAGTTGCCTATGAACACGCTGCCCGCGGCGGTAATTGCGCCGGCCACCTCCCAGGGGTCGCGCATTGCTATTATAAGGTGCTCAGAAGCATACAGGTTGGCAAAATCTATGGCGTCGGAGCGGTTTTCCAGCACTATCAGCCGGCTGTTTTCCAACGCCTTGCCAACTATCGCGGCGCGGGGCAGGCGGGAGCGCTGCCTGTCCACCTCATCCCTTACTTCAAGGGCAAACCTGCGGCTGTGGCACACCAGCATCGCCTGGCTGTCGCCGCCGTGCTCTGCCTGCGAAAGCAGGTCGCTTGCCACAAAGCGGGGGTTGGCGCTGCCATCGCAGAGCACCATCACCTCCGACGGGCCGGCCGGCATATCTATCGCCACCCCCTGTGCGCAAACCATCTGCTTGGCCTTTGTCACATAGCGGTTGCCGGGGCCGAATATCTTGCTCACCGGCTCTATTGTCTGCGTGCCGTATGCCAGGGCGGCGACGGCCTGCGCCCCGCCCAGCGAATATATGCAGTCCACGCCGCAGAAATCGGCGGCATAGAGCACCGCCGGAGCTATCCTGCCATCCCCCCCGGCGGGGGTGCAGAGCACTATGCGGCGGCAGCCGGCAATCTTGGCGGGCAGGGCCAGCATCAGCAGCGTAGAAAACAGGGGGGCGCTGCCGCCGGGGATGTAGAGCCCGACGCTCTCTATGGGCAGGCTGCGGCGCGTGCAGCGCACCCCGCTCACTGTTTCAAGCTCCACCGGGGCCGCCTTCTGGGCCGCGTGAAAGGCGCTGATGTTGGCCGCGGCGGTCTCTATCGCCTTCTTGAGGCTGTCGCCGACCTCGCCTTTGGCGGCGGCGATCTGCGCTGCGCTCACCTTGAAATCAGCCACGCGGCGCCCCTCCACCTCCTCCGTAATGGCCCGCAGGGCATCGTCGCCCCCCTCACGCACCCGGGCAAGGATTTCTTGCACCCGCCCGCCGATTATGGCGTCGTCGCTCTGCGCCCGGCTGCAGAGGCTCCTCCAAAGTTCCCTTCCGGGATTCACTATTATTTCCATCAGTCTATCACTTTATCCAGATGCAATACCAATATCCCTTCGGCGCCTATTGCTTTGAGCCGCTCCACCTTGTCCCAAAGCTCGTTTTCGCGCACCACGGAGTGCAGAGAACACCACCCCTCGGAGGCCAGCGGCATCACGGTGGGGCTGCGCATCGCCGGGAGAATCTTCACCGCCTCGTCTATCTTGTCGGTGGGGATGTTCATAAGTATATACTTCTGATTGGCGCTGCCGCGCACAGCATCGATCCTGAAGAGCAGCTTGTCCAGAATCTGACGGTTCTCTGCGCCGAGGCCCCGGCCGCAGATGAGCACCGCCTCGCTGCGCAGCACCGTCTCCACCTCGCACAGGCCGTTGGAGACCAGCGTGCCGCCGGAAGATACTATGTCAAATATCGCGTCGGCGATGCCGGCGGCGGGAGAAATCTCCACCGAGCCCATTATCTTGCGTATCTGCGCACGCACGCCCTGCTGCCGCAGATAGCGGGAGAGGATATTGGGGTAAGAAGTGGCTATGCGCTTCCCCTCGAAAAAGGCGGGGCCGGTGTAGGTCTGATCTTTGGGTATGGCCAGCGAGAGGCGGCACTCCCCAAAGCCCATATTGCGCACTATCTCAATGTCGGCCCCGGTCTCCTCCACCTCGTTGAGCCCCACGATGCCCAGGTCGGCGCTGCCGTCGGCCACCACTTCGGGGATGTCATCGTCGCGCAGAAACAGAACCTCCAGCGGGAAGCCGGCCGCGCGGGCCAGAAATTTGCGTTTGAGGGGGTCAATCTTGATGCCCGCCTCCTTGAGCAGCGCGAGACTCTCCTCGCTCAGCCGCCCTTTTGACTGTATTGCTATCCTTATCATAACCTGTTGTAAACTCCAAACAAAAAAAGACTTGCCGCGAAACCCGGGCAAGTCTTTATCTCTAACAATTATGCACACACTCGCCTAGGCCTCTTGCGGGAGGTGATGATGGCGGTGGTTATGTGCAAGGCAGTTTCCCATTTCCTAACTTATGCCTGGCAAAGGTAGAATTATTTTTTCAATTACAAATTATACGCAACAATTTTCACGGGGCCGAGCAATCCCGAAGGCTGCAGCGGCGAGTCGGCACGCCAGGGGTTCACGGTCATCCACACCTTGCGCTCCGCCTCGGGAAGGCGCATATCGCCCACGATGCGGTTCTGCCAGTTGTTAACCACCTCAACCTCTATGGTGTTCACTCCGCGCTTGAGATAATCGGTGATGTTGACCCTGAAGGGAGCCGTCCAGGCGCCGCCCGCCTCACGGCCGTTGATCTTGACCTTGGCCATAACCATAACATTGCCCAGATCTATATAAACGTCGCCGGCGGGGATGTCGTAAATCTCAAACTGGTTGCGGTAGTGCGCCGCGCCAGAATAGTAGCGGATGGCATCGACATCGCTCTGGCTCCAGTCAAAGAGAGAGCCTATCTCCCGCTTCCCCTCGGGGCCGCGGCGGGCGGGGTCAAAATTCACCGTCCAGCCGCTCTCAAGCTGCGCGAGGATATTCTCCGTGGGGTAATTCTCTTTATAGCGTTTAGCAGAAACCTTGCGGTCGCAGAACACCACAAACGAGCTCTCGAGCGACTCCAGGTGCATAGGCACAGTGGTCTTTATGCCGTCGCAGGTGTACTGCGGCAGGGCGCGTATCTCTCCGGTGAGCGGATTCCAGAGCTGCGGGGCGCGGCCGCTGCAGCGGAACGTGGCGTTAAAGTCCACCGGGTTGCCGCTCTGGTTGGACACGAAGTAGATATCCCCCTTGTCAAGGGTGCGGTGTATGAACTTAAGCTGCGCCGCGCCGTTGTCATAGGCAAAATCGGGAATTATGCCCAGGTCGGCAAAGATATTCTCCATAGATACGCCGTCGGCATACACCTTGCCGTAGCCGTAGAGGCCCGACTGCCGGCCGGCATTGCCCCAAAGCTCTTTGGCGAGGCTCTGCACCTGCGCATCGGCAGCGGGATAGTTCTGCAGGCTGGGAGAGGTCTGCGGCGCGGGGCCCAGCACCACCAGTCCGTCGCTCACCAGATCTTTGATGCGCTCGAGCAGCTCGGGGCGCATCGTGCTCTGGCGCGGCAGCACCAGAATGCTGTAGCTCATCCCGTCGGGCAGCATCAGGCGGCCGTCCACCACGCTGGCGCGCTGCATAAGCACCTCTGCATTGATGTAGTCAAAAGAGTAGCCCTCAGGCAGGGCAGGGTCGCACACTCCCGTCATCTTGGGGGTGTCCTCGCCTATGAAATATGCGGCGTCGGCCACATAAAGCCCCTGCTGCAGCATCAGATTGCAGCGCTTCATATAGCGGCCAAACACGTCCATATGGCTGAACCATATATTCTTGCGGTTGAATTCATTGCCAAACCAGGCGTCCACGCCGGGGTTGCGATCTTCGTAGGGCTGCTGTATGTATAGATGCAGCAGGGTGCTGTTGATGCCTTCGGTAAAAAAGCGGTCCAGACGCTGCTTCATAATGCGGGGATAGCGGCTGAACACGGGGCCGCCGCTGGTGCAGCTCTCGGCCCAAACCTTGCGCTTGCCGTAGATGTGGGCGCAGCTGCTGGCGGCGCGGTTCTCGATGTCGCCCAGCGAGCCCTCGCTCCAGAATTCGCCCGCCACCTCGTCGCTCTGGCCGCCATACTGCAGAAATTCGCCGGGGAAGCCCCAGTGGCCGTAGCACTCCAGCCAGGTGGTGAGACCATTGCTGTTGCTGGCCTCGCGCAGCCCCGCCACATAGTCGTATGCCACGCGGTCGGCAATCAGGCGGCGCAAATCCCAGAGAAAGCGGTCGCTCAAATCGCGGCTGCCCACCACATTGCCGCTGAGCACGGGCAGATAGGGGGTCGGGTCGTAGCCGTAGGTGCTATCGAAGCTCTCGGCCATATCGTCGGTCCAGTCCATACCGCCCGTCTCGTAGCTGTCTTCCACCACCACCTTGAATGTCTTGCGGTCTTCGGCTGGGATGCGGCGCAGAATCTCGCCTATAAAGTTGTCGAAATGGTACCGGATATGCTCTTTGCTCATCTTGTCTATCTCCAGGCCGGTCCCCTCGGGCGATGCCGGGCTGTTGGTCTGCCCCGTGGTGCGCATCGCCAGGCGCTTGATGACCCAGCGGCCTGCGGGGGCCCCCTCCCAAGTGAGGCGGTCGCCATCCATATAGGCAGTGAGATCCACGACCTGTGCAGGATCTATGCACTGCTCTGCGGCGGCAGCGCTCTGCACGGGCCACATATAGGCATCCCACATCGGCAGCGGAGTCTGGAACATCTTGCCCAGGGTCTTCTCTGCATAGCGCTCCGTCATCGCGCGGGTGGTGAGCTCCACATCAAGAGAGCCGGCGCCGGCAGCCTCAAGCACCAGCTTAAACTCCCTGCCGCTGACATCCGGCAGCGCCACCACCAGCGGGGCGTAGGGCAGATAGCCCACGTTAATGCTTGCGTTGCTGCGGTCTATGTCGATGTCCGCCACCTTCTGCCAGGAGCCGGCGCTCTGCTGCAGCAGCACACCCGTGGTCTTGATTGAGGTGCCGCGCGCGGGGGTTATTATCAGCGAGCGGTAGGTGGCAATGCTGTCGCCGCAGAGCAGAATCTCGCTGCTCTCGCCAAGCTTCTTGGCCACCTTGGCCTTTATAGATGAGGATTCGATTGCGGGATATGCAATCACCCGCACATCGGCCTGGGCGTCGGGGGCCACCTTGTCCAAAGTTACGGAAAGGGTGCCGCCGCTGCTCTCCACAATCTTGTCCACGCAGTCAAGGTAGCGCATACTCTGCTCGGGTTTGACCCACGGGCCGCCCGACTGGCTCCAGCCGGGGCAGTTGAATATGCCTATCTCAATGCCCAGATCAGAAGCGGTCTTGAGGGCGGTGTGCATCACCTCCCACCACTCGGGGGTTAGAATCTTTATGTCTCCCCAGGGGAGATCGGCCGTTACATTGCCTATGAAGGCGCGGTTGATGCCCACCGACTTCATCGCCTCAAGGTCTTTTACAACCCCCTCCTTGGAGATGTTGTCGTTGACCCAGTACCAATACACGGCAAGCTTCATATCGTCGGGATTGCGGAACCCGCGCTCTATAGTCTTGAACGACTCGTTTTTTGAAAATCCGCCGGCGCCGCTCAATTCAGAACCGCTGTTGCCGGCAGAGCAGCCTGCGGCCAAAAGCAGCGCAAGAGCCGCTGCATAAGTCAGGAGGTGATGTTTCATCTGTTGTGGAGTTATTTTGGCAAATATAATTAAATTATATGAAGCGCAGCAGCTCATCGGGGGTGTCTATCACGCACACCGCGCCGGCAGCCTCCAGCCCCGCGCGGCCGCGGAAGCCCCAGTCCACCAGCACATAATCCAGGCCGCTGCGCGTGGCGCTCTCTATGTCCACCTCGCAGTCGCCCACATAGAGCACCTGCCCGCGATCAATTCCGCCGGGGAAGCTGTGGGCTATGGCATCGCCGATTATGTCGGGGTCGGGCTTGAGCCGCCCGAGCGGCTTCTGCCCCTCCACCGCCGCAAACTTGATGTCGGGAAAAAAGAGCGGCACCAGATATTTGGCGCCGTCGTCAAACTTGTTGGAGGCCACCGCCAGCGTCAGGCCGCGATGCGAGAGCTCGCGCAGAAGCTCCGGCATCCCCGCGTAGGGGCGGGTTTCGCGGGCCAGATTGGCGCGGTAGCATTTAAGGTAATACTCCTTGGCCTCCTGCAGAAAAGCATCGTCGGCCGCCTTGTCTTGAGGCAGGGCCCGCTTTATGAGCTCCAGGCTGCCGTTGCCCACAAAAAAGTTGTACTCCCCAATCTTGTGCAGGGGGAGACCATAGTGCTCCAGCATCTCGTTGCAGGCGCATCCGATGCCGCCTATGGTGTTCAAAAGTGTACCGTCAAGGTCAAATATTATCAATTTTTTCATACGGCAAAAATAGTAATTTTGCGGCGATGAATTCCAAAACACTTATTTCTCTCTCGGGCGGGGTGATTTCCAACCCGGCAAGACGCCTCCCGTTTGCCGCCGACTTTGAGCTGCGCGAGGGGGAGAACATTGCCCTTGTGGGCCCCTGCGGCAGCGGCAAGAGCACCCTGCTGGAGATGCTGCGCGGGGGATTCTACCTGCGCGAAGGCTCACTCAGGCTCAATTTTGACCGTGAGGCCTACAAGGCCATCCGCACCGTAGAGTTCGACAACGCCTACTCCACCTCTCAGGTGCAATACTACCATCAGCAGCGCTGGCAGGCATTCGAGCGGGAGGCGGCGCCGCTTGTGGGGGATATTCTGCGCCAGGCGGCACTGCAGGCAGAGCGGGAGGCCGGATGCGCCCCTGCAACAGAGGCCGCCGCCTGCAGCGCCCCCTCATCCGATGCCCTCGCCGATGCCGCGAATGCCGCCAGTGCAACCGCCGGTGCCGCGACTGTCACCGCGACTGTCACTGCAACTACCACCGGTGCAAACACCGCCGATGCCGATGCCGCAGCAGCAAATTCCGCAGCCGCAGATTCCGCAGCAGCAGCAAATTCCGCAGCAGCAGCCGGTTCCACAGCAGCAGCAAATCCCGCTGCCGCAGGTTCCGCCGCAGCCGGTTCCGCAGCCGCAGGTTCTGCAGCAGCAGGTTCCGCAGCAGCAGATGGCTGCGGCGCGGCCCGGAGCCCCTTCACCCCCTTTCAGAGGCGTCTTTTTGACACCCTTAACATCGCCCCGCTTATGGACAAGGCGGTGATAACCCTCTCCAGCGGCGAACTGCGCCGGTTTCACATAGCCAAAGCGCTGCTCTGCGCCCCCAAAGTGCTGATGATAGAGAGCCCCTTCATAGGGCTGGACCCCCCTACCCGCCATATTCTGGACTCGCTTATGCAGCAGGTGAGCCGCCAGCTGGGCATCAGCTTTATTCTGACCCTCACCGAGAGCGGGCGAATGCCCGCCGCTGTGACCCACGCCTATTTTCTTGACGGGAAGTCCATCTCGCCCAAGATGACCGCCGCCGAGGCCAGAGGCAGAGCCGCCGGCGATAGCGCGGAGCACTTCTGCGAGCCCGCATCGCTCCCGCTGCAGCGCGACACCCCCCTCTGGGGCAATGTGGTGCAGATGCGCGGCGTTAACATCAGCTATGGCGCGCGGCAGATTTTCCGCAATCTTGACTGGAGCGTGCACAGCGGCCAGAAGTGGAATGTCACCGGGCCCAACGGCAGCGGCAAGAGCACCCTGCTGAGCCTGGTAAACGCCGACAACCCCGCCGCCTATTCGCAAGACATAACCCTGTTTGACCGCCGCCGGGGCAGCGGAGAGAGCATCTGGGAAATCAAGCGGCACATCGGCTACCTCTCGGGCGAGATGCACAGCAGCTACCGCACCCCCGATGCGGTGATGGAGGTGCTGCGCGGCGGCCTCTGCGAGCGTTTCGGCGGCCTGCCGCAGGCATCGGCCGCTGAGACCGGGCAAGCAAAAGAGACCGGGCAAGCAAAAGAGACCGGGCAAGCAAAAGAGGCCGGGCAGGCAAAAGAGGCTGGGGAGGCCGAAAATCAGATGCTGCTGCAGTGGCTGCGCCTCTTTGGGGCGGAGCACCTTGCCGGGCGCAACTACCTGTCGCTGTCCAGCGGCGAGCAGCGCTATGTGCTGCTGATACGCGCCTTTGTAAAGAACCCCGACCTGCTGATTCTGGACGAGCCATTCCAGGGGCTGGATCCGGTGCTGCGCAGCCGCGCCGCCGCCGTCATAGGCGCCTACTGCCGCCAAAAAAACAAGACTCTGATATTCGTGACCCACTACATAGAGGAGCTCCCCTCTGTGGTGACCCACACCCTGGAGCTTGCCCATCTCAAAACACTTTAATACCTTTAGGCCTCAATAAAAGCACAAAACATCTCACAGCTTATGAATAAGAAAGTTTTAGTGACAGGCGGCACCGGATACATCGGCTCGCACACCTGCGTAGAGCTGGCCGAGGCCGGCTACGAACCCATAATAGTAGACAATCTCAGCAATTCTGAGCGCACCGCCCTGTGCGGCATAGAAGAAATCATCGGCCGCAAAGTAGAATTCATAGAGGCAGACTGCTGCGATGCGCAGGCTATGGACAAGGTCTTCGCCACCCACGACATAGGCAGCGTAATCCACTTTGCCGCCTTCAAGTCGGTAAACGAGAGCGCCTCCAAGCCCATTGAATACTATCGCAACAACCTCGGCTCGCTGCTCACCATCCTCACCGCAATGCGCTCCGCCGGAGTGCGCTCCATAGTGTTCTCATCCTCCTGCACCGTATATGGCCAGGCCGACGTGCTGCCCGTGACAGAGAGCACCCCGCGCAAAGAGGCCACAACCCCCTACGGCCGCACCAAGCAGATGTGCGAGGACATTCTCAAGAGCGTCGCCGCCGCATATCCCGAGTTCACCGGCATCGCCCTGCGCTACTTCAACCCCATCGGAGCGCACCCCAGCGCCCTTATAGGCGAGCTGCCGCGCGGCGTCCCCAACAACCTCATCCCCTATGTCACACAAACAGCGGCGGGCATCCGCGAGTGCCTGAGCGTGTTTGGCAGCGACTACAACACCCCCGACGGCTCCTGCATCCGCGACTACATCGACGTCACCGACCTGGCCAAGGCCCACGTGTGCGCAGTAGACCGCATGCTGGGCGGCAAGTGCAAGGCCAACTACGAGATTTTCAACGTGGGCACCGGCAATGGCGCCTCCACCCTGGATATTGTCAAGACATTCGAGCGGGTCAACAACCTCAAGCTCAACTACAAGATCGCCGGCCGCCGCGAGGGGGACATAGAAGCCATCTGGGCCGACCCCACCTACGCCAACAACGAGCTCGGCTGGAAGGCCGTCCGCAGCCTCGACGACACCCTGCGCTCTGCCTGGAAGTGGCAGCAGCACATCTGCGGCAAGCAATAGCCCGCAGGCAAGAGCTCTTCTGCGAATAGGGTTTTTAGTAGCGGAAATACTCCTGCGCGAGAGCGCGCCAAGAGCCGATGTCCTTGTTCCAATACTCAAGGATGTCGGCTGCTTTGTTGCGCCGGCCAAAGAGTTCGCGCACGAGGCTTCCACCCATCACCTTGTCGAACATTGCATATTTGCCCTGATCCTGAGAGGCAAACGGCCTGCGCGCCGGGTACATCTCACACACCGTTTGCATAACATAAAACTGCACCAGAGCGGCCTGCGCGGCGGCAAAGTCGGTGTAGTAGAGCTGCACGCCCTTAAGCGTTTTGCCGGCCGCCCCGCCGTAGAAAGGCTTGTACCAGATGGGGCGGAAGCGGACGCCGGGCAGCTGCAGCGCATTAAGGCGCGAAGCCAAATCGCTGGGATCATCTATCCACTCGGCGCCGAAAAGCTCAAACGGCAGGGTGTAGCCCACCCCTATGTTAAGATAGCCCAGCTCTCCCAAAACGCCGCTGGCGGGGTAGAAGAGAGCCGTTTTTGCCTGCGGAATGTGCGGCGAGGGCATCACCCACGGCAGGCCGGTGTCGTCGTAGAGCATATCGCGGCTCCACCCCTCCATCTCCACCACTGTCAGATGGCATTTTACAGGCTTGTCGCGCCCACTCTGCCCGCGGTTCATCCCCTCCTCGTTTATCATTGTGGCAAGTTCGCCCACCGTGAGGCCGTAGATATAGGGGATCGGATACATCCCCACAAAAGAGTAGCTCCCCTGCTGCGGCAGCGGGCCATCCATCTGCAGCCCGCCGAGGGGGTTGGGACGATCCAGCACCACCACCTCTATGCCCGCCTGGGCGCAGGCCTGCATCACCAGCCCGAGGGTGCTTATAAAGGTGTATGAGCGGCAGCCGTTGTCCTGAATGTCATACACCATAACATCAATGCCCTTGAGCATATCTGCGGTGGGTTTGCGCGTGGCCCCATAGAGCGAGTGCACCGGCAGCCCGGTTGCGGGATCTCGCGGGGTGCCCGTGACCTTTTCTCCGGCGTGATCGCTCCCGCGCACCCCGTGCTCGGGGCCAAAGAGGGCCACAAGATGCACCCCGGGGGCGGCTGCGAGGATGTCCACGGTGGAATTAAGATTGCGGTCCACGCCGCTGGGGTTGGTCACAAGCCCCACGCGCTTGCCCACAAGAGGGGCGAATCCGCTCTCCACCAACACCTCCAATCCGGTCTTCACCGCCGCGCCGGCAGCCGCCGCATCCGCCGCCGCGCCGGCAGCCGCAGCGCAGCCGCTCTCACTCAAGCCGCAGCCAAGGGCCGCAGCCCGGCAGCCCGCCGCGCCTGGCAAAGCCGCCGCACGGCAGCCCAGGCACAGAAGCGCCAGGGCCGATATCAATGCCAATCTCTTTATCATAATCACTCCGCCTTCTTGGTGCCAAAATCGTCCGGAATCCTGCGGCGCACCATCAGCGCGGCCACGGTGCCGGGAATCGTGCACACGCACACCCACACAAAAAATAGGGTGTAGCCTATACGATCAGATATCCAGCCCGCCGCCATACCCGGCAGCATCATTCCCAGCGCCATAAAGGCGGTGCCAATGGCGTAGTGGGCCGTTTTGTGCTCTCCCTGCGCAATGTATATCAGATACATAGTGTATGCGGTAAAGCCAAACCCGTAGCCAAACTGCTCCAGCGCCACGCAGCAGCTCACCAGCGGTATGCCCGCCTTGCCCATCACGGCCAGCAGTACATACAGCAGGTCGGGGACATTCAAAGCCAGCGCCATAGGCAAAATCCACCTCCTAAAGCCCCATTTTGCAATCACAATGCCGCTGAGTATGCCCCCCAGCAGCAGCGCAATCACCCCAAGCGTGCCGTAGATGCCCCCCACGGCGGCGGTGGAGAGCCCCATACCCCCCTGTGCGGGATCGTCAAGCATAAAGGGCTGGGCAATCTTTACCAGCTGGCTCTCGCCAAGGCGGTAGGTGAGCAGAAAAAAGAGCATCAGCCCCATCTGCGGCTTGCAAAAAAAGCTCGCAAAGGTGGCTGCAAAGCCGCGCCAGATGGTGCGGGCGTTGATGTCGCTGCGCGGCGCGTCGCTTTTTGCGTGCGGCAGCACAAAATGATGGTATAGGGCCAGCAGCAAAAATATGCCCGCCATAAAATAAAAGGTGATGCTCCAGGAGAGCGCCACGCGCCCGCCGCCAAGGCCGCCAAGCAGCCTGCCCTCCTCTATCCAGCCGGCAAACATCACCAGCAGCCCCTGCCCGAATATCATAGCCACCCGGTAGAATATGTTGCGGATGCCCACAAAAAAGCTCTGCTGCTGCTCCGAGAGGCCGTGCATATAAAAGCCGTCGGCCGCAATATCGTGCGTGGCCGAGGCAAACGCCAGCAGCCAGAAAAAGGCCAGGGTCACCTGCACAAAGTGCGTAGTAGGTATAAAAAAGGCCACCGCCGCAAAGGCGGCCGCGATTAGGGTCTGCATTGCGTTTACCCACCACCGCTTGGTTTTGATAAGGTCTATGAACGGGCTCCAAAGGGGCTTGATGACCCACGGCAGATAGAGCCACGATGTGTAGAGGGCCACCCGGGTGTTGGTAAGCCCCATTTTCTTATACATTATCACCGCTATGGTCATAACGGCCACATACGGCAGTCCCTCTGCAAAATAAAGGGTCGGCACCCAGCTCCACGGGCTGCGGCTTTTCTTTTCTATAGCATTCATAATGTGTCAGTTGTAATGATTTCTGCGCCGGGGTAGTAGTGCGCCAGTATTTCGCGGTAGCCATAGCCGCGGCTCCCCATTGCCGCCGCCCCTATCTGGCAGAGCCCCACCCCGTGGCCCCAGCCCGCCCCGTGCAGCACAAAGCGCCGGGGGAGGCTCTCCCCCGCACCCATTAGCCGCTCCACCACAAACGCAGAGCTGTAGAGGTGGCTGCGCGAGAGCGCCTTGCGTATTTCCAGCTCCTTGCCTATAATTTTTTGCGCCTTGACTCCCACAATCTTAAGGCGGCTGATGCGCCCCGATACGCCCCGCTCCAGCGGCACAAGATCCACAATCGGCCCAAAATCGACCCCCGTGCGGCTGCAGATTATTTCTGCAATCTCGCTTTGGGAATACTCCACGCTCCAGCGGTAAAAATCCTGCGTGGTGCTATCGTAGCTCTTTAGCACCTGCGAGAGCAGACGCTTGCTGCGGGTGTTGCAGAAGGCCCTCGGGTGGGACATTATCCAGCGGCGCGCCTCGCTCTCGAGCCGCAAGTCGCTCTTTGGGCCGCCGCTATAGTCGCGCAGATACTTAAGATACGGCACCTGTTTCTGCTCCCAGCAGTAGCCAAACTCTTCCGTGGCCCCGCCACAGCATTTGCTAAAGCGGGCGTCGCACACCCGGCCTCCGTAGCAGAGCACCTCGCCCCAGGTCGCCTCTATCACGGCGCGCGTCTTGGCAATCATAGCCTCGCCCTGCTGCCCGCTATCGGCCTGCGGGATGCCCTGGTAGCGCTGGCAGTGGTCGTCGGCGCAAAAGTCGTAGTAAGGGTGGTCTTCGCGATCCTGCCAGCGTATCAGGCACTGCGGCGTGTCGCACTCCACGGCAGAATAGCTCCCCGCCACGGCGCTGCGCTTGTCAAGCTGCGATAGCAGCCACGAGCGGGAAATCACCGCGTGCGCCTTTAAAAACTCCACCCCCGAGGCGGGCGACATCTCGGAGGCTATCACGCTCTGCAGATAATCCTCTATCCCTATTATGTTTATCACTATCAGCCGCCCCCCTCTTTCTATCAAGCGCAGGCTGCCTTTAAAGCTCTGCCGCTGGCTGCGCTGCCAGTGGAACCCCTTGCCTATGACCACATTCTCCAGGGTAAAATATCCGCTCTGCGGCCCCGCCTCAAACAAAAATTCTGCCTTGCGCACCCCGGCAATCTCAATGCACGAGGGTGCGCATACCGCCTTTAGAATCCCCCCTCGGGCGGCAAAAGGCTCGCTGCCGTCGGCGCCAAAGCGGCCAGAGAGCGAGAACTCAATCTCGCTGCACTCGGCTATCCCTATGCAGAGGCTCCTCTGCGCTCTATTATGCATCGCTCCCATCACATATCGCCCTTTGCGGCGCGGTTTTTCTCTATGCGGGCCATCAGCTCCCAGCTGCGCAGCCTGTCCTTGTAGGTATTGTAGCGGTTGGCGGTGGCAGCATCCAGCTGCGCATCTGAATTCCCCTCCCAGCGGCGGCAATAATACATCACATCGTATATGCGGCCAATGCGGTAATCGCGGCTTATGCGCAGCGCCACGGCATAGTCCTCGCCATATTTGGTGGTGGGAAATGTCATCTGCCGCACCAGCGGCGTCCAAAAGCCGCGCGGCGCCCCCAGCCCGTTTATGCGCAGGGCATTGTTGCGGCCGTTGTCACTTGTCCACTCGCTGTGGGTTATGGGGGCTGCGGGGGTGGGATTCAGATCAAAGTCGGTAATCCGGTAAGAGCCTATCACCATCGCGCACTTCTGCGCATAAAACGCCTCCACAAACTTCTGCACCGTGTCCTCTGCGCTGTATACGTCGTCAGAATCCAGCTGCAGGGCAAACTTGCCGCATTGGGGGTGGTGCAGGGCCGCATTCCAGTTGCCGCCTATGGCGTGATATGTGCTGTCCTGGGCAATATATATCAGCTTGCCGGGATTCTGGGCCGCCATACGGGCTATCAACTCGGCCGAGCCGTCGGCGGAGTTGTCGTCCACCACAATCACATTGTATTTAAAGGTGGTTTTCTGGCCCAGGGCGCTATTTATGGCATCGGCAATGGTGCGCACCCTGTTGCGGCAGGGAATCACCACCGACGCCTCATATTCAAAGCTCTCGCTGCAAAGATCCACCTCCTTGAATTGCGGGGGCAGATAGGCGCCTATGGCCTTAAGATGCGCCGTGCAGGCCTGCTCCATCTCTATCTGCACCGCGCGGTTCTTGGGATCAAGATAGTCAAATAGCTTCTGCCCAAAGCGGCGCGAATCGGTCTCTATGTCGTAGTAGAGATACTCGCTTATGTGCTCCACCGCCCCCAGGCGGCTAAGACGCAGGCGCAAGTCGTATAGGCCCGCATAGCGGTAGTCGGCATCCATCTCTGCGGCCGCCCTCTGCACCAGGTCGGTGCGCAGCAGCAGCACGCCTCCAAAGTCAAAATCATCACGCAGGCTGCCGCACTGATAGTCGGCCACCGGGGCCGGGGCAATCTCCCCCGCAGAGTTCACACTAAAGCGGTCGCTGTAAAGCAGGGCGGCGCCGCTGTCGCGGGCAATCTGCAGCAGGCGCTCTATGGCGTGGGCAATCCACTTAAGGCGGCCGGGGCGGTTGTATATCAGCGTGTATGGGCTCTGCGATTCTGCGCCTATGCGGCGCATCGCGGCGCTGGAGGTCAGATCGGTGCAGATGTTCACGCCCGCAACCTGCGCGCTCTTTTGCAGATCGGCAGCGGTGGCGGCTTCGCCTCTCAAAATAAAGCAGGTTATATCTTGCATCTTTTTTTTTGGCGTTAAGATAATAAAAAGGCCGCGAGACCAAGCAGTCTCGCGGCCGATTATTAAGAAGTTTTGTTAATCGTTACCATATTGACTAACGTAGATATTCTTTGTTTGCTTACTTCCGTCTGCATAGACTGCAGTAATAACTAAATGGGTGCTTCGGGAAGTAGTAGTACTATTAACCGATACCGTAAACCTGTCTGTGTTAAAGGATGCTGTGCACCAGTCTCCAGTGCTCTTTGCTGCTTTGGCCGATACACTCAGCACATCTTTAGAGGCGTAGATAAGCAGTTCTTTGCTCTGCGCAGCAGCTGTAAAGTAGAGCACACTCTCCATAACATCCAGCACATTGGTTGTGGGGGACTGCACAATCTTCATCTCCTTGGTGGTGACTGTGCCATCATCGCTAATCCAGGTCACCTTCACAGTGCCCTCGCGCACCTCGCCGGTGGTGTTAACTGCAACTGTAACATTGCATGTCACCAAAAGATCGGTTGACTGCACGATACTACCCGGTTTGATCCAAACGGCAGAGCTCAAAATGCTCGTCACCTTTCCGCCATAGGCTTTAAGTATGATCTTCTCCCCACCGCTGCCCACAGCCCTGTCGGGGTTGAGAATTGCATAGCTGGTGGTGGTGGCGGGCTGGTAAACAGTCACCACGCGGGTCACGTCGTTTTTATTGACTGTGACATACGCTGTGCGCGGCGCCCCGCTGGTGTTGGCAGCTGCCTCAAGCTTTATCACAGACTCATTTGAATTTGGCGCAACTGTAAGCCAACTGGAGGAGGACTTTGCGGTGCCAAAGCCATTGCTGGCAATAAAGGAGAGAGAGAGAGTCTCGCCCGCTGCGGCCATAGTAACGTTATCTACAAGAGCCTCCAGCACTGTCTGGCTTGCGGCCGCCTGCACAATGGTCACCTGCTTGCTAAAGAGCACCTCGCTCGATGCATCATCCTTGATGGTAATCAGCACGTTTCCAGTGCGGGCTGCGCCGGTGGTGTTCTGAAGCACTTTTACATTTAAACTAACTTTTTTTGTGCGATTATTCTCCGTTTTAGTAATCTGAATCCAGCTGCAGTCAGATTTGGCATTAGAACTTACAGCTCCTGTATAGCCGCCAATTGCTGTATAATCCAGGCTGGTTTCAGTATCCGCTATGTGCGTTACTTCGGGGTTAAGCAGGGTAAACTCGGTGGAACTTGCCAGCTGATATACGGTAACCACAACATTGTCCACGCCGTCGCTGAGCGATACATAGCCTACCCTTGGCATAGTAGTGGCGTTTGCACTGCCTGCCTTGATAGAAATCGTATAGCTGCCAGCCGCCCCGGCCGCAGTGGCAGTAGCGCTCAGCCAACTTCCGGTGCTGGAGGCAGAGGCCGTGATTGCGCGGTCGCTGGTGAGCGTCAGCGCAACAGTCTCGCCTGCGGCAGCCAAGACATACTCCTTGCTTACGGCAGTCAGGGCGCCGCCGTTGGCAGCTGCCTGGGTCACGGTAACAGTCTTCTGCGTGGTTGCGCCAATCGCATCGTAGAAGGTAACGGTGACGGTTGCGGTGCGAGCCTCGCTGCCGGTGTTGGCAGTTGCCTTAAACGTGTTCGATACCCAGTCAGATCCGGAACTATTACCATTGTAAGTGAGCCAATCTGCGTTGGACCGCATAGTGACATTCGAAGCGTTAACGCTTGCGTAAGCATTGATCTTCACGTCATTAGCATCCTTGCTGATGAGCACATTCTCCCCGCTAAGGATTGCAAAGCTGG
>CAVLDO010000021.1:0-28480 GCA_963662035.1 Bacteroidaceae bacterium | reverse complement strand
ACGAGGATTTTAAGCCTTATTCTGAAGAAGAGCTGAAGGCAACGAAAAAACCTGCCCGGAAGAGATCGGTTTCAAGGAAGGCCATCGTCACGCCGGAAGATGAAGCGGATCTCATTCGGGAGATTATCGAATTACTTGAGCACTCGGAACGTTCTGCCAAAGAAATCGGCGATCTGCTTGCGGTGGAAGGTGGCAGTAAGGTGATTAATAAATATCTCAAGAAAATCCCCGGTATCCAAATAAGAACTGAAAAGAAAAAGAAGTTCTATACATTGATGGATATTGAAGAACAACCCACTCTATTTTAGTAAATACCTTTTATATCTTTCTAAAAATCAATCTCAATGGGAATTTTTGATAAATTCAGACAATCCTCTAAGCCGCAGAATGTGATTGAGGACTATCAACTCGAAAACGTGATACATCGGAAGGTCAACGAGCGTCTATGGCTTCATCCCTATGATGCAGGGAGATTCGTTGTAGTTGGAGAGATTGATGCTGCAATGCTGAGTACAGGGACAGATGACGAGGAGACGAAGAAATTCCTACCTGGTCTTTCCATTTCTAAAGAAACTCTTGAAAAGAAAATGTTTGCGGTAGAGGTTGGTTTAGGCATATCTTATCTTATTACAATAGATAAGTTTCCGGTCGGGATGATTGACCTCACTCCACCTAAAGCGAACAAAATTCAGCACAACCTGGATATGTGGACACTTGATTTCTTTATTATCAATAATATGCGAGATAAAGGGATTATGTCGTCATGTTTTCCTGCTTTCCTGAAATTAATGGCTCAGAATATCGGCATCAAAGAGATTTACGCTTGGGTTCACGAGGAAAATTCAAGAAGCATCAATGTTCTTGAAAAATTCTTTTTCAGAATGGTAGACTCGATACCGCTATATGACAGTACGAAACGTCCCATCATCTCACCGGGCTATAAAGCGTGGAAATGCCCTCTGCAAGAACTGAGATTCTATGACACCCATATAAACTGCCCGTCTTATTGGGCAGATCGGCCAACTGTTGTCTATTAAACGATTACGCTCACTTTGGTGGGCGTTTTTCGTTATAGAGCCAACGGATTACCGCTTCCTTCTCCATCGGCCCGAATAGAGTTGCTGTCGTTCCGTTCCACCCTTGGAATGGAACAGGTGGAACGGGTGGAACGCGAAACTATCGGCCCAACTGATGTAGGTATGGGTATCTTCCCTATTCGTTACCTATTCGAGGATTTCGCCGGCGTCCCGTGCCGTGCAACGGCACTTTTTTGCACCTCTATGCAGTTCGAGGCATCGAGCGTGTTGTGAAGACTCCAGCCAACGATAAAGCCGGTCAATCTTCAAGCCTCTCAGCAGGTATTTCTTGACGTAGACCGCCTCGCCAAGTTTGCTCAAAGACTTCCGCCTATATATGGCCTCAATCGCCACCTGAGCCTTGAATTTTGCGTCGTACTTACGCCTTGCCTTTTCATGAGGCTAAGCTATGTATTTTTAACTTAGGCACCTGTATTAAAATCCGTGAGTATTATAATTGCCTCCAATACCGGGATCTATTCTCCTGACCTAATGCTTTGAAGAGAATCTGCGCGGTTATTTGGGGCCAAAAACAACCCGCCGCCGGGGTGAGGTTAGAACTCGTCGGCGGGCTTGATGCTGATCTCGTCCATGCCCATCACGCAGAAGGCGCGCACAAAAGCGGTCGCCAGACGGGCGTTGGTGATGAGCGGAATGTTGAAATCCACAGCGGCGCGGCGGATGCGGTAGCCGTTGTCAAGCTCCACCGCCGTGTAGTTCTTGGGAATGTTTATCACCAGATCCACAGCCTTGTTCTCCAGCAGATCCAGAGCCACGTCATAACGCTCTGCAAGCGAAGGATCCTGCTGCACCTCGCTGGGCCAGAGCGCCCTCAGGCTGGGCACATCATTCTCTGCCAGATAGCGGTGCGTGCCCCCCGTGGCGTATATCTTATACCCCTTGGTGGCCAGCAGCCGGCACGCGCCAAGCAGCGAAGCCTTCTGCAGCGCATCGCCGGAAGAAATCAGGATGCCCTTCTGCGGAATCGGATAACCCACCGACAGGATGCTCTTGAGAAGCGCATCGTCGAAATTGACGCCCAGGCAGCCCACCTCTCCGGTAGAGGCCATATCCACGCCCAGCACGGGGTCGGCCTGCAGCAGGCGGGTAAACGAGAACTGCGACGCCTTGACCCCGACATAGTCAAAGTCAAACACATCCTTGCTCACCGGAGCGGGATGCTCTCCCATCATAGCCTTGGTGGCCAGCTCTATCAGGTTGATCTTGGACACCTTGGACACGAAAGGGAAGCTGCGCGATGCGCGCAGGTTGCACTCGATGACCTTCACAAAATTCTCCTTTGCCAGGAACTGGATGTTGAAGGGGCCGGTGATATCCAGCGCAGCGGCGATTTTGCGCGCCACGCGCTTTATCACGCGCATAGTCTCCACATATATCTTCTGTGCCGGATACACTATAGTGGCATCGCCCGAGTGGACTCCGGCATACTCCACGTGTTCCGAAATTGCATAGGCCAGGATGTTGCCGCCGTCGGCCACGGCATCGAACTCTATCTCCTTGCAGCGCTGCATAAACTCGCTCACCACCACAGGATGACTCTGCGACACCTCGGCCGCCATAGTGAGAAAACGCTCCAGGTCGTTGTCGTTGTAGCAGACATTCATAGCCGCGCCGGAAAGCACATACGAAGGGCGCACCAGTACCGGATAGCCCACCTCGTCCACGAACGAGTGGATGTCGGAGAGCGAAGTGAGCTCCTTCCACTTGGGCTGGTCGATGCCCAGAGTGTCCACTATGGAAGAGAACTTGTTGCGGTCCTCCGCCTTGTCTATGCTCTCGGCACTTGTGCCAAGAATCTTCACGCAGTGGTTGTGCAGCCTGAGGGCCAGGTTGTTGGGAATCTGACCGCCCACCGACACTATCACGCCGTGCGGGTTCTCCATCTCGTAGATGTCCATCACCCTCTCGAAGCTGAGCTCGTCAAAATAGAGGCGGTCGCAGATGTCATAGTCGGTGGAGACGGTCTCGGGATTGTAGTTGATCATAACCCCGCGCCAGCCGCTTTTGCGGATGGTCTGCAGAGCATTTACGCTACACCAGTCAAACTCCACGCTGCTGCCGATGCGATAGGCGCCGCTGCCCAGCACTATCACCGACTTGCCGTCGCCCTGATAGTCCACATCGTTTTTGGTGCCGTTGTAGGTGAGGTAGAGGTAGTTGGTCTGAGCGGGGAACTCCGCCGCCAGAGTGTCTATCTGCTTTACGCAGGGGACAATGCCCAGCGACTTGCGGTGGAGGCGCACTACATCCTGCGCCTGCTCGGCCCCCAGGGTGTCGCGGTAGATTCCGCGGCCGATCTGGTGGTCGGAGAAGCCCTGGCACTTGGCCATCTTGAGCAGTTCAAAGGGGACATCCTCTATCCTGTGATACTTGAGAATCTCGTTGTGGGTGTTCACCATATTCTGCAGCTTGTGCAGGAACCAGCGGTCAATCTTGGTGAGCTGATGTATCTGGTCTATGGTGTAGCCCGCCTGCAGCGCTTTGGCCAGCACGAATATGCGCTTGTCGGTGGGTTCGCGCAGCGCCTCGTCTATGTCGGCGACCTGCAGCTCCTTGTTGCCCACAAAGCCGTGGGCCCCCTGCCCTATCATTCGCAGACCCTTCTGCAGCGCCTCCTCAAAGCTGCGGCCGATGGCCATCACCTCCCCCACGCTCTTCATGCTGGAGCCGATCTTGCGTGACACGCCGTGGAATTTGGAGAGATCCCAGCGGGGAATCTTGCACACTATGTAGTCGATGGCCGGCTCGAAGAATGCCGGAGTGGTCTGCGTCACCGAGTTCTTGAGCTCATAGAGGGCGTAGCCAAGACCCAGCTTGGCAGCCACGAACGCCAGCGGATAGCCGGTGGCCTTGGATGCCAGGGCCGACGAACGGCTCAGGCGGGCGTTGACCTCGATCACGCGGTAGTCGTCGCTGCCCGGATCGTAGGCGTACTGCACGTTGCACTCGCCAACGATGCCGATGTGGCGCACGATTCTTATGGCCAGCTCGCGCAGCATATTTATGTCGTGGTTGTCAAGCGTCTGGCACGGAGCCACCACTATACTCTCGCCGGTATGGATGCCCAGAGGGTCAAAATTCTCCATATTGCACACGGTGATGCAGTTGTCGTAGCGGTCGCGCACCACCTCGTACTCTATCTCCTTCCAGCCCTTGAGCGACTTTTCCACAAGCACCTGGGGCGAATAGGAGAATGACTTCTCAGATAGAGCGCGCAGCTGCTCCTCGTTGTCGCAGAAGCCGCTGCCCAGGCCGCCCAGGGCGTATGCAGCACGCAGAATCACAGGGTAGCCCAGCTGCGATGCCGCCTCGGCCGCCTCGTCCACGCTCTCCACTGCAGAGGAGCGGATTATCTTGACGCCGATCTCCCCCATCTTCTGCGCAAAGGCCTCGCGGTCTTCGGTGTCTATGATGGACTGCACCGGGGTGCCCAGCACCCGCATCGAGTATTTCTCGAAAATGCCGGCGTGGTAAAGGTCCACGCCGCAGTTGAGAGCCGTCTGCCCGCCAAAGCTGAGCAGGATGCCGTCGGGCCGCTCGCGCGCGATGACTTTCTCCACAAAATAAGGGGTCACAGGCAAAAAGTAAACTTTGTCGGCCACCCCCTCGCTGGTCTGCACCGTGGCGATGTTGGGATTTATAAGGATGGTCTCTATGCCCTCCTCGCGGAGCGCCTTGAGGGCCTGGCTGCCGCTGTAGTCAAACTCACCGGCCTGCCCGATTTTGAGGGCGCCGCTGCCCAGCACAAGAACTTTTCTGATTGAGGTATCCATAGCAGATTATAACATAGAGACAAATTTGGTAAACAAAAACTGCGTGTCCAAAGGGCCGCTGCTGGCTTCGGGATGGAACTGCACCGAGAAGAAGGGCTTGCTCTTGTGGCGGATGCCCTCGTTGGTGCCGTCGTTGAGATTTATGAACCAGGGCTCCCAGTCGGGGCCGAGTGTAGAGCCGTCCACCGCATAGCCGTGGTTCTGGGAGGTGATGAAGCAGTGGTCGCTCCCCACCATCCGCACCGGCTGGTTGTGGCCCCGGTGCCCGTACTTGAGCTTGTAGGTGCTTGCACCTGCCGCCTTGGCCAGCAGCTGGTTGCCCATACAGATGCCGAAGATGGGCCTGCCGAACTCCATCGACTGCCGGATATGATTCACCGTATCGGTGCAGAAGTCGGGGTTGCCGGGGCCGTTGGAGATGAACAGACCGTCCCAGTCGCGGGTGGCGGGGTCGCCGTTGAAGTCGTAGTTCCACGGCACGCGGATAACCTCCACCCCCGTATCTATCAGACAGCGGATAATGTTGTGTTTGATGCCGCAATCCACCACTACGACCTTTTTGCCGGCCCCCTCGCGGTAGCGTATGAGCTCCTTGCAGGAGACCTCGGCAATAAGGTTGACCTTGTTGGGGTCGTAGAGCTCCGTCTGAGGCTTAACCCCGTCCAGAACAATCTGTCCCAGCATTGAGCCGCTCTCGCGCAGCTTCTGGGTCAGGGCGCGGGTGTCAACTCCCCAGATGCCGGGGATGTCTTCTCGCCTGAGCCATTCGTCCAGACTCATCGCCGCGCTCCAGTGGCTGAAATCCACCGAAAGGTCGCCGATGACCAGGCCGCGCACGTGAATCGCCTCCGATTCGAAGCCCCGGATGGTGCCGTCGGCATCGCGCTCCGCCTTTGGCACGCCGTAGTTGCCGATAAGCGGATAGGTTACACAAAGTATCTGCCCCTGAAACGAGGGGTCGGTGAGAGATTCGGTATATCCCACCATGGCTGTAGAAAAAACAGCCTCGCCGGATGCCGGACGCTGGGCGCCGAAGGCATATCCGCCAAAGACTGTTCCATCTTCAAGTATAAGAGCGGCCTTTCTGTAGTCTGTCATCTTGCTTGAGGTTTCGAAAGGCGGCGCGCAATATCCCCTCTAAGGCAGGACATTGCGCGCCGCAGGCGGCGGAACCGTCATTATTTTACGTTGAATGCTATTCTCAATTCTTCGATCTCCTTGTCGGTGATGGGCTTGAGCTCGCCTATTGCGGAGGCCATAATCAGCGAGTGGGCGCTGAACTCGGCCACCTCAAGGTAGTCGAATGTCTGCATCAGGGCGTCGCCGGTCACTATAAAGCAGTCGTTGTCCACGATTATCGCGCGGTTGGTTGACAGGATGTCAGATACTTTGTCGGGATTCTCGTAGTGCTCGTTGAATTTCAGACGGGGCACGTCCTTGAGGAAAATCCAGCTCTCTGGAATGGTGCGCACATCATACTTGGCATCGGTCACCGCAAAGGCCATAAGGTTGGGGGTCTGGGTGGTGATTATGCTGTTGATGTGGGGATTCTTCTGATATATGCGCTGGTGCAGGGCCACTGAGCGGCTGGGGATCTTGCCCACCTCGGCCATACCGTCGTGAATCTGCACGATGTCCTCGCGCTGCACATCCCAGCGGGGCTTGTTGGTGGCGGTGATCAGAAAGTCGTTGCCTCTCCAGCGCATCGACACGGTGCCGTAGGTGGAGATCATCAGCCCCTGGTCGCAGCTGCGGCGGATCATCTCGCACATACGGCCGCGCATCTGACGCTCGTCGCTGGGATGCTGCACATCCATAAAGTGCAGGATGTTGTGGGGGATGCGGCTGTGAAAGTCGGCAAGCTGAGCCTCGCTCAGGTAGTTTATCTTGCCCACGCGGGCTGCGTTGATAAGGGTGTGGCAGCAGAACTCGAGAGTCTCGAAACGCTGGTATGCGTCCATAAGGTCGGTGCCGCCCAGCACCACGCCGTGGTTTTCGAGTATCACGGCCTTGTATTTCTCATCCTCAAACACCTTGGAGATCTTCTTGCCCAGCTCCTCGCTGCCGGGGCAGGCATAGGGAGCGTAGCCGATCTCGCCGCAGATATCCCTCGCCTGAGGAATAATGCTGGTGTTGGGAATCAGGTGCGCGATGCTGAATGCCACCAGTCCCGGGGGGTGTGCGTGGATTATGGCGCGGATTTCGGGGCGGGTGTTGTAGATGGCCCTGTGGAAGGGATACTCCGATGAGGGCTTGTGGGGGCCGATGATCTCGCCGCTCTTGGTCACGCGGATCATATCGGAAGGCTTGAGAGTCCCCTTGTCTATCGCAGAAGGGGTGATCCAAATGTCCCCGTTGTCATCCCTGATGGAGAGGTTGCCGCCGGAGGTGGTCGTCATTCCGCTGCGGTAGATACGCTTGATGATCACGGCAATCTGCTCGGCGGGATGCATAAAATTTACATCTAGTTGTTTCATTTCAGTTTATACTTGATTAACAAACTTGAGCGGGATTCATCCAGGCGCAGCTGATAGCCTCTCTGCAGTTCCCGTCCGCTCACCGTGACGCTACAGTCCGTGTCGCAGTCGAGGAGCACATAATCGGCATCTGACCTTATGCCCCGAAAATCCGCCGCAAATGTAATATTTTCTGCCGAATTTCTTCTGAATGCGAGAATAATTCCGCTGTCGGAAGATTTGTCGTGGAACTGCTGCACAATCCACATATCATCGTGCTGCAGGGGCACTGTACCGGTGATGGGGTAATAATCTTCTGAAAAATAGCGGCCTATGGTGCGCCACTGCTCCACCCTTTTCTGCATCTCGGCGGCAGAGCCGCCTTTGGAGAAGAGACTGAAATCGATATACTGAAGGCCGCCGGTGCAGCTGCGGCACCCGTATGCCTGTTCGCTTGTGGCGCTCGCGGCGCTGTAGGGAAGGAACATCGAGAGGTAATAGCCCTGGCTCTGGAGATAATTCTCTTCAAAATCGCGGCTGCGCACCACAAGGGAGCGGGAAACGGTCTCGAGGTCGATTCGCTCTCCCGCCGCGCTGAGCTCCGGGGCGCAGTGCGGGAATCGGGCGGCGATGTAGTCCCAGAAGCGCCAGAGCCCGGCTATGTATTTCATCTCGGTGATGCCGTCGCGGTCCACTCCGTCGGCAAGATCCCAGTAGTGGGCCGGATTGCAGCCGTCGATGCCGCACACCAGACCGTCCACCCCCCAATTCTCCATCATATCCCCCACATACTTGCAGATGAAGTCAACCGCTTTGGCGTTGGAGAAGTCGTAGATATAGTATTTGTACCCTTTGCCGCCGTGCAGCATAAATTCCTTGTGCTGCTCGGCCAGAGGAGACCCTTTGGCTATGCGCTCCACATCCAGGCGCAGCATCAGCCTGGAGCCATAGCCGTGGACTACCCGGCTAAGGGCGGCGAACCCGTCCGGGAAGAGATCCTCCTTGGGGGTGAAGTCGCCGTCGGAGATGTTCCATCCGCGGTCCAGAATCAGCGCGTCGGGCATAATGCCGAACTGGCTGTAGCGGCGCACGGTGGCGCGCGCGAGGGCGTCCGTCAGACATTCGCAGGCGGTGCAGGGGTCGGGCGAGCCAAAGTCGAATCCCCCCAGAAGAGGAGTCCACACCTCGCCGTTAACCTTGGGCGAGTGATGCCTCTTGATGAAGGCGCGCAGGGCGTTGGGGCCTGCGGCGGGGTCGCTCCCGCTCCAGAACACAGTGGCCACCAGCGGGGTGCGCACCTCCTCGCCCGGCTTCAGATAGAAGTTGGCATTCTCAAGGCCGGCGAAGACCTTGTACTCGAGGCTGGTGACACCGCGCAGCTCCACGCACCAGCGGCCGCTCCAGCCCACGGCCAGGGCCAGCCCGGAGTCGGCTCCGCGCGAAATTATGTTGTAGAAGGGGAGCGACTCCCCCTTGCCGGAGAGTCCCTGCAGGGGGGCATAGTCTTTGATGACCCCGGCGCGAAGGTCAAAGGTCTCCATCTGAAAATCGTCGGTGGCGCCGTTGCACCCCTTGAGATACTGTGCCGTGAATCCGGCGGCAGAGGGTTCGCTGAACTTGTAGTCGGCGCTCTTGATCACCGCAATCTTGGAGGTGTTGTAGCGGGAGATGTTCTTGAAGCGCAGGCTCCATTCCACCGCCCTGCTGTCCTTATACCCCTTGATGTCGCAGCTCACGCGCAGAGTCCCCTCGGGATTGGTGTAACTTATGGTGTAGGCCACCGTGCCGCTCTCCTTGCAGGCGAGTTTCTTTTTGGAAAAGCTCCACTCGGTGATGAACTTGGCGCTGCTTATCTCCTCGTATGCAAAGCTGAAAGGGGGAACCTTGCCAACGGCGAAATTGGCGTTGATCCACTTCTCGGGATTGTCTATTCCACTGCGTGTAATAACGTTCTGCGCCGCCGCCCCACCCGGGAGCAGAACGGCGCAGATACTCAATACTAATGCTATCGCTTTATTTCTTTTCATACTTCAAAAGAATCGATTCGGGAGCTGTGTCCAGCCTCAGAGAGAAGCTTGAGGCAAGTTCGCTCCCCTTCAGTGTGCGGCTCTCCCCGGTGTTGAAGTCGGTCACCGTATATTCGGCATCGGGGCATATCGCCTGCAGATCCACTTTGAGGGTGTTTTCTGCGCAGCCCTCGCGGCGGAAGGCCACCACAATACCGCTGGCACTCTCGCTGTCATCGAGCTGATAGGCCATCCAGCGGCCGTTTCCGGTCACGTTGCCGTATCCGCACAGGGGATAATAGTCTTTGAGATAGTAGTCGCGCACAGAGAGATACTCGCTTACGTCGCGTCTCATATCATCGGCGCTCTGGCCCCGGGAGAGCATATTGAAGTTGAGCGCCATCGCGCTGCTGTAGCTCGAGCGCAGGTGATAGAGGTCTGTCTCGTAGAGGCCGGTGCCCGACAGGGGGAGGAACAGGTTGAGACCGTAGGTGTGGCACTGATATCCCACCGGCTCGCCGTAGTGGTAGTCGGTGCGCCAGAGCGGTGTGGAGCGCGAGACAGTCTCTATGTCCAGGCGGCGGCCGCCCGATGCGCAGTTGTCTATCTGCAGACCGGGGAAGCGGCTGCGCAGGTAGTCCCAATATTTATAGAGCCCCTCGATATACTTCATCTCGCTTATGCCTCGGCGCCCCTGCGTGTCGGTGGCGGCCCAGAAGCCGTCGAGGTTGGGAGCGTTGAAATCCTGGCGGTAATGGTCTATGCCGTTGCTCTCGATTATGTCGCCGATGTATTGGCACATCCATTCGAGAGCCTTTTCATCGCCCAGATTGAATATGAGGGTGCCGGCATCATTCGGATTCTCCATAAGAAAATCGTGGTGTTCGCGGTCTATCTTGCTGCCGCGCCCCACCCTCTCCGGCTCAAACCACACCATGAACTTGGCGCCGTAGCTGTGGATGAGATTGGACACGTTGATCAGGCCGTTGGGGAATCGCTCGCCGTCGGGCGCCCAGTTGCCCACCTCACCCCAGCGGAAGTTGCCGTCGAGATGGGAGGTGTCGGTGCCGTACCAGCCGGCATCCAGCCAGAAGACCTCCGGCACAATGCCGAACTGCTTGTAGCGCATCACAATGGAGCGCGCCAGATATTCCGTAAGGCAGGTGTATTCGTTGCAGGGTTCGGGGTCGCCCCAGTCAAAGCCGCCGCAGAGCGGCGCCCAGTAGCCGGTGTCGGTCTTGGGCGCGTGGTGGGCCAGCATAAAGCGGCGGAAAATGTTGTGCCCGGCCATCTTGCCCTCCCCCTTCCAGAAGAGGACGGAGGTCATCGGGCCGCGGACACTCTCGCCGGCGTTCAGATAGAAATCGGCATTCTGCAGCCCGCCGGTGACCTTCAGCGCTCCATCGGGGGCGGCGAAAGAGGCGTTCCAGCTGCCGGTCCAGCCTATGGAATATATTGCGCCGCAGCCGGCCCCTTCGGCGGTGAGGTTGAAGAAGGGGAGCGAGACGCCGTCAGACGAGCGGCCGCGCAGGGTGGCCAGCGTTATGGTGGAGTCGGCAGGTATCTCCTGCTCCACTATTTCAAAGTCGCTTTGGGAGACGTGGCTGCCCATCAGGCGGCGCAGCTGGTATCCGGCCGCTTTTTTCTCTTTAAGAGAGAAGTCGGCGGTGCGCACATCGGCGATTTGGCCGCTCTTATCTCTGCCTTCGTTGGTAAAACGCAGGGTCCACTCCACCGCCGCGAAGTCGCTGTAGCCCTTTACGGCTGCGGTGACTTTGAGACCGCTTTCTTTGTCACGCCAGGAGATTTCATACTCGGCGACTGTGCCGTCGCCCGAGGCGGTCTTGGTTCTGGAATACTCCCAGCCTTTGATAAACTTGGCGCTGGGAACTCCGTCCAGAGTGAACGAGAAGGGCGGAAGCGTGCCGCGCGCAAAGGCGGAGCAGATCCACTTGTCGGGATTTTCTGCCCCCTTGCGGGAGATTCTGTTCTGGGCCTGCGCCATCTGTGCGGCCAAAAGGCAGATTGCAACTGCCAGCAATATCTTTTTCATATCGGACTGCTATTGTTTTTCGTATTTTATGAGGATAGAGCCGGGGCACTCGTCGCTCTTGAGCACAAAGCCGTTCATAAGGTCGCCGCCGTATATCTCGCGGCTGGCCCCGGTGTTGCAGTCGGTCACCAGATAGGTGCCGTTGGGACTCATTGCCTGCAGATCCACAGCAAAGGTATTCTTGTCGCACCCTTCGCGGCGGAAGCCCACCACATAGCCGCACCCGGTAGAAGGGTCGTGCAGCTGATAGGCCACCCAGCGGCCGTCGCCCGTGACATCACCGTAGCCCGAGAGGGGGTAATAGTCTTTGAGAAAGTAGGGGCGCACCTGCAGATATTCATCGTAGTCGCGCTTCATGTTCAGCGCGCTCTGTCCCTTCTCGAACATTCTGAAGTTGAGAGCCATCGCGCTGCTGTAGCTGGAGCGGGCCGTGAACAGGTCGTCCTCATACAGGCCGGTGCCGCTTAAGGGGAGGAACATATTGATGCCGTATGTGTGGCACTGATATCCCACAGGCTCGCCGTAATGGTAGTCGGTGCGCCAGAGCGGCGTGGCGCGCGAGGCTGTCTCAAGGTCAAAGCGGCGGCCGCCGGAGGCGCAGTTGTCAATCTGCAGACCGGGGAAGCGGCTGCGCAGGTAGTCCCAATATTTGTAGAGACCCTCGATGTACTTCATCTCGGTGATGCCGCGGCGTCCCGTTTCGTCGGCCTCCTCCCAAAATTCGTCAAGGTTGTAGAGGTTGAAGTCCTGGCGGTAGTGGTCGATGCCGTTGCTCTCGATTACATCGCCGATATAGCTGCAGAGGTAGTCCAGCGCCTCGGGGTTGCCCAGATTGAAGGCGTAGAATGTGGGGGATTTGGCGCAGGAGAGCAGATAGTCGCGCTTCTCGCGCACCAGAAACGTCCCCTCCATCGCCCTTTCGGGCTCAAACCACACCATCAGCTCGGCGCCCATAGAGTGTATAAGGTTGGACAGGTTGGAAAATCCGTTGGGGAAACGCTCGCTGTCGGGAGCCCAGGTGCCGGTGTCCCCGGGAGGGAAATTGCCGTCGAAGTGGGGCCCTGTGGAGCTGTTGTACCAGCCGGCGTCCAGCCAGAAGACCTCGGGCATAATGCCGAACTGCTTGTAGCGGAGCACTGAGGCCATCGCCATTTCTTCTGTGAGGCAGGTATATTCGTTGCAGGGGGCAGGATCTCCCCAGTCAAAGCCGCCGCAGAGCGGAGCCCAGGGCCGGCCGTTGTGCTTGGGGCTGTGGTGTGCCAGGACAAACTGGCGGAAGAGGTTGTGCCCTGCCATCTTGTGGCTCCCCTCCCAGAAAAGTACCGAAGCCATCGGGGTGCGGACGCTCTCCCCTGCGTTAAGGTAAAAGTCGGCGTTCTGCAGTCCGCTGCGTACGTTCACCTGCCCTTTGTGGGCGGAGAATGCGGCGTTCCAGGTGCCGGTCCAGCCTATCGAATATACGATGCCACAGCCGGCCCCCTCGGCGGTTATGTTGAAGAACGGGAGCGAAACCTCGTCTGACGAGCGGCCCCGCATCGGGAAAAGCTCTATCGCGTTGTCCTCGCCTATCGTCTCCTCTATTATGCCGAAGTCATCCTGGCGGGCATTGCTGCCGCGCAGGCGGCGCAGTCCGTATCCGGCGGCCCCTTTCTCTTTGAGCGAGAAGTCGGCGCTGCGCACATCGGCTATCCGGCCGCTTTTGCCACTGCCTTCGTTGGTAAAGCGCAGAGTCCACTCCACCGCCGCAAAATCGCTGTAGCCCTTAACCGTGGCGGTGACTTTGAGGCCGCTGTTGCGCTCGCGCCAGGTGATTTCATACCCGGTGCAGCCGCTTTTGTCTGTGGCTGTCTTGCTCTTGGAATATTCCCAGCTCTTGATAAAGCTGGCGCTGGGGACTCCGTCCAGTGTGAACGAGAACGGAGGAACGCTCCCGCGTGCAAATGCGGCGGAAATCCATTTGTCGGGATTCTCAATCCCCTTGCGAGAGATGGCATTCTGCCCTCCGGCGGCGAAAGTGGCCAGAAGCAGAAGCAGCACTGTGGCTAATCTTGCTTTTTTCATGTCAGTTATCGGTGTTGTGTAAATAATATTGCGCAGTCGTTTGCCCCGATGTGTATGGGAGCCTCGAAAGAGGCGTCGGGGGCGACCCCCAGATAATCCCACGCCTCTGAGGGGATTTCGAGAGTGATGTCGGCAGGATCCGGGGCGAAGTTGGCCGCTACCAGCGCGGCGCGCCCCTCGTAAGCACGCATAAATGCAAACTGGCGGCACGCGTCAAAATGGTCGCTTGATGGGTTGCGGTACATAAGGTCAAAGGTTTTTCCGGCGGCGAACAGCGGATCCGATGCAAGGCAGAGCAGCTCGCGGTAGCGCTCAAGCAGGTGGAGATCCTTTTCGCCGGAGAGGGTGCAGTAGTCGTAGATGGAGGTGCGGCCGTCCAGCCCGCTGTAGCCCTCCTGCAGCATCCCCCGCTCGCCGTATTCCTGCCCGAAGTAGAGCATAAACGGGGCGGTATTGAACAGCAGGGAGACCGCCAGGGGGGCGATGGCCTTGCGGCCGCTGCCCAGAAAGAAGTCGCTGGCGATGCGCTGCTCGTCGTGGTTCTCCAGAAAGTTGAGCATACGGGGCTGCAGGTCGCCCAGAAACTGCCACTCGTCGGTGAGCCAGTAGGCGGGGCGGTTGCCGCAGCAGACATCGCGCAGGGCATCGTAAAAGCCCGACTTGTCGTAGAGATAGTCAAAGCCGGCGTCGGCATAGCGGCGGTAATTGCCTTTGTCGTAGACCTCCGCTATGAAGAAGGCGTCGGGGTGCTTGCCCCGCACAATGGAAAACGCCCAGCGGAAAAAGTCGGCGGGCACAAGTTCCGCCATATCGCAGCGGAAGCCGTCGACCCCCTGCGAGAGCCAGAACAGCAACACGTCGCGCATTATGTTCCAGGTGTATTTGTTGTCGTAGTTGAGCTTTATGGTGTCATACCAGTCGCATGCGCCGGGCGAGGCACTGCCGGGGCAGTTGCCGCTGCCAAGGGCGGGGTTCTCGCGGTAGAGGGTCTTTATGGGGAGCTTGAGGTTCTGGCCATAGAGCGGATAAAAGTTGCTCACGGTGAACGGCAGATGATACTGGCGGAAGATGTGGTTGGGGACAAAGTCTATGACAACCTTCATTTCGGCGCGGTGGGTGCGCTCTACAAGGCTCCTGAATTCCTGCATCCGGCAGCCGATGTCGGTGGCAAGTTCAGCCGCGACGTCAAAGTAGTCGCAGATGGCATAGGGACTTCCCGCCTGCCCTTTAACCAGGTCGGGATTGGTGGGCTCTATGCCCGGGAATACGGTTTTGGTGGCGTGGGCTACAACGCCGGTGTACCACACCGCCCCCACTTTAAGATCGCGGTGCAGAGCTTCGAGGTATTCTGCGGTGATGTCGTTGAATTTGCCGCTGCCGTTGCGCTCGAAGGTTCCGCCCGGTTCCCAATCCCGCTCTCCGAACACGCGGGGGAGCATCTGATATAGAATAAACTTATTTTTCACAACCACGAAGGTATGAAAATAAGTTTATTCTATTTCTTCTTCTCGATTTTGTACACAATGTTTATAAGCACGCTTCCGATGATGCCGGCGCAGAGCGAACCCATCAGCACGGCCACCTTGCCCATATCGCGCAGGCGGGCAGTGACTTCTGGCAGCTGGTCGCTGAACGAGAGGGTGTCCACAAAAATGGACATCGTGAATCCGATGCCGCCCAGGCAGGCCACTGCAATCAGCATCGGCCAGGAGGCCTTGGCGGGCATTTCGCCCACACGCAGCTTAACGGCTATGAAGCTGGCCAGCGAGATTCCCAGCGGCTTGCCCAATATCAGCCCCAGGAACACGCCCATGCTCACGCTGCCCAGAGCCGGGTCAAAATGGAACACGTTGAAATATGACAGGTCGGGAATCTCCACCCCGGCATTGGCCAGGGCAAAGAGTGGCATAATCAGAAAGTTGACCCAGGGGGAGAGGGCGTGCTCCAGACGGTAGGTCATCCCCATCGACTCGCGGGAAATCACCTTCAGCCGCCTCAGGCAGTGGCGCTGCATCCCGTTGGGAAACTCCTCCCCTTCCGCCCCTGCGGTGCCGTATTCCTTGAGACGGCGGACATATTGGGCGCGCTTTCTGCGGAAGTAGGCCTCGTTGTAGCGGGGGGCCATAGGCACCAGGAATGCCATCACCACGCCCGACATTGTGGAGTGCACTCCGGCGTAGTAAAAGAGGGTCCACACGGCGATTGCAGGAAGCAGGTAACACCAGTCGCGCTTCTCTCCCAGACCGTTCATCAGCAGTATAAGCACAACCAGCACCACTGCGATACCAAGCAGCAAAAAGTTGATTTTGCCGCCGTAGAACAGCGCCACCACAAGTATGGCTATGAGGTCGTCGGCAATGGCCAGGGCGGTGAGGAACACCTTGAGAGAGACCGGCACGCGGTCGCCCAGAATGGAGAGGATGCCCACTGCGAATGCTATGTCGGTGGCGGTGGGGATGCCCCAGCCGCTGGCGGCAGCGCTGCCGTGGTTCACGATGGTGAATATAATGGCGGGCATCACCACTCCGCCGAAAGCCGCTATCACTGGCATAAGCGCCTTCTTGACGCTGGAAAGCTCTCCGCACTTCATCTCCCGCCTGATTTCAAGGCCGACGGTGAAGAAGAACACGGTCATCAGGATGTCGTTGATAAAAGCCTCCACATTCATTCCGCGCGGGAAGAACAGCGAGTTTCCATCGGGGGTCTTGATGTGCAGCGAGAGCTCCGTTTCCAGCAGGTTGTGGTAAAAGTCTTTTGTGAACGGCAGGTTGGCCAACAGCATCGCCACTATCACGCAGATCAGCAGCAGCACGCCCTGCGCCCAGGGCTGGTTGGAAAACCTCTTTCTTCGCAGATCAAAGTTCCGGACCCCTTTGGTCCAGGTGTAAACGGGTATGAGTTTCATAACGACTATTGCTTATAGGCTTGAACTTTTCAAGGCGGCAAATATAAATGGTTTTGCGTTCCGTTGTGCCTTGAAATCTAATTACAATAATCGTCTTGCATTCTTCAAAAATGCATACGCAAAACTGCCGCCGCATCCGTTGCGGTGGCGACACTCTCCTGATGCTGCATCGGCAGTTTGCCGTTCGTTTAAATTTTCAGGAAAGAGGCGATGGCCGCACGGCTTTTGATGTCACGGCCGTCGGCGGCATCGTCAAAGGCGCCCGCCTCATAGAGGGTGCGCAGGCTGCTCACAATCTCTTCGCTCTCGGGGGCGTCGGGGTCTATCATACCCACCTTGCCTGCTATCTGGCCGTTGATGGTGGGCCACTTGCAGTAGCGCGACCATGTTTTAAGCCTCTCGCCGCTCACCTGCGCCATATACTGCGGCCACACGCGGCACAACCCCACGCACCAGTCCCTTATCTTGAGGGCGTAGTGGGTGTTCATATCAATTGACTTGAAGTTGGGGTAATAGTAGTAGAAAGGCAGGTTGGTGATGGTCACGGTGGGGTTCTTGAGCATCAGCTCGCTTACCCACGGGAAATCTTCGAAAATGCGGTCTTCCATAAAGCGCAAGTCCGATACCATCTCCCGGCGGATCAGGTAACGCCATACATAGTAGTGCTTTATGGGCCACTTAAGCCCCTTGGGGTGCGAGAGCTCGGTAAAGTGGCTCATCATATCATCGGTGACAAAGTATTTGACGTGGTCGGCTTTGAATCTGTATCGGAAACTTGCCGGCCGATAGTCTATTGTATCCAGTCCCAGCTTGTGGCGGATGGCGGTCATCACCCTGTAGTCGGGGGCTTTGTACCACGACACAAGGTCGGTGTTGTTTTTGCGGGCCAGGGCCAGGGTTATCTCCAGAGTCTGGGGGTGGAGAAAGTCGTCGGAGTCGAGATAGACCACATATTCTCCTTTGGTGTGGGTGATTGCGAGGTTGCGGGCGCGGGAGACTCCGCCGTGCTGCGCATCTATCACTTTAATGCGGGGATCTTTTGCCGCGTATTCGTGCAGGATAGCCAGGCTGCCATCGCTGCTGGCATCGTTGACGCATATCGCTTCCCAGTCGGTATAGGTCTGCCCTATTATGCTGTCGAGGCAGCGGCGGATGTATGTCTCTACATTGTAGACAGGTATGATAAACGATATCATTCCGATTTGTAGTTTTTGTTATGGTAAAGGGTCGCAAACTTAAGCAAAAAACGCCGAATAACCTAAACTTATGCACCGAGCAGCCCCCGTCTTGGAATTGCCCGTCTGAAATCAGTGCCGTCTTTGCAGGCAGGCACACTTGGGGGCATTCTTACGGACTTGGGGCTCTTTTTGCGAAAGAGCGCGATTGTGATCTTGTCGGCAGCCACAATCGCGCTCTTGAAAATATGCCCAAGTCCGCCGGTTTATTTCGATAAAATCATTGCCCTCTCAGATGGACCTTGGTGGTTCTGAGGCCGTAGGCGCAGACAAATACGAAACAGATGAACGGCAGAATGAACGACGCATTCACCGCCGGCAGAAAACCGACTGTACCCTTGTCGATAATCCAAGCCTGAAGAGGCGGAAGCACGGAGCCGCCGAGAATGGCCATAATCAGGCCGGCCGCACCGAATTTGACGTCGTCGCCAAGCCCTCCGAGAGCTATTGCGTAAATCGTGGGGAACATCAGCGACATAAATCCGCTGACAGCCACCAAGCAGTAAAGCCCGAGCCTGTTCTGCAGGAATATCACGCCTGAAGTGGCGGCCATTCCGCCTATGGCAAAGATCGTCAAGAGTTTGGACGGCTTAAAATACTTCATCAGCCAAGTACACAGGAAGCGGCAGGTCACGAACAGGACCATTGCGGCGATATTGTACTTCTGCGACAGCACCTCGGCCGACTGTTCGTCCAACCCTTCGGCCATAAAGACCCGCGTGCCGTACTGGATGATGAATGTCCAGCACATTATCTGCGCTCCGACATAGAAGAACTGGGCGATGACGCCCTCCCAATAACGTGGTCTGTGCAGCAGCCGCCGCAGAACCGGTCCGAGATTCATCTCGTGGTCTTTGTCGGCATTGTGCGGCATTCTCGCCACAAGAATCAGCACAAACATCACGAGAATCACGAGGCCGACCATCCAATACGGCCCGGTGAGCACATTGAGGTCAGACTGCTTCATCGCCTCGAAACTCGCCTCGTCAAGAAGCGCGCGCTCCGCCGTGCTGGCCGGGTGCATCTTCGCCTGTATGAAGTTCATCGCCACGTACATTCCCATCAGCGAGCCTATCGGATTGAAACACTGGGCCAGATTCAAGCGGCGGGTCGAAGTCTCTTCCGAGCCCATGCTCAGTATGTACGGGTTGCAGCTGGTTTCAAGAAACGACAGACCGCAGGTCATAATGAAATAGGCGATCAGAAAAAAACTGTAAACCCCGACCGACTTCGCCGGAATAAACAGCAGCGCCCCGAGCGCATAAAGGCCGAGCCCTACCAGAACGCCGGCCTTGTAGGAATACTTGCGGATGAACATCGCCGCAGGCAGTGCCATACAGAAATAGCCACCGTAGAACGCCACCTGCACCAACGACCCCTGCGTGACGCTCATTCTGAAGATCTTGGAGAACGCCTTCACCATCGGGTTGGTAATGTCGTTGGCGAATCCCCACAAGGCGAAGCAGGTAGTTATGAGAATGAAAGGCAGGACGTAGCTGACTCCGCCTGCCTTTAGGATTGAATCCTTCTTCTTCATTGCCGGGGATTACTTGTATATCGGGCCGAAATTCGCACAGGCGCGGAAGTCAGCGCCTTCCTTGTCCATTCCGAAGGCGTTCCACGCAGCAGGCCGGAAGATCTTGGAGTCGTCCACATTGTGCATGCATACAGGGATGCGAAGCATAGAGGCCAGGGTTATCAGGTCGGCTCCGATGTGGCCATAGGAGATCGCGCCGTGGTTGGCTCCCCAGTTGTTCATCACGCTATAGACATCTTTGAATGCATCCTTGTTCTGATCGAGGCGCGGGGTGAACCAGGTTGTGGGCCAGGTGGGGTCCGTACGCTTGTCCAAAGCGGCGTGAATCTCGGGGTCTATGTCCACAACCCAGCCTTCGGCAATCTGAAGCACAGGGCCGAGACCGTCCACGATGTTGATTCTGGCCATTGTGGCAGGGAAATCTCCTCTGGATACGAAATGGATGCTGAATCCGCCGCCACGGAAGTAATCCCTGTCGGCCGGCATCCACTGCGAGTGCTCAAGACAACGCCTCTCGTCCTCGTCGGTCATCTCCCAGAACGGCTTCATAACCGGATTGCCATCGGCATCGGAACTCTGTCCGCAGCCGTCCATTGTGGTGGCTCCGGAGTTGATGAGATGTATGATGCCTGGGGCGGCCTTGCCCGAAAGTTCCTTGCCTGTCACTCTCTTGACAGCCTCCGGGCTCCAGTATGTCCTCACGTCGGAGAATATCTGCGGGCGGTTGGTCAGCAGATGGGCCAGAAGCATCGCGGTTCCGTTGAGCGAGTCGTTCTCTGTGGCGAGAACAGAAGGCTCCCTGCGTCCGTTCCAGTCGAAGTTGGTGTTGAGAAGAGTCTCGGTAAAGTCCCCGTTGGGCATCCAGTCGGTCCACTGGCGCTGCCCCTGGAAACCTCCGGCGATTGCGTTGTGTCCGAGGGCCTCCTCCTTGAATCCCATTTCGCGGAGCTTGGGGTTGCCGTGCATAAGATCCATCACTATGATGGTCATCTTCACCACGAACTCCCAGTCCTTGTCCTTCTGCTCGCGGGTCTTCTGCTTTTCCTTGGGATTCTTGTCCCAACCCTCGTTGGGTATACAGTATTTCTTGACCCAGGCCATAGCCTTTGAAAACTCGTCCGGGTCGTATATTCCCAAGTCCATACGCCTGAGAATCTCGACCTCATCGACACTTTCGTTTCTCATCCCAAGATATTTCTGGAAGAAACCGGTGTCCACGATTGAGCCGGCGATGCCCATTGTCACGCTGCCGATAGAAAGGTATGACTCTCCTCTGATCTCTGCCACTGCCACAGCGCTGCGGGCAAACCGTAAGATCTTCTCGGCCACATCCTCCGGAATAGAGTTGTCCTCCAGATCCTGCACATCGTGACCATAGATTCCGAAAGCCGGCAGCCCCTTTTGGGCGTGAGCTGCAAGCACGGCTGCAAGATAGACAGCTCCCGGACGCTCGGTGCCGTTGAATCCCCAGACAGCCTTAGGCCAGTAAGGGTTCATATCCATCGTCTCTGAGCCATAGCACCAGCACGATGTCACGGTGATTGTGCCGCCGACTCCCTCACGCTCGAACTTCTCGGCGCAGGCGGCGCTCTCTGCCACGCGGCCGATCGTGCCGTCGGCGATGACGCACTCCACCGGAGTCCCGTCGGTATATTTCAGATTGGATGAAATGAGGGCTGCGACATTAGATGCAAGTGTCATTGTTTTTTCCTCAAGACTTTCACGCACTCCGCCCTGACGGCCATCGATGGTCGGACGGATTCCTATTTTCGGATGCTTCATAATATTGGATGTTTTTAATGTTATAGTCTTTGCCAGCGCCGCCGCCGGCTGCAAGCAAGGGGGCGTAAATCTACGAATTTTATCTGAAAACTGAAGGCACGACTGTGAACAAACTCGCCGGGAGGGTGCTATCCCGCGGTGAACAACCTCGGCAGCTGCAAGCCCTGCACACGCGGCTGCTACAGGAGCAGAAAGGACGCGTCCGGAATTCGGGGGACATTATAACGATCATTTGCGCCCGCCTCTTCGATCAGGTCGCACAGCATCAAACCCAAACGGTAAAGGCTGCTACTGACGCTATCGGGCCTTTAGCCTGCCGGAGAAGAGACGCTGGGGCAGCTCCATCGCCAGGATTATCCCCAGCACTATGGCGATGGCCATCTTGGCGGCGGAAAAGCCGGTGACCAGCGACAGCCGCAGCTGCTGCGAAATCAGATAGTAGGTAAACCAGAATATGCCCGCCCCGGGCACCAGCGGAAAAATGCCGCAGAGCAGGAACACGGTGCTGGGGCATTTGGCAGCCACAGCCACCGCGCGGGAGCAGATGCACACAAGCACTGTGGAGAGCACCACCCCCACCCCGGCGCCGGTGATGCCGCTGCGTGTGAGCATCAGGTAGAAAATCCAGCCGACGGCTCCGATAAGCCCCGCCACAAAATATTGGCTGCGGGGGGCGCCGAACAGCACCGCAAAGGCCAATGTGCCCACGAAAGCGGCCAGAAACTGCCAGAAAAGCGACGCGGTTTGCGAGGCCACGCTCATTCCGGATAGCTCTATCATTCCGCCGCACAGCGCTCCGTCAATCATAAAAGCGAGGGCCACCCCTATGGCGATGCAGAAGAACCCCAGCATCGCGTCGGTCAGGCGTGTAAGGCCGGCGATGTAGTCGCTGTTGGCCAGGTCTCTGACCCCGTTCACGAACGGCACCCCCGGAATCAGCGGCATTATGGCGCCGATTATGATGTTGCCCAGACTCAATCCGAAGCCGGCGCGGAAGAGGGCCAGCGAAACAGCCGTGGCAACGAGCGCGTTGCAGATCCCTCCAACTATCTTGGACATATAGCGACCGCTCACAAACAGGGCGAACACATACAGCAGCGCTCCTGCCACGAATGCGGCGGCGCAGTCCATAAAGGCGCCTCCGAACACTGCGCAGAAGCCGGCTGCACCGAAGGCCGAGCCCAGAATCTGCTCCCAGTCGGGCTTCTGAGGCTGTGCCTTGATGCGCTCAAGCTGCGCCTGTGCCTCGTCCACCGTGTATTTGCCGGCGGCAATCCGATAGCTGAGGCGGTTGACCTCCACCACCTTGGAGAGCTGGATGCCGCGGATGGGGATGAACTCCACGTTGGCGTAGCGCACGGCGGCGTCGGTGGTGAAGATTCCGTTGCTGATCACGAAAAAATGGCCCGAATCCACCCCGTAATGAGAGGCGATGCGCGCCATCGTATCCTCTACGCGGGAGATTTCCGCGCCGTTTTCCAGCAGAATGTGTCCCGCCTGCGATGCCAGCTCCAGCACCTTTGCGGTATTGTCGTTTCCGGCCATTTCCTTGAATTTTCTACAAATATAAAAAAGTCGGCCGGTATGGAAAAAGTGTAGTATTTTTGGAGTGACGTGCGTTTATATGGCAGAAATGTTTCTGAAAACAAACAAGAGTACAATGGAACAATTGGAACAACAATTCGAAAGACTCGTGAAAGAGAACAGGACGAACATATACACCGTGTGCTATATGTTCTCTAAAGATGCCGACGAAGTGTCCGACCTCTTTCAAGAGACGCTGATCAACCTCTGGAAGGGCTTTTCCAAAGTGGAGAGGGTCAATGTCAAAGGCTGGGTCTATCGCGTGTGCCTGAACACCTGCATTTCGCACCAGCGCAAAGCCAAAAGCCGCAGGAGCGAGCCTCTCACGATGGACATCGAGCCCTTCGACACCTCTGACGCCCGTTCGCGCCAGGCCGAGGCGCTGCACCGCCGCATCGCCGCCCTGCAACCCTTCGACCGAGCCATAGTGCTGCTCTGGCTGGAAGATATCAGCTACGATGAAATCGGCCGGATTCTGGGCATCTCCGCCAAAAACGTTTCCGTGCGCCTGGTGCGCATCAGGGAACAGCTCAAACAAATGTCAAACGAATAAAAATGATTGTTATGGACAAGCAGAACAATATCGACACCCTTGAACAGATGCGCGGCGAAATGGTCGAATTCAAAACACTATTGGCGCAGCAAAAAATCGTAAGCGACAAAATGATGCGCCGCGCAATGCAGAATGACTACTCCAAAGTGCGCAAGAGCACCCTGCTCTCCGCCACCCTCTCCATCATCGGCCTCGGGGGAATGGCCGCCATCACATTCGCCGGAAATGTTCTGCCCGTGTGGTTTTTTGCCGTCACCGTGGTTTATATGCTCTCCACCGTGGGCTTCGGCTGGTATACGGCCTGCCGGTATCTTTCAGATGACCTTATGGAAGGCGAGGTTGTATCCGTGGCGGAAAACATCCTGACATACAAAAATGTCAGCAACCGCTGGCTTGTGTTCTACGGCATCCCTTCGCTTGTGGTGTGGGTGGCCGTATTCTTCTGGTTAATCTGTGCAAGCGCCGGCGAATTCGTGCACTGGATGATAATCGGCGGCATTGCCGGACTGGTGATAGGCGGCGTCTGCGGCCTGATATATTATGTCGGGTACCTGCGCCGCATCAACCGCCTTCTGCAGCAGATAGAAGAGCTTAAAGGCAATATGTAGCCCCACTTTACAACAGTGAAAAGATTATTTACACTTTAAAATCTTATGATGCTGGCGCAACTGCGTCAGCATCAAAATGTCTTGAAACGGTCGGATTTTCCAATATTTCGACGGGGAGTCGCTTTTTGTGAAAAAATAGTACCTTAGTGGTATGGACAGAAAAACATTCCTCAAATCGGCCGGCACGATAGTGCTGGGCGGTATGGCGCTCGGGGCCGACGCCATGAATTCCCCCGGTGCAGCTGCGGCCTCTGCAGACAAGACATCCGGCAAAACATCGGCTCCCAAAATCAAAAGCCACTGGAACGGCTGCAGAGTGGCCTGCTTGGGCGATTCAATCACAGAACCCAACCAGGTGGCAAACAACAATCTGACCTATTGGTGCCACCTGCGGGACATACTGGGCATCGAACCCTGCGTGTATGCCATAAGCGGCCTCACGATGCTCGATATGAAGGCTCAGGCGCAGAAGCTGGAGGCTGAGCGCGGACAGGACATCGACGCAATATTGGTGTTTGCCGCAACCAACGACTATAACAACAATGTCCCCATTGGCCATTGGTACGACTTGAGTATGGAAACCGTCAACCACAACGATGTAATGGTGCCCCGCGTGCGCCGCGACCTCTCTTACGACGGGCAGACCTTCTGCGGCAGGACCAACATAGTGATGCGCCACCTCAAGGAGCGCTATCCCACCAAGCAGATAATACTGCTGACCCCGCTGCATCGCGGATTTTCTGAATTCGGCAAGGGCAATGTGCAGCCCGACGAGCGTTATGCCAACGCCTGCGGCAACTTCATAGACGAGTATGCCGCCGCCGTGAAGCAGGCCTCAAGCGTGTGGGCCGTACCGGTGATAGATCTCTTCAGCCTCAGCGGCCTCTACCCGCTCGACGACGGTCAGGCTGCATATTTCAACGATCTTGACCACGACCGCCTGCACCCCAACACCCTCGGCCACCTGCGCATTGCCCTCACGCTGGCCTATCAGCTGCAGGCCCTCCCGGCCGCCTTCTGAGACCGCAGCAACGCGCATCTGCGGGATAAATCGGAGCAGAAATAAACCATCGGCTGCAAACTGTGTCTAACGTGGTTGATTTTTTAATTTTCAGATCATGAAAAGAACTGCAACATTTGCGGCGGCGCTTGCTCTAATTCTCGCAACCGCCTGCCAATCCGACAAAATCACCACAGAAAGCGGCGGCAGCTCCCAAGACAGTGATGACACTTCAGTGGACACGACTCCCTCCGGAGGCGACGACGGTACGGCAGCGGGCTTGGCCACCCTCGACTATCTGAAGTCATTTGACATCGCCCTCGACACCGAGGCTCTTTCCGAGAGCGAAACAATCCCTGACGATGGCGATGATCCCTTCTGGGAGGATTACATAGAGAACAACACATTCGCCGACGAGGTGGCCATCACCTTCAACGGCAGCAGCGCAACGGCCGATGCGGATATAGACGGCGTCAGCGTGAGCATCAGCGGCGCCGATGTCACCGTCACCTCCACCGCAAAAGGGGTCCGCTACAGCGTCAGCGGCACCACCGGCAGCGGCAGCCTAAAAATCTACAGCGACAACAAGTTCGCCCTTGTGCTCTGCGGGGTCGACATCACCAACCCCACCGGAGCGGCCATCAACATTCAGAGCAAAAAACGGTGCTATGTCGTGCTGCAGGAGGACACGTCCAACACCCTTACCGACGGCGACACATACAGCGACGCCCCTGACGATGAGGATATGAAGGCGACCCTGTTCTCGGAGGGCAAACTGCTTTTCAGCGGCAGCGGCAGTCTCAATGTGGAGGCCAACTGCAAGGCTGGCATCCGCAGCGACGACTACATTTTTCTGCGTCCCGGCGTTAACATAGGCGTAAAGGCCACAGCGGCAAACGGCATCAAGGCCAACGACGGAATTTATGTCCGCGGCGGCGTGGTGAATGTGGAATGCTCCGCCGCAGCGGCAAAATGCCTCTCCAGCGATGCCGCAGTGCAAATTGAGGGAGGGCGCATCACCGCCCTGACAACGGGCGGCGGCGCTATGGACGATGACGGCGCCGATGTCAGCGGCAGTGCGGGAGTAAAGGCCGACGGAGCCTTTTATATGACAGGAGGCAGCCTGCTGTGCAAAAGCACAGGTGCGGGCGGCAAAGGCATCAGCGGCGATGGTGCAATAACAATCGCGGGCGGCATCGTGCGCGTGATCACAACCGGCAGCCAGTATAAATCGGGTCAGTACTCCACCTCTCCCAAAGGCATCAAGGCCGACGGCAACCTCTCAATCTGCGGCGGCAACATTTTGGTGCGCTGCAGCGGCGGCGAGGGGGCGGAAGGCATAGAGAGCAAGGGAACGATGGATATCAGCGGCGGTGTGGTGCAGGCGTGGGCATATGACGATGCCATCAATAGCGGCGAAGCGCTCACCATCAGCGGCGGAAACATCTTTGCAATGGGCACTTCAAACGACGGCATCGACTCCAATTCCACCATCAGCATCAGCGGCGGAGTGGTGATAGCGTGCGGCACCACGATACCCGAAGGCGGCTTTGACTGCGACGAAAACAGCTTTGCCATAACAGGCGGAACAATACTTGGCATCGGCGGCACGACATCCACACCTACTTCAAATGTCTGCAAGCAGCCGGTAATTGTCGCTGGCGGCAGCAGCATCTCTTCCGGACAATATATAACTCTTGCCGACTCTGACGGCGAACCTCTGCTCGCCTTCTGCTCTCCCGCCGATTATTCCCGGCAGGGATTCACCCTTCTGCTCTCCTGCCCCGCCCTGGAGCAGGGCGGCAGCTATGTCGCCTCCTGCGGCGCCACGGTGTCGGGCGACAGTGACTTTTGCGGATTATTCACCGATGCGACCTTCAGCGGCGGCAGCTCATTCGCTTCAGTGACTCTCTCAGGAATGGTCACAGTGACCAACACCGACAGCCAAGGAGGTCAAGGTGGCGGCGGCCAGGGCGGCCAGGGTGGCCAGGGCGGCCAGGGCGGCGGCCCCGGCTGGCATTAGAGTGATTATAAGACGCGCTTGCGATGCGGCCCCGCGATAGCGGGGGTGTAAAGTGCAACCATCGCCCCGTGTGCAAGCAACGGATGCAAAAGCGCGAGTATTGAACTATCAGACGCAGCCGTGTCAGTGGGACGCGGCTGCGTTTGTTCAAAAGCCGATTTTCGATAGAGCGTATCCGCAGAAAACGGCCGCGATACCCAGCGCGATGCTCAGAAAAATGTAGAGCGCGAAGTTTTGATAATGCCCCACCTGCAGCATCGCCAGGCTCTCGGAAGCGAATGTGGAAAAGGTGGTGAATCCGCCGCAGAACCCGGTGGTGAGCAACAGCAGCCCTTTTGTTAAAAGACGGGCACCGCGCAAATGTAGCTTTTTTCTGCAAAAAGCCTTTATTTGCGCCGATGTTAACATATCTTTGCAGGCGTTTTTAATTGCAGTTTATGGATTTTTTAAGGAAGGTTTCCCGGTTTGTGGGGAAATATATGGCGGTGATTGTCATTGCAATGGCGCTGCTGGCCCTGCTGCGACCCTCGGCGGTGGGCTTTCTCAAGACAAGCTACATCAACTATCTGCTCTGCATTGTGATGTTCGGGATGGGGCTTACCCTCAAGTTAGCCGATTTCAAGGTTGTGTTCAGCCATCCGCGCGATGTTTGCATAGGTTTTTTTGCGCAGTTTACCATAATGCCGCTGCTGGCCTGGCTGCTTTCGCGCGTCTTCTGTCTCTCGCCCGAGCTTACTGTGGGGGTGATTCTTGTGGGGACTTGCCCGGGCGGCACTTCGTCCAATGTCATCACTTATCTCGCGAAGGGCGATGTGCCGCTTTCCGTGGGGATGACGGCGGTTTCGACTCTCTTCGCTCCTGTAATGACGCCTCTTCTGACCTATCTCTATGCAGGCGAAACGGTGAATGTGCAGTTGCTGCCGATGTTCCTTTCTATATTGCAGGTGGTCATAATTCCCATAGCGCTTGGGTTTGCGGTCAACCGCTTTTTTCCGAGGTTTGCAGAAGGGGCCGCCGATTTGCTGCCGCTGATTTCGACTTTGGCCATTGTGGCGATTGTGGGGGCGGTGGTGGGTGCCAATTCCGCCAAGATTCTGGACTGCGGCCTGCTGGTGTTCTGCGTGGTGGCGCTGCACAATCTTCTTGGGTATGCACTGGGCTACGGGGCTGCGCGGCTGCTGAGGTTGGATTCGCGCAAGTGCCGCACGGTGTCGATCGAGGTGGGAATGCAGAATTCGGGGTTGGCGACGTCGCTGGCCACCGTGCATTTTGCGCAGTATCCGCTTGCCACGTTGCCCGGAGCGCTGTTTAGCGTCTGGCACAATGTTTCCGGAGCCATTCTGGCCGGATTCTTCGCCAAGAAGGAGTCCTAAAGCTGCTTTTTGCGCATCAGCGCTCCGTCTAAAGGGGCTTGGCGGGTAGAAAAAATACCCGCTACGCCCCTTTAGACATCCGCGACTTTGATGCGCTAATGCGATTATCCCCCGGCCGTGTCCGAAACGGGGTTCTCCTGGCACGGAACGCGGCAAAACTTCCCGGCCGTGCCCGAAACGGGGCTCCACGGGCACGGAACGCTGCAAAACTCCCTGGCCGTGCCCAAAATTGGGCTCCACGGGCACGAACATAGCTGTTGTTAAAGTCCTGTCATCACGGATGTCATCTGGCAGGGACGGAACTGATTGTAATTAGCGTTGAATCTACTGAGATTACTCTGCGGATATGAACTAAAGGGGCAGGGGCGCATCAGCGCTTCGCCTAAAGGGGCTTGGCGGGTAGAAAAAATACCCGCTACGCCCCTTTAGGCATC
>CAVLDO010000020.1:0-34753 GCA_963662035.1 Bacteroidaceae bacterium | reverse complement strand
TATCGTGGAGATGGGCGGACTCGAACCGCCGTCCAGACAACGTATCCGCAAGCTTTCTACACGCTTATCCTGCCTTTGATTGTCGGGAGGTGCCAGCCGGCGGGCGGGCAAGCGCCTCCGTAACCCCTTAATCTTAGCGCGCGCCGCAGGGTGGAACGCGCGAGCGGGAATTGTTCTGCCTATGCCCCGGGCTCCGGACCGAACTTCCATAAAATCCGGCGGGACACTCGTCTGCCCGTCCTTGACGGGGAGATTAAGGAGTCCGGCTTAGCCTGGACTACGCAGCGAGAGAATAGTTTGTGTTGCCAGTTAAGGCGTGAGGTCTGAGATTTACGAGAGGGGCCACGACTCTCGGCGTGCTTACCTGAAGAAATCGATTGCTGTCAAAACCAAAACATCCCCGATTCTTCATTAAGACTGCAAAGTTTGCAAAAAAATCTTTAAACTCGCTACATTTGGGTTATGAAAATAAACGACTGGCATCTGATACTGCTGTTTGCCATACTTGCATCCATCCCCTTTCTTGTGCCCGGATGCGGTTGGGTGGCCCTTTTTGCATTCATCCCCCTGCTGATATTCGCCGACCGCTGCGCCTCGGGGCAGGTGCGCCGCAAGGGGTGGAAGGTATATCTTGCATTTATGCTGCTGAATCTGGCCACGACATTCTGGATAAACTGGATATCAGTGCCGGGGGCTATAGCCGCCATAGGGCTGAACGCCCTGCAGATGTATGCGATATTTATGCTCTATCTGCTCTGCCGCAAACACTTCGGGGCCAAGGTGGGCTATCTGCTGCTGGTTGCGGGCTGGATAGCGTGGGAGAAGGTTTACCAGAACATCGAGATTTCGTGGCCCTGGCTAATTCTGGGCAACAGTTTCGCCACCTGCCCGCGCCTGGTGCAGTGGTATGAATACACCGGCTTTTTGGGCGGCTCGCTGTGGATTTGGCTCACCAATATCGCCGTTTACGAAACGCTTAAGCTGCGCGGGCGCTGCCAAGACCATCTCGCTATGCGCCGCACGATCACGGCCATTTCTGCCACGATACTGCTGATTGCCGCCCCCATTGCATCTTCGCTTGCCATATACTGCAACTACAGCGAAACCTGCAACCCCGTGGAGGTTGTGGCGGTGCAGCCCAACATAAACGCCTACACCGAGAAGCACGGCGGCCTGAGCCAGCAGGTGCAGGACGAGCGGATGCTCTCCCTTGTGGATTCGGTGATTACCCCCGCGACCCGATATGTGATAACTCCGGAAACCTACACCTACCAATTTGACCTTGACCGCCCGGAAAAGAATGTGACATTCACCGCCGTGCAGCGCTATTTGGAGGGGCATCCCGGCGCCAGCTTCGTGCTGGGGGCGATAACCTACCGGCTCTTCCCCACCCGCGCGCAGGCCCCCTACAACGCCTCGCCGCTGGGCCGGCAGTGGTATGTGTCGTACAACACCGCGATGATGGTGGACACCCTGGGGCTGCGAAGCTACTACCACAAATCCAAACTTGTGCCGGCAGTGGAGATTCTCCCCTACCAGCGCTATCTGAGCTTTCTGGGCAAGGTATTCGAGTTTTTCGGCGGCTCTATGAGCAGCTACGGCATTAGTGAAGATGTCAACAACCTCTGCGGCAAAGATCCCGAAAAGATAGGTGCGATGATCTGCTACGAATCGATCTACGGGGAGTATATGCGCAAGACCGCCCTCTACGGGGCCGACTTTCTGACGGTGATAACCAACGACGGCTGGTGGGGCGACACCCCCGGCTACCGCCAGCATTTCCGCTATGCCCGCCTGCGCGCCATAGAGACGCGGCGCGACATCGTGCACGTGGCCAACACCGGCATCTCGGGCTTCATAAACCAGCGCGGCGACGTGCTGCAGCGCACCCCCTGGTGGACTCCCACCGCAATTCGCGGCACGGTGAACCTCAACAGTGAAAAAACCTGTTATACCGTGTATGGCGATATAACAGGTCGTATATGCTGTTTTGTATTCGTGGCGCTTGCAGCGGCGCTCTGCGTGCGGCGCTTTACCTCAAGGCAGCGCCGAACTTGCTCTCGAAAGTCTTGAGCAGCTTGCCCATTATGCGTTCCACCGCCTCGTCGGTGAGAGTCTGCTCGCTGCTTTGCAGCACAAAGCTCAGGGCATACTGCTTTTTGTCGGCCGGAATCTTGATCCCGCGGTAAACGTCAAACAGGGTCACGCTCTTGAGCATCGCCTTTTCCGTGGCGATGGCGGCGCGGCGTATCTCGGCAAAGGTAACCTTCTCATCGAGCAGCAGAGCCAGGTCGCGCTTGACCTCGGGATACTTGGGCAGCTCGCGGTATTTGACCTTGTCGCGACGCACAATCTGCATCAGAACGGGCCACGAAATCTCCGCCACGAACACCGGCTGCTTGATGTCGAACATCTTGAGCAGCTGGGGAGCCACGCTGCCCATCACGGCAAACTGTTTGCCCTGCAAAGAGTAGCTCTGACCTTCGCAGAATATGTCGCAGGGGGCATCACCGGCTTCAAAATCGTAGAGATTCATACCAAAGCGCCTTACCAGCAGCTCCAGATAGCCCTTGAGCTCGAAATATGAGCCCGCCCCTATCTGGCTGTTCCACGCCTTTACCGCAGGGGCGCTGACCGCCAGCGAGAGCTTGAGCTCCTCGCCGTAATTTGCCAGATCAGCCCCGCTCATAGGATCTTCGGCCTTTGCACAGTAGCTGTATACATTGCCTATCTCGTAGAGGCGCAGCACGTGGTTCTGGTGCTTGATATTGTATGATACAGTCTCCAGTGCGGCGGGGATCAGGCTCTGGCGCATACAGTCCAGATCGGAACTGAGCGGGTTCAGCAGACGCACGCATTTCTCCGCCGGGAAGGTCGTGAGCTTGTCGTATATGGAGCTCTTGGTGAGCGAGTTGTTCATAATCTCATAGAAGCCGCGGTCGGAGAGCAGGTCGCTCACCTGCTTGCGGATAGCTTCCGGGTCGGGATGGGGCGTGGGCTGTATGCTCGCCTTCATTCCGGAGGGGAGTTCGATGTTGTTGTAGCCGTAGATGCGCAGCACCTCTTCCACCACATCCGCCTCGCGGGTTACATCCACATAACAGGCGGGGACGCTCACGCGGCAGCCGGCGGCGTCTTCACTCAGAATAGTGTAGTCCAGATAGGAGAGTATCTCCTTTACGGTGGACTCTCCGATATTTTTGCCCATCAGAGAGAACATCCGTCCATAATTAAGGTCCACCTCGGCGCGGCGGAACTCCCTGCCGCAGAACTCCTGGGGTTCGCCCACGATTTCTGCGCCTGACAATTCAACCATCAGCTGAGCCGCGCGGCGCGCCACAACCATGGTGTTCATAGGGTCTATGCCGCGCTCGTAGCGGAACGACGCGTCGGTCTTGAGCCCGAGCCTCTTGCTGGTCTTGCGGATGGTTACGGGGTTGAAATATGCAATCTCCATAAAGACATCGGTGGTCTCCTCGCTCACGCCCGACTTCTCGCCGCCGAACACGCCCGCCACGCACATCGGCTCGCGGCTGTCGGCAATCACCAGGTCGCTGGAGCAGAGGGTGCGCTCCACGCCGTCCAGTGTCACCAGCTTCTCCCCTTGTGCCGCATTGCGCACAATCACGCGGCCGCCCTCGATTCTCTTGAGGTCAAAGACATGCAGCGGCTGGCAATACTCGTTCAGGATGAAGTTTGTAATGTCCACCACATTGTTGATGGGCCGCTGACCCACGGCCGAAAGGCGTGTGCGCAGCCATTCGGGCGAAGGGCCCACCTTGACATTCTTGAAAGTAATGCCGATATAGCGGGGGGCGTCTTCCTTTGCAATCACCTCCACCGGCACCGCGCTCCCCTCCCCCTTGAGGGAGATCGTGGGCTGCGGTAGCGTCCACTCCACATCCACACCGTTAAGGCGGCACCAGGCGTAGAGGTCGCGCGCCACTCCGATGTGGCAGGCGCCGTCGATGCGGTTGGGGGTGAGACCTATTTCATACACGGTGTCGCTGCTCAAATGCAGGTAATCCTTTGCCGCCGTACCGGGCACTGCGGCGGGGTCCAGCACCATAATGCCGTCGTGGCTCTCGCCGATGCCCAGCTCGTCCTCTGCGCAAATCATTCCAAAACTCTCCACGCCGCGGATTTTGGACTTCTTGAGTTTGAGTTCCTCTCCGCTGACGGAGACCAGCCTGGTGCCGACCGTAGCCAGCAGCACCTTCTGTCCTGCCGCTACATTAGGGGCGCCGCAGACAACCTGCAGCGGCTCTCCGGAGCCGATATTGAGCTTGGTGATGTGCAGATGGTCGCTGTCGGGATGCTCCACGCACTCCAGCACCTCGGCCACCACCACACCCGCAAGACCGCCCGGAATCTGCTCCACGGTCTCCACGTGCTCAACCTCAAGGCCGGTGGAGGTCAGAACCTCCGACACCTTCTCGGGCGTCAGGTCAAACTTGAGGTAATCTTTAAGCCAATTATACGAAATAGTCATAAGTCTCTATTTAAACAGTGATTCTACGTAATCTTTCTTGTTGAAGAGGCGGAGATCTTCGATTTTCTCCCCCACCCCGATAAACTTGACGGGGATTTTGAACTGGTCGCTGATGCCTATCACCACGCCCCCTTTGGCGGTGCCGTCGAGCTTGGTCACCGCAAGGGCCGTAACATCTGTCGCCTTGGTGAACTCGCGGGCCTGCACAAAGCCGTTCTGCCCGGTGGAGCCGTCGATCACCAGCAGCACCTCGTGCGGGGCGTCGGGCACCACCTTGCGCATCACGTTGCGGATTTTGGTGAGCTCGTTCATCAGGTTGACCTTGGTGTGCAGGCGGCCGGCGGTGTCCACAATCACCACGTCGGCATCTTTGGCCACCGCGCTGCGCACGCTGTCGTATGCCACCGAGGCGGGGTCGCTGCCCATCTCCTGCCTGACTATGTCCACACCGGCCCTTTGTGACCAGATGCTCAGCTGCTCCACCGCTGCGGCGCGGAAAGTGTCGGCGGCGCCCAGCACCACCTTTTTGCCCTCACCTGCCAGCTGGGCCGCCAGCTTGCCTATCGTGGTGGTCTTGCCCACGCCGTTGACCCCAACCACCATAATCACATAGGGCTTCTTTGAGAAGTCAAAGGGCTCCTGATCCACCCCGTCGCCGGCAATCAGCGCCTCTATCTCTTCGCACAGAATGCGGTTCAGATCGGCGGTGTTGAGATACTTGTCCCGCTTGACACGGTTTTCCAGACGTTCGATGATTTTTACAGTGGTGTCAACCCCCACGTCGGAGGCTATGAGCGCCTCCTCTATGGAGTCCAGCGCCTCGTCGTCCACCACGCTCTTGCCCATCACCGCATATTGCAGCTTGGAAAGAAGCGACTGCTTGGTCTTGCCCAATCCGGCGGAGAGAGCCTCCCTCTCCCTGGCCTTTGCCTCGGGGTCGGTATTGCGTTTTTTAAAGAAAAGTCCCATCGGGCGCGAATTTACAAAAATATATTGGCTACGCGTTTATTTTGACATTAAATCCCTCTGCGATGAGGGGAGCGGCCGCCTCGCGCAGCTTCTCTTCCCCCACCCTGCAGATGCCCTCCACCGGAGTGTCGCGCTCCACGCTGTAAAGCATAATCTCGCGGGGGGCGGTGCGGCGCACCACATCGTACCAGGCCTGCAGCGCCTCCGGGGTGGTGTTGTCCACCACGGAGCCTGTCACCAGCATAGTCTGCATCACAAAGTCGTGGCCGAAGCCTATGAGCCTCTCCACCGTGCGCTCCACGCTGTAGCCGGGTGAGGGGCGGTTCATTATCTGCGCCAGGGGCTGCAGGGCGCAGTCAATTTTGAGTATCGGGTTGTCCACCTTGTGCAGGGCCGCCGCCACATCGGGGCGGTCAATGCGGGTGGCGTTGGAAAAGACACTCACCACCGCCGCGGGGAACCAGCGGTCGCGGCCGCTGAGCGTAAGGTCGATTATCGCCGCAAAATCGGGGTGCAGCGTGGGTTCGCCGTTGCCTGTGAAAGAAATGGAGTCAACCCCCTCCCCCGCCTCGGCCAGAGCGGCGAATTTGCCCTCTATGGCCTCCTTCACCCTATCAAGCGTGGGCAGCGGATGCGCCGACGCCCCTCGCAGAAGGCCGCCGCACTCGCAATAGACACAGTCGAACGAGCACACCTTGGCCTGCTGGGGAAGCAGATTTATCCCCAGAGAGCGTCCCACTCTGCGGCTGTGGATAGGGCCGAATACTACATCGTCCCAAAGAAATGTCGCCATATCTGAAGAGCTTCTTAAAACAAGCAAGAGACGAAGCCTCGGGCTCCGTCTCTTACGCTATACTTACCTTTGCGGCCCAAGAACTAGTTCTGGGTCTTTGCAAAAAATTCTTTCACTTTTTCGGAAGGTACGAGCTCCTCTTTAAAGCTGTAGGAACCTGTACGACCGTTCTTGTCCATACGGATGCATTTAACGACATTTCTCTGTGCGGATTTGTCACCGGAGAATGTTGCGACCGCCTTCTTTGCCATAGTATCGTGCTGATTTAATTGTTAACTTACTTGATCTCCTTGTGAAGAGTCATCTTGCGCAGATACGGATTGTATTTCATACGCTCGAGCTTGTCGGGAGTGTTCTTCTTGTTTTTGGTAGTGACGTAGCGGGAGATGCCGGGAACGCCGCTGGTCTTCTGCTCTGTGCACTCGAGAATGACCTGTACTCTGTTGCCTTTCTTTGCCATAACTCTGATTTTTAAACGATTTTAATCAAACCCTTGGCCTCGGCCCTCTTGAGGGTTTCGGCCAGACCGTTCTTGTAGATGGTCTTCATACCGTTGCAAGAGACCTTCAATGTGATGAACCTGCCTTCTTCCTCAGACCAGAACTTCTTGGTTTTGAGGTTGGGGGCAAATTCGCGTTTGGTGCGTCTGCGGGAGTGGGAAACGTTGTTTCCGATCATCCGCTTCTTTCCTGTAACCTGACAAACTCGTGACATAATATCTATTTTTTCTATTTTTCTACTGCTTAAGGGGGTGCAAATATCTTGATTTTAAATCAAAAAAGCAAATTTTTTATCCATTGAGCACAAACTTGCCGAACCTGCGCCATCTCACTTTGCCCGAGGCATCTTTGCTCATCCAAATCACTGCGGGCGTGCCCACAATATGGTCTTCCGGAACAAAGCCCCAATAGCGCGAATCCAGAGAGTTGTGACGATTGTCACCCATCATGAAGAAATAATCCTGCTTGAAGGTGTACTCGGTGATTTCTCTGCCGTCGATAAAGAACTTGCCATCTTTCTCCTCAAAATTGTTGTGCTCGTACACCGAGATGATTCTGCGGTAGAGCGCTATGTTGTCTTCGCCCAAAGTCACCGTGGCGCCCCGCTTGGGAATCCACAGCGGACCGTAGTTGTCGCGGGTAAAGCCCCGGTCGTCAAAGGGGAAAATCATCTTGTAGGAGTCGAGATACTCCCCGGGATAACTCTCCAGATTGACCGTGGCGCCCACCACGTTCGGCATCTTCGAAACCTCTCTGAAAGCCTCCGCCGTGAGCGGCAGCGCCGCATATCCGGGCATTGTGGCATCGTAGTAGATCTGCGAAGGGTCCACCCCGAGCCTCTCCAGCTCCACACGGCTGATGGGGGTTCCCCCCGTGGTCACCCTGTAGGTGAGCTGAATCCCCGGATAGACCTCCTGCTGCTCGCCGTTGATGTAGACCAAGCCTCCCTCCACCTTGAGCGAATCGCCCGGCATACCCACCAGACGCTTCACATAGTGGTCTGCCTTGTCGGCGGGGCGCACCGTCACCGGTCCGAATGTCCGTTCGCTGAACTCCCTGCCGTTTATGCGTACGTGTGCGTAGTAGTCCTCGCCCGGCACTTTCGCAAGCACACTGTCGCCGTGGGGAAAGTTGAACACCACACAGTCGCCCCTTCTGATGCCGCGCCCCAGAGGTTTGAGACGGCGGTAAGAGCACCTTAATGCCTCGGAGTAGGACTTGCGCCCGCCAAGCCAGGTGTTGTGCGTGAAGGGAACCGTGAGCGGCGTTTCTGGCATCCGCGGTCCGAATCGCATCTTGTCCACGAAAAGGTAGTCACCCGTCATAAGGGTGTTCTCCATAGACGAAGAGGGTATCTTGAACGACTGGAAAAAGAAGGTATTGATAAATGTGACCGCAATCACCGCAAAGATTATGGCATCGAGCCACTCCAGCAGGAAATTGGGCTTCTTACCCTCCTTATACCTCGGTTTCCAGAATGTCCAGTTGACTTTCCGGGTGACGCAGAGGTCAAAAACAACAACAAGGCCAAGAATCCACCACCAGCTGCGCAGCCAGATTACCCATAGGCAATACAAGATGCCCCAGAAGGCGAACTTGACCCACTTGTTGTGGAGAAAGTCTTTTACAGTCACTATTTGACTGAATTGATGATGGCTTCGAATGCTTGAGGGTTGTTCATCGCCAGGTCAGCGAGCACCTTGCGGTTGAGGCCGACATTCTGAGCGTGGATGGCACCCATAAACTGAGAATATGTCATACCATGCTGACGTGCGGCAGCGTTGATACGAGTGATCCAGAGGGAGCGGAAGTTGCGTTTTTTGGTCTTGCGGTCGCGGTATGCATAAGTGAGACCTTTTTCATAGGTGTTCTTTGCTACCGTCCAGACGTTTTTCCTGGAGAGGAAATTACCGCGGGTCTGTTTCAGGATTTTTTTACGGCGTGCCCTTGAAGCCACCGAGTTTACCGATCTAGGCATAGTTTAATTGATTTTGAGAGTCAGCGCCCCTTCGGGAGGGAACTTTCATTTGCTGAACTTTCGGTTAATAAATGTTTACTTGACCAACAGCTCTTTGATTCTCTTGTTGTCCACCGACTTTACGATAGCGACGTGGCCGAGGTTTCTTTTCTGCTTTTTGGTCTTCTTGGTGAGAATGTGGCTGTGATAAGCGTGTCTTCTCTTGATTTTACCCGATCCGGTGAGCGTGAAACGCTTCTTTGAACCGGAATTGGTTTTCATTTTAGGCATTTTAAACTATTTTTAAATGTTCTTGAAAGTCTATTTTTTCTTGTTGGGGGCAATCATCATAATCATACGCTTGCCCTCGAGTTTAGGCATCTGCTCGGCCTTGCCCCACTCGTCCAGATCCACCGCAAACCTAAGCAGCAGCTTCTCTCCCTGCTCGGAGAAGAGGATGGAGCGCCCGCGGAAAAAGACATAAGCCTTGACCTTGCTCCCCTCCTGCAGAAAACTCTGCGCGTGTTTGAGCTTGAAGTTGTAGTCGTGCTCGTCTGTCTGCGGCCCGAAACGAATCTCCTTGATAACCACCTTGGAGGCGTTGGACTTCTGCTCCTTGAGTTTCTTGCGCTGCTGGTACTTGAACTTCTGGTAGTCAATAACCTTGCACACGGGCGGATTGGCTCCCTCTGCAATCTCCACCAGGTCAAGCTCCTGGTCCACAGCTATCTGCAGAGCCTTTGCGAGAGGATATATGCCCGGCTCGGGAATATTCTCCCCCACTAGTCTCACCTGCGGCGCAGTAATCTGGTCATTTACCCTGTGGTCGTCTTCGTCTCTGTTCTGACGCCCCATCTGGGGCTTCTTCCGCGGAGCCGGCTTCGGCTTGGGCGGCCTGTAGTTAGAATTAGCTATAGTTTTGTCCTCCTAGTTAAGTTCTTCTTTTACTGCGTTGCTAAGGTATTCTGCAAATGCCTCGACAGTCATCGTACCGAGATTTTCGCCACCCTGCCTGCGCACTGCCACCGAACCGTCTGCCTCTTCCTTCTCTCCCACCACCACGATGTACGGGATGTGCTTGAGCTCGTTTTCGCGTATCTTCTTGCCAATCGTCTCGTTACGGTCATCGATTAGGGCGCGAATTTCGTAATTTTCAAGCAATCCGCAAACTTTTTTTGCAAAATCGTTGTATTTCTCGCTCACGGGCAGGATGGCCACCTGGTCGGGTGCCAGCCAGAGGGGGAACTTGCCTCCGGTGTGCTCCAGCAGCACCGCCACAAAGCGCTCCAGCGAGCCGAAGGGTGCGCGGTGAATCATCACCGGACGGGCCTTGCCGTTGTTGCTGTCCACATATTCCAGCTCGAAACGCTCCGGCAGGTTGTAGTCCACCTGGATGGTGCCCAGCTGCCAGCTGCGGCCTATGGCGTCCTTCACCATAAAATCCAGTTTGGGGCCGTAGAACGCCGCCTCGCCATACTCGACCACGGTGGGGAGGTTCTTCTCGGCGGCGGCCTCTATTATGGCCTGCTCCGCCTTGGCCCAGTTTTCGTCGCTGCCGATGTATTTCTCCTTGTCGTCGGGGTCGCGGAGCGATACCTGCGCGGTGAATTCGGTGAACTTGAGGGTCTTGAATACATATAGTATAATGTCTATGACCTTGCAGAACTCATCCTTTATCTGGTCCTGACGGCAGAAGAGGTGGGCATCGTCCTGCGTGAAGCCGCGCACGCGGGTCAAACCGTGCAGCTCGCCGCTCTGCTCGTAGCGGTAAACCGTGCCGAACTCGGCAAAACGCAGCGGCAGATCTTTGTATGAGCGGGGTCTGCTGCGGTAAATCTCGCAGTGGTGAGGGCAGTTCATAGGCTTGAGCAGATACTCCTCACCCTCCTGGGGTGTGGTGATGGGGCGGAAGGAATCCGCACCGTAGTGTGCCCAGTGGCCGCTTGTCACATAGAGATCCTTGCTGCCGATGTGCGGGGTAATGACGGGCAGATAGCCGTATTTCTTCTGCACCTTCTGCAGAAAATCCTGCAGGCGGTTGCGCAGGTCTGCGCCCTTGGGGAGCCAAAGCGGCAGGCCGGCACCGACGCGCGAAGAGAAGGTGAACAGCTCCATTTCGCGCCCCAATTTGCGGTGGTCGCGCTTCTTGGCCTCCTCCAGCATTGCCAGATATTCGTCGAGCATCGACTTCTTGGGAAAGGTGATGCCGTAGATGCGGGTGAGCATCTTGTTGTGCTCGTCGCCGCGCCAGTATGCGCCGGCGATATTCAGCAGCTTGATGGCCTTGATGGCCGAGGTGTCGCGCAGATGCGGGCCGCGGCACAGGTCGGTGAAGTTGCCGTTGGTATAGAAGGTGATCGAGCCGTCTTCGAGGGCTTCGATCAGTTCGCACTTGTACTGCTCCCCTTTGGCGCTGAAGCGCTCCATAGCCTCCTGCTTGGAAACGTCGGTGCGCACGAAGCGCTCCTTTGTGCGGGCCAGCTCCAGCATCTTGGCCTCGATGTGCCTGAGGTCGTCGTCGCCAATCTGCTTGTCGCCCAGGTCTATGTCATAGTAGAAGCCGTTGTCTATGGCTGGGCCTATCCCAAACTTGACACCGGGGTAGAGAGACTCTATCGCCTCTGCCATAAGGTGGCTGGAAGAGTGCCAGAAGGCCTTCTTTGCCTCCTTGTCCTCCCATTTGTGGAGTTTGATGCTTGCATCGCCGCTTATGGGGCGGTCCAGATCGTAAATCTCACCGTTCACAGTGGCCACCAGCACATCGCCGGCCAGCCTGGGGCTGATGCTCATCGCGATTTCATATGCGCTGACACCCTGCTCGAACTCTTTTACGGTTCCGTCGGGGAATGTGATTTTAATCATCATATATGCATTTTATCGGTTAATCACTCTTGGCGCTCCCCGCAGGGGAGCATATTCGTGCAAAGTTAAAAACAAATTATTACATTTGCCCAAATTATCAGTTTGAATAAAAATGGACGAATTCGGCAAAGGGTATAAATGGAGTCAGGCGGCCGCGAAAGGGCTGGTTCTGGCGGCTGTCTCGGTGTTGTGCAACACTTTAAGCTGCCTGTTCCCGACCAGTGCGGCGCTCAGCTGGCTGATTTTTGTGGTGCGCACAGGTGTCTCGATATGGCTGCTGCTCTATTTTATGAAGCAATACGCTGCGGTGACCGGAACCTCCCCCTTCGGCTTCGGAGTGGCCACCGTGCTGCTCTCCTCCATCATCTGCGCCTTCTACGACACCGCCTGCATTGTGTGGATCTTCCCAGGCCTGATGACCCAGGTAAACGATGCTATGGCGCTCTATATGAACAACCTGCCCGCCGAATCGCAGAGCGTGGCAGATAAGATGACGGACAATCTGCCCCACATTATGTTCGTCTCCTCCTTTATAAAGTGCTTTCTCGAGGGGCTTCTGGCCTCCGCGATAATCAACCCCTCCATCCGCAGCGACAACCCGTTCGGCACAGCGGACTCCGACGGGGACGACGAGTCTGAAGACGAACTGGATTAGCCTCTTATGGACCTCTCGATTGTAATCTCCCTCTTCAACGAAGAACAGTCGCTGTGCGAGCTGCTCTCGGGCATCACCTCCACCCTGCAGAGCAGCGGAATGGAGTATGAAGTGATTATGGTGGACGACGGCAGCACCGACGGCTCGTGGAGCCGGATTCAGGAACTCCGCAAGGAATACGGCCGCCTGCGCGGCATCCGCTTCCGGCGCAACTACGGCAAATCAGCCGCCCTCTATTGCGGATTCGAGGCTGCTGAGGGAGATGTGGTGGTCACGATGGACGCCGACCTGCAGGACGACCCCGCCGAAATCCCAGAGATGGTGCGCCTTATACGCGAAGAGGGCTACGACCTGGTGTCGGGCTGGAAAAAGAAGCGCTACGACAACAAGTTCACCAAAAACATCCCCTCCAAGGTGTACAATTGGGCCGCCCGCAAAGTCACAGGTATCCGGCTGCACGATATGAACTGCGGTCTCAAGGCCTACAGAGGCGAGGTGGTCAAAAGCATAGAGGTGTACGGCGAGATGCACCGCTTTATCCCCTATCTGGCAAAGAACGCCGGCTACGGCAGAATCACCGAGAAGGTGGTGCAGCATCATATGCGCAAATACGGCACCAGCAAGTTCGGGCTGGAGCGCTTCACCAACGGTTTCCTGGATTTGATGTCCATCTGGTTCCTGCAGAAGTTCGGCCGCAAGCCGATGCACTTCTTCGGTCTGGGCGGCATTTCGATGTTTCTGGTGGGATTTGTCATCGCCATCTGGATAATAGCGGTCAAGCTTGTCCGCCAGGGGCAGGGGCTGCCGTTCCGCGCGGTGGCCGACCAGCCGCTGTTCTATGCGGCGATAGTATGTCTGCTGATCGGCGTGATGCTCTTTCTCACCGGATTTCTGGCAGAACTCATCTCCCGCAATTCCGCCGGCCGCAACACCTACAACATCAAAGAAAGGTTCTAACCCCGGTATTTCAAAATAAGCTCTTCGGCTGCAGCGCCAAAGGCGTTTAATGCAGATTCGTTTGCGGCATTATTATCCCCGGTATTTCGAGATTAGCTCTTCGGCTGCTGCACCAAAGGCGTTTAATGCAGATTCGTTTGCGGCATTATTATCCCCGGTATTTCGAGATTAGCTCTTCGGCTGCCGCGAACGAATCCAGCGAGCCGTCGAGCACCGCGCGCTCATATCCGGGCAGCAGCCTTGCGATCGACGGATCCTCGTAGAACATATTTCTGAGGGTGTCGTTTATGCTCTCGTACATCCAGTAGCGGGCCTGCTCGCGGCGGCGGCGCAGATAATAGCCGTTGCCGCGCACCAGGGTGAAATACTCCTCGATTTTGGCCATAATGTCGTCCATCCCCTCCATAGTCACGGCGGAAGAGGTCACGGCCGTGGGAGTCCAGCCCGACTCGGCAGGGGGGAACAGGTGCAGCGCATTGGCATAGAGGGCGCGGGCCATCTTGGCCTTTTCCACATTGTTCCCGTCCGCTTTGGTGATGGATATCAAGTCGGACATCTCCATAATGCCGCGCTTGATGCCCTGCAGCTCGTCGCCGGCCCCGGAGAGCATCAGCAGCAGAAAAAAGTCGCTCATAGAGTGCACGGCGGTCTCGCTCTGCCCCACCCCGACGGTCTCGATGAACACCACGTCGTAGCCGGCCGCCTCGCACAGCAGAATCGTCTCGCGGGTGCGGCGCGTAACTCCGCCCAATGAACCCGCGCTGGGGCTGGGGCGGATGAAGGCCTTGGGGTCGCGGGCCAGGCTCTCCATACGGGTCTTGTCGCCCAGAATGGAGCCCTTCGAGCGCTCGCTTGAAGGGTCTATGGCCAGCACCGCCAGCTTGTGGCCGCGCGAGGTGATATGGCTGCCGAACGCCTCTATGAAGGTGCTCTTGCCCACTCCGGGCACGCCTGTGATGCCTATGCGCATAGTATGCCGCCCGGCTGAAATCTTCTGGCAGCGGGCTATAATCTCTGCGGCGGTCTTGCGGTGCACGGCGGAGAGACTCTCCACCAGGGTTATCGCCTGGCTCAGGATGGTGGTGTCGCCCGCCTCGATGCCCGCCATATATTCGTCCACGCTCTTGAGCGAAGGGCGGCGCAGGGGCCGGCCCTGCAGATACGGGTTGATTACCGGCGGCTGGGCTATGCCGTCATTCACCACAAGGGCCGAGTCGTGATTTTTGTGGTCTTGCTGATATTCGTCAAAAAAGTCTCCTTGCCGTTTCATAAGCGTTACTCTACAATTCCGTTGATGAAGAAATCGATTCTGGGACGCATCGGGGAGTTGGTGGTGAAGGTCACGATGCTCACGAACTCGCCGCTCTGCGTGGAGGGGTCATACTTGATTTTCACCTCGGCGCTCTTGCCGGGGGCTATCTTCACGGGGGCCGGCGTCAGGATTTTGGTGCGGCCGTCGTCAGAATCGGCTTTGTAGAGCACCAGAGGGCTCTTGCCGGTATTATTCACCACAATGGTATGGTCTATGAGCTTGCCCTTGTCGGTTAATCCGAGATCCAGATATCCCTTCTCGAACGAGGGCACGGGCCCTTTCTCCTTCTGCACCTTTGTGTAGCCGTCAAAATTATCCGCGATGGTGGCAACCACCCTGATTTTCTCATCGGCAGGCGCGCCGTCAATAATAAACGAGGCAAAATATTCGTTGTTGCCCCACTTCTTCTCTCCCCGGGCGGTGTTCACGGTGTAGGTGAGCGATGCCTTGCCCTCGGCTGGAATCGGATTGGGCACCACCGCCACCGAGAGGGCGGGGTCTTCGCTCTTTACAGTGACCTTCACCGGCTTATTGGTGAGGTTGGCAATGGATGTGGCATCGCTCTTGGCCTTGCCCTGATACATATTGCCCAGCATCATCGTGGACTCGCGCGTGCCCAGAGTCCCGCCGCCGAAGGTGTTTGTGTACATCTCCTTGAGGGTGAGCTTCTTGCCGTACACTATGCCCTTGATGTGCAGTATCACGGGGCGGTTGATGCCGGAGATGTAGGCGGTTATGGCCTTGCTGAAGGGGTATGCCCCCTGGTCGTTTTTGAATGTAACCTCTATGGTGCCCGTCTTGCCCGGCATCACCGGCTCCCTGGTCCATTTGGGCACGGTGCAGCCGCAGCTCGACACCACATTGTGCACCACCACCGGCTTGCCGCTGATGTTGGTGAAGGTGAACTTGCAGCTGACGCTGCGGTCGCTCAGCAGCAGGTCGCCGAAGTCGTGCACCTTCTCGTTGAAGCGCACCACCTCCTCCTCGGGACGGGTGTCACCGCTCTGGGCCGCGCAGGGCACTGAGCAGAGCATCAAAAAAAAGGCGGCAAGCGCCGCAAAAGTCACTTTCAGCTTCATTTCATCTCATTTTTTCTTGACAAATATAAGATTAATTGGCAATATTTTAGAGAAAATGCTTTACTTTGTGACTTCATAAGAAACTATAAAACTAACATTATGGCTTACAAAATTTCAGAAGATTGCGCAGCTTGCGGAACCTGCATAGACGAATGCGCTGTCGGCGCCATCTCCGCCGGCGACATCTATAGCATCGATCCCGATCTTTGTGTAGAGTGCGGCGCTTGCGCAGGCGTATGCCCTATGGGCGCAATCTCAAAAGACGAGTAACAGTTGCCCCCGGGCAATTTTACTAAAGAGCAAAGGTGGCGCATTGCACAATGTGTCGCCTTTATTTTTATATTTGAAGGTTGATATTCATTTTTTAAGACATTTATGGCAAATTTTCTCAAAAGCCTGTTCGGTTCAAAGGCAGACAGGGATCTCAAGCAGCTGAATCCCATACTCAAAAGCATCCTTGCCGAATATGACGTTATAGATAAGCTCTCCCACGACGAACTCCGCCGGGAGTGCCGCGACCTCAAGGCGCAGATAGCCTCCCGCACCGCCGCACAAGAGCAGGAGGCCTCCGACATCAGGGAGAAACTCTCCCGGGTGGACATCAGCGTAAACGAAAAGGAGAAGCTGGCCACCCGCCTTGACAATCTGACAAAAGAGATAGACGAGAAGCTGGAAAAGGCGCTGGACGAGGCGCTGCCCAAGGCCTTCGCTATAATGAAGTCCACGGCCCGCCGCTTCAAGGAGAACTCAGTGATAAGGGTGGAGGCCACAGAAGAGGACCGCAACCTGAGCGCCACGCACGACTATGTGTCGATAGAGGGCGACTATGCCGAGTGGAAGAACACCTGGGTGGCGGGCGGCAACCCCACTACCTGGGATATGGTGCATTACGACGTGCAGCTCATCGGCGGCACGGTGCTGCATCAGGGCAAGATAGCCGAGATGGCCACAGGCGAGGGCAAGACCCTGGTAGCGACCCTTCCCGTGTTCCTCAACGCCCTGGGCGGCAAGGGAGTGCACGTGGTCACAGTGAACGACTACCTGGCCAAGCGCGACTGCGAGTGGATGGGCCCCCTGTACCAGTTCCACGGCCTAAGGGTGGACTGCATAGACAAGCACGAGCCCAACAGCGAGGGGCGCAAGAAGGCCTACCGGGCCGACATCACATTCGGCACCAACAACGAGTTCGGCTTTGACTACCTGCGCGACAATATGGCCATCAATCCCGACGACCTGGTGCAGCGCAAGCACCACTACGCAATCGTGGACGAGGTGGACTCGGTGCTCATCGACGACGCCCGCACCCCGCTGATCATCTCAGGCCCGGTGCAGCGCTCCACAGATCAGACATTCAACGAATACAAGCCGTTCGTGGAGAAGCTCTACTCCGCCCAGCGCCAGATAGTGAACCAGTTCCTGAACGAGGCCAAGAAGCTCATCAGCGAGGGGCGCATCAAAGACGAGGGCGAAATCAAGCTGCTCAAGGCCTACAAGGGTCTGCCCAAATACGGCCCTCTGATCAAATATCTGAGCGAGCCGGGCATCAAGGTGATTCTGCAGGACGCGCAGAGCAAGATAATCCGCGACTCCTTCACCGAGAAGGATCTGGAGCAGCGGGTCATCACCAACGACCTCTATTTCTCCATCGACGAGCAGCTGCGCTCCGTGGAGCTCACCGACAAGGGCAACGATGTGCTGGCCGCAGCGGTGGGTGATCCTGAATTCTTCCTGATGCCCCGCCTGGGCGACGAGGTCTCCCGCATAGAGCAGGACAATTCTCTCGGCGCGGAGGAGAAGAAGGCCAAAAAAGACGAGCTTTATGCCAACTACTCCCTCAAGGCGGAGCGTATGCACATCGTGAGCCAGCTGCTCAAGGCATACGCGATGTTCGAGAAGGATGTGGACTATGTGATAATCGACGGCAAGGTCAAGATAGTGGACGAGCAGACCGGCCGCATAATGGAGGGACGCCGCTGGAGCGACGGCCTGCACCAGGCGGTCGAGGCCAAGGAGAACGTGAAGGTCGAGGCGGCCACCCAGACCTTTGCCACCATCACCCTGCAGAACTACTTCAGGATGTATCACAAGCTGGCCGGAATGACCGGTACGGCAGAGACTGAGGCTGGCGAGTTCTGGGAGATATACAAGCTGGACGTGGTGGTGATACCCACCAACCGTCCGGTGATCCGCGACGACCAGGACGACCTGATCTACCGCACCAAGAAAGACAAGTACAACGCCGTGATTGCGATGATCGAGCATCTCGTGGGCAAGGGGCGCCCCGTGCTGGTGGGCACCACCTCCGTGGAGATCTCCGAACTGCTGAGCAGGATGCTCAAGATGCGCGGCATTCCCCATCAGGTGCTCAACGCCAAGCAGCACGCCCGTGAGGCCGAGGTCGTGGCGCACGCCGGAGAGAAGGGCACGGTGACCATCGCCACCAATATGGCGGGCCGAGGCACCGACATCAAGCTCACCGACGAGGTGCGCGCCCTGGGCGGTCTGGCCATCATCGGCACGGAGCGGCACGACAGCCGCCGCGTGGACCGTCAGCTGCGCGGCCGCGCCGGCCGTCAGGGAGACCCCGGCTCTTCCATCTTCTTCATCTCGATGGAAGACAACCTGATGCGCCTCTTTGGCGGCGAACGCATCGCCAAGGTAGTGGACAGTATGGGTATGAAGGAGGGCGAGATGCTGCAGAGCTCCATGCTCTCCAAGAGCATCGAGAGAGCCCAGCGCAAGGTGGAGGAGAACAACTTCGGCATCCGCAAGAACCTGGTGGAATACGACGACGTGATGAACTCGCAGCGCGAGGTGGTCTACACCAAGCGCCGCAACGCCCTCACCGGAGAGCGCATAGACGTGGACGTGATGAATATGGCCAGCGACTACTGCGACATCTTCGCCGACAAGTTCAGGGAGCTTGACTTCGACGACTTCAAGCAGAATCTGCTGGAGCAGCTCGGCGTGGACGCCAGCTTCGACGATCAGTTCTACAGCCACGCCCGCAAGGGTGAGCTGGCGGCCAAGCTCGCCGAAGATGTCGCCTCGACCCAGGAGCGGCGCAACGAGACAATCATCAGCCAGACTTGGCCCATCATAAACCACGTTTATGAGACCAAACGGATGATGTACAAGAACATCGCCCTCCCCATAACTGACGGGCGCAAGGTATTCACCGTGCTGGTGGATCTGGAAAAAGCCTACGAGACCCACGGCAAGGAGCTTATCCGCTCCATCTACAAGACCGTGACGCTGCGCGTGATAGACGAGTACTGGAAGAACCACCTGCGCGATATGGACGACCTCAAGCAGTCAGTACAGAACGCCAGCTACGAGCAGAAAGACCCCAAGCTGATGTACAAAACCGAGAGCTTCGGCCTCTTCATCACCGCCCTGGAGGGAATCTACCGCGACGTGCTCTCCACATTGCTGCGTATGAAGATTCATCTGAGAATGGAGCAGGCGCCCGAAGAGGTGGCCACCGAGGCGCGTGAGAAGCGCACCGACATGAGTCGTATGCAGGCGGGCAAGCCCGACCTGATGACCAACGGCGGCGAGCCCAAGAGCAACGCTCCCGTGCACGTAGAAAAACGCGTGGGCCGCAACGACCCCTGCCCCTGCGGCAGCGGCAAGAAGTACAAGAACTGCCACGGCCGCGAACTTTAGCGGCAATCGGCATAAAAAAGGAGAGGGACGCCCACTTTGGCCGTCCCTCTCCTTTTTTATGTGCCGCAGCACTATTTAAGACCCTTCACAAGCTCCATAGTGTCGCGTGCAATCACCAGCTCCTCGTTGGTGCACACAATCATAGCCTTGACCTTGGAGTTGTCGGTGCTGATTATCCAGTTGTCGCCCCCCACATTCTCGTTGCGGTCGAGGTCGATCTCCAGGCCGAGATAATCCAGCCCGCTAAGCACGTCGCGGCGCACGCTGCGGGCATTCTCGCCGATTCCGCCCGTCATAACTATAAGATCCACGCCGTTGAGGGTGGCGGCATAGGCGCCGATGAATTTCTTGATATCATAGCAGCGCTTCTCGTGGGTCAGTTTGGCGCGCCTGTTGCCGGCATTTGCCGCCGCCTCCACATCGCGGTTGTCAGACGAAACGCCGGAGAGGCCCAGCAGACCGCTCTTCTTGTTCATCAGATTGTCCATATCTTTGGGGCTGAAGCCCTCCTTCTCCATCAGAAAAGTGACCACCGAAGGATCCATCAGGCCGCAGCGGGTGCCCATCGTGACCCCCTCAAGCGGGGTGAAGCCCATTGAAGTGTCCACCGACTTGCCCCCGCGGATGGCGGTGATGCTGCTGCCGTTGCCCAGATGGCAGGTGATTATCTTCTTCTCCTCTATGTTCCAGCCCAGGGCGCGGCAGGCCTTGCGGGCCACATAATTGTGGCTGGTGCCGTGGAAGCCGTAGCGGCGCACCCCGTACTTCTCATAGTATTCGTAGGGGATGGCGTACATATATGCATAGTCGGGGATAGTCTGGTGGTAGGAGGTGTCGAACACGGTGACCTGCGGGATGCCTGGCATCAGCTCCGTCGCCACCTTGATGCCCAGCAGCGAGGCGGGGTTGTGCAGGGGGGCGATGGCGCAGCATTTCTCTATCTTGGATAGGGTGTCGTCGTTCACCAGGGCGGCGCCGGAGAAATACTCTCCGCCGTGAGCCACGCGGTGGCCTACCGCATCTATATCGGCAAGGCTGGCAATCACCCCTTTTTCCTTGTCAAGCAGCATTTCCAGCACCAGGGAAATACCTTTTGAATGGTCGGGGATGGGGAGTGTCTGCTGCACTTTGGGGCGCTGCGGCACCTTGTGGGTTATGGAGGCGTTTTCGCTTCCGACGCGTTCTACCAGACCCTCCGCAAGAAGGGTGTATTCGGTCTCGCAGGTCATATCAAGCACCTGATACTTGATGGACGAGCTGCCGCAGTTAAGCACAAGAATATTCATAATTGTTTTGTCTTTTGAATTTTGCAGCGCGAATTTACAAATAAAAACCTATCTTGTGAGAAAATTTGTGACGGGATGAGGGGTAGCGCAGACATAGTGCTCTACAGCGGAGCATTTGTGGGAGGGAGTATGGCGGCGGGGCTGTTTGCCGGAAGAATTCCAGCTGCGGTTTTCATTTTATTTGTAGTTCTGATGCTCGCCTGCTCGGCGGCGCTGGTCATCACCCGCAGGCGGGAGGCGGCCGTGGCGGCGTTCATCTTTCTGGGGGCGTGCGGGGCGGCCATAGGCAGTCCCGATGCAGTGCAGAGTCCGCTCAAGGAGCGGGCGGCCCGGGTCAAAAGCACCGCCGCGAGCGCTCTGGCCCGCGTGGGCGGAGGGGTTGAATCGCGCGAGGGTGCCATTCTGGCAGCCATCGCCATCGGCGACCGCACGCGCATCGACCGCTCCCTCAAGCAAGACTTCCGCGACAGCGGGGCGATGCACCTCATAGCCCTCTCCGGGCTGCACGTGGGAGTTCTCTACTTTTTTCTCACGGCCACCTTCTCTTTTCTGGGGAACAGCCGCGCGGCTCGCCGCCTGCGCAAGGGGGTCATACTCTCTCTGCTATGGTGTTATGCCTACATCTCGGGGATGTCCACATCAATACTGCGGGCGGTGATAATGATCACGGTGTACGAGGCGGGGGAGATGGCCGGCAGCCGGCGCGACCTGCTGCGGGCGCTGGCGGTGAGCGCCTTTGTCACCACGGTGTTTATGCCCGAAGCCCCCTTCCAGATAGGCTTCCAGCTCTCCTACGGGGCGATGTTCGCCATCTACTGGATATTCCCGAGGCTGCACGCGCTGCTGGAGTGCCGCAGCTCCATAATGGAGAAACTCTGGAGTACCATATCCCTCTCCATCTCCTGCCAGATAATGACTTCGCCGCTGGTGCTGCTCTACTTCGGCAATTTTCCGCGCTACTTTATGGTGACCAATTTTGTGGCGATACCGCTCACCAGCATCGCGATTTATCTGGCGCCGGCGGCCCTTATAACGGAAAATCTCCCCGTAGTCGGGGAGATTTTCTCTCGGGTGCTGAACCTGGCCCTGCATCTGCTTATAGCCGCCATCGAAGTAATCGCCGGGCTATAGCTCAATTGTTGCCCGAACCGTCGAAGCAGTGGGTGCAGATGCACTCCTTGGGCAGGCCGATGGCTTTGACCACATTCTCCACGGAATTGAATTTGAGCGAATTCATCTTGAGATTGTCGCGTATGGCCTCCACCATCTTGCAGTAGCGCGGGCTGCCGCAGGTAGAATACTCATCAAGATGGCTGTCGTGCGCCCCCTCGATCTGCTGGATTATGCGGCGTGTCACAAACTCCAGCGGCGACTTCGATGCCGAGAAGTTGAGATACTCGCAGGGGTACACCAGCGGCGGGCAGCTGATGCGGATGTGCACCTGGCCCGCCCCGTGATGGCGGAACACCTCGACATTGTCGCGCAGCTGTGTGCCGCGCACTATGGAGTCGTCGCAGAACACCAGCCGCTTGCCCTTCATCAGGCCGTAGTTGGGGATAAGCTTCATCTTGGCCACCAGGGCGCGGGTGCTCTGGTCCACCGGCATAAAGCTGCGGGGCCAGGTAGGCGTGTATTTGAGCACCGCGTTGCGGTAGGGAATCCCCGACCCTTCGCTGTAGCCGATGGCCATACAGTTGCCGGAGTCGGGAATCGGAGACACCAGGTCGGCCTCCAGATCATCCTGCTCTCCCATCAGGCGCCCCATATTGCGGCGCGCCTCGTCTACATTGACCCCCTCGTAGCTGGTTGCGGGGAATCCGTAGTAAATCCACAGGAAAGAGCAGATGTGCAGCTTGCCCTCGGGCGGGAGTATCTCGCTGATGCCCTCCTCGCTTATGAGCAGAGCCTCGCCGGCTCCCAGCTCCCGATAGAAGTCATAGCCCAGATTCACCAGGCTGCAGCTCTCGCTGGCCACCGCATAGCCGTCAGCTCCCTTGCCTATTATCAGCGGAGTGCGGCCGTAGAAGTCGCGGGCGGCGATTATGCCGTCGTCGGTGAGTATCAGCATAGAGCAGGAGCCCTCTATCTTGCTCTGCATATAGCGGATTCCTTCGGCAAAATCCCTCCCCTTGTTTATCAGCTGGGACACAATCTCGGTGGCGTTGATTTCGCCGTCGCTGAGCTCGGTGAAAATCTTGCCCTCCGAGAGGACTTCGCCCGCAAGAGATTCGGCATTGGAGAGCTTCATCACCGTGCAGATGGCAAAGCGGCCCAGGTGCGAATGCACCGCGATGGGCTGCGACTCGCTGTCGCTGATGACCCCGATGCCCTTGTTGCCGTCGAACTTGCCCAGGTCAGGCTCGAACTTGACCCTGAAATAAGACTGCTTTAGGGAGTGGATGCTGCGCACCAGCTGCCCGTCCTGATTTATCACGGCCATACCGCCGCGCTTGGTCCCCAGATGGGAATGATAGTCCACGCCATAGAAAAGATCCGTGACGCACTTCTTTTTTGATACTACGCCGAATAATCCGCCCATAAGAATTTTGAAGCTGTTTTAAAATAAAACGGGCGGCCGTTTGAGGGTCGCCCGAAAATTGTGTCTGAATCAGTTCGCAGAACCTGTAGCCTGCTTGAAAATCTGGTCGTACTTGTCGTATGCCGCCTGATATTCGTCGCTCTGCGTACGGAAGCGGAAGTAGATGTTCTTGAGGTACTCGGCAATCGCCACCTGAAGCTCTGGATCGCCATCCGCCAGAATGTAGGACTTCTCAAAGGGATCAATCGCCTTTTTGAGGGAGCTGTTCACCTCATCGATGAGAGCCTGATACTTGGCATCGTCCATCTCGGCGTTGGCCTTGTCCTGATATGCGAGAGCCTCTTCATAATACATTATGCCGATGTTCACGATACCGAAGATGTAGCTGTTGTCGATCTCATAGGATTTGTTGAAGAGCTCCAGGGCGGCCTCGGTGTTGCCCAGCTTCTTATTGATGTCGCCCTCCACATAGTAGAGGCTGGCGTTGCCGGGCTCGTTGGCCTGCGCGGTGTGGATAAGTTCGAAGAGCTTGCCGGTGTCTCCGCCCCCCTCGGTGAGGTTGTAGTTGATAAGGCCCACCAGAATCTGCTGGTTCTGGGGGAATGCTGCAAAGCCTTTTTCGAGGCTGGTCTTATAGCTCTCCATATCGCCATTGGCGCGGTAGAGGTCGGCCATAATCGCATATACCTCGCCATCTGCAGCATAACCCGCATCGAGATCCTTCTGCAGCAGACCCAGCGCCTTGTCGGTATCGCCGTTGTCGCGCGCCATCAGGGCGGCGTAATACACGGCCACGGTGTCCACGCGGTTCAGGATATCATTCTCGGTGCTCTTGTAGGCGCTCTCGAAATACTTCTGGGCATTTACCTTGTCGTCGGCCATATAATAATAGAGGCCGGTGTTGTGGTATGCGGTGTGGATTTTCTCTGCAGCCTCCACATATTTCTTGGTCTTGGAGCTGTAGTTGTCCAGCGCGAATGACCTCAGCAGGGACTCCAGGCTCTTGTCAAGAGCGTTTTCCATCAGGGGCTTCTTCACAATCCAGAACTGCAGCACGCCGTTCTGGTCGTAATATACATCCTTGTCGCTGTAGCAGTCCACGGTGTAGGTCACTCCGCCGGCGGTGCGCTCTTCGCTGGTGTAGGTCTTGCCCTTGGTCAGCAGGCGGATTTCGAACTGCTGTGCGCTGGGATATACATCTGAATTGGGATAGTTGTAAATGTCGTAGTAAGCCTGCGAGAGCTTGTACCAAGGCTCTGCAGTGCCCGACTTCTTGGGATTCTCAAGGCTCTTTTCAAGCTTCTCGGCATACTTGAGCAAATCAGCCTCCTTTTTGGAGAGAGTCTGCGCCGCCACGGGAAGAGTCATCGCGGCAGCGATCAAAAGTATTAATGTCCGTTTCATAAACTTTTGTTTATAAGTTGTTCTTGTTGGTTATGATTCTAATCTTCCACGGGGCTCTGCGCGGGAGCTTCACCCTCGCCGGTTTCGCCCGCCTTGGGGGCGTCGTCCTCGCTCTTGGGCACCACGCAGACGGCCGCGATGGAGTCGCCTTCACGCAGGTTGATGAGCTTTACGCCCTGGGTCGCGCGGCCCATTATCCTGAGGCTGTCGACAGCCATGCGGATTGTGATGCCGCTGCGGTTGATTATCATAAGGTCGTTGTCGTCGGTGACATCCTTCACTGCAATCAGCGAGCCGGTCTTCTCTGTGATGTTGATGGTCTTGACACCCTTGCCGCCGCGGTTGGTGATGCGGTATTCCATCACGTCGCTGCGCTTGCCAAAACCGTTCTCGCTCACAACCAGCAGCTGGGGGCGCGACTCCTCGGGCAGTGCGGCGTCTATGCATACCATTCCGATGACTTCGTTTGCCCCGTCTTCTCCGAGATCCATACCCCGCACGCCGATGCTGGTGCGGCCCACGGCGCGCGCCTTGCTCTCGTGGAAGCTGCAGATGCGCCCCTGGCGGCTGGCGATGGCTATGTAGCTGTTGCCGTCGGTGAGCCTTGCCTCAAGCAGCTCGTCATCCTCGCGGATCACGATGGCGTTGACGCCCTTGCTGCGCACGTGCGAGTACTCTTTGAGGGAGGTCTTCTTGAAGGTGCCGTTCCTGGTGACCATCACTACATAATGGTTCTCCACAAACCCGGCGTCTGAGAGGTCGCGGACATTGATGTATGCCTTCACGCTGTCGCCCGACTCGATGTTGAGCAGGTTTTGGATGGCGCGGCCCTTGGAGGCCTTGGTCCCTTCGGGGATCTCGTAGGTCTTGAGCCAGTAGCAGCGGCCCATCGCGGTGAAGAAGAGCATCGTGCTGTGGTTGTTGGCCACGTAGATGTGCTCTATGAAGTCCTCTTCGCGGGTGGTGCTCCCCTTGCTGCCCACGCCGCCGCGGGCCTGGGTGCGGTATTCCGAGAGCGGGGTGCGCTTGATGTAGCCCAGATGGGAGATGGTAATCACCACATCCTCGTTGGCGTAGAAGTCCTCGGGATTTATGTCGTCGGCGGTGGGAGCGATTTCCGTGCGGCGCTCGTCGCCATATTTCTCTATGAGCTCGCGCATCTCGTCTTTGATGATGGCCAGCTGCAGTTCTTCGCTGGAAAGAACCTCCTTGAGATGCCTGATGAGACCCTCCAGCTCGTCGTACTCGGCGCGGAGCTTCTCCCGCTCCAGGCCGGCCAGCTGGCGCAGACGCATCTCCACGATGGCATCTGCCTGCGGCTGGGTGAAGCCGAACTTCTCGATAAGGCCGTCGCGGGCCTCCAGAGCAGTTCTGGAAGCTCGGATGTGGGAGATGACCTCGTCTATGATATCCTGCGCCTTGAGCAGACCCTCCAGAATGTGGGCGCGCTTTTCGGCCTTGTCCAGATCGAACTTGGCGCGGCGCACAACCACCTCGTGGCGGTGTTTCACAAAATAGTGGATGAGGTCTTTGAGGCCCAGCAGGCGGGGCTTGCCGTCCACCAGTGCGATGTTGTTCACCGAGAAGCTGGACTGCACGGGGGTGTATTTGTAGAGGTTGCTGAGCACCACGCTCGATGAGGCCCCCATCTTGAGTCTGATCACCACGCGCATACCCTTGCGGTCGCTCTCGTCGTTGATGTAGGCGATGCCCTCTATCTTTTTGTTCTCCACCAGCTCGGCTATCTTCTCTATCATCTCGCGCTTGTTCACCTGGTAGGGAATCTCGCTTATCACTATGGTCTCGCGGCCGTTCTCGGCCACTTCGATGTCTGTCCTGGAGCGGATCACAATGCGTCCGCGGCCCGTCTCGAAGGCATCGCGGATGCCCTGCATACCCTGAATTATGCCGCCGGTGGGAAAGTCGGGGCCCTTGATGTGCTCCATCAGCTCCTCTACGGTGATTTCGGGGTTGTCTATGTAGGCGCAGACGGCGTTGCAGACCTCCGTGAGGTTATGCGGCGCCATATTGGTGGCCATACCTACGGCGATGCCGTTGCTGCCGTTGAGCAGCAGCACGGGGGCCTTTGCGGGGAGCACCACCGGCTCGGGGAGCGATTCGTCGAAGTTGGGCTTGAAGTCCACCGTGTTCTTGTCGAGATCGGCGAGAATCTCCTCCGCCAGCTTCTCCAGCTTGGCCTCGGTGTAACGCATCGCAGCCACCGAGTCGCCATCGATGCTGCCGAAGTTTCCCTGGCCGAACACCAGAGGGTAGCGCATATTCCAGGGCTGAGCCAGGCGGGCCATCGCGTCATATACGCTGGTGTCGCCGTGGGGGTGGTATTTACCAAGCACTTCACCCACGATGCGGGCCGACTTTTTGGTGCTGCCGCTTGCTCCCACGCCAAGGCCGTCCATACCGAACAGCACCCGGCGGTGCACCGGTTTCATACCGTCGCGCACATCGGGCAGCGCGCGTGAAACAATCACCGACATAGAATAATCTATGTAGGAGCTCTTCATCTCGCTCTCTATATTCACAGGGATTATCCTTCCCTGAACATCATCCAATTCTTCGTCCATTTATTATGTATTATATCTTTCCGTTGTGTCCAATAAGGGTGTAAAATTAGTCATTTTTTCAGTGTCGGCAAAATCAAAATTGCCGCGGCACCCTTTCATCGTCAATTTTGCGCAATTGCGAGCATTGATTATTTTTGTAGGTTATAATTCTCGCGTACAGCAGTGAAAAAGTGGCTCAAGATACCGGTGGCACTGGTGACGGCAGCAGCGATGCTGATTGTCGCCGCAGTTGCGCTGCTGCATCTGCAGCCCGTGCAGAAAGCCCTCAGCGACAAGGTCGCCGGGGCTATCAGCAGCAGCACCGGCCTTGACGTAAGCTTCGGCAACATCCACCTGGCCCTCTTCGACCGCTTTATCCTGGACGAAGTAACGGCCCTCTCGCAGGGCGACACCCTGCTGTCCTGCGGCAAAGTCTCCCTCTCCTTCTCATCTGGTGCGCTGCTGTGCGGCGACATTGCGGTAAAACGGCTGCTGCTGAAGGACGGCGTAATATTTCTGGACAAACTGCCTCAAGGGGCCGCCGCAGATCCCGCCGCCGCTCGCAAGGGCACCCCGGCCAAAGAGGGCGCCTCTGCAGAACTTGGCACTTCTGCAACCGGCGACGGCGCAGCCTTCTCCCTGCCGCAGCTGAACGTATCGCTGCGACATCTTAAAATCACCAACTTCAGGGTTGTCAAAGACAGAAGGGACATCCCCAAGACCGACCGCACCCGCAACCCGCGCAAGGTAGATATGGGTCACGTACGCATCTTAGGCCTTGACTTCGAGGCCAAGAACATCAAGTACGACGGCAAGAGCGCAGCGCTCACCGTTGCGGGGCTCTCCTTTACCGAGGAGGGCAGCGGGCTGGACTTCCGCAACCTATCGTTCGGCGCCGCCTACGACACGGCAGGCATCCACGTCAGCAACTTCAACTTCAACGACGGGTTTTCTGATTTGACGCTGCCGGGCGCCCACCTGCATTTCAGGGATTTCGAAGACTTCAGCCACTTTGCCGACAGCGTTTCGTTCAGCGTCACATTCTCCGAGACCCTGCTGGATCTTACCACAATACAGCGGTTTGCGAAAAACATCCCCTTTCTGGAACTCAAGCTCATAATAGACGGCACGGTTGAAGGGAGCCTGAAGGACATCCGCACCGACTCGCTCAAGGTGTGGACGGGCACCAAAGCAACCTACCTCAACCTCAGCGCCCATCTCACCGGCCTGCCCGACGCCAAGCACACGATGGCCAGCATTATGGTCAACGACAGCTACACCTGCACCGAGGACATAGCGCAGATAGCGTATGAATGCAGCTCGGGCAAGGAGAACTTCAACCGGCAGTCCATCACCCGGCTCGCCCCCGGCACCCGATTCAGGTTCCTGGGCTCGCTCAACGGCTTTTTCGAGGATTTCGTGGCCTTCGGGGCGGTGGAGAGCGCGCTGGGCGGCTGCAAAGTGGACATAATGTGCCGCACCGCCGGCAAGCACACATACGAGGTGCTTGGTTTCGCCGACCTCAACGACTTTGACATCGGAGGCTTTATGCAGTCGCCCAAGCTTGGGCGGGCCACCCTGCACGCCTCGGCGTCGGGAACCTTCTCCACCCCGGAAAAGACCGAATATTACATAGACGAGCTCACGGTTCCCAAATTCGAGTTCAACGACTATACCTACAGCAACATCTCGGCGGCGGGCAACTGGAAGCACAACGAGTTCGAGGGGCGCGTGGTAAGTTCCGACCCCAACCTCAAGTTTATGATGCAGGGGATTCTGGCCCCCTCCGCCTGTGACGGCGGAAGCCTCTACCATGTCAAGCTCTCGCTGGGACACGCCGACCTGCACGCCCTCAACTTTGACAAGCGCGGCATCTCGGCCGTGCGGCTCAACGCCGAAGCCACCGTCAACCGCACCAAGGAGGGCCCCACGGTGGGCAAGGTCAGCATCTCCGATATGCAGTGCAAAAGTCCAGACGGCACCTTTGACCTGCCCGGAATCGAGGCGATGGCCTTCGGAGGGGACGGCCGGTATATGGCGGGCATCAAGAGCGAAATGTTCTCCGCCCGCTACCGGGGCAGCGCCCCGGTGACAGGCATCATTTCTCAGGCGGAGGCCTCGGTGCTCTGCGGCAAGCTGGACAATCTGGCCGCACGAAAGAAGAGCCTCCCCGCCGGGGGCGGCGACAAGTTTGACCTGGAGTTCAAGGTGCAGAACCTCAGCCCCCTGCTGGGCTATCTCGCCCCCGGGATGCACGTGGAGCGGGGCACCGCGATAACCCTCTCCTCCCCCGGCGACAGCACCCTCTGCGCCAAGATCAGCTCTCCGCTGCTGGCCACCGCAGGGGTGTATGTGCAGGATCTGCGCGCAGTCCTGGACTTCGGGCGCGACAGTTCGTATGCCGACATCTCCACCCAGATGATCCAGTCCGGCAAGCTCAACATAGCCGACGCCACCCTAAAGGCGCTTTGCGCCGCCGATGCAGTGGAGGCCGACATCAACTTCTGCAACAACCCCGACTCGCTGGAGGCGGGCAGATTGAGCGCGCGGCTCTTCTTCCCCGACAAGGCGCAGAGTTCCGACAAGATGCAGCTCTTCCTCAAGCCGTCTTTCTTCAACATCGGGGGCGATACCTGGACCATCAGCCCTTCGTCTGTATTCATCGCAGACAAACATATCGCCATCAACGGCTTTTCGCTGCTGGGCGGTGCCCAGGGGCTGAGCATCGCCGGAGTGCTCTCCGACAGTCCAAAGGATACCTGCACCTTTGACATCCGCGGCCTGGATCTGTCGATGGCCGACCTGCTGCTGGAGAGCCCGCTCAACCTGAACGGCACGGTAAACGGCCACGGGCAGATAATCACCCCCTTTTCGCGTCTCGATGTGTTTGCCGACATAGTGGCGGACTCCCTGTCGCTGGCCGGGAACGACATCGGCCGTCTGGAGGCGCTGAGCCGCTGGGACGACTCTCTGCAACGGGTCAAGCTGCTGGCGATGAACACTCTCGGCGGACGCGAAGTGCTGCGCGCAGGGGGCTACTACAGCCCGCAGAGCGGCCTGGTGCAGGCCACCGTCGCCGCCCGCAAGTTCCAGCTCGGCCCCTTGGAGCCGTTTCTCTCTTCGCTTGCCACCGACATCAGCGGCTCCTTCACCGGCAATCTGGCCGTCAACGGACCGCTCGATGCTCTGAACCTCGCAATGCAGGAGGGGCATCTGGAGCAGCTGCACGCAAAGCTCGACTACACCAAAGTGCCTTATGTCCTGGACGGTTTCGTGGATATCGCGGGGCCTGAAATAATACTGCGCGACTTCACAATCAAAGACGAAGAGAAGGGGTCCGGCACCCTCACGGGGCGCATCACACACGACCATTTCAAGGATATGACACTGGACGTGCGCATCAAGGCCACCGACCTGCTGGGGCTCAACACCACCAGAAACGACAACGAGACCTTCTACGGCAAGGCCTACGCCAGCGGGGGGATAGACATCACCGGGCCGGTGAGCACCCTGGCGCTTAATATGGACATCACCACCCGTCCCGGCTCGCAGGTAAACATCCCCATCCAGTCGGCATCCTCCACCCAGTCGTTCATCCTCACCTTCAAGGATTCGCGGCCAAAGATGAGCCTCTCGAGCATAGATTCGCTCATCATCGTCAACCGCGTCAAGGCGCAGCAGCAGGAGGTGGCCATCGGCGGCGGGTTCAGCCTGGCGGCCCGCATCCGCGCCACAGAGGAGACCCGTCTCAATCTCGAACTCGGCAGCGGCAGCGGCGACGCCCTGCACGTGAACGGCAGCGGCGTGGTGGATCTGGCGGTCAAGGACGGGGCGTTCTCTATCCTGGGCGACTACGTCATCAGCGAAGGGGATTACGACCTCTCCCTGCTGGGACTCGTGAACCGCAAGTTCTCCCTGAATCCGGGCAGCACCATCCACTTTACCGGCGATGTAATGGATTCGGAGCTGGATATGGCGGCGGTTTATAAGACCAAAGTCTCCATATCGCCGCTGATTTCCAGCGACGGCGAGAGCTCTTCTATGCGCCGCCCCGTGAACTGCAGCATTCTGGCAGGGGGCAAGCTCTCCAACCCGAGCCTGAACTTCGACATCGGCATAGAAGACCTCGACCCCACCGTGGAGGCGACCATATCCAACACCCTCAACACCGAGGAGAAGCGTATGCGGCAGTTTTTGGCGCTGATAGTGTCGGGCTCGTTCATCCCCGACGAGCAGAGCGGAATCGTGAACAACACCTCCGTATCCTATTTCAACGCCACCGAGATAATGAGCAACCAGCTTAACGGAATCCTGCAGCAGCTGGGCATCCCCATCGACTTCGGCTTCAACTATCTGCCCACCGAGACGGGGCGCGACATCTTTGACGTGGCGGTGTCCACACAGCTGATAAACAACCGCGTGACGGTGAACGGCAATATCGGCAACCGCCGCTATATGACCAGCAACCGCGATGACATCGTGGGGGACATTGACGTGAATATCAAGCTGGGGCGGCGGGGCAAGACCAAACTGAAGCTGTTCTCCCACTCCGCCGACGAGTACAGCAACTATCTTGACCAAACGCAGCGCAACGGCGTGGGCATTTCCTACAAGCAGGAGTTCAACAGGCTGCGCGATCTCTTCCGCCGCCGGGGCAAGGAGCGATCGGGGCAGTAGCATTCCCCGTGCAAGGCGCCGGGGCTCAGATTTGCATCACAAACATAGCGAGTCTTTCCCGGCTATCCCTGGTTTCTCATCGTCATTGCCGGCCACGCCCGGCAATGACGGGAAAAGGGGCGGCAATGACGAGAAGGGTCAGTCGGTGCGGATGTCACGGACGCAGCGGTAGACAAATATGGAACCGTTCGTTTCGAGCGAAATATTACCGTTGGAACTACGGACGAAACCGTATTTGTTTTCTTTTATAACGCTGCCATCCGTTCCAAATTCCCAATAGGTTCGGGACACCATAGGGGAGGAAAGGACATCATAATACTTCAACATAGCCAGTTCAGCCTGGTTAGGAAGCCTGTAGCCTTCAGGACAGTAGGGGTTGTCGTTCCCTGCATTGATGGCGGCGGTCACAGCAGTGTTCACATCCTTGAAAGTGATAGTGGAGGTTGCGGTTGTGGCCTTGCTTGTAGGCAGGACCTCGAATCTTTTATATAGCCGGTTGATATCGGAGGTGTTCGAGTGGTAGTCGAGCTCGCGGGATGTGTAGTAGCGAAGCGCGGCGGCATTAAGATGCGTGGCGTTGAATGTCACTACCGCATTGTCGCCCGAACCCTCTGTACTTGTCGTGACATAGTCTTCAGGTTTGAAAGAGGTGTCTGTTAGATCAGATGAGCCCGGAGCCGACATTCCGAGATTTCTTACGCAGCGGACGCTGAATTTGTTCGGGCCGCCGTACAGATAGGACCCGCCGATGTCGCCGGTAGAAATACCCTCTTCTCCCCAGACGACGGTCGGCTGATCATTACCATCGTATTTTGTACTGGAGATCACGTGCTGCCTCCATACATTGGCGTCAGTGGATGCTATCTCGGCGGCGCTGCGGTAGTAGAGGCGTGAATGGTGATTGATCACGCCGCCGCCGACATAAAGCCCGATAAGCTGACGGATGGAAGCGGTGTACCAGCGTATCTCTTCGGGGTCAATCTTACCGTCGCCGTTATTGTCGCGGTTGCGCGACATGCAGATATACCGCAGAGCCTTGTAATCTGACTGCATCTGAGGGTCATCGTTAAGAGTCTCAAAGTCCAGGTATGTCCCCCAGCTGCTCGTTCCGCCGGTGTTTATCCCCCATTCCTTCACGGAGTTATACAGCCCGTTGAAAGAGTCGGTGTTCTGGCCGGAGCCGGTATAAGTACCTGAGTCGGTATTGTATGTCGTCACCACATCGGTGAACTCATCCACATACTCCAGTCCCCAGGCGGTCTGGAGCGATGTTCGGTCGAGATCCGTGTTATAGATGGTCTGGATGGCGTGCTGCTGGATGGTGACCACCGAGCCGGTGGCCCTTGACTCGAGGTCGGTGCTGACATTGGAGTCGCAGAGGATGTGCAACGAGCGGTCAGGTTGATTTACGAAACTCTTCCAGAGGGTCGGAGATGAGACTCCCGTGACCGGATTCTTGTCATAGTAGAACTCATCCACGAATGCGGTGACGCGGATCTTGGCGTTCTCCCTGTCGTCCGGGGTTTCGAAGTCACCGGTATAAATCGAACCGGGGTTCTTCCAGTAGGTCTCCAGAAGAGCGGCCTGCTCCTTGATGTATTTCACGAGTCCGACGATGTTCATCAGACCATCGTTATGGTAGCCTGCCAGACCGGCCGTCCCGTCGCTTTCCTTATTTGTGGAAGCGTCACGCCAGGTGGACGAGTACTCGAAAGTCCTTGTCGGGTCCACGAACTTGCGCCGCTCCTCTTTATAGCTGCCATCGTCATTGCGCTTGTTGAGGCGGAAGTGCACCCAGTCATAGTCGAGAGTGCCCGGGACGAGCGGATCGTCCGGAGCGGCGTCGCTGAACGGGGTCTTGACGCGCCAAGTAAGCTTGTCAGCAGTGCTGGTGGGACCCTCAAAGAAGTTCTTCGCGTGGAAAGTCATCGTCTTCGAGTAGTAGTGCGCATCGCAGATGGCAATCTCCTCCTTGGCTATGGTCAATTCGCCGGTGGCTCCCGGCTGGTTCTCCATATCGCTTCCGCCGGCGGTCTCCACCTCGATGCGGATGTTGTTCACGGAGTTCACCGTCACGGTGTAGGTGTAGGTGGTGTTGCGCTCCGTGTTGAAATTGCTCAAGGATGAGCCGTAGTCGTCAGTTCCCCAAGACGTGCCTTCGGTGAACTCCCAGTCGCCCAGATGTATGAGATACTGCACGTCGCCTCCCAGAGTCTGTCCCGCGGCGTCACTCTCGAGCGTCATATCCACCCTGCCGGTGACAAGGACATAGGTGGAGAAGTCATTGGCGTTGCTAAAGACGCGCATATCCCTGGTCACTTCCACGCCTCGGGAGTTGACATAAGTGACGGTGACGGACTCGTTCTCGCCGATATGGTAGCCGGAGGTCTGCTTCACCTGGCGGCTGCGGTCCTGGTAGGTGGCGATCGCCGTGTTCTTCGGAGTCAGGCGGTTCTCGAGCATATAGAACGAGAACCTTTTGGTGGTGTCCAGAGGGAACTCCTCGAAATTGACCCAATCGGTGTCGAAATACTTGGGCGCGTAGCTGACATACTCGAGGGTCGAAGCGGTCGGAGGCACGTCACCGGAGTCGCTGTCGCGCTCAATGAGATAAGCGGTAGCCGGGACGTTCATAACCCTCCACTGCTTGGCGGTGAAGCTCGTAATCTTCTGCCCCCTCTCGTCCGCCCGCTTGCCTGCCTTGAAGATGAACTTTATCTTGGCGTCGAGCCTGCGGAGCATAAGGGGTCCGGGGGCGGTGCCGTCCTCCTTTGTGATCTTGCCGGAGGTGTCGATCTTGAGGCCGTCCAGCATCCCGGTCATCGGGAAGTAGCCGTTACGGTAGATAATCTCCTGGTTGAGATAGACGGAGAAGTCCTTGAGCTCCTGCTCGTTGTTTATGTTGTGGCTGAGAAGGTCGCTTGAGACGCGCACCATATCCGCGTCGAGATTGGCCATAGCGTAGATCTTGTGGCCGCTGCCCGAAGTCGCTTTGATCTGTACCCCGCCCTGTGTCAGAGTCTCGGAGTTAGATACCCACC
>CAVLDO010000019.1:0-36487 GCA_963662035.1 Bacteroidaceae bacterium | reverse complement strand
TGCTCCCCTTCTAGGACTTGAACCTAGGACCCCCTGATTAACAGTCAGGTGCTCTAACCAACTGAGCTAATGAGGAATTTTGCTTTGTTGATTTCGGGTTGCAAATGTATAACAAATTTCATTGTCTGCAAATTTTTTTGACATCATTTTCAACATTTGAAAATCTTCTTGCAAAAAGAAAAAATTAGTTTACCTTTGCATCCGCTTGCCCGGATGGCGGAATTGGTAGACGCGCTAGTTTCAGGGACTAGTGATCGCAAGGTTGTGCAGGTTCGAGCCCTGTTCCGGGCACCACAATTCCGATGGACCTTCGCTCGAAATGGCGAAGGTCTTATTTTTTATCTCCGCGCCGGTCACCTATGGATGTAGCCATATTCTCCAAGTGCTTGAAAGACCTCCTTCTGCAACACGATGAGGTGGTCGTGCCCGGCCTCGGAGCATTTCTGGCCCGGACGGTCTATGCCAGGGAGGCCTCCGACGGGTCATTCACACCCCCGCAGCGCAAAATCTCGTTCAGTCCCGCCCGAAAAGAGGACGACGGCCTGTTCTTGCGCTTTCTCAAGCGCTACCTGCCCGATGGCAGCGACGCATCAGAGCAGCTGCAGAGTTTTGTGATGGACCTCTTTCTGGAGGCCGACATCGCCCGCCCTGTAAATCTGCCGGGACTTGGCATACTCAAGGCGAACGCCCGCAAGACTTTCTATTTTGTGCCGACTGAAGAGATTTTCGTCTACCCTGAGTCTCTGCAGGGAGACGTGGAACCCGACATCGACTCTCTTCCGGCAGATGAGGCCGACCTCTCCCCCGAAGCAGGTGCCGCCGCAGCGTCTGTGGCAGCAGAAAGGGCGCCGTTCCCCGGCACCGCCGCCCGCGCCGCAGCAGAGAGCGCAGCGCAGGCCGCCGTGCAAGGCATCGCCTCACCGCAGCGCAAGGGAGGCTCCCGGGCAGTCGCGTCAGAGAATGGAACGCCTGCAAATCATCCGGCAGCGACCGGCGGCGGCGCAGCTGACCGCTCAGCCGCGACTGAAGCCCGCCGGGGAGAGCCTGCCGATAGCCCGCGCAGCATCTTGATAGGAAACTGCCTGCTGATAGCCTTTGTGCTGCTGATTTTTGCAATGATTGCAGTAACTTTGTTCAAAGATACCCCCTGGATGAGCAACCTTCTGGACCACCTGCTCTACACCAGGGAAGAACTTGAGATACTGGGCAAATGATAGACCGCATCACCAAAGACAGGATTATGGATGCCGCCCGTATAGAGGACGTCATCGGCGAGTTCGTCTCCCTGCGCCGGCAGGGGTCGAGCTACATCGGTCTGTGTCCGTTTCACCAGGACAGCCACCCCTCCTTCAGCGTGTCGGCCACCAAGCAGATATTCAAGTGCTTCTCCTGCGGTCACGCCGGCAATGTTGTCTCGTTTCTGATGGATCACGAGCACATCAGCTACAGCGAAGCGCTCAAATATCTGGCAAAGAAATACGGCATCGAGATAGTGGAGAAAGAGGAGACGCCCGAGGAGGCGGCGCAGCGGATGCGCAGCGACAGCCTCCTGATAGTGAACGAGGCGGCGCAGCAGTTCTACCACGAAACCCTTTGGGACCCGGGGCGGAGCAATCTGATAGGGCTCTCGTACTTCCGTCAGAGGGGCTTCACAGACGATACCATCCGCCGTTTCGGCCTCGGCTACGCCCCAAAAGGCTACGACACCTTCACCCGATACGCCCTTGAGCACGGCTACAAAGAGGAATATCTGCTTGAGACCGGGCTCAGCGTAAGGCACGACGACGGCCGCCTGGGCGACCGCTTCTACGAGCGGGTGATGTTCCCCATATATTCCCTCGGCGGCAAGGTGATCGCCTTCGGCGGCCGCATAATGTCCTCCAACAAGAAGGTGGCCAAATATGTCAACTCCCCCGAATCCATAATCTACTCCAAGAGCCGGTCTACCCTCTACGGTCTCTTCCAGGCCAAGCGGGCCATCGCCGCACAGGACAAATGCATTATGGTGGAGGGGTATGCTGATGTGATTTCAATGCATCAGCGGGGCATCGAAAATGTGGTGGCCTCCAGCGGCACAGCCCTCACTCAGGGGCACATCGCTCTGGTGAAGCGCTTCACCAGCCACATCACTTTCATCTACGACAGCGACCGGGCCGGCATCAAGGCGGCCCTGCGCGGCATCGATATGGTGCTGGAAGAGGGGATGGAGGTCAAGACGGTGCTGCTGCCCGACGGCGAGGATCCCGACTCCTTTGCCCGCACGCACGCCAAAGATGATATTCTGGAGTACATCGCAAGCCACGAGCAGGATTTCATATCGTTCAAGATAGACATTCTCTCCAAAGATCTGGAGCCGGGCGACATCTACGGCCGCACACAGATGATAAGCGAAATAGTGCAGACAGTATCGATGATTCCAGACGACATCGTGCGCAACCTGTTCGTGGAGAAGGTGGCGCAGCAGTTCGGCCTGCAGAAGGACTCCCTGTTCGCCCGCGTGCTGCGCCTGCGCCGCACCCGCCAGCAGCAGAGAGAGCGCCGGGAGGGGTATAAGCAGCAAAGCGCGGCCTTTCAGGAGGGCGCCCCGCAAGATTGGCAGCCCGGGTATCCAGCCGAATCATACGCAGAAGAGCCGGCGCGGGAGCCCGCAGGCCAAGGGGCCGACAGCAGCGAATATCTGGCCGTATGCGAGCGCTCCATAGTGGAGCTGCTGGTCAAATATGGCGAATACACCATACACTGGGAGAGCAATATGGTTTACGGAGGGGAGCAGACGCCGGAGGTGACGGTGGCCGAATACATCCGCTCGTCGCTTGACGACGACGGGCTGCAGCTCGAGAACCGGCTCTGGCGCATCATCTACAACGACTACTACGCTCTGGAGCGCACCGCTTCCGGGGGCGAGAGCGAAGAGCTCTTGCAGGGGCGCATCATCAAGCACTTCACCTTCCACGACAATCCCGATGTGGTGCAGGCCACCACGGAGTTCCTCTCCGAGAGCCACCCGCTCACAATAAAGCAATACAACGACTCGCTCACCCCCGAGGAGCACCGCCTCTGCAGGGATGTCCCCCGCGCCGTGCTGCAATACAAGATGCGGCTGGTGACCCTGCGGCAGACCGCCGTCCAGCAGCAGATAAAGGAGGCCGAGACCGCCGGCGACCAGCAGCAGCGCGCCGCCCTGATGCAGAACTTCCTGGCCCTGTCCCAGGTGAAAATAGCCCTTGGCAAAGAACTGAAAAAATTTTAAAGATATGGAAAACAACTACAAACGGACACTTGTCACCTGCGCGCTGCCCTACGCCAACGGGCCCGTGCACATCGGACACCTGGCGGGAGTCTATGTCCCCGCCGACATCTATGTAAGGTATCTGAAGATGCGCCACCGCGACGTCCTGTTTATCTGCGGCAGTGACGAGCACGGAGTCCCCATCACCATAAAGGCCTTGCAGCAGGGGTGCACTCCGCAGGAGATCGTGGACAAGTACCACGGCATCATCAAGCAGGCCTTCGCCGACTTCGGCATCAGCTTCGACATCTACTCCCGCACCACCAGCAAGGTGCACGAGCAGACGGCGTCGGAATTCTTCAGAAAGCTCTACGACGAGGGCAAGTTCATAGAGAAGGAGAGCCTGCAGTATTACGACTCCTCGGAACACAAGTTCCTCGCCGACCGCTACATTATGGGCACCTGCCCCAAGTGCGGCAACGAGCGCGCCTACGGCGACCAGTGCGAGAAGTGCGGCTGCACCCTGAGCCCCGACGAACTCATCAACCCCCACTCCACCATCAGCGGAGCCCCTCTGGAGAAGAAGGCCACCCGCCACTGGTATCTCCCTCTGGACCGGTACGAAGGCTGGCTGCGGGAGTGGATTCTGGAGGGGCACAAAGAGTGGAAGACCAATGTCTACGGCCAGTGCAAGTCGTGGCTCGACGGCGGTCTGCTCCCCCGTGCGGTGAGCCGCGACCTCGACTGGGGCGTTCCCGTGCCGGTTGAGGGGGCCGAAGGCAAGGTGCTCTACGTATGGTTCGACGCCCCCATCGGCTACATCTCCAACACCAAGGAGCTGCTCCCCGACGAGTGGGAGAAGTGGTGGAAGGACTCCTCCACCAAGCTGGTGCACTTCATAGGCAAGGACAACATCGTGTTCCACTGCATAGTGTTCCCCTCTATGCTCAAGGCATACGGCGGCTATATCCTCCCCGACAATGTCCCCGCCAACGAATTCCTGAACCTTGAGGGAGACAAGATCTCCACCTCCCGCAACTGGGCGGTGTGGCTGCACGAATATCTCGAGGACTTTCCCGGACAGCAGGATGTCCTGCGCTATGTCCTCACCGCCAACGCCCCCGAGACCAAAGACAACGATTTCACCTGGAAGGACTTCCAGACGCGCAACAACAGCGAGCTGGTGGCGGTGCTGGGCAACTTCGTGAACCGCGCCGTGGTGCTGACCCACAAATACTTCGGCGGCAAGGTCCCTTCCGACCTCAAGAGCGAAAGCATCGACGCCGAGACTATGGGCCAGATACCCGCCATCAAGGCGGCCATAGAGGACAACATAGAGCACTACCGCTTCCGCGAGGCGCTGCGCGAAGCGATGAACCTATCCCGCCTGGGCAACAAGTATATCAGCGACACCGAACCATGGAAGGTGGCCAAGAGCGATATGGACCGCACCGCCTCCATCCTCTACAACGCCCTGCAGATATGCGCCGACCTGGCCATAGCCTGCGAACCATTCCTCCCCTTCTCAATGGATCGTCTATCCGCTATGCTCAATATGGAGAGCCGTGAATGGGATCTGATAGGCTCCGGATGCATCCTCGCCCCCGGACATCAGATCGGTGAGGCGCAGCTGCTCTTCACCAAGGTGGAGGACGCGCAGATCGACGCCCAGCTGGAGAAGCTGCAGAAGGCCAGGGAGGCCAACGAGGCTGCCGCAAAGGCCGCCGCCGTTTCACTGCCCGAGGCGGCAAAGCAGGAGTGCGTGTTTGAAGATTTCGAGAAGATGGACATCCGCACCGCCACCGTGCTTGAGGCGGAGAGGGTGCCCAAGACCGACAAGCTGCTCCACCTGAAGATCGACACCGGGCTGGACATCCGCGAGATTGTCTCCGGCATCGCCGAGTATTACACCCCCGAGGAGATGGTTGGCAAGCAGATCTGCATCCTGGCCAATCTCAAGCCGCGCAAGATACGCGGCATCGAGTCCAAGGGGATGATTCTGATGGCCCGCGAGAGCAGCGGCAAGATGCGCATAGTATCTGCTGAGGAGAAGCTCGCCAACGGCGCCACCATCGGATAGCATACCGCCTGCAGAAAGCAGAGCAGGGGATGGCCGCCGGTCACCCCCTGTTTTGTATGTTGTAAGGCTGCCACGCCCTGCAGGGTGGATGGGATGCAAGGCGCACAGCGAGCCAAAACCGCAGCAACCTTTGGGGCCCGGAGGATTTCACAGAGCTGCAGCAACGCCGCAGCCCGCCTCCTTTCAGGCCTGGAGCCACGAGACAGCAGGGTGGATGGGATGCAAGGCGCGCAGCGAGCCAAAACCGCAGCAACCTTTGGGGGTTGTGAGGATTTCGGAGAGCTGCAGCAACGCCGCAGCCCGCCTCCCTGCTGTCTCGTGCTTATTGGGCTATGAATCTATACACTATACTCCCCTTCTGCGGATCATCGGCAGAATCGCTTCGGGAAAACCGGCTGCGAGCGGCAGCTTGCTCGGCCCACTTCCAGAGAGTCTGGTCGGGGGAGGAATGCTCCTCTATAATCTTGGTCTTGATCACGCGGCCGGCGCGGTTGACGTAGATGGCCACAGCAACATCGCCGCCGCCGAAACCTTTGTAGGCGGGGACAGGCAATTGGACAGCCTTGCGCCCGGCCAGATCAAACGAGAGCACAGAAGGGCCGGTATATTCGTGGGCATCCCCATCGTCGCCCTTGTCTTCATCATTTCCGGTGGGGATCATATCCTCATCATCATCCTCGGCAGCCATTGCAGCGCGGCGGTTTGCCGCAAGGGCCTCCTCCACAGAGCGCCCGAGGGCCTCCCTTTCCGCGCGGGCCTTGATGGCGTTGGCGTCCACCACGGCGTTGCGCACCTTGGGGGTGGGGGCGGCGGCAATCATAGCGTCCAGCTCCCTGCCCACGCGCTCCTTGAATTCCTGCAGCTGCTCCTGTTTCTGAATCAGCTCCTTCTCTTCCTCGTGCGTAAAGTCGAGTACAAAGCTGGTCTCCTCCTGCACCATAGAGCCTATCGAATAGACCAACAGCACTATCAGCACCACAAGGTGGAATATGATGGTGGTGTAGAGTCCTATCCTGCCCTCTTTGCGCTGCTCTTTGGTGAAGTCTTCCATTGCCACGCTATCTTGCCAGCCAAGTCTTATCGCTTAGAGCCTTCTCGATGGCCGCCAGCAGTATGTTTATGGCCACGTGGTTGTGGCCTCCCTGGGGGATTATCACATCGGCATACCGCTTGCTGGGGGCTATGAACTGCAGGTGCATCGGCTTCACAAGGTCGGCGTAGCGCTTTATCACCGCTGCCACATCCTTGCCCCGCTCCTGAGTGTCGCGCTCCACAATGCGCGAGAGGCGGTCGTCATCGTCGGCATCTACATACACCTTGATGTCCATCTGCCTCATAAGCTTCTGACAGGTGAAAATCAGGATGCCCTCCACAATTATTATGTCGGCGGGCTCCACGTGCACCGTTTCGGTTTTGCTGCGGGCGCAGGTTATGTAGGAATACACCGGCTGGTCTATAGCCTTGCCGCGGCGGATCTGCTCTATCTGGTCGCACAGCAGATCAAAGTCTATAGCGTCGGGGTGGTCAAAATTGTAGACGCGCTTCTGCTCGTCGCTCAAGTGACCGCAATCCTTGTAATAAGAGTCCTGCGGAATCACCACGATCCGCTCTTTAAAGACCTCCTGCAGCCGCCTCACGACCGTTGTCTTGCCGCTGCCGCTGCCGCCTGCTATGCCGATTATCAACATAATGCTCCGGTTTTAGAATTCTGCATTGTTGGGAGTGCGGGGGAAGGGGATCACGTCGCGGATGTTGCTCATTCCTGTCACAAACATCAGCAGGCGCTCGAAACCCAGTCCGAAGCCGCTGTGGGGGCAGCTGCCGTAGCGGCGGGTGTCCAGATACCACTCCAGGGTGCGGTGGCTCATCCCAAGTTCGTTTATGCGGCCCTCAAGCTTCTCAAAGGAGCTCTCGCGCTCGCTGCCGCCTATAATCTCGCCGATCTTGGGGAAAAGCACGTCCATTGCGCGCACCGTTTTGCCGTCCTCGTTCTGCTTCATATAGAAGGCCTTGATGTCCTTGGGATAGTCGGTAAGAATCACCGGCTTGCGGAAGTGCTGCTCCACAAGATAGCGCTCGTGCTCGCTCTGCAGGTCAATGCCCCAGCCCACGGGGAACTCGAACTTGACCCCGCAAGCGACCGCCTTTTCCAGAATCCCGATTCCCTCGGTGTAGGGCAGGCGCACGAAGTCGTATTTGAGCACGCTCTCCAAACGGGAGACGAGCTCCTTGTCAAACATATTGTTGAGGAAGGTTATATCGTCCTTGCAGTGGTCCAGCGCATACTGCACCAGATATTTGATGAACTCCTCGGCCAGGTCCATATTGTCCTTGATGTCGTAGAAGGCCATCTCGGGCTCTATCATCCAGAACTCGGCCAGGTGGCGCGGGGTGTTGCTGTTCTCGGCGCGGAAAGTGGGGCCGAAGGTGTAGATTTCTCCCAGCGCGGTGGCTCCCAGCTCACCCTCAAGCTGTCCGCTCACCGTGAGCGAGGTCAGGCGGCCGAAGAAGTCCTTGCTGTAGTCCACCTTGCCCTCCTTAGTGCGGGGCGGGTTGTCCAGATCGAGCGTGGTGACCTGGAACATTGCGCCGGCGCCCTCGGCATCGGCGGCAGTGATCAGAGGGGTGTGCAGATAGTAGAAGCCCTTGTCGTTGAAAAACTTGTGGATGGCGAAAGCCATATTGTGGCGGATGCGCAGCACCGCGCCGAAGGTGTTGGTGCGGGGACGCAGATGGGCCACTTCGCGCAGGAACTCAAGGCTGTGCCCCTTTTTCTGCAGCGGGTAGGTGGCGTCGCACTCGCCGTAAATCTCGATCGACTCCGCCTGTATCTCCACCGCCTGGCCACTGCCCTGAGATGCCACCAGCCTCCCCGTCACCGCCAGGCAGGCACCTGTGGCAATGCGCTTCATAAGGTCTTCGGGAAACTTGGCCAGATCGCAGACTATCTGTATATTATTTATTGTAGAACCGTCGTTGAGGGCTATGAAAGCCACATTTTTGTTGCCGCGCTTTGTGCGGACCCAACCTTTTGCAAGCACCTCGTCGCCCGGGGCGCTGTTCAACAACTGTGCTACTTTTAATCTTTTCATAATTATAGAAACTTGAATTAACCCGTAAAATTACTCGTTTGCGGAGTGATTTCCAAATTGGAATTTGCGGTGCAGCGCCGCCTTGGCCTTTTTGCGCTGCAGACGCATCTGCTCATAGCAGCGCGAATCCACCGCAAAGCGGCAGAACCGCTCGAATATGATCTCCCGGGCAAGGTGGCTTGGATGTGCCATATCCTCGTCGTAGAATCTGTAGTCGCGCAGCTCGTCCATCATTATTTCGTATGCCGGGAAATAGAGGGCATTGGGGTGGCTCTGCACAATATTTTCTACCGCCAAAAGCAGCGTGCTCTTGCATATCTGGTTGCAATGGGCGCCGAAAGAGAGGTAGCGGATGGGACTCACGGTGAATATCCACCGCTTGGAGGGGGCCGTGTCCACCATACGCTCCAGATACTGCGTGCACTGCTGCAGCGAGAGCATCTCCGTGGTAAACTCCCGGGGATTTATCTTGTGGCAGTTCGAGACCACCATATCGCGGCCTTTGTGGCGGAACACTCTGGTGGTGCCCAGCGTCACCACGCAGACAGAGGCGGCGTCAAAGGCATCTGCGGCCTCCTTTAAAGAGGCGTTGGCAGAGGAGAGGAACTCCTCCGCCGTGGGGCGGGAAAAGCGGCTGTGGTGATAAAATGAGGTGAACAGGCCGCCGCATTCCACCACATCAGCAGGCACGAACTCACGCCGCGAGTGCATCCTCTCGAATGCTCCGGCCACCGATACCGGGTTATAAACCACCCCGAAGGGGTTAACCGCAGCATCGAATCCCGCCTCGCGCATCACCTCGCCGATGGAGTCGGCAAAGCACGAGCCCACAAACATCAGGCGGTCGCCATAGCCAAGCCTCAAGGGCAGCGGCTCAATTTCTACCGGAGTCAAGAGGTTCATTGCGCACTGCTTTCTCTATCAGGACATCGGTCTTGTAGTATATCGGATAGAAGGCATCGTCTCCCATAGGGGTGTAGCGGGCCACAAGAGCGCGGATCTGAGTCATCATAAATTCGCGTGAGCGCTCCCACTCGCCGGCGGCAGGCACCTCGCCGTTCTTTTGGGCAAAGGAGAGGAAGCCCCCCTCCAGATCCACCGTAGAGATAAAGCGGTCGAACTTCTCCATTGTGGCGGCCTGCTTAATGGCGGCGGAATAAGAGTCCAGCACCTCGCTGGCATACTTTATCTGGAGCCCCTTGCGGTTGCAGTTAACCAGAAAGCCGGTCACCGCCACTGTGTCCACAGGCACGAACACGTCGGGCACGATGCCGCCCCCGCCATACACCGTGCGCCCGCCGGCTGTGGTATATTTGGTTTCGTCGTCATATTTGATGCTGTCGGCGGAGAACATCTCGCCGCTCTCGTAGCGCTCGAATATTTCGTATTCGTAATCTTCGCTGTAGGGCTTCTGGATGCACCGCCCGGAGGGAGTGTAGTAGCGGGCCACCGTCAGGCGGATGCCGCTGCCGTCAGAAAAGTAGATGGGCTCCTGCACCAGTCCCTTGCCAAAGGAGCGGGTGCCGTAGATAGTGCCGCGGTCGTTGTCCTGGATTGCCCCGGCAAAGATTTCGCTGGCCGATGCGCTGCCAGAATTTATCAGCACCGCCACGTCCATATCCTTGTAGTGCCCCTTGCCGTCGGCCTTGAGATCGGTGCGGGGGCGCGCCTTTCCCTGCATATATACAATCATCTGCCCCTTCTGCAGGAATTCGTTGGTGAGCAGCATCGCCTGGTCGAGATAGCCGCCGGTATTTTCGCGCAAGTCCACCACCAGACGGCGCATCCCCTGATCGCGCAGCTTGTCCATCGCATACACCATCTCGTTGTGGGTGGTGCGCGAGAACTTGCTAAGCTTGATGAATCCCGTGGTGTCGTTTATCATATAGGCGACATCCACGCTGTGCACGGGGATCTTGTCGCGGGTTATGGTAAAAGGGATGAGTTCGTCGCTGCCATGTCGCAGCACACTCACCACCACCTTGGTCCCTTTGGGGCCGCGCATCAGCGATATCATCGTGTCCTGGGGCATATCCACCCCGGCCACTATGCGATCGTCCACCTTGACCACGCGGTCGCCCACCATCAGGCCCGCCTTCTCGGAGGGGCCTCCGGTAATCACAGAATTGACTATTATGGTGTCGTTGGGGACATTGAACTGGATGCCGATGCCGTCGAAGCCGCCGGATAGCGACTCCTCCGCACTCTTGAGCTCCTCCGGGGGGAGGTATACCGAGTGGGGGTCCAGCTCGTGCATCAGCTCCGGCAGCAGATCCTCGGTGAGTTTTCCGTGGTCAATCTCGTCGACATAATTCTCGTCGACATTCTCCAGCACCAGCATAAGCTTGGCCCAATTGGAGTCCACGGCCGACAAGTCCACCCTGGAGCGCCTTGAGGGAAGCGAGCGCAGCACAATGCCCAGCGCCAGCGCTATGGTCAGCACCCACAGCATCGGGCGCAGCACCTTGAAAAACTTATTCTCATTCATATCTGCAGACCTCCACTCCAGCCCTTTGCAGCAGCTCTATCCCGTCGGTGATACGGTATTCGCGGCTATACACCACCCGGGTGATGCCGCTCTGGATTATCAGCTTGGCACACTCCAGACAGGGAGAATCGGTCACATAGAGGGTCGCCCCCTCGCTGGAATTGTTGCTCTTGGCCACTTTTGTGATGGCGTTGGCCTCGGCGTGGAGCACATAGGGCTTTGTGACCCCGTCCTCCTCGCACACATTTTCGAATCCGCGCGGGGTGCCGTTGTAGCCGTCGGAGATTATCATCCTGTCCTTGACTATCAGAGCCCCCACCTGGCGCCGCTTGCAATAGGAATTGCGCGCCCATATCCGGGCCATATCCAGGTAGCTCCTGTCAAATTGAATCTGTTTTTCTGTCATAATTACGAAACGCTCTGCAACGAGCAAAGATGAGAATAAAGGCCGCCTTTTGCAAGCAGCGCCTGGTGGGTGCCGCGCTCGGCTATCTCGCCGTTCTGCAGCACTATGATTTCATCGGCGTGCTGGATGGTGGAGAGCCTGTGGGCTATCACCAGCGAAGTGCGGTTCTGCATCAGGCGGGTGAGGGCGTCCTGCACCAGACGCTCGCTCTCGGTGTCCAGGGCCGAGGTCGCCTCGTCCAAAATCAGCAGGGGCGGGTTCTTTAGCACTGCGCGGGCAATCGCTATGCGCTGCCGCTGGCCTCCGGACAGACGCGAGCCGCGGTCGCCTATGTTGGTCTGATACCCCTCCGGCATCGCGCTGATGAATTCGTCGGCATTGGCTATGCGGGCCGCCTCTATAACATCGCTCTCGCTGACCCCCTCCATACCGAAGGTTATGTTGTTATATACAGTGTCGTTGAAAAGAATCGACTCCTGGGTCACCACGCCCAGCATACGGGTGAGGTCATCGAGCCTGAGGTCGCGCACATCGGTGCCGTCTATCCTGATGGAGCCGCCCGTCACATCCCAGAAGCGGGGGATGAGGTCGGCCAGAGTCGACTTGCCCGCCCCGGAAGGGCCCACGATGGCCACCGACTTCCCTTTGGGGATAGTGAAGCTGATGTTCTTGAGCACCGGCCCGTCGCCGTAGTCGAAGCAGACGTTGTCGAACTCTATCTTGTCGTCGAAGCCCTTGAGCGGTTTGGCAGCGGGCTTTTCGCGTATTTCGTTTTCGGTGTCGAGTATCGCAAAAATGCGGGCGCCCGACACCAGCCCTTTCTGAATGCTTGCATAGGCAGAAGCTATGGCCTTGGTGGGCTCCAGCACCCTCCAGTAGAAGCCGATGTACACCACAAAGCTGGGCCAGCTCATCCCCAGCTGCCCCTTGAGGTTGAGCCATCCGCCGTAGAAGAGCACCAGCACCGCCACGGTTATGCCCAGAAACTCGGAAACCGGGGAGGCCAGTTCCTGACGGTTGCTGATCGCCTGGCTCACCTGCTTGTGCTGCAGGTTGTCTTTGCCGAACTGCTCCTCCACATACTTCTCCGCCCCGAAGGCCTTGATTATGCGGGAGCCCGAAATCGCCTCTTCAAAACGGCTGGTGATGCGTCCCATCAGGCTCTGGGTGATGGTGGCCTCGCGCCGCAGGTTGCGGGTTATGCGGCTGATGACCAGCGCCGAAAAGGGAATGGCCACGATCGAGACAAAGGTGAGCCTGGGCGACATATAAAAGAGCATAGACAAAAAGCCCACCACCAGCAGCGGCTCCCTGAATATTATGTGGAAGCTGCTGGCCACGGTGTTCTGCACCTCGTTGACATCGTTGCTGATGCTTGAAAGGATGTCCCCCTTGCGCTTGTCGCTGAAATAGCCTATGTGCAGCGTGGCTATCTTTGCAAAGAGGTCGCGGCGGATGTTCATCATCAGCCGGGTCTTCATACTCACCAGAATCCTCTGCGAGAGATAGCGGCAGATGTTGGAGAGCAGCGAGGCGCAGATGAGCGCCAGCGACACGAACCAAAGCCCCCGCATCACCCCGCTTTGAGTGATGACGCTGCCAAGATAGTACTGGAACAGATCCTCGAAATACTTCACGCTGAGCGAATATTCGGGTTTTACGGCAACCGCGCTCAGAGTGTCGGGCTCAAAGAGCACGGAGAGCACCGGCCCTATCAGGGCATAATTGGCTATGCCAAAGATTACCGAGAGAATGGAGAGCAACAGATAGCCCGGCCAGTATCGGCCGTAGGGCTTCGCATACGAGAGTATCCGCTTGAAAATAGACATTCGCTTCTGATTGCCAAAACGCAGTATGTCAGCATTTCACCGGCACACTGCGTTTGTATTGGTAGTGTTTGTTCTGTGGGAAATTTACTTCTGCTGCTCTTCGGTCTTCTCTACATAAGGGAGAACCTTGTGCAGCTCGACCTTGAACTTGAGGGTCTGGTTGGGACCCATAGGGCCGTTCATGCCGTATGCCATATCGGAAGGAACCCAAAGAGTGACCTCGCTGCCCTCGTCGCAGAACTTGAGACCTTTGGTCCAGCCTTCGATAACGCGGTTGAGAGGGAAGGTGACGGTGTCGTTGCGCTGATAGGAAGAGTCGAACACCTTGCCATCGAGCGTGGAACCCTCGTAGCTTACCAGCACCGTGTCCATGTCGTTGGTGGGGAACACGCCGTTACCCTTGCGGACAACCATATACTGAAGACCCTCAAATGTGGACTCGACGCCCTCCACGGTAGCGTTCTTCGCAAGGAATTCCTCGCCTTTCTTCCGGTTGACCTGCGCCATAATCTCGCTGCGCTCGCGCATGAACTTCATCATATGCTGGCTCACGTACATCTGGTTGAGCTCGGGATTGTCACCCTTGAGGGCATCCTTGAAACCGCGGACCACCTCTTTGTAATTCATGTCACCGAGATTGTTGTTCAGGATAGCCTGTGCGTAGAAAACGCCGAGAGCATAGCTGGCGGTGTCCACGGAAGCCTTGGAGAGGCCTTCGGGCTGCGGTTCTACAGAGGGAACGTTGCAGCAGGATACACCCGTAAGTGCAACCAGCGCGCTGAGAGCGATTACTTTAATAGATTTCATCTTTTTTGATATTTTTTATAACTTTATAAAACGCTTATTGTGAATCGCAAATATACTCATTATTTACCAAAACGAACATCACGGCTATCAAGTTTTTTTTGCCAAGTTGATTTTTGAGGATATTTTTGGTAGCTGGTTCGTTTTGCGAACGATTGATTATGGCAATAGACAGAGACGTATTACACACCAGGCTAAAGACATTTTTCGGCTTCGACTCCTTCAAAGGCAATCAGGAGGAGATCATAACCCATCTGATGGGCGGCGGCGACGCTTTCGTGCTGATGCCCACCGGGGGCGGCAAATCCCTCTGCTACCAGCTGCCGGCACTCTGCCTGCCCGGCTGCGCGATTGTAATCTCCCCCCTAATAGCCCTGATGAAGAACCAGGTGGACGCGATGCGCGAGTTCGTGCATAGCGAAAACAGCACCGCCATAGCCCACTTTCTCAATTCATCCCTGAACAAAACCCAGATACAGCAGGTGCGCGCCGATCTGACCAGCGGCCTCACCAAACTGCTGTACGTGGCTCCGGAATCGCTCACCAAGGAGGAGAACATCGCGATGCTCAAGAGCATCAAAATCTCCTTCTACGCCATAGACGAGGCGCACTGCATCTCCGAGTGGGGGCACGACTTCCGCCCCGAATACCGCCGCATCAACGAAATCGTGGACCAGATAGGGAGGGCGCCGATGATAGCCCTCACCGCAACAGCCACCCCCAAGGTGCAGAGCGACATCCAGAAGAATCTGGGAATGACCGACGCCAAGGTGTTCAAATCCTCTTTCAACCGCCCCAACCTCTATTACGAAATCCGCGAAAAGACCGACGCCAAGCGGGAAATCATCAAATTCATAAAGGAGAATCCCGGCAAGAGCGGCATAATCTACTGCCTGAGCCGCAAGAAGGTTGAGGAACTCGCCCAGCTGCTGAATGTGAACGGAATCAAGGCGCGCCCCTACCACGCCGGACTGGACGCCGCCACCCGCGCAGCCAACCAGGACGACTTTCTGATGGAGCGGGTGGATGTGATTGTGGCCACCATCGCCTTCGGAATGGGCATAGACAAGCCCGACGTCCGCTTTGTGATACACTACGATGTGCCCAAGAGCCTGGAGGGGTACTACCAGGAGACGGGACGCGCCGGCCGCGACGGCGGCGAGGGCAAGTGCATAACCTTCTACAACCCCAAGGATATCCAGAAGTTGGAGAAGTTTATGCAGGGCAAGCCCATCTCCGAGCAGGAAATCGGCAAGCAGCTGCTGCTGGACGTGGTTTCCTATGCAGAAAGCAACCAGTGCCGGCGCAAGATTCTGCTCAACTATTTCGGCGAGGACTACATCGGGAACAACTGCGGCTGCTGCGACAACTGCCTCACCCCCAAGGAGCAGTTCAACGGCGAGCAGGAGATGCTGTATGTGATGGAGCTCATCTGTTCGCTCAAGGAGAATTTCAAGACCGAATATCTGGCGGAGATCCTCTCCGGCGTGAACAACTCAATAATAAAGTCTTACAATCACCACAAGCACCCGCTGTTCGGCATCGGGAAAGAGCACGACCCCCGTTTCTGGGCGGCTGTGATCAGGCAGGGGCTGGTGCTGCACCTGCTGGACAAGGACATAGACCGCTACGGCCTGGTAACCGTCACAGGCAAGGGACGGGAGTTTATGAAGAAGCCCTACCCCGTTATGCTCACGCGCGAGCGCACCTTCGCCGAGTGCGATGATGACGACGACGACGCCTCGCTCACCCGCGTCAAGCCCAATCCGGGCAGCGGCGGCGATGCCATCCTGCTCTCGATCCTAAAGGAGGAGCGGCGCAAGGTTGCCGCGCAGAAGAAGCTGCCGCCGTGGGTCATATTCTCCGACCCGTCGCTGGCGGATATGTCGATCCTCTACCCCGTCACGCTGGAGGAGCTGCACCACTGCCAGGGCGTGGGCGAGGGCAAGGCCCGCAAGTTCGGCGCCCCGTTCATCAAGGTTATCGCCCGCTATGTGGAGGAGAACGACATTCTGCGGCCCACCGACATAATGATCCGCAATGTCGCCAGCAAATCATCCAACAAGGCCTACATCATCACCAGCATAGACCGCAAGGTCCCCTTCGAGGACATCTGCAAGGCCAAGGATATGGATATGAACGAACTGCTTGACGACATAGAGTCGCTGGTGAACTCCGGCACCCGGCTGAACATCGACTACTATATCCACAGCACTGTGGACCCCGATGATATGGACGACATCTTCACCTACTTCAAGGAGGAGGCCCACAGCGATTCGGTGGACGAGGCGATGCGCGATCTGGGCGACTACGACGAGACCCAGGTGCGTCTGGTGCGCATCAAGTTCATCTCCGAAATCGGAAACTAAAGATTTATCCAGTTTATTGAAGAATCCCGGCGCCAATAGGTAATCTGCTTCTTGGCGTAGTGGCGGCTGTTGCGCTTTATCAGGCGCACCGCCTCGTCCAGCGGGTATTCGCCGTCGAAACATGCGAACAACTCTTTGTAACCCACGGTGTTGAGGGCCGGCAGAGCGCGGTACCGCATCAGAGAGCGCGCCTCCGCCTCCAGTCCCTGCTCCATCATAACATCCACCCGGCGGTCTATGCGGCTGTAGAGGCACTCGCGGGAGCGCATCAGCCCTATTTTTTCGATTTCGAAGGGGCGGCTCTTGCTGCGCTCCCGCTTGAAAGAGGAGAAGGGGCGGCCGGTCTGCAGCGAAACCTCCAGCGCCCGCACCACCCGCTGACGGTTGCTCAAATCTATGGCACTATAGCTTTCGGGGTCTATCTCCAGCAGCTGCCGCTGCAGCGCCCCGATTCCTTCGCTCTCAAGTCGGGCGTCAAGCGCGGCGCGCAGCTCAAGATCGGCGGGCGGGAAGTCGTCCAGCCCGTTGCAGAGGGCATCGATATAGAATCCCGAGCCGCCAGCCATCACCAGAGTGTCATAGGTTTTGAAGAGCTCGCGCAGCAATTCGAGCGCGTCTATCTCAAACATGCCGGCGGTGTAATGCTCGGTGACAGACCGGGTCGCTATGAAATAGTGGCGCACCGCCGCCAGGCAGTCTTCGCCGGGGCGGGCCACGCCTATGTCCATTTCACGGTAAATCTGGCGGGAGTCGCAATTGATTATGGGCGACGAGAGCTCCTTCGCCTTCTCCAGCGCGAAGTCGCTCTTGCCGACAGCTGTCGGACCCAATATGATCAGAAGCTTCTTGGTCAAGCGGGTGTATTACTCAAGCGTGTCGTCTTCAAGGCCGCCGTCGTAAACCTCGGCAGCGTCCTCATCGTCGCTCTCCTCATCCCCGCTGTCGAAGTCATCGTCATCATCCTCTGCAGTGGCGCTTGAGGCGGGCTTTAGGGGCTTCTCGTAGAGATAGTCCTCGTATTTGTCGGCGAACTGCGAGGGATTGTGCCCCTTCTCGCCGATTATGGCAGGGTAGTCCATACGGGGATTTTCCGGAATCTCCCCCTCAAGAGAGAGGATTATCACCCTCTTGGTCTTGATGTCGTACACAAGCTCGATGCGCTGATACTCTGCATCGAAGAGATCTTTGAAAGTGATTTTGTCTATCGTGCCGCTGCCCAGGTCAAAGAGACCGTACTGAGCCTTGAGCTCTCCTTTGGCGTCGAATGCCTTGTAAATAACCAGCTGGTCGCAGGAAAATCCGAGTTCGGTGAGAATATAGCGGTTGAACCTGAAGAGGTTCATCTGCGAAGAGACTGCCACCTCGCGCATAAATATCTTGCTGATAGGAATGGTGGCCTTTATCTTATAAATCATATAGGCTTTTGTGTTCTGTTATAACCTTGCAAAAATACAAAAATTGGCTTACATTCGCAATTCAGAATGAACCCCGGGCAACCCACAGATTGCTACAAAAGCATAAGCTCCCCCTCCAGAGGTCTCTATAAAGACAAGGGGAGCAAGTTCATCTCTTTCGCCTTTCCGGTGGAGAGCGAATCCGGGGCCCGGGAGATAATCGCAAACATCAAAAAGGAGTACTTCGACGCCCGGCACCACTGCTATGCGTGGCGCATCGGGGCGGGCGGAGAGCACTGGCGGGCCAACGATGACGGTGAGCCCTCCGGCACCGCCGGCCGCCCGATCCTGGGACAGATTCTCTCAAGTTCGCTCAGCGACATACTGATTGTGGTGGTCCGCTACTTCGGCGGGATTCTGCTGGGCACCTCGGGGCTCATAGCTGCCTACCGCAGCGCTGCGGCGGATGCCATAGCAAACGCGCAGGAGGTGGAGAAAACCGCCACCGAACTCTACGAAATAAGCTTCGACTACTCGCAGATGAACTCCGTGATGAAGTATCTCAAAGAGCAGCGCCTATTGCCTCTCAATCTGCAATGTGGTTCGCAATGCACCCTGCAGACCTGCGTCCCCCTCTCCCGCACGGGGCAATTTCTGGAATCAATGCAAAAAATCTGTATATGCCGAAAAGTCTGATATCTATCCGCGATTTCTCCAAAGAGGAGATTCTGCACATACTCTCCATCGCCTGCGAGATGGAAGAGCGCGGCAGCCAGAAGCTGCTGGAGGGCAAAGTGGTCGCCTGCCTGTTCTTTGAGCCGTCGACCCGCACGCGCCTGAGCTTCGAGACCGCCGCCAACCGCCTCGGCGCCCGCGTCATCGGCTTCAGCGACGTGTCCAACACCAGCATCAGCAAGGGCGAGACCCTCAAGGACACCATCAAAATGGTATCTAATTATGTGGATATCATAGTGATGCGCCACCCTCTGGAGGGGGCGGCCCGCTATGCCAGCGAGGTGTGCGGCATTCCGGTGGTGAATGCCGGCGACGGCGCCAATCAGCATCCCAGCCAGACGCTGCTGGATCTCTACACCATACAGGAGACCCAGGGGCGGCTGAACGGAGTCACCATCAATATGGTGGGCGACCTCAAATACGGCCGCACGGTGCACTCGCTGCTGCAGGCCCTCTCGCTGTTTGACCCGCAGTTCATATTCACCTCCCCCGACGAGCTCAAGATGCCGGAGGAATACAAGGAGTTCCTGCGCCGCCGCGGCATCCCGTTCGCCGAGACGACCTCCCTCAAGGAGCATTTGAACGACTGCGACATACTCTATATGACGCGCGTGCAACAGGAGCGCTTCTCCGACCCTATGGAATACGAAAAGGTCAAGGACGTGTACCGGCTGGAGCGCTCGATGCTGGACGGAGTGCGCTCTAATATGAAGATTCTGCACCCCCTGCCCCGCGTGGGCGAAATCGCGGAGGATGTGGACGACACTCCTTACGCATATTTTTACAAGCAGGCGGAAAACGGCATGTATGTCCGTATGGCCATCATCGCCTATCTGCTGGGATATAAATAATGGACATTATGGCAGAAAACAACACTCAGCTCAAAGTGAGCGCCATCAAGGACGGCACCGTGCTGGACCACATCCCGGCGCAGAACATATTCCAGATAATCGACATTCTGGACCTCACCCAATCTTCCAACCCTGTCACAATCGGCATCAACCTGGAGAGCAAGTCGCTGGGGCGCAAGGGGATAATCAAGATTTCCGACCGCTTCTTCTCCGACGACGAACTGGGGCGCATAGCCCTTGCCGCCCGCGACGCCACGGTGAACATAATCCGCGACTACACGGTGGTGGAGAAGAAAAAGATTGAGATTCCCGACACGGTGGTGGGCATCGCCAAGTGCTCCAACCCGATGTGCGTGACCAACCACCAGAGGGTGACGACCCGTTTCACCACCATAAAAGAGTGCGAAAAAGTGAAACTATTGTGCCACTATTGCGAAAAAACAACTGAAGAATTTGTACCTTTGAGGCATTAACATCGGAACTTCAAACTCCATTCAAATGAAAAAAGCATACAACTTCAACGCCGGCCCTTGCGTACTTCCCAAGGCTGCCATCGAATCTGCAATCGACGCTCTCAAAGATTTCAAAAACACCGGAATGTCGGTGATCGAAGTCTCCCACCGCTCCAAAGAGTGGTCTGCCGTAATGGACGAGTGCCGATCTCTCTGGAAGGAGTTGCTGCACATCCCCGACACCCACGAGGTGCTGTTCCTGGGCGGCGGCGCATCCACCCAGTTCCTCTGCGTCCCTATGAACTTCCTTGAAAAGAAGGCGGCTTATCTGGAGACGGGCGTCTGGGCCAAGAAAGCCTGCAAAGAGGCCAAGGGTATCGGAGAAGCGGTCGTCGTGGCCTCTTCTGCCGACAAGACCTTCAGCTATATCCCCAAGGATTTCACAATCCCCGCCGATGCGGACTATTTCCACATCACCACCAACAATACCATCTACGGCACAGAGATCCGCAAGGACATCGACAGCCCCGTACCTCTGATCGCCGATATGTCCTCCGACATAATGAGCCGTCCGGTGGACGTCTCCAAATACTCCCTCATCTACGGCGGCGCTCAGAAGAATGTGGGCCCTGCCGGCGTCACATTCGTGATCGTGCGCAAGGATGCCCTTGGCAAGGTGAGCCGCTACATCCCCACGATGCTCAACTACCGGACCCACATCGACGGAGAATCTATGTTCAACACCCCGCCCGTATTCTCAATCTTTGTGATGAACGAGACCCTCAAGTGGCTCAAGAGCATCGGCGGCGTGGAGGCCATCAACAAAATCAACGTGCAAAAGGCGCAGATGCTCTACGACGAGATCGACCGCAACCCCCTGTTCGTTGGCACCGCAGCAAAGGAAGACCGCTCCATAATGAATGTCTGCTTCGTGATGAGCGAGGGCAACGAGGCGCTGCAGGACGAGTTCCTCAACTTCGCCAAAGAGCGCGGCATGGTGGGCATCAAGGGCCACCGTTCGGTGGGCGGATTCCGCGCATCGCTCTATAACGCCTGCCCCGTAGAGGCGGTAGAGGCGCTGATAGCCTGCATGCAGGAATTTGAAAACCTTCACAAATAGAGAGCAATGAAAGTACTTGTAGCAACAGAAAAGCCTTTTGCATCCGCAGCAGTCGCAGGCATCAGAGATATAGTGGAGGGGGCAGGACACACTCTGACCCTTCTTGAAAAATATACGGCCAAAGAGGAGCTGCTCTGTGCAGTGGCAGACGCTGATGCGCTGATCGTGCGCAGCGACAAGGTCACCGCCGAAGTGGTAGCGGCCGCAAAGAGTCTCAAGATTGTGGTCCGCGCCGGCGCAGGATACGACAACCTTGATCTGGAGGCCCTCTCCGCGCGCAAGATCGTGGCGATGAACACCCCCGGCCAGAATGCCAACGCTGTGGCCGAGCTTGCCATAGCGATGATGATTTATATGTGCCGCAACCAGTTCACCCCAGCCACCGGCAGCGAGATTCTGGGCAAGAAAATCGGCATTCAGGCCTACGGCAACGTAGGGCGCCTGGTGGGCAGAAAGGCCGAGGCCCTGGGTATGAGCGTGATGGCCGTGGACCCCTTCATCCCCGCCGAAAAAATCGCTGAGAGCGGCGCAACCCCCGCCGCCAGCGTGGAAGAGCTCTACAGCAGCTGCAACTTTGTGTCGGTGCACATCCCCGCCACAGCGGAGACCATCGGCTCCATCGGCTACGACCTGATGTCAAAGATGCCCAAGGGGGCGCTGCTCATAAACACCGCCCGCAAGGAGGTCATAGACGAGGCGGGGCTGGAGAAGGCCCTCAGGGAGCGTCCCGACCTCAAGTATGTCACCGACATAGCCCCCGCCAACTACGCCTCTCTTCGGGAGCAGTTCGGCGAGAGGGTGTTCGCCACCCCCAAGAAGATGGGTGCCCAGACTGCGGAAGCCAACCTCAACGCCGGCCTTGCCGCCGCAAGGCAGATCTGCGCCTTTTTCCAGGACGGCTGCACCAAATTCCAACTGAACAAATTCTAAATCTGATATGGTAAAGGTAAAACCTTTTGCTGCACTTCGGCCGCCTAGAAAATATGCGGCCGAAGTTGCATCTCGCCCCTACGATGTCCTCTCATCGGAGGAGGCCCGGCAGGAAGCGGGAGAAAAATCGCTTCTGCACATAATCAAGCCCGAAATCGACTTTGACCCCATTGCCGCTGAGAGCGAACCCCGCGTGTATGCCAAGGCGGTGGAGAACCTGGGCCTGTGGCAGCAGCGCGGCTGGCTGGTGCAGGATGCGCAGGAGAACTATTATGTATATGCCCAGACAATGAACGGCCGCACCCAGTACGGGCTGGTGCTCTGCGCCAATGTGGACGACTATCTGAGCGGCGCCATCAAGAAGCACGAGCTCACCCGCAAAGACAAGGAGGACGACCGTATGCGCCACTTCCGCGACCAGAACGCCAATGTAGAGCCGGTGTTCCTGGCCTTCCGCGACGATGAACTCATCGACAGGATCATTGCCGACACCGCGAAAGGCGAGCCGGAGTATGACTTTGTGGCGGAGGACGGCATCGGCCACCGATTCTGGGTCATCAGCGATCGTGCCGTCATCAATGCCATCACCGCCGAATTCGAGAAGATAGACGCGATGTACATTGCCGACGGACACCACCGCACAGCGGCCAGCGTGCGCATCGGCGTGGAAAAGCGCGAGAACAACCCCGATCACCGCGGCGACGAGGAGTACAACTACTTTATGGCGGTGGCCTTCCCCAAGAGCGAGCTGCGCATAATGGACTACAACCGCGTGGTCAAGGATCTTGGCGGCCTCACCCCCGCAGAGCTGCTGACGGCGCTGGAGAAGGATTTCACCGTGGAGAAGAAGGGGGCGCAGATCTACACCCCCTGCCGCCTGCACAATTTCTCTATGTACCTGGGCGGCGAGTGGTACAGCCTCACGGCCAGGGAGGGCACCTACAACGACAGCGACCCCATCGGGGTGCTGGATGTCACCGTCCTCTCCGACCTCGTGCTGGACAGGATCCTCGGCATCAAGGATCTGCGCACCGACAAGCGCATCGACTTCGTGGGGGGCATACGCGGCCTCGGCGAGTTGAGCCGCAGAGTGGATTCGGGCGAGATGGCGGTTGCGTTCGCCCTCTACCCCGTATCTATGGACCAGCTGATAAACATTGCCGACACCGGCAACATTATGCCGCCCAAAACCACCTGGTTCGAGCCCAAGCTGCGCAGCGGCCTCACCATCCACTTTCTAAAATAGACAATCGACTTTAATCAAAACACTCGAATATGACTAACAACAAAACCAACATGGTGGCCATCGTCACGATGTGCTTCATCTTCGCGATGATCTCGTTCGTGACCAATATGGCCGCTCCCTTCGGCGTAATCTGGGGCAACCAGTACGAATGGTCCAAGATGGCCGGCAACCTTATGAACTTTGCGGCGTACCTGTTTATGGGTATCCCCGCCGGCAAGATGCTTATGAGCGTGGGTTACAAGAAAACCACCCTCATCGCCCTTGCGACAGGCTTCTTCGGCATCTGTATCCAGTGGCTCTCCAGCCGCTCCTTCCTGGGCGGCAGCGCCATCTACGTATATCTGCTGGGCGCATTCGTCTGCGGCTTCTGCGTATGTATGCTCAACACCGTCGTAAACCCTATGCTCAAGATTCTGGGCGGCGGCGGCAACAAGGGCAACCAGTATATCCAGATCGGCGGCACCCTCAACTCCCTCACCGGAACCCTCACCCCTCTGCTGGTGGGCGCGCTGGTGGGCACAGTGAGCGCAAGCACCTCTATGAAGGATGTCACTCCCCTGCTCTTCATAGCAATGGCAGTGTTTGCAGCGGCCTTCATCATCATCTCTTCCCTGAACATCCCCGAACCCGCCAAGACCGGCAGCGTGAAATACGAGCACAGCGCCTGGAATTTCCGCCACTTCGTGCTGGGCGCGGTGGCCATCTTCTTCTATGTGGGCATTGAGATAGGCATCCCTTCGCAGATCACCTTCTTCCTCTCCGACGCCAGCGCCAAAGGTGCGGGCATCACTGTCAATGGTGCCGCCATCGGCGGAGCAATCGCCGCCGTTTACTGGCTGCTGATGATGGTGGGCCGCTTCTCCAGCACCCTCATCTCCGGCAAGGTATCGCCCAAGGCGCAGATGGTTACCGTCTGCTCGGTGGCCATCGTGCTGGTTCTGGCCGCAATCCTCACTCCCAAGAGCATTACCGTGAATATGCCCGGCTATAGCGTCGACGACGGCTTTGCAATGTTCCAGGTGCCTCTTAGCTGCCTGCTGCTGGTGCTCTGCGGTCTGTGCACATCCGTTATGTGGGGCTCAATCTTCAGCCTCGCGGTTGAGGGTCTGGGCAAATACACCGAGTCGGCTTCCGGTATCTTTATGATGCTGGTTGTGGGCGGCGGCATCATGCCCTTCATCCAGAACTTCATCGCCAAGACAGCCGGCTATATGAACAGCTACTATCTGGTGATCGCAATGCTGCTCTACCTGCTCTACTACAGCGTCAAGGGCTGCATAAATGTTAACAAAGACATCCCCGTAGAATAATCAGACTTTAATCATGAAAGAGACCAATTATGTTGTGGGCGTAGACATCGGCGGCACAACCACCAAGATAGGCATCGTGGACCGCCGCGGCGAGATTGTGGCACAGACCGTCATCACCTCCAAATACGGCCCCGAAGAGAGCGAGAAATTTATGGATTCCGTGTGCAAGGCGATAACCGACATTGCCTCGGTTATCGGGCTGGACCAGATCCGCGGCGTGGGCATAGGCGCCCCCAATGCCAACTACTATACCGGAATGATCGCCTTCGCCCCCAACTTGACCTGGGCCAGGAAGGGCAGCGTCCCCTTGAGGGACTACATCAGCGGCAAGCTGAATCTGCCCGTGACCATCACCAACGATGCCAATGCGGCCGCGATGGGCGAGATGACCTACGGCAACGCCCGCGGAATGAAGAACTTCATAATGATAACCCTCGGCACCGGCGTGGGCAGCGGCATTGTTATCAACGGTGAGATGGTTTATGGCCACGACGGATTTGCCGGCGAGCTGGGCCACACCTGCGCGGTGCGCCACAACGGACGCATCTGCGGCTGCGGCAAGAGCGGCTGCCTGGAGACTTACGCCTCCGCCACCGGAGTGGCGCGTACAGCCCGCGAATGGCTCGACAGCGGCAAATACAACGACAGTATGCTGGCGAATATGGACGAAATCACATCCAAGGATGTTTACGATGCCGCAGTGCAGGGCGACCGGCTGGCGCTTGACGTGTTCCAGTTCACCGGCACCATCCTGGGCCGCCAGTTTGCCGACTTTGTGGCATTCAGCGCCCCCGAGGCGATTGTGATGTTCGGCGGCCTGGCACGCTCGGGCGAGTTCATCTTCAAACCCACCAAAGAGGCGATGGAGGCCAACCTGCTCCAGATGTGGAGAAACAAGGTGCAGATCATCCCCTCTGCGCTCAAAGAATCAGACGCCGCAATATTGGGCGCCAGCGCTCTTGCCTGGTAATCACCATCAACAATAAATATTATGAAAAGGATTCTGACAATTATGGTTGTCGCCGCGCTCACAGCAGCCTGCAGCAGCAACACATATAAGCTCAAAGGCACCGTAACCCCCACTGAAGAGCTCAAAGACGCCACAGTGCTGGTGCAGGACATCTTCTCGGGCAAAGTTGACACCGTAATGATTGTGGACGGCGCGTTCACATTCAGCGGTGAGGCCGACCCCACCACCATTCTTGCCGCCACCCTTTCGGCACCCGGACCTCGCGCGGCACTGTTCGTGCCAGAGGCGGGTAATGTGACAGTGAACCTCGACAGCCTCAACTGCGTTACTGCAGGCCCCCTTACCAAAACCCTCCTGGAGGTGATGAACTTCGAACAGGGCGAATTCGAAACCGAAGAGGAGCTTATGGCCGGCATCAAAGATCTCTGGGACGCCAACAAGACCAATGCCGTGGGCCGCTACCTGATCAGCGACATCTCCTATATGTTCGAAACCGAGGCTGAGCTTGACGAGTGGCTCGAGGGCGCGGCCGACTTTATCGTTAGCGACGAGCGCGTGGCAAAGACCCGCACGGCGCTTAAGAATGTGGAGGCCACTGCCGCAGGCAAGCCATTCAAAGACATTGAAGGCACCGACCTTGTCAGCGGCGAGAGTCTCTTTCTTAGCGAATTCGCCGGCAAGGGCAAATATGTGCTGGTGGACTTCTGGGCCTCATGGTGCGGTCCCTGCCGCAGGGAAATACCCTATCTGATTGCAGTTGAAAAGGATTATGCGGCCAAGGGTGTGCAGGTTCTGGGCATCAACGTCTGGGACAAGGAGGAGGCTGCTAAGGCGGCCACCGCACAACTCGGCATCGGCTATCCCGTGATATTCACCACAGACAAGACCCCCACTGACACCTACGGCATCCAGGGCATCCCTCAGATTCTGCTCATCGGCCCCGACGGTGTGATACTGGAAAGAGACCTGCGTGGCGAAGGCATTGCAGAAGCTATTGACAAATACATAAAATAACACTACTTTTGCAGTCTCTAAAGCCTTTTTAGCTCAGTTGGTAGAGCAGCTCATTCGTAATGAGCAGGTCGCGGGTTCGAGTCCCGTGAAAGGCTCCCAAAAAGGGCGTACCCGATGCGGGTACGCCTTTTTTGTCATCTTCTGCCGCCCGGCTCTTGCCCGCTCTTGCACACGCGGCATAAAACAAAAAACCCGCCTTAAAAAGCGGGTTTTGCGGTGGTGCCACCGGGAATTGAACCAGGGACACACGGATTTTCAGTCCGTTGCTCTACCAACTGAGCTATGGCACCGTCGGTTGGGGTTGCAAAGGTAGAAAAACTTTTTGCAACTCCAAATTTATTGGCGTTTAATCTTAAGTTTTTGCCCTGCGTAAATCTTGGACTTGCGGTTGAGGCCGTTAAGCTCCATAATATCGTTGAGGCTCACGCCGCTGTATTTGTTGGCTATTCCATACAGAGTATCCCCCTTGCGCACGGTGTAAATAACATATCCTCCCGAAGTCTTGGAAGAGCCCGAAGACTTGGACGAAGAGGAAGCCACAGTGGTGGAGGGGCCTTGTCCGTTGTAGATCTTGAGCACCTGGCCGGGACGGATATTGTCGCTGCGCAGGCCGTTCCACTTCTTTATCTTGGCCACGGTGGTATGGTTGCGGTAGGCTATCTTGCCCAGAGTGTCCCCCTTCTTAACCTTATATGTGATGCAGGTCGAGCCGCCTGAAGAGCGCGACGAAGAGGCCATCTTGCCTGTGCCGGCCGCAACCTCCTTGACCCTCACCGGATCGAAGAATATGCTGTCCTTGTAGGCATAAATAGTGTCCTGAACATCTATGAAGGCGCCGGAGAAGCTATAGGGCAGCTTTATCACGCGGGTCTTGGTCTTTCCCGGGACTATATCCTTGACAAACTCGGGGTTGAGGTTGCGCAGCATATCCATGCTGATGCCCGTGCACTCCGAAATCTGTCCGAAATGCAGGTTGCCGCCGATATGGAAGGTGTCCACCTGAGGGGGCGTCTCCACATATGTGGGAACAATGTTGTGCTCGCGGTAATATGCCATAGTGTACATTGCGGCGATGAAGGCTGGCACATAGCCGCGGGTCTCGCGTGGCAGGTATTTGTACACGTCCCAGAAATCCCTTCCGCCGCCGGCGCGCTTGATGGCTTTGTTAACATTGCCCGGACCGCAGTTGTACGAGGCTATCGCCAGCGACCAGTCGCCGAAAATCTCATAGGCGTCCTTGAGAAACTTGGCCGCCGCGTGAGTCTCCTCCATATAGTCGAAACGCTGATCCACATACTCGTTGATCTCAAGGCCGTACTGGGTAGCAGTGCGGCGCATAAACTGCCACATTCCCGCAGCCTTGGCGCGCGACACCGCCATAGGGTTAAGCGCCGACTCTATCACCGACACCTTGGCCAGCTCCGGCGGCAGGCCGTACTGCTCGAATATCTCCTCGAAAATCGGCAGGTAATACGATGAAAGGCCCACGATGCGGGATATCTTCTGACGCGGCATCTTTTGGGTGTAATAAATTATATAGCTGCGCACAACATCGTTGTAGGGAATCTTTACAGAGGTGTTGATGCGGTTCAGACGCTCGATATACACCGAGTCGGGGATGTTGCTCGTAAGGTTGCTCTCCCCTACCTCCATCAGCTCGTCGTTGTCCTGGGAATGACGGCGGAGGTTCTCGTACCACGCCGCCAGCGCCGAATCGGGGTCGCAGTAGCGGTCTTCGTCTATGTTCTCGTTGTCGTCGTCGTCCACCATTGCAATCTCTTCAAAAGGGGCGGCGAGCATCTCGTCGTATGCCTTCTGCATAGAGTCGATCTTCTCCCAGAGCACGGATATGGAATCCTTGAGGACACGGCGGCTCTGCAACCTGCGCTTCTGCGCAGATGCATTCAAAGGGAGCAATATCAGTATCAGCAGTGTTAAAAGGTATCTTGAGGTGATTTTGGAGTTAAACATTGAAAACCTTATGTGATTAAAAATTAAATGTCATATTGACTCCGAACGACGGCAGCGAGGGGGTTGGGGCCCAGTAGCTGTCCAGGTTGTCTATCAGGGCCGGATTGATGTTAAGCGAGAGGTCGTCGCTCACATTGAAGTCCTTCATATATGCAAACACGTTGGCGTCTATAATATTGAGTGCATACACCAGCAGTGTGGCCACGATGGAGTAGTCGCGGTAGCGGTGGTAGAGATCCTTGTAGCTCGTGGCCTGGGTCAGGTTTATGTGGCCTATGTAGCCCGACTCCGACTCGCTGGCCTGGATGTAGATGTTACGGTAGCGCTTGTACTGCATCTGGTTAAGGTGCAGGGTGTAGCCGCACACGGCCAGTCCGCTGTACCAGATGGGGATGTGCCACCAGTCGCCCACATAGGCCTGGCCGAGCCCCGGCAGCAGTGCGGAATAGACCGCCGCCTTGGCGGGGTCGGGATGCCGCGTCTCCGGCAGGTTCGCCACGGCGTCCAGCACCTGCCCCCAATAGACGAGGGCCGCCCCTGCATAGCAGAGGGTCCTGTAAGTGGCATACTTGGAATCTCCGCTCTCGTGATATTTGCTGTTGAAGATGACTCCGCCGGCGATTCCCGCTCCAATACCGGCATAAACCACCGGCAACTTGTAATAGTCCTTGTTGTAAATCTGGATGCGCCCCGGCATAATGGCGGCGCCCAGGGTCGCATAGGCGGGCCGCAGCGGCTCCTTGTGGTGGAGGCCGCGGGTCAGATGCTTGAAAGAGAAGCCCTGCAGGGTATCCCCCTGCGCCTCGTTTTCGTCATCCTTGTATTCAGACGAGGAGGCCCCCTCGCCCGGCACTCCTGTCATTGTGGAGTTCTGCCTGAAGATGCCCTGCGCGTTGGCTGCGGAGAGGGCCAGAAACAGAGAAACGATTATCAGAAGCAGCTTTTTCATCTGTCGCGGTAAGAATTTCTGGCGAGAAGTTCCTCCGCCAGTTTGATATAATCGGCCGCCGCATCGCTCTCCGGAGCATAAATCAGGGCCGGCTTGGAATAAGACGGGGCCTCCGCCAGAGAAGCGTTGCGGCCTATGATGGTCTTGAACACCTTGTCGCCGAAGTGCTCCCTCATCTCGCAGATGATTTCGTCGTGAAGGGGGATGCGGCTGTCGTAAATCGTGAATAGGAAACCCTCTATGCCAAGGTCGCCGTTTACCTTGTCCTGCACCACCTTTATGGTGCCCAGAAGGCGTCCGAGCGACTCTAGCGCAAAAAACTCGGGCTGCATCGGGATTATCACCGAATCGGCGGCGCCGAAGGCGTTTATGGTGAGCAGGCCCAGCGACGGCGTGGTGTCGATTATTATGTAGTCGTATTCCGATTTGACATTGTCCAGAACACTGCGCAGGGCAAGTTCGCGGTTTTCGCTCTCCATCAGCTCCACCTCAACCCCAAGGAGGTCGATGTTGGAGGGAACGGCCTTCAGGCAGGGAAGAATTGTGTTGCAGACCATTCTCTGCAGCGGCTCGCCCCCGCAGACACTCCGGTAGAGGTTCTGCCCCGAGGCGGCCTGCGCCCCAAGCCCGAGGTAGGCGGTGGCATTGGCTTGCGGGTCGGCATCCACCAGGAGGGTGCGCACCGACGTCGCGGCCAGACTTGCGGCCAGATTCACTGCCGTCGTGGTCTTGCCCACGCCTCCTTTCTGATTGGCTATGGCGATTGTCTTACCCATTAAAAACGTCCGAGAGTTTGCGAAGGGGTAAAATTAGCAAATGTTTTGTTACCTTAAAAATCAAAGTCGGCCTGCACCCTCGCCTCAAAAACTCCCGAATAGGCCGCGATACCGCTCAGAGTGATTCCACGACCCATTTTTGCATTGACCAGGAGCCTTGCTGCAATTCCCTTGCCGAGATAGTAATTGAAAGAAAAATTGCCGGGCAGGTCGCTTTCGTAGAGATAGACGCGGGCGTCATAGCCATCGGTGCAATACCGGGCTGCGGAGAGGTTTGCGCTGCAGCGCCCCTTGAAAAAGCTGCGGGCCGCGGCAGCAGATATGGCAGTGCCGGCTGACCTCTCGCCGTCTATGCCGCACAACGACAACCCGGCGCGCAGCGTGCAGCGCCACCGCCCTTTCTCCCAGATGGCCGTCCCTTTGATGGAGTGGCGGCGGCTGTGGTCGGCGGTGCGGTAAGAGAAGTTCTCCCGCAGTGAAAAAACAAACTCGCCGGCCTCCAGAAAGGCGGAGAGTTTTTCGCTGAAGGCAAACGAGGGGCCGTCCACCCGATAGCGCGCCCACGGATAGCGCACCGCCTCGCTGTGGGATGTCAGAGTGAGTGGGCGTAGCGGCCGCCAGAGCAGCGAGAGCACCGCCCCGGTCTGGTTGGAGACCGACGAAATGGAGGAATAGCTGCCAGCGTGCGGGGCGATGTATCCCTTGTGATAATAGCGCAGATGCAGCGCCGCCTCTAAGCTGTAGGAAGGCGAGTACACCGCTGCTGCCACCGCCGCCGGGCGCAGCCCCTTTCCCAGCGCCGCCTCCGCCGACAACCTCCAGTGCCCCAGGCTGAGCAGGGCGTCGGCGGAGATGTTGCCGCAGAGGCCGTCGTACATCTGCAGCTGATTGTATGGCTCCGCCTTGCGGGCGTTGCGGCGGTTGTAGCCGTATGCCACGGCCGTTATGCCGCAGTACAGACGGGCGCTGCGGCGGGTAAGATTGGCCCCCGCGAGATATTCGCGCATTGCATTTCTGCACGATTTCTCATAAACGGTGCGGTGAAGGCCGGTCTTGCTGATTGAGGTGTAGCCCTCATCGGTGACCTTGGCGTCGACTGCTGCCGCCGAGAGCAGCACAGTGGCCTCCCAGCCCCCGCCGAGCAAGAGCGTGGCCGCGGCGCCGCGCAGAGCCCGATTTTCGTCGGCCGACTTATAGGGGGTTATCCCTTTTGCGTGCCGCAGCAGAGAGGCCGGAATTCCGGCACCGCTGAACGCAAAGGCGCTCCAGAGAGCCGCACCCTGGCCGAAGCAGGCGCTGTAATCCCCCGCAATAAACTTCAAATGCCCTTTTTCGTATGCCAGATAGCCGCCTATGTGGTCTATGAGGGGCTTCTCTCCTGCATCGCTCTCTGCCAGCAGAGCGCCTTGCCAGAGGCCGCGCCGCATCAGGAACCGGTTGTACTGATGCACTCCGGGCGTGCCGCCCTTGAATTTGTATCGGGAGCGCGCCTGCAGCGAAGTCTCCGCCGCCGTGCCGCTCCCAAGGGTGATGCGCCCCTCTATACTGTCGCAGAATTCCTTTGAAAAACCATCCACCAAAGCAAGTTCCGCAGCGGAGAGCAGCGCCCCGTATTCGGCGCGGTAGTCCAGCAGACTCTCTATCTGGAATGGCGAAAAAAGGGTGCTGGAGAGCAGCTCCGCGCGCGTCGCCACATTCAGATCCAGCACAGAATACTGCTGCAGATAATCCTCCGCATCATCGGCCGAGGCCCCGGCCTCCGCCATCTGCTCCATAATGTTCACGATGTTCTGCGCGATGGCCGGCACCGCAGCAAAGAGCGATGCGAGCGCAGCCGCCCCAAAAATCAAACCCTTCATAATCTGACCCTGCTAATCTTTCTAAACTCCACAACTCCACAACCCCCGGCAGCCCGCCGCACATTTTCTATCAATGCCCCTCTCCCGAGCGTGCCTCTAAAAAAACAGACTTATTGTTGTCTTTCAAATATACTATCTTTACGGGCCGAATGCAAACGCTGCCCGCAATGATTTACATAAATGACCCCGAAACCGACCCCTACCGCAACCTCGCCGCAGAAGAATATCTGCTGTACAACTTTTCGCAGCCGGTATTCCGGCTATGGCGCAACCAAAGCTGCGTGGTGATCGGCCGCAACCAGAACGCCCTTGCGGAAATCGATATGGACTATGTAAAAAGCCACGGCATCAAGGTGGTCCGGCGCCTGAGCGGCGGCGGAGCGGTGTTCCACGACCTGGGCAACGTCAACTTCACATTCATCGACGCCCGCCGCGACGAAGAGGACACTTCGCAGATGTTCCGCCGCTTCACCGCCCCCATACTGGAGGCGCTCGCCTCCCTGGGGGTGGACGCCCGCCTGGAGGGGCGCAACGACCTGTGCATAGACCACCGCAAATTCTCCGGCAACGCCATCTGCACCGGGCGGGGCCGCGTGCTGCAGCACGGCACGCTGCTCTTCAACGCCTCTATGAGTTCGCTGTCAGGCGCGCTCAAAAGCCGCAGCCTCAAATACAGCGACAAAGCGGTCAAGAGCAATGTGAGCCGCGTCACCAACATCTCCAGCCATCTGATGCGGCCGATGGACGTGGAGGAGTTTGTGCAATACCTCTCCGGCAGAATCTCGGGCACGGCGGCGCTCTACACCTATTCCGATGCCGACAGGGCGGCCATATGCTCCCTGGCGGAGAGCAAATACTCCACCGACGCGTGGAACTTTGCCGCCAGCCCCCGATACACCTTCTCCAACAGCGCAAAGCTCCCCTGCGGCGTAGTGGAAATCACTTTTGATGTGGAGCGGGGGGTCATCTCCCGCCTGTCTATCACCGGGGACTTCTTTTTCACCCGGCCCATAGAGGAGTTCTGCGCCAAGATGACCGGCTGCCCGCACGACAAAGAAAAAATCGCCGGGCGGATCTCTGAAATCTCGCCCGGCGACTATTTCGGGAAGGTCAACTGCAGGGAGCTGGCCTCGCTGTTTTTTGACTGAAAACTCTATCTGTAGCGTTTCTCCCTTGCCGACACCAGCTTGTCTTTGAGCACGCCCACGCACTCTGTAACGGCGTTTTCGAATGTGTCCGCATTGCGCTCCACAACCACTTCACTGCCCGGAATGAGCACCCTGACCTTAACGTTTTTGTTTGCAGGGTCGGGAAGCAAGGACAGGGCCACCTCGCAGCAAATCGCATCTTCGTAGAATTTCTCCAGTTTGCCAACCTTGAGGTTAACATAGTCGAGCAGTCTCTGATCTGCATCGAACTTGATTGATTGAACCTTGATTTCCATTTCACATCATTTTTTTGCTCTTGGATGAGCGTTTACATATACACTTTTGAGCTGCTCGAACGAATTGTGCGTATAGACCTGAGTCGCCGCAAGCGAAGAGTGCCCGAGCACCTCTTTTATGCTGTTAATGTCGGCCCCGTTGTTCAGCAGGTGGGTTGCCAGCGAATGCCGCAGCACGTGGGGCGATTTCTTGCCGGAGAAACCTTCCTCGCCGCCGAAGGCCGCCTTGACCGTGTTGTTCACGAACTGGGGATAAAGCTGCCGCCCGCTGTCCGTTACAAAAAACCAGCCACAGCCGCCCCCCGCTTCACTTTTAAGCCTTTCCAAATATAACAAAATTTCTTTGCATACCCTCTCCGGTATGGGAATTTCTCTGGTTTTATCCCCCTTGCCTGTCACGCGCAGCACCCTGCGCGAAGCATCGAAATCGCCGCAGCGCAGATTGCACAGCTCGGCGCGCCGCATCCCGGTGGTGTAGAGCAGCAGTATCATCATTCTGGTGCGCAATTGGGCGAAGGGGACCTTGCCGCAGCTCTCCTGCCCGGCTTCGGAGGCCTCCTGCTGCGCGCTTTTTTCAAGAAAGGCGTCCAAACTGGCCTGCGTGTAGAACTGCGGCAACGGATGGTCTTCCCTCGGGCGGTAAACCTTGTGCACCGGGTTCGACTCCAGAAAGGCGTTCTTCACCAGCCAGGAGCAAAAGCTGCTAAGGGCAGAGAGCTTGAGGTTGACGGTGCGCGGGCTCTCTCCCGCCTCCAGCGCGGTGGCCACGAATCCCCTTATCAGACCGGGGGTGAGGGCCTCCTTGAGCTGCTCTTCGGATGGAGCACCCTCCACCTCCGGCAGGGCAAAGCGGCGGAACTCGTCTATCACCCCCCGGTAAATCTCCGCCGTGCGGGGCGAATAGCGCCGCTGCGCGAGGATATACTCTATAAACCTCTCTTCCATAGGCGCCAAGGTAACAAAAATTTGGGGATGCAAAAAACTTGACTATCTTTGCAGTCCCTAATAAAAGGAGGTGTAGCAAATTATGATTATCGTACAGATCAAAGAGGGTGAAAACATTGAGAAGGCCCTGAAGAAATTCAAACGCAAATTTGAAAAAACCGGTACCGTCCGCGAGCTCCGCGGCCGCCGCGAGTTCAAGAAACCCTCTGTAGTCCGCAGAGAGCAGAAAAACAAAGCTATCTACGTTCAGCATTTGCGCCTCGAAGAGGAGTAATCTCAAAAATCACCATACAAAAGGCCGGTTCCGCAAAAGGACCGGCTTTTTTTATACATTTGTGCCGCTATGACATTCAGAGAATATATCCGACTGGAGACCGCGGGCTGGAAGCCCTACGAGGTCATCTATCTGGCAGTGTGCACGCTTTCCATCCTGATTCCCTCCATAATCCACGGCGATAGCGCCATAGCGGTGATAAGCGCCACCTGCGGCGCAATCTCGGTGGTGCTCACCGGCAAGGGCAAGCTGGGCACCTACATTTTCGGCGGAATCCAGTGCGCCCTCTACTCCTATATATCATACAAGGCGACCTATTATGGCGAGACGCTGCTGAACGTGTTTTATCTGCTGCCGCTGGAGTTCGTGGGCTTCAACGCCTGGAAAAAGAATATGAACAATGAGAATGCGGAGGTCATCAAGCGGCAGATGAACTGGCCGCAGAGGCTGCTGTATCTTGCAGTGACCGCCGCGGGCACATTGCTGCTGGGTCTTGCTCTGCGCCACGTCGGCGATGCGATGCCGATGACCGACGCCTTCACCACGGTGGGCACTATGATAGCATTCGTGCTCACGGTGCGCCGCTACAGCGAGAACTGGTGGATATGGATTGCCATCAACGCCGCCACCGTGGTGATGTGGCTCAAGAATGTCCTGTCGGGCAGCGACAGCGCCAGCATCGCCACACTTTTGATGTGGAGCGTCTATCTTGTAAATTCCGTGATTATGATGCTGCGCTGGCAGCGCGAGAGCTCCGAAGCAGCCCGCAAGCAGCCTAAATAGGGCGGTTGAGCACCTCCCATACCATATCCTTGAGGTGCATCAGCCCGCTGCCCGTCACGGCGCTGATGAAGGTGTGGGGCACACCGGCGGGGAGCGTCTTCTCTATCTCGGCGCGCAGCTCGTCGTCCAGCAGGTCGTCTTTGGTTATGACCAGTATGCGATCCTTGTCAAGCAGTTCGCTGTTGTAGAGCTGCAGTTCGCGCAGCAGCATATCGTAGGTTGCGGCCACATCATCCGTGTCGGCAGCCACCATAAACAGCAGCATCGAGTTGCGCTCTATGTGGCGCAGGAACCGCAGCCCCAGGCCGCGCCCCTCGTGTGCCCCCTCGATTATGCCGGGGATGTCGGCTATTACAAAAGAGCGGTCGTCGCGGTAGGAGACGATGCCCAGACTCGGCTCCAGAGTGGTGAAGGCGTAGTCGGCAATCTTGGGCCGCGCTGCAGAAAGGGCCGACACCAGAGTCGATTTGCCCGCATTCGGCAGCCCCACCAGCCCGACATCGGCCATTATCTTGAGTTCCAGGGTGACCCACCCCTCCTGGCACGGCTCGCCCGGCTGGGCATAGCGCGGCGTCTGGTTGGTGGGACTCTTGAAGTTGTTGTTGCCCAGCCCGCCGCGGCCGCCGCGGCGCAGAATCACCTCCTGACCGTCGTCCATAACCTCGCAGATGAGTTCTCCCGTCTCGGCATCGCGGGCCACGGTGCCCAGCGGAACATCCAGATAGATGTCCTTGCCGTCGGCGCCGCTGCGCAGGCCGCCGCTGCCCGCCTCGCCGCCATCGGCCTTGATGTGCTTCTTGTATTTGAGGTGGATAAGGGTCCACATCTGCCTGTCGCCCCGCAGGATTATGTGGCCGCCACGGCCGCCGTCGCCGCCGTCGGGCCCCCCTTTGGGCACATACTTTTCACGGCGCAGATGCACGCTGCCCGCCCCGCCCGCGCCCGAAGCGCAGTAAATCTTCACGTAGTCTATAAAGTTGCTCTCTGGCATAAGTTTCTACTGACCGCGCAAATGTAATCATTATTTTTGGGAAGTTGAGAATCCCTCGTCAACGCATTTCATCATCGTTCGCACGCAATCATAATACCGTTTGCAGAAACTCCCGTAAGTGAATGTGTCTTATTCCTTCTATGCTTCCGCCGCTTGTCCATTCATCGAGACTGACG
>CAVLDO010000018.1:0-36763 GCA_963662035.1 Bacteroidaceae bacterium | reverse complement strand
CCAATTCCTCTTGGGTAAGGGATTTGTCGCCATCAAAGCCCACGTTCCAGAAATTCTGAATAAGTACATGTCTATCCATTGTGGTGATTTTTGTTGTTATACTCTTGTGCAAGTTTCACCAAACGGGTGTCACGTGCAGAAAGTTCGCGAGTGTTATGCTGACTATGAGACTTTCTGCCCACAACACCGCTATTCCAATAATGAGCATGAGGAGTAACTCCCTGATTCAGATCAACACTCTTCACTAATTTGTGATTTTTGAAATAGTAAATATGTTCAATGAGTCCGTGTTCTTTAGAATACGAGAAATAAACCGTATTTGCAGTGTTGGAATATGTGGTTGTAGGGTTATTGGAGTATTTATCACACTGGATGATTTTTATCTTTCCAATATATCCGATACAAGTATAATTTCGTTTGTTGACAGGGGAGGGGTCGCTATTTTGCGGCAGCCTCCAGCATTTTCTGCGCTTTTTCTATCAGATCTTTGGTGCCGGAGCCGTCGTTGACATACTGCACCACCATATCGGCAAAATCGATGGCCTGGCGCAGCTGCGTGCTCTTGTCAGGAATCTGCTTGGCGGCAGAAAGGGCCCCCAGCAGCGGCTCGAGGTCTTCTGTCTCGGCAAGAGTGGAGGGACGCATCGAGTTGATGGCTGCGTTCAGGTCAGAGGCGGCCTTGGTCAGAGCCTCGGGCGTGGCCTTTTCGTCGGCGGCTACCGCCTCGGCCGCAGAGAGACGCTCCTCCATTCTCGCATAACCCCGCGGAGCCCAGTCGCCGCTGCTTTGAGTGCGGCTGCGGGCAATCTGCAGCGCCTGCTCCAGATAGATGCGGCCGGAGTCATCCCCCGCCTTTGAGGCGCCTGAAAGCACGTTGAGCCGCAGATAGTGTGTGGCGTGGCCTGTGTTGTAGTAGTCGGGAAAGAAGGTCTTGCCGCCAAGAGTCAGGCTGTAGAGGTTGCCGTCGGTGCCGCCATCGGGCGATGCTCCGATGGCGGTTATCTCCCGAAGGTCGGGACTCAGGTCAAACTGCGCCTGCTCCCAAATCGTTATGTCGGGCGATGCCATAACCAGCGGGCCGTACATCACCACCCCCTCCCACATAGGGTCAAAGTGGGTGCCGGACTGGTTTATGCCGGTGGCGGCCAGGTCCATCTTGTCGGGGCCGAAGTCCAGATGGGGAGTGAAGGGCATCGAGATTTCGACCTTGTCCCCCGCCTTCCAGCTGCGCATAGGAATCTCCACATAAGACTGCGGGCGGGCGCCGGAGGCCATTTCCCGGCCGCCCAGCTTTGCGCTGAAGCCATCGGTGGCCCAGTAGGGGACTCTGAGAAAGAGGGCGAAGTCGCCCCCCTGCTCGATGGTGATGACGCTGCGCTCGGCGGGCCACTTGCATTCCTGACGGAATTTGACCCCTTTGGCGCGCCAATTGACCTCTGTGGGGAGGTAGAGAGCCACGAACAGCGAGTCGCCCCCCGCAAAATAGGCCGCCTCCTGATATTTCACGTGGTTCTCGGCGCCGGTGCCGCCGCAGCAGGTCTCCTGCGGGGTGGGGCTGCCGAAGGGCTTTATGGCGTTCATCCCCACTGCATACTGATAGCACACGCCATATTCCGTGGGGTGCACGCTTCCCACTATCTGGTTATAGAGCAGCCGCTCGTAATAGTCCATATAGCGGGCGTCGAGGGGGTTGTAGCAGTTAAGGTCTTTGGTGAGCTTGGCCAGGTTGTAGGCGCAGCAGGTCTCGTTGATGTCGGGGTTGGGGTGGAGGTTCCCCTCGGGGTCGCTCATCACGCTGGTGTTCATACTCATCATCTGCGAGTAGGGCTGGCGGAACATCTCGCCGTTGCCCACGCCCCCCATTGCGTAGGAATAACGCCCCTGTATCATCTCCCAAAAATTGCTGGCGATGTTGTAGTATTTCTCCTCGCCACCCGCGCCGTAGAGCTTGAGGGCTCCTACAATCATCGGGATGTGCTGGTTGGCGTGGCGGTTGCGGATGTCATCTATGTTGCGCGAGAGGGGGCCGTAAAAGGCAGGGGCGTCGAAGTAAGAGGCCGCTTCCAGCAGCTTTGCGCTCTCCTGCGGGTCGCAAGCCTTAAGGCTGAGGCGGGAGAGGACCTCCTGCATTCCGCCTACTTCGCCCGCGATGTACATATTCCACATCTCGTAGCGGTTGCCGAAAGCGGCGCGGCGCTCTGCTGCGGAACCCTCCTCCTGCACGAATGTGCGGTAGTGCAGGCGGTTCCAGACCCAAAGCCCCATATCCTTTGCAGTCTGCAGCGCCAGGGCCGAAACTTGTGCGTCGTCGATGTTCTCGGCGATATCCAGCAGGCCGGTTAACTGCTTGTGGATGCTGTAGTAGGGAGCCCATACACCCAGCTCGTTGTTGTAGGGGGCGTATTTCTCTATCAAGGCGCAGTGCTGCGCGGGAATGGCGTTGAGGTATCCGTAGCCGTATTTGTCGCAGTGGCGCTTGTAGCGGTCAAAGGCGGCCCAGGAACCCTCCATAGTGCGCAGCTCGGCCTCGGGGGCCAGGTCGCGCGCCTCGCGGTAGCGTCCAAGGGTGCTGTCCCACACGAAGGTGCGCTCCTGGCAGGCGCGCAACTCGGTCACCATACGGGTCATACGCTCCCGCAGCTGCTCTTTTACCGCAGGGTCGGATGTCGATGCGAAGGCGAAAGACAGCGCCGACATATAGTGGCCGCTGCCGTGCCCCTTGAGTTTGGTGGTGGGGGAGTCCCAGCCATCGGAGACCGTGTAGCCCTCCGTGGGCAGGCCGTATGTGTCGCGGTAGTTGTATAGCTGTTGCGTTATGTCCAGGCTCAAAAGGTTTGCGATGTCCAGGTCGCGGTTGCCGGTGAGGCGGTTGTCTCCCGTAAGGCGGACGTCGCCAAGCGGGAGCGCTGTTGCGGCGGGGGTTCGGGAGGGGACGCTCCAGGGGATGGTGTCCACAGTCACCGTCGCCTCCACCGGGTAGCCGCCGTCGGTGGTGTTGTCGCCGATTATGTAGCCCTGCACGGTGTAAACGCTGCCGGCGGGCAAGGCGGCCTGGCTCTCCTCTGTCTCGCGCAGGGAGTTGGTCCATTTTACGCGGCGGATTTCGCTTTTGCCGCCGATGCGTACCTCTACGAGCGAGGGGAGGCGGGGGGCGGTCCCTTCGGGGGTGGTTACCTCAATCTTTTCCACGCACGAGATGGAGCCGCTGCGGCCGCAGGAAGCGGCTGCGAGCAGGCAGGAGAGGAATAATGCCGTGTGGAAGAATCTTCTCATAGCCTATTCTGTTTTTGAAAGTTTTACCATAAGCACGCCGTGGGCGGGGATTTCGCTCTTGAGACGGCTCCCGGTGGTGCCGATGTCCTTGTGCTGCCACAGGTCGCGTATGCTGTACTCATTCTTGTGCAGGTTGACCTCGGTGGCGAAATACATTGTCTGGTCGCGCCAGTTGTAGTCCAGCTTCCAGGGGGTGTCGGCGCGGTTCATAAAGCAGATGGCGATTTCGCCTCCTGAGAGGGGCTTGGCCCATATCTCGCGCTTTCCCATATCCATAAAGCGGATGGCCTGCCGCCCCAGGGAGTCCTGGTTTACGGCGATTACCTCCTTGTTGGTGAGAATCTCCAGAGTCTCGCGGCTCATATCGCGCAGGTCGTTGCCGCTCATCAGGGGGGCGGCCAGCATACACCACATAGAGAAGTGGGTGATGCTCTCGTCGCGGGTCAGCTCTCCGTTGCCCACCTCCAGCATCTCGGCGTCGTTCCAGTGGCCCGGACCGGCGTAGGGGTAGAGGTCGGCATCGGCGTCGATGCACTGCAGCACGCCCACTCCGCCCCAGTCGAAGGAGGCGTTGTACACGGCGCGGATATCGGGGGTCACGCGCCATAGGTGGCCGATGCCCTCGCCCCATTCCCAGGGCTTGCCCTCGCCCCATTCGCAGATGGAGAGCACTATGGGGCGGCCGCTGGCCTTGATGGCCTCCGACATTGTCTTGTAGGCCGCCACAGGGTTCTGGCCGTCGCTGTAGCACCAGTCATACTTGAGATAGTCCACGCCCCAGCGTGCATACTGCAGGGCGTCCTGGAACTGGTGACCCTTGCTGCCGGGGCGGCCCTGGCAGGTGAGGGAGCCTGCGCAGGAGTAGATGCCGAACTTGAGCCCCTTGGAGTGGACATAGTCGGCAAGAGCTTTCATTCCGGAGGGGAAGCGCTCGGGATCAGGCACGATGTTGCCGTCGGCGTCGCGCTCCACCTGCCAGCAGTCGTCAATCACGATGTACTCGTAGCCCGCTGCAGCCATCCCTGAGGAGACCATCGCATCGGCCATTTCGCGTATCATCTGTTCGCTGACATTGCAGCCGAATCTGTTCCAGCTGTTCCAGCCCATCGGCGGGGTGGGGGCCAGGCTGCGGTAAAGGGAGTCCGTGAGGCGCTCCGGGCGCCCGGCCGCCACGGCGGGCAGGTATATGAGCAGAGCAATCAACAGGGCAAGGGACCGGTTGGTTTTCATATAAATTATAGATTATTCGGTTATCGTTATGTGAAATTTAATTGCGGCTGCATTTGCGCCGTAAATGAACGCCTGGGCCGTGCTGTATTCGCCGGGGACGGCTATGGTGGGGTGCTTGCCCACATTGAAGGTGCATTCCCAGAAGTCGAACTCGGAGAATACATAGCTGTTGCTGTTGTGCGACACAATGCGGCCGCCGTCATCGAACCAGTGGCCGGGGGCGTTTGCGGTGTTAGTGGGGTTGAAGCTGCCGTCGGGCTCTATGCCACAGAAGGTTACCTCTCCCTCAAAATATAGCGTCATTATCTCATCAAAGCCGCCCAGGCCCAGCGCCTTTGCAATCTGCTTTTTCTCGCTCTCGGCGAGTGACACCGAAACGCCTGTGTAATGACCGTCCAGCGCAAATTCTACGCTCTTCTCTATTGTGGTCTTGATGGTGATCTCCCCGCTGTAGGGCTTGTCGGGCACAGTGCCCCGCTCCTTGGGGTAATTGTGCACGACATCATCGAGATAGTCGAAGCGGTTGGAGAGCCAGTTTATCAGGTTCAGGAATTCGCGCGAGTGGGTGTAATTGGTGATGCCCCACAGATCCATATCCTCCTGCGCCGCATCGCCTATCACCTCTTCGGTGGCGGCCAGATGGTTTTCAAGCGTCTCGGGCAGGGTGCCGATCACCGAGTCCCACTTCTGCTGCAGCATCTCCACAAATTCCGGAATGCCGAACAGGCGGCAGAAGAAATCCGACGCAGTGCTGCCGTAGGCCCCCCGGTGGTTGAAGGGGTCGCTGCCGAAAATAAGGTCGCGGTAGTCCTCGAAAAAGGTGTGTCCCATTCCGTACGAGTCGTACATATCGCCCCAGTTGTAGTCGAAGCCGCCGTCGCAGTCCCACAGAGGGCCCATCACCCACTTTGAGTTGTTGTCGTAGCGGTGGATATAGCCGCTGCGCATGCTGGGGTTGTTGTCCACCTCCACATTGCAGATTATCTCCTGCGCCAGAATGTAGCTTATCATAGACTCCACATCCAGCAGCGACACTATCTGCTCCCAGTCGAGATTGTCGATGGCCTCCTCCAGCTTTGCGAACTCCTGTTTGGCCCTGTCGCGCTGGGCGGCTGCGGCATCTTTGGGATATTTCACCGCCACGGCCATTGAGAACCCTTCCGACCAGAAGTTGTTGGTGGCGTAGGGCTCGTCGCCCGGGCCATCGTTCAGATCCAGAGCCAGCAGCAGCCCCTCTTCGCTGTCAAGCTTGACGCGGTTGCCCCCCTCTTCTACCTGCTCGGTGACAAGATAGAGCCCCTGATACTCCCCGTTGAGGGTCACTGTGGCGTAGCGCGAATGGTTGGTGCTGGGGATGCCCAGCTCGTGGGCGATCGAGAAGCCCACATTGTTCATCATATGGGTCACGTCGCGGTAGTCGGCCAGCAGCACCCAGTCGCGGTTCTGCTTCATTCCCAGCACGCTCTGCGACTCGTCCAACTTTATGCGGTAGGGCTTTTTGGGATACCAATACCAGGTGGAATTGCCTCGGCCGCGTATTTTGCCCCGCGCCTCCAGGTCGCCGAAGAAGTCGTTGCCGTCTATTTTGATGCTGCAGGGGCGGTATTCCTCTTTGGAATCGATTGCCGCGCCACCGTCGGTGGTTATATCTATCCGCGCCAAAGCGTAGGCGTAATAGGAGGTGGGGCTCCCTTTGCCGTCGGGGTTGTCCGGGCCCGGGTCCGGGATTAAGACATCGTCACGGCAGGCCGCGCAGATTGCCAGAGTGGCCGCAAAGAGAAGCAGAATTCTTGTTTTTTTCATTTCTTGCTACTTGGTATGGAATCTATACACCGCAAATGTGCGGGCGGGGAAGTTTTCGCGCAGCTCTATGCGGCCGCCGGGGAGATTGCGCACTCCCATCAGATAGTCATTGGAGGGGTCGCTCACGGGGGTCAGATCCACCGCTGATGTCTGCGGCACTACGCGCTCCGGCTCGTCCAGAGTGTTCTCGTCCACGGCATTGTCGCTGTGCAGGGTGGTCTTCTGCGCCCCGCAGAGGCCGCCTGGCAGTTCAAACGACACCGTCTGCGAATACTGGTTGAGGTTGGCTATCTTGATGATTATGTCCCCTGTGGCATCGTCTATCGAGGCGGTGGCATTGAGTCCGTTGCTGTTGACAACCGGCTTGCCGGCGGCCGTGATGGGAATCACGCGGCTGCCCCGGTTAGAGGCAAAGAGGCTCTGGACATACCAGCTGCAGCTCTTGGCCACGCGCAGGTTGTCGAACCAGATGAGGTCGGGACGCCACTGCCACCCCTCGGCGTGGGCAAGCGTGGGGGCGTAGCTTGACATGTGCACCACATCGGCGTTGCGCTCCAGCCCAGTCATAAACGATGCCTCCAGCAGGGCGGCGTTGAAGTGGTTGAACTTTTTGCCGTCGCTGCCGTGGCAGGCATATTCGCCCGCAAACACCTTGGGGCCGGTGCGGGGATAGCTGTCGTAGCGGTCGGCATTGCGCTCATAGAACCCCTCCCAGCTATAGTAGTGCTCGTCCACCAGATCCACATCCAAGCGGCGCATCTCCTTCCAGAGGTCGTCGAACCATTCGCCCCCGAGATAAGGGCCGGAGGTGCCGATGATTTTGATTTCGGGGTGCTTCTTGCGCAACGCCTCCACAAAAGGCTCGAAGCGGGCCTTGAAATCCTCGCCCCACTGCTCGTTGCCGATGCCTATGTATTTCATATTGAAGGGTTCGCTGTGACCCATCTGGGCGCGCACCTTGCCCCATTTGCTCTTGGGACTGCCGTTGGCAAACTCAATCAGGTCAAGTGCATCCTGAATGTAGGCGTTGAGATCCTCCATAGAGCAGTTTACATCCCAAGCGGGGTCGTTCTGGAACTGGCAGGCCATGCCGCAGTTTACGATGGGGACCGGCTCGGCGCCTATCTCCTCCGCCAGGCGGAAATATTCGTAGAAGCCCAGCCCGCCGCTCTGATAATAGTCGGGGAACATCCGCTCGAATGCGGAGCAGCTCCAGCGGTTGAGGTTTATGGGGCGGTTCTCCACCGGGCCCACGGTGTTTTTCCACTGGTAGCGGTTGTCGAGGGTAGTGCCCTCCACTATGCAGCCTCCAGGGAAGCGCAGGATGCCGGGGTGCAGGTCCAATAGCGCCTGCGCCAGATCTTTGCGCAGGCCGTTGTCGTCGCCGCGGAAGGTCTCGGCCGGAAAGAGCGAGATGTGCTCCAGATCGGCCGCCGCAGCGGGGTCTTCGTCCATCAGAAGGATTCGCAGAGAACCCTTCTGCAGGGTCTTGGAGGGCTCGAGAGTCACTTCGTAGCGGCTCCATTTGCCCCCCTTCACCTCAATCTGATCCATTGCCAGTATCTGATTCTCGAAATTGCCGTTTACATCACACAGCATCACTCCAATGCCGGCGCTCACCGCCTTGCCGGCGGTGCGGGCCCAGAAGCTGAGCCGGTACTTCTCCCCTTTTTCGAGGCCGATGCCGAACCAGCCGCTGTTTTCCAGTCCGCAGAGGTTGGCGGGGTGCCCCTGATATGCCAGGCGCACATAGTGGGGGTTGCGCTCGAACGGCCCCCCCTCGCAGAGAACCTCCACCTTGCCGAAGGTCTTCCACCCCTGCAGCGGGTTGTCGTACTCGAAACTGCGGTTGATGACCTTCTCGGCATAGAGTCCGCCGTCGGCGGCAAAGTTGATGTCCTCCAGAAAGATTCCGTACATCGTGGGCTGGATTTCTATACCTGGGGCTTTCTCGTCCACCACCAGATATCCGTGGCGGGGCTGCGCGCAGAGCGCGCCTGCCGCAAGAGTCAGTGCGGCCGCTGTGGCTAATCTCTTTTTCATTTCACCTCCCACTCATAAAGTCCCGAGGATAGATTGTCGGGCAGAGTGACCTCCAGCCGCACTGCATCGGTGGTGACGGGGTCAAACTCCACAGTGTTCATAACAAAGCGCCCGGTGGGATAGCTTTTGACGCCGGTGACGGGCTGCCATGCCCCGCTGCCGTCGCGGTAGAGGATTCTCCACTCCTTTGGCACGCTGCATCCGCCCCAGGGCTGGTCGTCAAACCAGAACACCGAGCTGGAGGATATTTCCGTGGGGGTGGGGAAGGTGTATTGCAGATACTCGGTGCCGCCGTTCTTGGGCCACCAGTGATAATAGGGGGCGGGGGTGTCATCGCCGATGGCGGGCACCAGGCGGTCGTTCACGCTGCCCAGCGCCACGGTGGGATGGGAGGCCTCCAGCTTGCTTCTGGAGGCGAGAGTCTGCGGCTTGGAGGGGAGGGTTGCCTTGAGGTCGATGGGGAGCCATACCGCCATCTCGCCGCTGCCCCGGTGACACCACGCATAATAAGGTATCAGAGTGAGGCGGACATCTTGTGTGGCGAGGCGGCCGCTGTCGTCGAACGAGAGGGTCTGGGCATCGGTGGTGATTTTGTCGATGCCGTAAAGCTCATCGCTGTGGGCTACCGAAAATTCGGGGCTCTGGTTCACGAGCACGCTGCGCACGCTGAAGCCCTCGTTGTCGGGCCACTCGGCGCAATAGACAACAGGCCCTTTCTCTATGCTGATGCGGCCCTGGTCGGCGCGGACCATTCCGCTTGCCTTGACCACGCGGGGTTCCATATCAAAATGCACCTCAACGCGGTCGCCCTTCTTCCAGATGCGGCGGATGGTGTAATAGCCCTGCTCCAGGGTGCCCTGCGCGGCTTCGCCGTTCACCGTGATGCCGTAGCCGAGGTGCTTGCCGTCGGCATAGCTGTAGAGGTCGGAGGGAACCACCTCCCCCTTGACCCAGCCCGGGATGCGCACTTTCAGGGCCATCTCCTTCTTGAGCGAGGTCTTGTCTATGCTGATTTCCACGTCGCCGCTCCAGGGGTAGGAGGTCTTTTGGCTCACCGTGACGTTCTTGCCCATTATCTTGGATGTCATAGTGTTGGGCATAAAGAGGTTCACATACAGTGCATCGTCCTTGGCCGCATACACATAACCCGGCACGCTGGGGATGAATCGGCAGATGTTGGAGGGGCAGCAGGCGCAGCCGAACCACTCCTGGCGCTGATGCTGGCCGATGGACTCCAGCGGGTTGGGGTAGAAGAAGCCGTTGCCCTCCAGGCTTACGCCGCTGATGAGGCCGTTGTAGAGGGTGCGCTCCAATACATCGTAATATTTGCTGTCTCCGTGCAGCAGGAACATCCTGTAGTTTACATACACGTTGCCGATGGCGGCGCAGGTCTCGCAGTAGGCGCTCATATTGGGCAGCTGGTAGTTCTCGCCGAAAGCCTCGCCGCTGTTGGTGGCGCCGATGCCTCCTGTTATGTAGAGTTTCTTGGAGACTATGTTGTCCCAGATGCGGTCGATGGCCTCGATATACTCCTTGTCGCCGGTGAGGGCGGCCACGTCGGCCATACCGGCATACATATAGGCGGCGCGCACTGCGTGGCCCACAGCCTCGCTCTGCTCAAGCACCGGCAGGTGGGTCTGGTTGTACTCGTCGCGGTATTCGGTCTTGCCCCTCTCGTCCAGGAAGAACTTGGCCTCGTCGAGATATTTCTTCTCTCCGGTAACCACATACAGCTTGGATAGAGCCATCTCGGCAATCTGGTGGCCCGGCACCACGCGCGCCTGGCCGCTGCCGCTGCCCACCTCGCGCACCACGCAGTCGGCATAGCGGATGGCTATGTCAAGGAAGTTGCGCTTGCCGGTGGCCTGATAGTGGGCGATGGCCCCCTCCACCATATGGCCGAGGTTGTAGAGCTCGTGGCTGAGCTCTTCGTCCTTGACCCAGCGGCGGTCGCCGGCCCATTCGTGGGGGTGCTGCGGATTCATCGTGCGGGCGGTATACAGGTAGCCGTCGCTCTCCTGGGCTGCGGCCACTATCACCAGCACGCTGTCTATATATTTCATCAGCTTCTTGTCGGGGTAGGTCTGCAGCACATAAGACGCCCCCTCGATGGTCTTGTACACGTCGGTGTCGTCAAAAGAGTAGCCGCCCACCTCATACCCGAGATTCTCCGGGGAGTTTTTCTGGCGCGCCGCCTTCACGAAATTGTCGTAGCGCCCCTCGCTCTCGCATTTTGAGAAGGCGAGCGGGATGGTGACATCTCTGGAGGCTTTGAGCCGCTGCCCCCAGAAAGAGTCCTCCACCACCTTGACGCTGGTGAAAGGGACGGGGTCGATGGGATAGGCTGTCTGCGAGAGCGCATCTGTGGCCGCGCCCTGGAGCATCATCCCCGAAAGGGCGGCGATTAGGATTTTGTTTCCGGAACTCATAATTATGCGGTGTTTGATTATTTCTTCTTTACAAATTTAAAGATTGCCTTTTGCAAGCGTTTAAAAGAAAATCCAATTGTATTGTAAAAAAGTCCAAAGATTTTGGTATAACTTTAAGGTATGCAAAAAAGATGGACTATAATCGTATTCCTGTTCCTCTGCCCCGTTTTTTCGTTCGGGGCGGGGAATTACAAGTTCAGACACTATACTTCCAAGGAGGGGCTCTCGTCAAACACGGTGCGCGCACTGCTGCAGGACTCCATCGGCATCATCTGGATAGGCACGGCGGAGGGGCTCAACAGCTTCGACGGCCAGGAGATGATCCGGCATGAGCTGCGCGAAGGGAGCAGCCGCTATGTCAACGCTCTTATGCAGACCCGCGGCGGGGAGCTGTGGGTCGGCACCGACGACGGCGCATACCGCTACGACGGCTGCGACTTCTGCCCGCTGGACATCCTGCCGCAGACAATTGTCACCTCCATTGTGCAGGATGGGCGCGGCTCCATCTGGCTGGGAACATTCAGCGACGGGCTCTACTGCTACGACGGCGGGGGGCTGTCGCACTATCTCCCCGGCATTTTCATAGAGAATCTCTTCGTGAGCGACGACGGCCGCCTCTGGGTCTGCAGCCAAACTTCGGGCGAGGGGCTGTTGGTGTTCAACTTTGCCTCCGGAACCTTTGCCGACCCCGGCTTCTCCTATAAAGATTGCTCGCCCGCGCGCGTCTGCGCCATTGCGCAGGATCGTGACGGAATGTTGTGGCTCGGAACCTGGGACAGCGGCCTCTACCGCGCCGATCTTACAACCTCCACGGTGACCTGCCAGGTGCCTTACTGCGAAGGGTTCAACCATATCCACACCATCCTGCAGGATTCTCACTGGAGTTTTCTGGTGGGCAGCGACGACGGCCTGCTGCGCATTAACACCCTCACCGGGGAGAGGGAACTCTATACAAACGACCGAGGCGAACCCGCCTCCCTCTCCAACAAGTTCGTGTATCCCATAATCAAAGACCACGAAGGGGGGCTGTGGGTCGGGACTTTCTACGGCGGAGTGGATTATGTCTCGCCCGGGGTGGGGCAGTTTGCGGAACATTCCCTCTCTGCAATGACCTCCGGCAAGGAGACTTATCTTGTGAGCTGCTTTGCCGGGGCAAATGACGGCACTATATATATAGGGTCTGAAAACGGCGGCCTCTTCCGCTACGACCCGTCGGGCAACACCGCCGCTCGCGTAAAATGCACTGCTGCGGCAGCTGCAGTGCTGCAATCGCAAAACATACACGCCCTTCTGCTGCAGGGAGATAATCTTTGGATAGGTACCTACACCGGCCATCTGCTGCGGCTGAATCTGCGCTCCGGCACTCTCAAGACCTATTCGGAAAATCTCCCCAGCGTTTATTCTCTCATAGAGGATTCCCGAGGCACCGTCTGGGCCGGCACTACCTCCGCGATATGCCGCTACGATGCCGCAGAAGACCGCTTTACGCTGGTAAAAAAGGTCGGATCGGTGGTGGTTTCGGCCCTTGCCGCAGCAGGCGGGGCTCTATGGTTCGCCACGGCGGGCGACGGCGTTTGGCGCTACACCGCAGAGCGCGACTGGGATCATCTCACCTATCAGGAGGGTTACCTGCCCAGCAATCAGGTAAACCACTTGGCCGACTCTCCGCTGGGGGTTATGGTCTCGACCGAGCGGGGTCTGACGATTTTCGGAGAGAAGCGGCGATGGAATCTGCTCGAAGATGCCGACATTCACTTTGCCGCCTGCGACGGCCGCAGCATCTGGATGTCATCCGCCGCAAGCCTCGTGCAATATGACATAGATGCCGGGCGTTCGACCTTCTTCGGGGCCAGCGACGGTATTTTCTCCAGCCAGTTCCTCCCTGCATCGGGGCTTGTGGGGCGCGACGGCACCATATACATAGGCTCGGCCGACGGCTTTCTGTCATTCCTGCCGACAGCCGTCAAGCACAATGAGTTCGCCCCCAAGGTGCTTTTCACCCGCTTTAATGCCTCTTCTGCCGGCGTCAGCCGCGATCTGCTCGGGCTTTCCCAGGGGGAGCCGATTGTGGTGCCCTGGCGTCTGAGGGAAATCTCCATCCACTTTGCCGCCCTCACCTACTGGGCACCGGAAAAGGTGCGTTACACCTACCGCCTGGCGGGGCTGGACCGCAACTGGCGGGAGATGGATGGCCGCGGAGAGCTTAACTTCAACCGCCTCCCCGCCGGGCGCTACAGGCTGTATGTGCGCGCCTGCAACAACAGCGGCATCTGGAGCAGCGAAGGGGAGGGGCTCTCCTTTACCGTAAAGCCCCACCCGCTGCGCAGCAAGTGGGCGGTTGCCCTTTATTTCATTATGATAGGAGCCGTGCTCTATGCCCTGTCGCGCTATCTCACGGCCCGCACCGAGAAGCGCGAGTGGGAAATCTATGAGAAGCGGCTCGACGACGACAGGCAGGCCCTCTCCGCCACAATCGCAGAGCGTCTCGAGGCCCCGGTCACGGGCATCGGGGTGCAGCTCAAGCGTCTGAAGGAGTCGCCACGGGGCAGTGTCGCAATACGCAGTGAAATAGCGGTGATAGAGAAAAATCACCAGATGCTGCGCGGTATAGTGACCTCCCTGCAGAAGAAGGCGAAAATAAGCCAGAAGGATGCCTGCGACACTGCCGACGCAGGCGTGGCCGCCATCACCCCCGCCGACGACTTCCTGCCCCGTCTGGAAAAGATAATCGGCGAAAATCTCGCCAACCCCGACCTGTCGGTGCAGTTTCTGGCTGCGGAGATGGCGATCTCGCGCAGCGGCCTCTTTGCAAAGTGCAAGGAGCTGTGCGGCGAGACCCCCAACAATCTCATCAACCACACCAGGCTCAACGCAGCAGCCGCTCTCCTTGCAAAGGGGGATCATTCGATAAGCGAAATCTGCTATATGGTGGGGTTCGCCTCGCCCAGCTATTTCTCCAAAAGTTTCTCCTCGCAGTTCGGGATGACCCCGCACGACTGGCTTAAAACCCACTGTGAAAAGCGCTGAGATTGTTTTTGGACTCTTTCTAAACACGATTGTACAATTTTGATATTTCTTGCCGATAATTAGATTTAATTTTGTTAGCAGTTGACGTTTAACGCAATAATATATTAACCGAAATGCTAACGAAAAAATTCAGTATTTTATTGGTGACCGCACTCCTCGGCCTCTTTTCCGTGGGGGCGTTCGCCCAAAATGCCATTGCCGTTTCGGGTACAGTCAAGGATAATCTTGGCGAGCCTGTAATAGGTGCCGGCGTTTTTGTAAAAGGGACCGGCATCGGCAACATCACCGATGCGGACGGTTATTTCAAGCTTACGGGTGTCCCTTCAAATGCGACTCTCACCATCTCCGCCATCGGCTTCAAGGAGACTGAAGTTGCGCTGGACTCCCGCACTACGGTGGACATAACTCTGGAGCAGGACCTGCTGATGCTCAACGACGCGGTTGTGATCGGTTACGGCACGCAGCGCAAGGGTGATATCACCAGCGCCGTGGCTTCTGTCAAGAGCGAAGAGTTCCTCGCAGGCAACATCGGCGATGCCGCCCAGCTCATCAAGGGCAAGGTGGCCGGCCTGAATGTAACCAAGGGCAACGGCGACCCCAGAGCCTCCTCCACAATTATGCTGCGCGGCGTGACCTCCCTTATGGGCGGCTACACCCCTCTGATTCTGGTGGACGGCATCGAGGGCTCCCTCTCCACCGTGGCTCCCGAGTCCATCGAGGAGATTTCGGTGCTTAAGGATGCATCCGCAGCAGCTATCTACGGTACTCGTGGCGCCGCCGGCGTGATTCTCATCACCACCAAAAACGGCAAGGTGGGCGACCACTACAACATCAGTTACAACGGCTACGGCTCCATTTCCAACTTCTCCAAGAGGGTTGACTTTATGGATGCCGAGTATATGCGCAGTATGACCCCCGAGCAGCTGGCCACTTATTCCGCATTCCAGGATCTGGGCTACACCACCGACTGGCTCAGCGAGGTTTCGCAGACCGGCATCGCGCAGAACCACAACATCGCCCTTGAGGGGGGCGGCGAGCACAGCGCCTATTCTGCCAACATCACCTACCGCGACAATCAGGGTGTGATAAGAGGCTCCTACAGCAAAGATCTGCGCGCTCAGATGGACTTGACCCAGTATCTGTTCAACGATGTGGTCAGGGTCAACTTCAATATGCTCAAGACTCTCAGCGAGAATGACAACCAGGACAGCTACACTATCTACCATCAGGCTGTCATCCGCAACCCGACGGCCCCCATCTATGTTGACGGCGATCCAGCAAACGACTATTACGAGCAGACCGCTCCTCTGTATTATTACAACCCTGTCCCCTACATAAACGAGCACACAGGCGACTACCGCATCGAGTCCACCCGCCTCACCGGCAACATCACCGTGGAGCCCATAAAGGGATGGAAAACCAACCTGCAGCTCTCCACCCGCCGCAACAATTCGGTGAATGAGTATTACAACACCGAGAAGTACCAGAGCAACCGCTGGGGCAGCGTGAACGGCAACGCCGGCAAGAGCGAGGGCGCTTACAGGCAGGATCAGCTGGAACTCACCTCCCAGTATGACTTTGCCGCAGACAAGCATCACTTCTCCGGTATGGTGGGCTACAGCTGGATGAACGAGGTTAGCGACGGCTTCGGCGCCTCCAACTCCGAATTCTCCACCAACGCCTATCTTTACAACAACCTCGGGGCGGGCCGCTATGCAGAGCTCATAGAGAGCGGCACCGGCGACGACAAGACCACGACCCTCAAGACCTACGGCGGCGTCTCTTCTTACAAGAGTGAGTCTACCCTGATCGGCTTCTTCGGACGCTTCACCTATAATTATGACAACCGCTTCAATGTGCTGGGTACTCTCCGCTACGAGGGCTCCTCAAAGTTTGGCGCGGGCAACAAGTGGGGCCTCTTCCCCGCCATCAGCGCCGGCTGGACCCTCTCCAACGAAGACTTCATCAAGAGCCTCGGCTGGGTGGAGAACCTAAAGCTGCGCGTGGGCTACGGCAAGACCGGCGTCATCCCCAGTGATCCATATATGTCACTGCTTATCTACAACTACGACACAGCCTACGGCAACTATGTGACTTCCGACGGCAACTGGCGGCCTTCGCTGACCCCCAGCCAGAACCCCAACCCCAGCCTCAAGTGGGAGACCACGCAGGAAATAAACGCGGGTGTTGACTTCGGCTTCCTGGGCGGCCGTCTCTTCGGATCGCTGGATGTATATTACAAGCGCACCAACGATATGCTCTGGGAGTATTCTGTGCCCGTTCCCCCGAACCTTTACGGTACAACCACCGCCAACGTGGGTGCGATGTCCAACAAAGGAGTCGAGCTGATGCTGGGCGGCACCCCCGTCAGAACTCGCAACTTCGAGTGGAACACCACATTTACCGTTTCTCACAACAAGAACCGCCTCATAAACCTCTCCAACGATCTCTACGAGACTCAGAACTATATCGACGGAGCCTGGACAGAGGAGCCCACCAGCATGTGCATACAACGTACATACGAGGGCGGGGCGCTCGGTGACTTCTATATGCTCAAGTCCACCGGCCTCAGCGGCAAGAAGGCCACCAAGGGGCTCTGGATGATTGAGAACCCCGCAACCGGCGAGAGTGAAGTGTTCAATTCCGGAATGCGTGACACCGACTCGGCATACCGCCAGTATCTGGGCAGCGGCGTTCCCAAGGCTACGTTCGGCTGGGCCAACACTCTCCGCTACAAGAGATTCGACCTCACCCTCTCGTTCTCCAGCCAGGTCGGCTACAAGATCTTCAACTGCCAGAGAATGTTCTACGAGAACCTGAATATCGGTCTTAACCGCTACAAGAGTGCAGTCAGCCCCGTTTACGGCAGCCAGCTCTCCAAGAGCCAGGAGCCCGTGGCGGTCAGCTACTATCTGGAAGACGGCGACTACCTCAAGCTTGACAACTTCAACCTCGGATATACGTTCAACACCAAGAACGTCAAGTATCTCGACAACGCCCGCGTATTCATCTCCGGCGAGAACATCTTCTGCCTCACCGCATATCAGGGCATCGACCCCGAAATGTCCACCAGCAGCCGCTTTGCATTCGGCGTGGACTACCGCAACAAGTATCCGACAATCCGCACCTTCACCCTTGGTGTGAACATAACATTCGGCAACAAATAATAAAAGGAGCTTAACAATATGAAAAAAATGAACAGATTTTTCGCCGCTTCGCTTGCGGCTGCAGCGCTCCTCGCAGGATCTACAGCCTGCACCAATCTTGACGAGCATATTTACTCCGACCTCTCTCCCGACAACCTCTCGGGCAGCGATGACGAGGTAATGGATATGATGGGCAACCTCTATGCCCAGCTCCGCTTTACATATTGGGCCTGGGAGGGCTACTTTGACATCAACGAAGAGAGCTGCGACCTGCTTATGACCCCTTACCGCACCTACGGCGGCTGGGGCGCGCAGTACATCAACCTGCATCAGAACGAACCCTATGCCGGCATTCCCCATCTCTATCAGGAGTGGTATTATTGCTACAACGCCATAGAGAAGGCCAACCAGCTGCTTGAGACCGAGACCATACAGAATGATCCTGAGACAGCGGCCGAGGTGCGCGCGGTGCGCGCCCTGTGCTACTTCATAGTGTTTGACCTGTGGCGCAACGTCCCTCTGGAGACCGACTACACCGTTTCCAGCGCGTCCGGGTATATGCCCCAGCAGTCGGCTCCCGAGCACGTCTGGGACTTTATGGCAAAGGAGGTGGAGGAGATTGTCCCTCTGATGTCCACCGCCAAGAAGTATGGCCGTATGAACAAATATGCTGCCTGCATGCTGGCTTCCAAGATATTCCTGATGCATGACAGCTGGCTCCGAGGTTTCGAGAAGGATGCCGCCGCCAATCTGGTGACCGGCGAATATGCCAACGCCAACCGCAACTGGGACAGCGAGTTTTTCGTGACCAACGCCCAGAACGGCAACAAGTGGTATCAGAAGGCGTTCCAATATGCCAAGATGGTTGTGGACGAGGGCGGTTACACCATGGCCGAGAATTATCTTGACAACAGCCGCTGCAATCTTAACTCCGCCCCCGAGGTGATCTTCGTGCTCCCTTTGGACGGTGCCAAGGCATCGCACAACTATCTTGTGAACAAATGCTTCGTGGGCCGCGGCGGACAGGCTTTCGGCTTCAGCGGCTCTCCCTGGAACGGCTCTTGCGCCGTGCCCCAGTTCATCCACTCCTACGACCCCGACGACACCCGTCTCACCGACACCTGGGCCTTTGGCCAGCAGTATTACGCATCTGACGGATTCCCCATCTACGAGGCTGAGCAGAAGCGTTCCGACAAGGGAGCGGATATGCTCACCGACGCAATGATTGCGGCCGACTCCCGCCACAAGGATCACAGCCACGCCGCCGGCAACTATCCGCTGGTGTACACCGTGGAGGTGCACTCCATCAACAATCCAGGCGCGTATGACTTTGAGGGCGCCCGCTTCAAGAAGCAGGAGATAGTGGCAGGCAACGTCGGTACCTATGGCGACGATGTATGCTTCTACCGCCTCTCCGACGCATACTTCATTATGGCCGAGACGGTGCTCCGCGCCGGCGGCATCGAGGGCTACAGCGACAGCGATGCTGCCGGCTGGGTAACAATGGTGCGCAGGCGCGCATTCAAGAATAACCCCGATAAGGCTGTCCGCACCGCCGCTGACCTGCGCGGCGACAGCAAATATGACTACGGCGTGCGCGAGTGCAGCAAGAGCACATCGGCCAATCCCTATGCCGATTTTACATACGCCGCAGACGGCACGGTGGCTCCCTCTTCTTTCACCGAATACACCAAGGACAACAGCGCCACAATCGAGCTCGGCGGCCTGCTCGACGACCTCGCCTGGGAGTTTGTGGGCGAACACCACCGCCGTCAGGATCTGCAGCGCTTTATGCTGAGCGACGGCCGCAACGTCTACAACGGCAAGACCTGGTTCTGCCGCAAAACCAAGATGGCTGTGGGCGACTGGCACAACAACGTGTTCCCCATCTACACCGATTTTGTGCAGTCCAACAAGAATCTCTCGCAGAACTATGGTTTTGTGGATTCTCTCGACGAATAGTGACAAATAGCAACAGATAAAACCAACACTAAAACCTTACGAAATGAAAAAGTTTTTTATGCCCTTTACGCTCGCCGCGGCAGTCCTCTGCCTTACGGCCTGCCCCGAAGACAAACCTGTGATTCCAACTGACCCCGACGGCGGAGACACGGATGAAGAAGTTGTTGAAAAGACTGTCAAGGTCGATGTCAACTTTATCGTTGGCAGCGATTATGCGATTGCAGAGATGCCCGGCAGCGAGATTCTCGAGTTCTTCGATATGACCGACATAGAGTTCTACACCGCTATGGGTACATACGAGGGCTCCGCAGCCGACGGTACCACTGCGCAGGTGAACAACACCCTCAAATTCGGCCTTGCAAACGGCAATGACCACGAAGATCTCAATATGACCCCCTCCACCTGCAACAACTTCGGCCACTGGGTGGGTACCGACTCAAAACTCACCTATTGGAACGGCCGTGATGCAAACGGCTGGGTGGTGTGCGCAGAAAGCCGGGCTACCTGGGGAGAAGAGAGTCCTACAGATGAGATTCTCGCCGATCTGTTCGAATTCGGCATCTACGACGGCGCCAGCCACGAGGCCGGTAGTTCCGAGACATTCACCGAATTCTTCTACTATACCGATCCCGAGACCGACCAGGACAGGCTGTTCTATGTCGAGTGGCACATCAACTTTGTAGAGGCAGGAGCTGTGGAACTCACCATCGCAGGCGAGCAGACCATCGAGCGCACTGTGGACTTTGTTGACACTTACGAAGGATTCTCCATCGACGAGGATATCGACGTGGCTGCAATCCAGAGCGCAATCGGAATCGCAGCTTCAGATGCTACCGTATATGCAATCAACTCCGACGGCAGCGTATATGCAATCCCCGGCACCAACTTCTGGTACAGCATCGCGGGCGACGTGATGAGCTGGGGCGAAGGCTGCGGCATCGATGTCAACAAGGATGCCGGCTATTGGACATTCTGCATGTATCCCGACGCCTCTCTCGCAGGCCAGACCTGTGTGGCTGCCATCGCATTTGCCAACCCCGACAATATGAAGGCATACAAGGTGACTGTGAAGGCTTCCATCGCCGCCATCGAGACAGTAGTTCCCGAGGACGAGAGCAAGATGCACGATGCGACTGTTGACGCAGTGTTCAATGTCACCTCCAGCGAGGGCTGCCAAGTTGATCTGAGCGAAACTCTTGCAGACGCATTCCAGATCAGTGCGGCGCAGTTCGCATCGGCTGTAACCGGCGGCCAGGTCGAGTGCTCGGCTTTCGTGGGTGAGACTGCAGTCAACCAGAGCGGCGGCGGCATTATGGGCTGCTGGTTTGATGCAAACGGCGCGTGGTGCGAATACGGCACCACCGATGAGGCCGGAGCTGCCATCCGCAGCTATTTCGCAGAGTTCTACAACGACTACACAGCATTTGTAGGCTTCTACGATTCGGATATGGCAGGCGTCAACGGCAAGAACATCGACACCTTTAAGATTGTGGTGAAATACACTGCAGCAACAGTGAGTGCAACCGCTACAATCAATTTCAAGATAAATTTTGCAATTGCAGAATAACCTGAACTTTTTTCCTGAGCAGGGGCATTTGAGTGTGTGTCCCTGCTCTTTTTAAAAAAAGCTATGAATACAGCCATTCAACGTTGTTTATGCCTGATGGCACTCTGTGCGGCGGCAATCTTTTTTACAGGCTGCAAAAAGACCGGGCAGCCCGAACCGGAAGATACCTATAACGCCACGATAAAAATTTCCGGACAGTCATCGCTCACTCTGGCCTCTGACGAGGGTTCTCAGGCGCAGCTGACATTCACCTGCGACCACAATTGGTCTCTTGAAATTCCGGATGAGGCGCTCGAATGGCTCTCCGCCGACAAGATGGAGGGCGGAGTAAGAAAATTCACCACCATCACCTTCTCCGCAAAAGAGAACACCGGCGCCACCCGCAGGGCCACCTGCAAAATCATTTCCGGCGCCACTACAGCCAAAATCACCGTGACACAGGAGATGTCGGTGCTGATTCTTTCCGCATCGGACGTCCCCAATATCGATAAATATTACAAGCCTGCCGAATTCAGCGCTTTTGACATGCTGCGCAGCGACGCGCAGTGGAGCTGGTGCCGCAGCGCCCAGAGCGAGCATTTCTTCCTGTTCTGGGGCAAGGAATACGGCGCCTACGGCCTCTATGGCCAGCAGGCCGGGGTGGAGAACACCTCGCCCAAAACCTTGAGCGAATCCGACGCGATGTATGTGGATATCGACGACCTTCTCGAGAAGGCCGAAGAGTTCTATCGCGTCAACATCGACGAACTTGAATTTGCAGATACCGGGAAAGGCAAGTCCAATCTCGACAAATATAAAATGCAGATTTATCTGCACCACACCACAACCTGGATGGCATACGGCGGCGGCTACGACAATGTCATCGGCGCACTGTGGATAAATCCCGCCACGTGCAAGCCCGTGGGCAGCACCATCGCCCATGAAATCGGCCACAGCTTCCAGTATCAGGTCTATGCCGATGCCATCGCCGGCGGCGCCCCCGATGACTTCTCCACCGGATGGCGCTACGAGATAGGGCAGGGGTGCGGCTTTTGGGAGCAGTGCGCGCAGTGGCAGTCATATCAGAGCTACTGCGAGCAGGCGTTCACCACCGTCAACTTCACGGAGTTTGTGAACAACTGCCACCGCCACTTCACCCACGAACACCAGCGCTATGCCAGCTATTTTCTGATGTGGTACTGGGCATCGAAGCACGGCGTGCAGGAGATAGGCGAGCTCTGGCGCGAATCCAAAAAGCCGGAGGATCCCATCGAGACCTATCAGCGCAAGCACGGGCTCACCATAGAGGAGCTTAACGACGAGCTCTACGACTATGCGGCCCGCTGCGTCAGCTGGGACTTCCCTGTGGAGGCCACCAATCTCTATGAGGGACAGCTGACGGGTGTCACCGCCCCTGTGAGCGAGTTCGGCAGGGACTATGTCGGCAAAATCGGCTGGGCTTCCAAATACAACGCTTCCACCGGCTTTTATGCGGTGGATACTTCCCGCGCCCCTGAGGCAACCGGCTTTAACCATATCCGCCTGAATGTCCCCTCCGAAGGCGGGAGCATTTCGGTGCGCTTTGAGCCTCTGGTTGGCGATGCGCGCTACCACAAGGTGAGCGACCCTTCGCTGGCGCAGTGGCGCGTGGGCTTTGTGGCCCTGATGCAGGACGGCTCGCGCGAATATGGCGAGCCTGTAGTAGTCAGCACCGCGACGGATATCAGCTACACCGCCCCTTCCGGCTGCAAGAAGCTCTATATGGTGGTGGCCGCCACCCCCAAGCAATATATGCAGCACCTTTGGGACGAAAATGACGACAACGACGAGCATTGGCCCTATCAGGTCAAGTTCACCGGCACGGATCTCTTTGGCAACATCAGCTTTGACGGAAGCGAAAAGCCCCGCAGCGTGACATTCGAGCGCACCGTGACCGCCTCCGCCGCTGCAGGTTATGCCGGACCCAGCTGGGAGATGGACGAGGATATGATGGTGGAAATGGCCAGGGCGTTTGTGATGCAGCCCTCCGACATCAAGGCTGCCATTACCTCCGACATCAACAACGTGCGCACAGCCAAGGTCAAGTTCCTGGCGGTGAATTCCGACGGCAAAATAGACGCAAGCTATATGTCCTCCACGGCAGACAACTACTACTCGGCCAACGGCTTCGGCTTCTGGCTGGATGCCGAGGGCAACAACAAGGGCTGGAGCGCCGGCTACACCTTTGTGGAGTACACTCCGGCATCGTGGACCTTCCAGTTCGGCGTACATCCCGACAAGGTCAGCGGCGGCAAAATCAAGGCGGGCGACACCCTGCCGGTGAATGTGGCGTTTGTCTATGGCGCCAACACCGCCGTCATCAAGTTCAAAATCAAAATTACTGAATAATGAAAAAGCTTTTTCCCTGGATTCTGGCTCTGGCGCTCCCTCTTTTCTGCGCCTGCCCCGAAGTGGAGCCTCAAGAGCCTGAAGATACCTTCGAGGCCACCATCAAATTCCCTGCCGGCAGCAATCTTGACATCGCCGCCGTGGAGGGTTCCACGGCCACATTCCAGTTTAACTGCGACCACGCCTGGACTCTGGAGATAGACCCGGAGGGGGCCGCCTGGCTCCATCCCGACAAGAGCGAGGGCAAGACCAAAAAGGTGCTGCTTATCAACTTCACGGCCGATGCCAACCCCGGTGCGGAACGCACGGCCAACTGCTGCATAGTCTCCGGCGCAAGCCGCAAGGAATTCACGGTGACCCAGCAGCAGGTTGCCATAGTGCTTGATAAATCGGACGTACAGGATATGGACAAATACTACCAGCCTGCCGAGTTCAATTATGATATGCTGCGCAGCGACAGCCGCTGGAGTTGGTGCCGCAGCGCCCAGAGCGAGCACTTTGTGGTGTTCTGGGATATCCAGTATGGCGAATACGGCCTCTATGGAGAGCGCGTGGGGCAGGCGAACACCTCCCCGTCCACCTGCAAGAAATCTTCTATGAAGGTGGATATAGACGATCTGCTGAAAAAGGCCGAGGAGTTCTATGATCTTAATGTCACCCGCCTGGGCTTTGCCCGCACCGGCAAAGGGCAGTCAGTGCTTGACAAATACAAGATGCAGATCTACATCCTCTATCAAGACGAATGGCTGGCCACCGGCAGCGGCTACGACAACACGATAGGTGCGCTGTGGGTCAATCCCAGCACCTGCCAGCCCGTGGGCAGCACCATCGGCCACGAGATAGGCCACAGTTTCCAGTATATGACCTTCTGCGACTATCTGCTGCAGCAGGGCATTGAAGGACAGGCCGCCATCAACGCCAAGACCAACCAGGGCCCCGGCTGGCGCTACGGATTCGGAGCGGCGGGGGCTGGCGGCAACGCCTTTTGGGAGCAGACGGCGCAGTGGCAGTCTTTCCAGCTGGAAAAATACCGCAGCGGAGCCTTCAGCGGCTGGTATTCGGAATACACCTCGTCGGCCTATCTGCACGTGCTGCACGAGCGCCCGCGCTATGCAAACTACTTTATCCACTGGTGGTGGGTGGAGGAGACCGGCGACATCTCTTTCATAGGCCGTCTGTGGAACGAGGCGCAGTATCCCGAAGACCCCGTTGAAACCTATATGCGCCTTATGGGGTACGATGTGGCTGCTATGAACGACTCGATGTGGCAGTATGCGGCCCATATGCTCACCTACGACACCGGCGAACTGCGCACCTACGGCAAGAACAACATAGGCGCCACCGCCGTCAGCAACATCTCCAAAAACAGCGAAGGCTGGTGGCAGATAGCTGCCGTCAAGGCTCCCGAGACCACCGGCTCCAACGCCATCCAAATGGAAATACCCTCCGACCGCAAGGTGGCCGTGACTCTGGAGCAGAACCTTGGAATCTCCGGCTGCGTGTCGGGCAGCATAACTCTGGCGGGCTGGCGCTACGGCTTTGTGGCCTACGGAGGCGGCAGAACCTACTACAGCCCCGTGTGGAGCGCCACTGGACAGAAGCAGAGCTGGGAGGTGCCTGCGGGGGCAAGCAAACTCTGGTTAGTGGTGACCGGCGCCCCCAAGAATTATGAGCGCCACGCCTGGAGCGACGAGAGCGACACCAATGACACCAAGTGGCCCTGGAAAGCTCAATTTGAAGGAACTAAACCTTATGGAAAATGAGAAGACTGATATTTAAGGCAATTGCCATTGCCGTGGCGGGAGCGTTTCTGCTGCCGGCCTGCGGCGAGAAGGAGCAGCCGTGGCAGGAGGCCACCGGCTCGCTCAGCTACCTGATAGCCCCCAGCGCATCTTTCACGGCCGAGGGGGGTGAGAAGGTCATAAAATTCAAATGCGACGAGTCCTGGCACATCGAGTGCGATGCAACGTGGCTCCATTTCGACCCCACCCGCGAGCAGGGCACAGGGGTGAAGAAAAACTGCAAGGTTACGATCACCTGCGATGCCAACCCCACACAGGCCGCCCGCAGCGCCGATGTGGCCATAATCAATGGTGACAACCGCATTGATTTCACCGTGACCCAGAAGGCGCCGGTGATAACCCTCACCGACCAGCAGATTGCAGAGCGCGGCATCGACATATCCCGCGTTTACGAGGGAGTCGTGGGGAGCGTGTCCCGTCTCAAGAGTTCCGACAACGAGTTCTATCTGGGGCGCGCTCGCACAAGCGAGCACTTTCTGCTGCTCTGGGACAACGGCTATGAAGAGACCGGCGAGATTCTCCCCGGCGACGAGCGCACGGCCGAGTCTATCCGCGTGGACATAGACGATCTGCTTATGAAGGCGGAAATCTACTACGATACATACGTGACCAAGTTCGGCCTGCGTGGCGACGAGGGCAAATCCTATCTGGACAAGTATTATATGACCATCTGCCTCTACGGCACCACCGACTGGAAGGCGGAGGGTGGCGGCAGTGGCAATATGGGGGCCCTTTGGGTCAGCGCCACCGCCTGCCAGCCCACCGGCAGCACCATCGCGCACGAGATAGGCCACGCGTTCCAGTATCAGGTCTATGCCGACTACGGCTCACGTGATGCCGGCTTTATGCAGATTGGCGGCCTTTTCTGGGAGGCTTGCGCCAACTGGCAGAGTTACAACCTCTATGCGGAGCAGGCGTTTAACAGCGAGAACTTCCGCGTGTTCACGGAAAACCATATGCGCCATTTCCACCACGAGCATCAGCGCTATGCCACATACTGGTTCCAGTTCCTGCTCACCGACAAATACGGCTGGGACGGCTACGGCCGCCTCTGGAAGGAGTCCAAGAGCAGCGAAGACGCCCTGCAGGCATATCAGCGCATATTCTGCGGCGGAGATCTTATGACGCTCAACCGCGACCTCTACGAATATGCCGCCCGCTGCGCCACTTGGGACTTCAGCTCCGAGGTGGAGAACCTCGACGAGCAGGCAAATGTCACTATGAAGGCGCCCATACGCGACTTTGGCAAAAATTATATAGGCAAGCTGGGCTGGGTGAGCAGCGATGACGGAGACGGCTGGCAGAAGGTCGGCTACGGCCGGGCACCCGAGGCGACCGGATTCAATGTGATCCGCCTGAATGTGCCCGAAGGTTCCTCTGCAATCAGCACCGAGTTTGAAGGGCTGCCCAATGCCAAAGGATACAACGCTACAAAGGTTGACGCATCCAAGGCGGGCTGGTATGTGGGCTATGTGGCTCTGCTTGGCAATGAGGAGAGGGTTTACAGCGATCCGGTGTTCGTGGGATCTTCACTCAAGGGTACCGCCGCCTGCCAAGTGCCCGATGGAACTGCCAAACTATGGATGGTGGTGGCCTGCACCCCCACCAAATATTACGGCCACAGCTGGGACGAGGACGACACCAACGACGCGCAGTGGCCCTATCGCATCCGCATCAGCGGCACCGACCTCTACGGCACCATCCATTTTGACGGCAGCGAAACCATAAGCGATGCCGAGATTGTGAAAAATGTCGATGTCTCGGTGGCCGACGGCTTTGCCGGCCCCGCAGTCAGCTTTGAGGATGAGGATTATGTGACCATAGGTAAGGCGTTTGTGATGCAGCCCTCCGAGATTGCCTCCAAGATCGCCTCTGACCGCAGCAACTACAAGAACGGCGAGGTGTGGTTCGGCTCTCTCGAGGCAGACGGCACCGTCTCTTATGCCTACAGCGCCAACGGCTACGGATTCTGGTACAACGGCGACTGCGCGGTGACTACCTGGGGCAACAACCCCACCGTGTTCACCGAATATAACGCCTCGAGCTGGACATTCCAGCTGGGTGTGAATGCCGCCAACGTGGAGGTCGGCAAGACCTACACCATCCGCCCCTGCTTTGTTTACAAAGACCACAAGGTGGTCGTGACCATAAATATGCACATTACCGAGTAGCATAGGTAAACTTTTTCAATGAGTGTGTTTGAGGCCCGGGCGTAACTGTCCGGGCCGCTTTATTTGTGCCGGGGAGGGCTTGCGGACTCGTGGGCTTTTTATAAATTTGCTCGAATTAAAACTCAAGAGATGAAAACACACAACCGAATCCTGCGCGTGCTGCTCGTAATGTTTCTGGCCACTGCGGCCGTGTTGAGCGCAGACGCCAAAAAGAGCCCCAAGCGGGTAAAGTATGTATTCTTTATGATCGGCGACGGAATGGGCATCAATCAGGTCTATTCCACCAACCTCTACAACAGCGCCCTTGGAATCACCGACCAGCCTGTAAACTTCTCCGCCTTCCCTGTGAAGAGCATAGTCACCACCCACTGCACAAACACCCTTGTGACCGACTCTGCGGCGGGCGGCACGGCTCTTGCCACCGGCACCAAGACCACCGAAGGGACCATCGGGCTGGATGCAGACGGCAAGCCTCTGCAGACCCTGTGCGAGGCGGCCAAGGCTGCCGGGTACGGCGCGGGGGTCGTGTCCAGCGTGAGCGTGGATCACGCCACTCCGGGCGCGTTCTATGCCCACACCACCTATCGCTACAACTACAACGACATATCTTCGCAGCTGATAAAGTCGGACATCGACTTTGCGGCGGGCGGCGGATTCGACTATGAGGGGGACAAGCCCTACCGCACCGCCGATTTTATCAGCGAGGCCCGCAATGCCGGCATCGGCGTCTATCTGGGCAAGGAGCAGATAGAGGGGGGCATCGACCACAGCCGCCGCGCGATTCTGCTGGGCAGCACCGAGATAAACGAGCTGCCGCTGGCAATTGACCGCACCGATGACTGGGCGTCCCTTTCTGACTTTACCTCGGCTGCCATTGAGCACCTCTACGCCAATTACAAGAACGGCTTCTTTTTGATGGTGGAAGGGGGCAGGATAGACCACGCCGCCCACAACGACGATGCCGCATCCAACTTTCGCGAGATTAACGATTTTGCCGAGTCGGTGGAGCTTGTGCTGGAGTTCTGCCGCAATCATCCGGACGAATCGGTGGTGCTGGTGACCAGCGACCACGACACGGGCGGCCTGATGATGGGCTCCGGCAGATATGAGATCCACCCCGAACTGCTCGCAGGCCAGACCTGCTCCAAAAACCAGCTCACCGCAACAATCGAGGCCCTCAAGAACTCTGGCCGCGAGGTCTCCTGGGAGGAGATCAAGAGCCTGCTGCAGACCAGCCTCGGCCTTTGGAGCGTGGTTCCCGTGGACGAAAAGCAGGAGGCCCGCTTCAAGAAACTCTACGAAGATGTATTCGTGACCCGCGACGGGGAGCAGGAGGTCAACTGGTACGCCGCCAACTCTATGCTGGTGGCAGAGGCGGTGACCTATCTTGACCGCGCCGCAGGCTTCGCCTACAGCTTCAGCGCGCACTCCGGCAGCCCCGTGGGACTCTATGTGAGCGGTGCCCGAGCCGCCGAATTCGGCACTTGCGGCGACAACACCGACATCAGCAAGGTCGTGCGCAGAATAGCAAATTATTAATACTCAAAATACCGCAGCAGTGTACACTTCCGACAACAAAATGTATGTGGCCCACAGCGGGTGCGGCCCCGTCTGCCTCACCCCCAAGATGCTCAATCGCCACGGTCTGGTGGCAGGGGCTACCGGCACCGGAAAGACAGTCTCCCTGCAGGTGCTGGCCGAGACCTTCTCCCAGGCGGGCGTCCCCTGCTTTATGGCCGATATGAAGGGCGATTTGAGCGGCATCAGCCAAAAGGGGACTATGACTCCATTCATTGGGAAGCGCTGCGAGCAGTTCGGCATTGTCGATCCGCAGTTTTCCGGCTGTCCGACGCGCTTTTTCGACGTTTTCGGCAAGAAGGGCTATCCGATGCGCACCACCATCTCGGCGCTGGGGCCGGAGCTGCTGGCACGTATGCTCTCGCTCAACGAGGTGCAGAGCGGCGTGCTCAACATAGTGTTCCGCATTGCGGACGAGAACAATCTGCTGCTGATAGACATCAAGGACTTGCGGATGATGCTTGACTTCGTGAGCAAAAACGCCCGCGACTACACATCGACCTACGGCAATGTCTCCGCCGCCTCAGTGGGGGCCATACAGCGCTCCATCCTCGCCCTGGAAGACCAGGGGGCGGACACCTTCTTCGGGGAGCCCGCCTTTGACGTGAAAAGCCTGCTCTCCATTGAAGGGGGCAGGGGAGTGATGAATGTGCTCGCGGCGGACGAGCTGATGCTGCGCCCCAAGCTCTACTCCACCTTTCTCTTCTGGCTGCTCACCGAACTCTACTCCACGCTGCCCGAGGTCGGCGACCTGGACAAGCCCAAGCTGGTCTTTTTCTTTGACGAGGCGCACACCCTTTTTAAAGACACCTCCAAGGCACTTACCGATAAAATAGAGCAGGTGGTGCGGCTCATCCGCTCCAAAGGGGTGGGGGTTTACTTTGTTACGCAGAGCCCCACGGATATCCCGGACAGCATTCTGGGGCAGTTGGGCAACCGGGTGCAGCACGCCCTGCGCGCCTACACCCCCCGCGACCGGAAGGCGGTGCGCACGGCGGCCGAGACCTTCCGCGTCAACCCGGAGTTTGACACGGCAGAGGCCATAACCGAACTGGCCACCGGGGAGGCCCTGGTGTCGTTTCTGGACGATAAAGGGGCCCCGGCAATGGTGCAGCGGGCGCAGATGCTCTTTCCGCTGAGCAGCATCGGAGCCATCAGCGAGGGGCAGCGCATCGACATAAACAATGCCGCCCCCGACAATATCAAGAAATACAAGGACTTCTTTGACCGCGAAAGTGCCTACGAAGTGCTCTCTGCCGCCACAGCACAGGCTCAAAGGCAGGCGGAGGAACTGCAGAAACGCGCCGAGCAGCAGGCCGAAGAGAAGGCCCGCGCCAAGGAAACCTCCAAGAGCAATGGGGGCGGCATCCGGCGCACGATCTTCGGCACAATGGTGGCAGCGGCGGCTACATCTTTCGCCCGCAGCCTGGCCACTTCCGCCGCCCGGGGGCTCACCGGCAGCTCAAGCAAGAAGAGCTCCTCCAAGTCAGCCTCCGCCGCTTCTAAGGCGATGCGCAGCGCGACCCGCTCCGCCACCACTGCCGCCAGCCGCCGCGTGACAGACCAAATCCTCAAACAGCTGCTTAAATAATCGATTATGAATATGTCAATTTTGAAAACCCTGGCCCTGGCGGCGATGCTGTGCGGGGCTACATCTGCCTTCGCGCAGGAAGACTGGGCCCGCAACGGCCGCTATGCGCAGACAAACGCGCAAATCACCGAAAACCCCAAGGCGGTGCTGTTGGGCGACTCCATCACCGACAATTGGTATGACTATGACCCCGCATTTTTTACCGACAACAACTTTGCAGGCCGCGGCATCAGCGGACAGACCACCTCTCAGATTCTGGTGCGTATGCGCGAGGATGTGGTGAATCTCCATCCCAAATATGTAGTGATACTTGCAGGCATCAACGACATAGCTCACAATCCCGGCCACGCCACCTCCGTGTCCATAGCGGTGGGCAGCGTGAAGAGTATGTGCGAGGTGGCCCGCGCCAACGGCATCAAGCCCATTGTCTGCTCCCTGCTGGCCACCACCTATATTCCCTGGCGTGAGGAGGTGGGCGATGTGTCGGATGAGGTGGCCGAGTTTAACTCGATGCTCAAGGAGTACGCCCGCAAAAACCGCATCAAATATGTGGATTATAACAGCCTGCTCGCCGGCGAAGACGGTAAAATCCGCCCCGAATATGCCCCGGACAACGTCCACCCCTCCATCGAAGGCTACAAACTGATGGAAAGCCTCCTGCTGGAATATATCAAATAAGCCGCCGATAGATTACTCAGTCTTGATGCTCTCGGCCGGATTGCGGTTCGCCACCATCTGCACATAAACATCCGAAACGATTGCCACAATGCCCAGCACGCCGGCGAAAGTCGCCGCAAATATCCACCACGGCAGCCCGGTCTGAATGCTGAACTGCTGCTGCCACCTTGCGGCGACAATCCCCGCCAGAGCGCATCCGATGACTACAGACGGCCCGGCAATCCACATTACATCCGTCAGGAACATAATTCTGATTTGGGTGAATTGCGCCCCGTTTACCCGGCGCACCGCAATCTCCTTTCCTCTGCGGCGAACCTCATCTACCGTATATCCCACAAGCCCCAGAAGTGCGATAATCAGAGACACAATCCCTCCGATGAGCACCGCATCCCTCGTGTTTCGCGTGCCCTCCAGATTCTCGAGAGCCGCCACGCTGCAAGGCGTGATTATGCTCGTCTGGTCGTGCAGAATTCCATTCACAACTGCCTGCGTATGCTCCAGTGCCTCCGGGGAAATCCGGTGATACTTCACGAAAATGAACTTGAAATAAGCGGAAGACAGCTGCGGGTCACAATAGAAAACAACCATCGGACGGTTAGTGTAAGGCTGATCTTCCAGAAGGAACGAGTTTTGTTTTATTGTCCTGAACACGCCGCAAATTCTTGTCGGACCCTCGTGCGCTGTGATGTTGACATCCTTTCCGAGCACGGCGTCCCATCCCGCAGTGGTGTGCATCATATCAGCAAACCGTTCATCCACAAGCACTTCACGGTCTGCAGAGAGACTTTCGTCAAAATTGTCACCCTCAAGAATTCTGATTCCTAAAACATTGAGCCAGTGTTCATCAACATAATAGGCATCTCTGACATTGAAAAGCTGCCGATCCTCTCCCGGGATGGAGACATTGTCTCCGGAATAGATGTCAAACGGGTTCTGGTAGCTGAACGCCGCGTCATAAACATCGGAGAGCGCACGAACCTCCGCCATAAGCGTGTTCTTCTGCGCATCGGTCGCCTCCGGAATACTTATCATCGCGACATTCTCATAATCGAACCCGAGATCCGCATTTGACATCTTGTCGTATTGCAGCGAAATCACGCATAAGACAACCGCAAGGAATGCCACGGCCGCGAACTCCACCGCCAGCAGTGCAAGCTTCCATCTGCGTTTGCCCTCGCTGTAGTTCCTGAACGCCGCAGCTACCGGAATCCTGCCAAAGAAATGTGCCGGGAAAACAGTGTTTATGATTATGAGCGCGATAATGACCAGAACGGCGGGCACTATCTGACGACCTAAGAAGAGCGACGCCGCATCCGCGCCGAGAATCTCCTCCACATTGCTGCGGAAGACGAAGATGAGAGCTGCCGCGATTGAGCAGGCGAGCAGGGTGTGTACGAGCGATTCTGCAAACATCATCCCTAACATCTCCCCGCGTCCGCTGCCGAGGCACTTGCGCAGAGCCATCTCCCGGCTGCGGGTCACCGTCGTTGACAGCACTGTCAGCAGATAGTTAAGCACCGAGATGAGCAGCAGCGCAAACGCCACAAACGCGAGCAGCAGCGTCATATTCCTCTGGTTTTCGTCCTCATTGTGGAATCCGGCAAATGGCTTGATTATGAAACTTATATCGAATCCGGCGGCCCTCATCTCCTCCACGGGAAGGTAAGTGTTCACGAACCCCTCGAAATTCCCGTTGAGATACTCGGCGTCGGAAACCTCGCGCAACTTCAGAAAACTTTTGTAGCGGTCGTTCCCGATGACACCGTCAGAACCGTCATAGATGAATCTCCCTATTGTCGGGAGCGATACTATCACCTGCGGACGCAGACTTGAGTTAAGGGGATAGTCCTCAAAGACCCCGCTTATCGTCAGTTCATACCCGTTTCCCACTCCTGCTATGGAGAATCTTTCGCCGATGACCTGCTCTGCAATAGTCTGTCTGTCAGTTCCCATTCTGCTGGAGTTCTGCATCGACGAGGCTATTTTCTTTGCCACGGAGAATGACACTGCGGCGTTGCCTTCCACCCCGAGAGCTTCAGTGATGTTCCCCGAGAGGCATTTGCGGTCAAGCACACGGAAGAATGTCGAGTCTGATAGTCCTGTGCGAGCGGCATCTATCCTTGCCCGGGTCCCGTGCATAATGAGATTTGTGTTCGCCAGATAGGTGAACCTCGTTGCCTGCTCTACCTGGGGGAAATACTCCTTCATTCTCGGGGCGATTCCCCCGCTCGTTTGGCTGTAGACCTTGTATTCATCGTTCAGCATCGCTGTTTCGCTGACATAGAATATTCTCTGAGCGCCGCTGAAGAAGTCGTCGTAGGTCTGCTCAAAGCAGACTTTCGATGTCAGCACCAATCCCACAGCCAGCCCGATTCCGAGCGTGAGCACCTTAAGGCCGTTCCTGCGGCCTTTTGCCGGCAGAGTCCTGACTGCCGAGGCAATGTCGTTTAAAAAATTTGTCATATCTTGGGCAACTGAATAAAATGTGCCAAAGAGAAGAAGTGGCTGCTATTCAGATGTTTAGCAGGATTGAGCCCGGTGCCCTGGTGTAAAGAAACTTTACAATTCCGTAAAGAAGGTTGACAGGCGCGACTGGCCGCAAAACCGCGGCACTGCCGGTGCGCCGTGTGGGGGAATCATCACTTCACGCGCACCAGCGCATCGGGATAGAGCAGATATTTTTTGGCCTTGCGCAGCCACTTCTGCTCTTCGCCTTTGATATTGTCGCGCAAATTGTCATAGGTGACGCTACCGCGCAGGTATGCCATCACCGCTTCGTTTCCGGAGAGGGAGTCCATCTGGCTGTTGAAGGCGAATTCCGGGCAGTTGTCCGCCACAAAGCGGATTAGGCGCAGGGTGTGCAGCAGCGAATGGTGCTGCGCCTCGCCCGGGTTGGGTATCATCTGAAAGCCGAAGCACCTCTGGCCCGCATAGAGCCCTGCCACCGGCACAAAGCTGCACCAGCGCATATAGACACCCTTGTCATAGACGGGCGAGTCCACATCGTTCCAGGTGAGGGCGTTCTCCCACACAAAGTCGCGCTTGCGCTCCAGACGCTGCATAAAGGGGGCGCCGAACATCTCCAGCGGGCGGTCTGTCCCCTCGCCCCAGCTGACGTTGGTGCCGCGCCACAGGCAGCTGCCGCTCATAAACCGGGCGGAGAACAGGTGCTTGAGGCCGCACTCCTGCGGGATGCTCCAGGGCAGAAGCTCGCGCGCGGCGTCGTTGGCAGTGGCGGAGATTATGTGCAGCGGAAAGGTGGCGTTCATCTCCGTGTAGTACATATTTGCAATCTCCCCCATAGTGAGGCCGTGCCGGTGTGGCAGGCCGTCGTAGTGACCCCCCTCCACGGTGCGCCCGCTTGGGTTGAACCGGTCTATTATGTAGGTGGAAAGAGGGTGCGCGCTGCGGTTCTGCTCCAGAAAAAAGTCGCGCAACTGCTTGAGGAAGGGGTCAAAGCGGGTGCCGGTGTCCTGGTGCTCTATGACCACCGCATCGGCCTTTTCCAGCGTGGCGCCATCCTGCAGCGAGGCCAGCGGCACCACGTTGCGGTAGCGCGCCAAGGTGTAGTGCAGATATTCGCCATACTGGGGATGCCAGGCTGTGGGGTCGTCAAGCACGGCCAGCAGCCCCCGCTTGAGAGTCAGGTCTTCCTGCTCCAGCAGCGGAGTGGTTCTGAATGAGAACATTGCGGCCCGCTTAAAGTATTTCCTGCGCCACGGCCAAAATCTCCTCCGCCAGGGCTATGCTCACGGCCTGGGCGGGTGCTTCAGCATACACGCGGATAATGGGCTCGGTGTTGGACTTGCGCAGAATCACCCACATCCGGTCGCTCTCAAAGTCGATGCGGACGCCGTCGATGGTGGTGAGCTTCTCGCCGGCATATTTTTTCTTGACTGCGTCAAACACCTTGTCGGCGGCCGATTCATCGGGCAGCTCTATCCTGTTCTTTGAGATGTAATAGTCGGGATATGTGGCGCGCAGGGCGCTTGCAGAGAGTCCTTTGTGCGCCATATTGCTCAGAAACAGCGCCACGCCGATGAGGGCGTCGCGGCCGTAGTGCAGGGCGGGGTAGATTACGCCGCCGTTGCCCTCGCCGCCAATCACGGCCCCCACCTCGTGCATCTTAGAGGTGACGTTGACTTCGCCCACCGCCGACCAGTAGTAGGTGCAGCCGTGGCGCTCGGAGATATCGCGCAGGGCGCGGCTGGAGGATATGTTGGACACCGTGGGGCCGCTGACGCAGTCCAGGACATAGTCTGATACCGCCACAAGGGTGTATTCCTCTCCGAAAGGCTCGCCGTTCTCGCAGATCAGCGCCAGACGGTCCACGTCTGGGTCAACGCTGATGCCCAGGGCGGCGCCTTCTGCCACGACTGCATCGCTGAGCTCCTTGAGGTTGGCGGGCAGCGGCTCGGGGTTGTGGGCAAAATGGCCGTCGGGGGTGCCGTTGATTGTGATGCATTCCACTCCCAGCTGCTCCAGCAGGCGGGGCATAACCACCGCACCCACCGAGTTCACGGGGTCCAGCACCACTTTTAAGCGGGCATTGCGGATGGCCTCCAGATCCACCAGCGAGTCGTTCTTTACGGCATCGATGTGGATTTGCGCATAATCTTTATGGGTGATGGTGCCCAGTTCGGTGACCCGGGCGTAGTCGAACTCTTCGCGTGCGGCGCGCACGAGAACCTCCTTGCCGGCCGCATCGGAGAGGAATTCTCCGGTGCTTTCGAGCAGTTTGAGGGCGTTCCACTGCATAGGGTTGTGAGAGGCGGTGATGATTATGCCGCCGTCGGCCTTCTCGCCGATGACCGCCATCTCCGTAGTGGGGGTGGTGGCCATACCTATGTTGATTACATCCACGCCGCAGGCTACCAGGGTGTTGCAGACGAGACTGTCCACCATACCGCCCGAGATGCGCGCGTCACGTCCCACTACTACCTTTTTGCGCCCGAATGCGAACGCCGACGTGAACTTTACAATGTCGACGGGGGTAAGCGCCTCTCCCACGGAGCCTCCGATCGTTCCCCTGATACCGGAAATGGATTTGATGAGTGTCATATATTTATAGCCATTTAAGTTTTGCAAATTTATCAATAATTTCTACTTTTGCACTCCGAATCAAAAAACCTTAAGAAAATGAAACAAGGAATCCATCCCGAAAGTTACCGTCTTGTTGCTTTCAAGGATATGTCTAACGATCACGTGTTCATCACACGTTCTTGCGCAAACACCAAGGAGACCATCGAGGTTGAGGGTGTTGAGTATCCGGTAGTAAAGGTCGAAATCTCCAACACATCCCACCCGTTCTATACAGGCAAGATGAAGCTTGTGGATACTGCCGGCCGCGTGGACAAATTCTACAGCCGCTACGGCAAGAAGGAGAAGAAGTAGTCCTCCCCCTCTTGGCAACAGATACAGGCAGCTCCCTTCCCGGGGGGCTGTCTTTTTGTTGTGTCCTGAGCTCGGGCGGTTATGGCCTTGCGGTTTTGGATATTGCCGCGCATCAATGCTACGCCTGACGTTGCCTCACAAACGGCGCGACTACCCGTCGGACTCGGACTGGTTGAGGGGCCCGTCGGCAGCAAGTCTTCGAGCAGCGATGACGCCGGCGAAGACGGGAGGGGCCGGGAGGTGCCGGAGCTGGCGAAGTGGGCGAAGTTCTCGCAGAAGGCAAGCTGTCGACCACTGCGCAAGGTCAGCCATTCGGCCTGAGAGGCCGCTCGCGCATCAGCGCTCCGCCAAAAGGGGCTTGGCGGGTAGAAAAAATACCCGCTACGCCCCTTTAGGCATCCGCGACTTTGATGCGCTAAGGCGATTATCCCCTGGCCGTGCCCGAAACGGGGCTCCACGGGCACGGGATGCGGCGAAACTCCCCAGTCGTGCCCGAAACTGGGCTCCACGGGCACGGAGCGTGGCGAAAACCCCCAGGCCGTGCCCGAAACTGGCCTCCACGGGCACGGACATAGCTGTTAACAAAGGTGGTTCCCTGAATTTCCAACTTGGCGGGGACGATGTTGCCATATTTGCTGAAGGATTCGCGTGGATTAACCCTTTGTTGAAGGAACTGGAGGTTGGCGCGCATCAGCGCTCCGC
>CAVLDO010000017.1:0-39284 GCA_963662035.1 Bacteroidaceae bacterium | reverse complement strand
GGCACGGAGCCAGGCGAAACTCCCCGGCCGTGCCCAAAACAGGGCTCCACAGGCACGGAGCCAGGCAAAACTCCCCGGCCGTGCCCGAAACGGGGCTCTACGGGCACGGACAGAGTGGTTAGCAAAGGCTTGTTATACCGGAATATCATCGGGCGGGAGGAAACGGATTGTAATTCGCGAGGAATCTGCGGAGAGTCCCCTGCGGCTATGAGCCAATGAGGCTGGCGCGCATCAATGCTACGCAAAAAGGGGACTTGGGCGGATAAGAAAAATCCGCCTACGCCCCTTTTTGCATCCGCTATTTTGATGCGCTAATGCGATTATCCCCCGGCCGTGCCCGAAACGAGCCACTTCGGGCACGGAGCGCAGCGAAACTCCCAGGCGGTGCCCGAAACTGTGCTATCCTGGCACGGAGCGCTGCGAAACTCCCCGGCCGTGCCCGAAATGGGGCTCTACAGGCACGGGGCGCGGCGAAATACCACTGCCGTGCCCGAAACGGGGTTCTGCGGGCACTGAACCATGCGAAACTCTCAGTTCGTGCCCGAAAAGGGGCTCCCTGGGCACGGACATAGCGGTTAGCAAAGGCTTGTCATACTGGAATATCATCGGGCGGGGAGGGAACGGATTGTAATTCGAGTGGAATCTGCGGAGAGTCCCCTGCGGCTATGACCAATGAGGCTGGCGCGCATCAGCGCTACGCCTAAAGGGGCTTGGCGGGTAGAAAAATACCCGCTACGCCCCTTTAGACATCCGCGACTTTGATGCGCTAATGCGATTATCCCCGGCCGTGCCCGAAACTGTGCTATCCTGGCACGGAGCCAGGCGAAAACCCACGGCCGAGCGTGAGCGCGAGACCTTCCGGCCGGGATTCTTGCCTATGAGATGTCAGCCGGAAATACGCGCGCGTTTTTGAACGGGAATCACAAGGCTGAACGATCTCTCCCTGCGGGCCCCGTAATTCTTAAAGCGCAAAATTATAGGTCAGGCTGCAGCCGAGCACCACAAAGTTGTGCTCAAGCAGCGGGCTGTAGGTGTCCTGTATGTAGAGGGGCAGCTGCAGATTCTCCCCGATGGAGAGGTTGTAGCCCGCCTGCAGCGACAGGTTGGTCACTGCAAAGCCATCTGTGCCGTACATCTCCTCCGAGAGGAATGGGACGGCGCCTGCGGTGAAGCTGAAAGAGAAATCGTTTATGTCGTAGGGGATGCACAGCTCTACATAAGAAGAGAATGCGCGGTTGCCGTCGCTGTTGAAGTCATCGCCAGCCACAAAGGTGTTCCAGGTGAGGCTGGCCGGCACTGCAAAGGGCAGCTCGTAGCCGAGCGAGAGCTCCAGGTTGTCGCTGTATCCGCCCATACCAAGATTATTGCTCAAACCATATTCCTGCGCCATAAAGGTGAATCCCTTGAAGGTGGCCGAGGCCCAGATGTCCATCTCGAGATAGTGCTCTCTCTGGAGTTCGGTGACGCTGCACACGCCCGCTTCGAAAGAGAAATCCTCCTGCCCGTAGTTGACGCTGACGGCAGGTACTATGGTGGGGCTTGAGGTGAGCGGCAGGCCGTGCCACATATAACGTGACATCGCTTCGCTGCCTACGGTAAGTGACCACTCTCCGCTCTGGGCAGAAAGATTCAGGGCAGCGAGCAGAAGCGCCACCGCCGAGAAGAGAAATTTCTTCATTTCTGTATTTAATAAGTGTTGGTTAGAAAGGTAAATCGTCGATATCCTCTCCGCCGGCTGCAGGGGCTACGCTTGCAGGAGCGGGAGCTGATGCGGGTGCTGCGGGAGCTGATGCAGGGCGCTGGCGCGGCTCGTAAGAAGCGGGTGCGCCGACCTCTGAAGAGTCGCCGCGGCGGCCCAGCAGCTGGATGGCGCTGGCCTCGATCTCGGTGATGCTGCGGTCGGCGCCGTCCCTGTCCTTATAGGTGCGGGTGGAAATGCGGCCTTCCACATAAATCTGCGACCCCTTACGGATATACTTCTCCGCAAGGTCTGCAAGCTGACGCCAAACCACGATGCGATGCCATTCCGTCTGCTCGCGGTCGCGGAACCGCTCTGTGGTCGCAAGGGTAAAATTGGCCTTTCTCACTCCACCTTCAAAATCTCTAACCTCGGGGTCTCTACCGACATTGCCGATCAACATAACTTTGTTCAAACTTGCCATATCTATAAGAATTAATAATTATCGGGCAAATCTAATTATTTTTTCAAAGAGTGGACAACATTATTTTGTATCCGGTGTCGGCCTGGGCCTGCAGCCACGCAAGTCCGCTGATGTAGCGCGCCCCCTCGCGGCTGCATTTCTCTTCCAGGCAGGGGCTTGCATAGTTGGCCTCCATTACGGTCTTGCCGGAAAAGTTCCAGACGGAGAGCTGCTCGACCGGGGCGGGAACGGCGTAGATTATGTGGCTGAAGGGGGCGATGTCCAGCCCGCCGGGCTCGGCCGCCTCCAGCGGAACGCCGCAGTGGCGCACGAAGGCGTGGCACTTTTCATAGCTGCGGTTGGTCATAGTGACCCTGAAGCCCGCCTCGGCCCCCGCCACGGCAGCCGCTTTGGCCGCTCCGCCGCAGCCAACCACCAGCAGCCGGCCTTGCCCGCAGTCTTCTCTGCGGAGCAGCTCAAGCACCCCTAAATAATCGGAATTGAAGCCGAGAATGCGTCCGTCTGCGGTTTTCTTGAGTATGTTAACCGCCTTGATGCATCTCACCGCATCGCTGCCCGGGGTGCACCTGAAATAGGCCAGCTCCTTGAAGGGCATAGTGACGTTGACGGCATCGTAGCCGCCCAGGAATATGTTGTAGGCCTTCTCAAAGTCGGCCTCCTCTATCAGGTCGTAGGTGTGTTCTCCTCCGGGGCAGGCCTCTGCAAAAAGGCGCGGGCTCCGGCTGTGGGCTATAGGGTAGCCAATCAGTCCAAGTTTCATTTGCGTGTATTTTTCTGGCGGAGCGCCTCGTAGCTCAGAATAGCCACCGAAGTGGCCACGTTGAGCGAATCCATACGCCCCATCATCGGTATCATAATCTTGGCGTCGCTCCTCTCCCTCCAGAAGGGGGTGAGGCCGGTGGACTCGGTGCCGAACACAATGGCAGTGGCGCAGGTGAAGTCCACATCGTAATATATGCGGGAGTCCTGCAGCTGCGCGGTCACTATCCTGAAGCCGCGCCGCTGCAGGAATCCGGCCGCCTGCTGCGAAGTGCAGGCCACCGTAGGCACGGTGAACACCGCCCCGGTGCTGGCGCGCATCACATTGGGGTTATAGATGTCGGTGAGCGGGTCGCACACTATCACGGCGGCCGCCCCGCTGGCGTCTGCGCTGCGCAGTATCGCCCCCAGGTTGCCCGGCTTCTCCACAGATTCCAGCACAATCACAAGCGCGTCTGGCGGCATGTTTAACTCTGACAGCGTACGCTGCGGGGTGCGCATCAGGGCCACGGCCCCCTCCGTCCCCTCGCGGTAGGCGATCTTTGCATACGCCCGGGGCGAGAGGCAGAAGAGCCTGCCGGCGCCTAAGAGGGGCCCCAGCTCACTCTCGGGGAGGATTTCGGGGCAGAAATATATCTCTTCGGCCGTGATGCCGGCGGCGATGGCGCGCTCTATCTCGCGCCTCCCCTCAACCACAAACAGCCCCCGCTCGCGGCGCAGACTGGATTTGGCCGAGAGGGCCGCGACATTCTTAAGCCGCGGGTTGTGGATGGAGTCTATCTGTTCCAATGCTGCGGGCTAAGCCTCTTCCTGACCCTTCCCGGCTGACTTTTCCGGCTTCATCTGGGGGAAGAAGAGCACATCCTGGATGGTCGTGGAATTGGTCATAAACATAGTAAGGCGGTCGATGCCCATTCCGAGGCCCGATGTGGGGGGCATACCATATTCCAGGGCGCGCACAAAGTCCATATCGATATACATTGCCTCATCGTCGCCCTTGGCTTTGAGACGGGCCTGGTCTTCGAAACGCTCGAACTGGTCGATGGGGTCGTTGAGTTCGCTGTATGCGTTGGCCAGCTCCTTGCCGTTCACAAACAGCTCGAAGCGCTCCGTCAGGCGGGGATTGCTGCGGTGACGCTTGGTCAGCGGCGACATCTCCACCGGATAGTCGGTGATAAAGGTGGGCTGGATGAGATTTTTCTCGCAATATTCGCCGAAAATGGCATCCACCAGCTTGCCGTAGCCGAACGAGGGGTCGATGGGAACATTCTTTTCCGTGCAGGTGCATCGCAGCTCGTCTTCGCTCATAGAGCTGATGTCCACGCCGGCATACTCCTTTATCGCCTCCAGCATAGGCAGGCGGCGGTAGGGAGCCTTGAACTCGATTTCGTTGCCCCACACGTCGAACCTGGTGCGGCCGTTGGTGGCCACGGCCACCTTCTCCAGCATCGCCTCCACAAACTTCATCATCCAGTTGTAGTCCTTGTAGGCGACATAAATCTCCATACAGGTGAACTCGGGGTTGTGGGTGCGGTCCATACCTTCGTTGCGGAAGTCCTTGGCAAACTCATAGACCCCCTTGAAGCCGCCCACGATAAGGCGCTTGAGGTAGAGTTCGTTGGCTATGCGCAGATAGAGGGGGATGTCCAGTGTGTTGTGGTGGGTTATGAAGGGGCGCGCTGCGGCTCCGCCGGGAATCGACTGCAGAATGGGGGTCTCCACCTCCAGGCAGCCGGCGGCGTTGAAATACTCGCGCATAGTGGAGATTATCCTGGCCCTCTTGACAAACACCTCGCGCACCTGCGGGTTCACGATGAGATCTACATAGCGCTGGCGGTAGCGCAGCTCGGGGTCGCTGAAGCCGTCGTGCACGGTGCCGTCGGCATCGGTCTTCACGATCGGGAGCACGCGCAGCGACTTGCTCAGCACGGTCAGGCTCTTGGCGTGCACCGAGAGCTGGCCCGTCTGGGTGATGAAGGCGAAACCGGTGACTCCCACTATGTCGCCTATGTCAAGCAGCTTCTTGAACACGGTGTTGTAGAGGGTCTTGTCTTCCGAAGGGCAGATTTCGTCGCGCTTTATGTAAACCTGAATGCGGCCGCAGTCGTCCTGCAGCTCCATAAACGAGGCGGCCCCCATTATGCGGCGGCTCATTATGCGGCCGGCGATGCAGACATTGTCAAAATTCTGCTTTTGCGCGTCGTAACCCTCCTTGATATCCTGCGAAGATGCGTTTACGGGATATTCGGCTGCGGGATACGGCTCTATGCCCAGCTCCCTCAGGCGCGCGAGAGACTCTCTGCGGCCCAGTTCCTGTTCGTTAAGTGTTGCTTGTTCCATTGTATTCTGTATAGCTGTATAATTGCGATTTGAGGCAAAAATAGCGTAATTTTTGCCAATAATAAAATAAAGGGGTATCTTTGCTTGATTATGACTCCCATCGTAGATAGAAAATGGATTGTGAAGCCCGCGGGCGACCCGGTGCTGGTGCGTCAGCTGGCTCAGGAGCTGGGCATAGACCCCGTGCTCTCCAACCTGCTGGTGCAGCGCGGCATCAAGTCCTACGACGAGGCGCGCGAATTCTTCCGCCCCGACTTGAGTATGCTGCACGACCCCTTTCTGATGGAGGATATGCAGAAGGCGGTAAACCGCATAGAACTTGCGGTGAAGCGGCAGGAGAAAATCTTGATCTACGGTGACTATGATGTGGACGGCACCACCGCAGTGGCTCTGATGTACATCTTTCTGAAGCTGGTGACATACGAGAGCCTTCTGGACTACTACATCCCCGACCGCTACGACGAAGGCTACGGAATCTCCTACAAGGGTATCGACTATGCCCACGAGAAGGGCTGCAGCCTGATAATAGCGCTGGACTGCGGCATCAAGGCGGTGGAGAAGGTGAAATATGCCACCGCGCTCGACATCGACTTCATAATCTGCGACCACCATCTGCCCGACAGCGAGCTGCCGCCCGCAGTGGCGGTGCTTGATCCCAAGCGGTTCGACAACACCTACCCGTTCGACGACCTGTCGGGCTGCGGCGTGGGCTTCAAGCTGGCCCAGGCATACGCGATGACCCACGGCATCCACCGCGAGCAGGTGCTGGAGCTGCTGGATCTGCTGGTGGTGAGCATCGCCAGCGACCTCGTGTCGGTCACGGGAGAGAACCGCGTGCTGGCCTACTATGGTCTCAAGCAGCTCAACAGCCACCCGCGCAAGGGGCTGCACTCCATAATCAAGCTGGCCGGACTGGACAAGCACATCAACACGATAGACGAGATCGTGTTCAAGATAGGGCCGCGCATCAATGCGGCGGGTCGTATGGAGTCAGGGCGCACGGCTGTGGATCTGCTGGTGGCCGGCGACGATGAGAGCGCCCGCAAGATTGGCGACGAGATAAACAACCACAACAACGAGCGCAAGAGCATCGACCGCGAAATCACGCTGGAGGCCATCAATATGGTCAAGAACAGCAGCGAGTTCGACAACAAGAAATCCACGATAGTCTATAACCCGCACTGGCACAAGGGAGTTGTGGGGATTGTGGCTTCCCGTCTGGTGGAGGCCTTCTACCGCCCCACGATTGTGCTCACCAAGTCGGCGGGGGGCTTTATAGCCGGCAGTGCCCGCAGCGTGGCGGGGTTCGACCTCTACGAGGCCATCGAATCCTGCTCCGACCTGCTTGAGAACTTCGGCGGGCACACTTATGCCGCCGGGCTCACTATGAAAGAGGAGAATTTCGGGGAGTTCTCCCGCCGGTTCGAGGAGCACGTGGCCAAGGTTATAAACAAAGAGATGCTCACCCCCATCATAAATGTGGATTCGTATCTGGAATTCAGTCAGATAACCCCCAAATTCTTCAGGCTGCTGAAGCAATTTCAGCCTTTCGGGCCTGGCAACCCTTCGCCGGTGTTCTGGTCGGAGCGGGTTTATGACAACGGCAACGGCCGCTGCGTGGGCACCGACAACGGCCATCTCAAACTGGAGCTCATCCAGGAGGGCGGCCCCTATATGCCTATGTCGGCCATCGCCTTCAACCAGTCGGAGCATTTTGCCCACATCCAGGAGGGCAACCCCATTGACATCTGCTACTCCATAGCGGAGAACTACTACCGCGGCCTTGCCAACATCCAGCTGCGCATAAAGGATATCAAGGACAAAGAGGATATCTTCTAAGGCCCCTTTCAATTGCGGGAAAATTGCTACCTTGGCAGGCTGCAAATCCAATCATACAATAATGCTATGTTAGAAGAGAAGATACAACAGGAGATCAAGGCCGCTATGCTGGCCAAGGATTCGGTGGCGCTCGCATCCGTGCGCGCCATCAAGGCGGCGATTCTGCTGGCCAAGACAAGTGAAAGTTCAAAACCGGTGGACGATGCCGAAATCATCAGAATCATAGGCAAACTGGTGAAGCAGCGCAAGGAGAGCGCGGAAATCTATTCTGCCCAGATGCGCCCCGAGCTGGCGGCGAACGAGCTCGCGGAGGCCGCCGTGATGGAGAAATATCTTCCCAAACAGCTTTCGGAGGCAGAAGTGGAGCAGAAGGTGATGTCGATAATCAAAGAGGTGGGCGCAACGTCGGCCGCTGATATGGGCAAGGTGATGGGACTCGCCTCCAAGGCGCTTGCAGGTCAGGCCGACGGCAAAATGATCAGCGACAAGGTGCGCAAGATTCTCCTCTCACTCCAATCCACTATGAACTTATGAGAAAGGTGATAATGCTGGCAGCCGCGCTGCTGCTCTCCCTGGCCGCCCGGGCCCAGGTTTTTGACATTGCCCTTGACGGCGGCGCCAAAATGCGCGTGCAGGCCTGCAGCGGCGACATATTCCGCGTGCAGATAACCGACGGCGGAGAGTATCCCGAGTCGCTGCTGATGCGCTACGGAATCCTCCGCACCGATTGGCCGGATGCCGGCGCAAAGCTCACCGAAGACGCCTCAAAGGCCCAAATAAGCACCGCTGCCTACACCCTCACGGTGGACAAGAAGGCCGGCACCGTGTCGGTGGACGACGCGCTGGGGGGGACTGTGGTAAGAAAGGTGGAATACCTCACGGCCGACGAACCTCTGCTGGGGGCTCTGGCGCAGCAATATAACGAGCGCTACGCCCCGCTGCACGAGGAGGTCCGCGTGATAGGCAGCGACCACAACGAGCGCTATGTCAAGGGCAACTGCGACATCCCCGACCCGACGCGGGTCAGCGCCCTGCGCTTCTCGATAGGTGACAGCACCCGCATCTATGGCGGCGGCAGCGTGAGCCGCAGCCACCTGCAGCACCGCGGCGAAGTGCTGCGCATCTTCACCACCTATGCCAACACCGAGAATGTGACGCCGTTTGTCTCCACCACGGAAGGGTGGGGCGTGCTCAACAATACCACCTATCTCAATTACTTTGACTGCTGCGTGGCCCAGAGCGACAAACTGATTGCCTACAATACCGCCCCCGGCGCCGATTTCTATCTGATGATGGGAGACGGCCTGCTGGCCCTGCTGCAGCGCTACCATTCCATTGCCGGCAACAACTACCTGCTGCCCCGATGGGCATACGGCTGCTCTTACGGCCCCCATATGAACAGCGATGCCTTTGTGTTTATGGACGAGGCGGTGCGCTTTATGGACGGCGGCTACCCGATGGATATGATGTGGGTGGAGCCCCAGTGGATGGAGACCTACTATGACTGGACCACCGCCAAGAAGTGGGACTTCAAGAAGTTTCCCGGCGAGCCCTACTGGTATTTCGACAACCCCACTACCATCGAGCACCCCGGCTCTTATCTCTATCGTATGCATCAGATGGGCTACAAGAACGCCCTTTGGCTCAATATCGACACCGACCTCAGCCTGATAGAGGAGGACCGCCTCGCCGCCGGGCAGGGAAAGCCCCTCTCGGGCGAGGGCAACTGGTTTGACCACCTGCGCCACTTTATGCGCAACGGAGTGGACGGCTTCAAGCTGGATCCCGGGCAGACCATCGACCGCCATCCCTACCGCGAATACTACAACGGCCGCTCCGACGATGAGATGCACAGCGTGAACCAGGTGCTGCTGCCCAAGCAGTTCCTGGCTATGAGCCGCGACGAGCGTCCCCAGCGATCTTTCCACCACTATTGCGGCGGATATGTCGGCACCCAGCACTTCAGCGCGGCCACCACGGGCGACAACGGCGGCGGAATGAACGTGCTCTACGACCAGCTGAACCTGCAGATGAGCGGCTACATCAACACCTCCTGCGATGTGGCGGTGAGCCCTGAGTGTCTGCATATGGGCAGTTTCATACCTTGGATGCAGATAAACAGCTGGTACTCATTCAAGGAGCCCTGGTATGCGGCCAAGAGCGAGCAGGTGATTTACCGCAATTATCTGCAGCTGCGCAACCGTATGGTGCCCTACACCTACAGCGCCGCCCTGAAGGGTACGCTTGACAGCGAGCCTATAATGCGCCCGATGCCTATGGCGTTCCCCGACGACCGCAATTGCGATGATATGACCACCGAGTATATGTATGGCGACGCTTTTCTGGTGGGGGCCTTTACAGACAAGGTATATCTGCCCGAGGGCGTATGGTATGACTTCTGGACCAACGGCAGAATCGATAGTAAAGGCGAGACATTGAAGGCCGAATACGACAAGACGCAGTACGGCGGCCAGCTCTTTGTGCGCATTGGGGCGATAGTCCCCTTCCAGAGAGTGGCGCCGCACGCGAATGCCAACCCGCTGGACACGATCGTGCTCAATATCTGGCCCGCGCGCAGCGGCGAATACACCTTCTACGAAGATGACGGCGACACCTATGCCCACGAGCAGGGGGCGATTGCCCGCACCCGCTTCAGTTATGTGCAGGAGGGTGGCCGCCTCAAGATAGCGGTGGATCCCGTGCAGGGTTCTTATGAGGGGATGTATGCTTCCCGCGTGTATGAGATGAAGGTTACCCTGGCGCGCAAGCCCCGCAGCGTGAAGGTCGCAGGCAAAAAGGTCAAGGACTTCACATACGACGGCCGAGGCGTTCTAACCTTTACGGCGGAGCACCCCGACACGGCACAGTCTCTTGAGATGGAGATCAGGCTGTAATCATTCGAATACCACAGTTTTGTTCTTGAAGACCATCACCTTGCGGTCGATGTGCTTCTGAACGGCGCGGGAGAGGACGATTTTCTCCAGGTCACGCCCCTTGGCGATGATGGATTCCACCGAATCCTTGTGGGAGATGCGGGCCACATCCTGCTCTATGATAGGACCGGCGTCGAGTTCGCTTGTGACATAGTGACTCGTCGCCCCTATTATTTTTACACCCCTGTCAAAGGCCTGGTGATAGGGTTTCGCCCCCACGAACGCCGGGAGGAAGGAGTGGTGGATGTTGATGATTTTGTCGGGATAGCTGCGGATGAAATCTTCGCTGATCACCTGCATATAGCGGGCAAGCACCATAAAGGTGACCCCGTTGGACTTGAGCAGCTCCAGCTCGGCGGCCTCTTGGGCGGCCTTGTTCTCCGGAGTGATCTTGAACACGTGGTAGGGGATGCCGAACTTCATGGCCACGGGGCGCAGATCTTCGTGGTTGCTGATTATCAGAGGGATGTCCACATTCCACTCCCCGGCCGACCAGCGGGCCAGCATATCGTAGAGGCAGTGGGACATCTTGCTCACGAATATGCACATCCGGGGGCGCTGCTCCGCAAAGTAGAGCCTGAACTCCATCCCGTATTTGCCGGCGTAGAGGGTCGCGAAATACTCCTGTATGCGCTCCTTGGGTATCAGAAAGCCCTCCAAGTCCCACTCCACGCGCATAAAAAAGGCGTTGTTGGCGTGGTCTACATACTGGTCCAGGTACACGATGTTGCCCCGGTTCACGGTTATGAAATTTGAGATTTCGGCGATGATGCCCGGCACGTCGGGGCAGTGGATCAGCAGTATTGCGGTGTTTTTCATACTCTTGCAAATGTCTTCTCAGGCGGGCAAAAGTACAATATTCTTGCATTTGAAGAAAAATAAATCTACTTTCGCCCGTATGAGAAAAATCAGAGTTTTTGCCCCTGCGACCGTGGCCAATATGGGCTGCGGCTTTGATATTATGGGTATGACCCTCGATGCCGTGGGCGATGTCCTCTCTGTGGAAATAGGGGAGGGCGACAGCCTCGAAATCGAGAACACCAGCAAGCAGAAGCTGCCCGAGGACATTGAGCAGAATGTTATAACCCCCGCCGTGAGGGCTTTTGTGGCGCAGTATGGCGTCCCTATGGCCATCAAGGTCACGGTGGAGCACAAGATCGCCCCCGGCAGCGGCATCGGCAGCAGCGCGGCCAGCAGCGCCGCGGCGGTCTATGCCCTCAACGAGCTGCTGGACCACCCTTTCCCAGACGAGAAGCTGGTGGAATTTGCGATGGAGGGGGAGAAACTCATCAGCGGCGGCACGCCCCACGCCGACAACGTGGGCCCGGCGATTCTGGGCGGAGTGGTGCTGCTGCGCGGATATGACCCGCTGGATGTGGTGCGCCTCCCGGTGCCGGGCAGGTTCTGCTGCGCGGTGGCTCATCCCGCGATTATGGTCTCCACCCGCGAGGCGCGCGAGGTGCTGCCCAAGGATATCCCGCTGAGGCTGGCCGTGAAGCAGTGGGGCAACGTCGCCGGACTGGTGGCGGGCCTTGCAGAGGGCGATGTGTCGCTCATCGGCCGCTCTATGAAAGATGTGGTGGTGGAGCCTTACCGCAAGCACTTCATCCCCGGCTTTGACGAGCTGCGGCGCAAGGTGCTGGCAGTGGGCGCCCTGGCTATGAACATCTCGGGAGCCGGCCCGTCGGTGTTTGCCCTGTGCGAGAATATGACGCTTGCCGACAAGGTCGGGGAGGTGATGAAATCCCATTTTGCCCAATACAACATAGACTCCAACATCTATGTCTCAAAGGTCTCGAACCGGGGCGCCCGCACTCTTGAAGATTTCAATTTAAGCCTGTAGCCCAATGAAGTTCTACAGTACCAGAGACGCAGACAAAAAGCTGTTTTCGGTGCAGGACGCCGCTTTTCTGGGGCTGGCCCCCGACGGCGGCCTGTTCGTGCCCGAGAGAATCCCGCAGGTGGATATGGAGCGCGTGGCCTCTCTTGCCGCCGTTTCTTATGCCGATATGGCCTGCTACATAGCGCAGCTGATATTCGATGACATTCCCGCCGCCACTGTGGAGGAGGTGGTGCGCGGCGCATACGACTTCGCCCCCGAGATGCACCCCTTTGACGGCCGCAAGGCGGCGCTTGAGCTGTTTCACGGCCCCACCTTCGCCTTCAAGGACTTCGGCGCCCGCTTTATGGGGCGGATGGCCGGCAAGCTGAATTCTTCCGAAAACCTCACCATACTCACCGCCACCAGCGGCGACACCGGCAGCGCCGTTGCCTCCGGCTTCTTCAATGTGGAGGGGGTCGATGTGGTGATTCTCTACCCCGACGGCAAGGTCAGCCCGCTGCAGGAGGCCCAGATGACCACTCTCGGTGGCAATATCCACCCTTTGAGGGTGCGAGGTAATTTCGACGACTGCCAGCGCCTGGTCAAGGCGATGTTTTCCGATTGCGACCTGCGCGGCAGAAAGCGCATCACCTCCGCCAACTCCATAAATCTGCTGCGGTGGATTCCGCAGTCGTTCTACTATTTCTACGGCTGGTATCTGTACCGCAAAATGACGGGTTGCGAGGCGCCCGAGATTGTGGTGCCCAGCGGCAACTATGGCAACATCACTGCCGGTATGCTGGCCTCCAAGATGGGTATGCCGCTTCGGCGCTTTGTGGCCGCGTCCAATGCCAACGATGTGGTGCCGGAATATCTGCGCACGGGGGTTTACACTCCGCGCTCATCGGTGCGCACCGTGGCCAATGCCATGGATGTGGGCGCGCCCAGCAACTACGAGCGGATGATGTGGCTCTACGGCTCGCTGGACGCCTTGCGCAGCCATGTGAGCGGCTTTGCCTGCAGCGATGCCGAGATTCTCTGGGCGATTGCAGAAATCGAGCGAAAGTACGGCTACACCAGCGACCCCCACAGCGCGGTGGGATACCTGGCCGCGCAGCATTATGACATAGACGGATTCTGGCTCTCCACCGCCAGCAGCGCCAAGTTCAGCGAGGTTATAATGCAGGCCACCGGCCACGGGGCCGAGATTCCCCCGGCGCTTGAGTGTCTTCTGAAAAAAGAGCGCGTCTATCGGATGATGGACGCCACGCCCGAGGCGCTGAAGGATTACCTGCTCGGGCTGGTTTAGAGTCGGGGCACAAGATCAAAAGTGAGGCTGCAGGCTCTCAAGTCAGAATAACAGATACAGACATATATCTGCGATCGGGTGTACAACACCCGCCGGAAGGATTATGAAAATCCGTTCCCCCGGGCAATTTTCCGAAACCGCGATGACAAGGAGAGTGTTTTACGGTAAATACTTGGATGATGAAAATAGTATATCTCGACGCGTCCACTCTGGGAAATGCCCCGCTGGACGAGATACACCAGTTGGGAGAGTTCATCCCCTACCACACGAGCACCCGTGAAGAGGCCCTGGAGAGGGTGGGGGACTGTGATGTGCTGATGGTAAACAAGGTTCTGGTGGACGATGAACTGCTTTCCCGCGCCCCGAAGCTGCGGCTTGTCTGCGAGTGCGCCACCGGAGTTAACAATATCGACCTCAATGCTGCGGAGCGGCGGGGGATAATAGTGCGCAATGTGGCCGGCTACTCCACCGACGCCGTATCGCAGGCTACATTCACTCATCTGCTCTCGCTTCTGGGCAACGCGCCCTATCTCGATGCCTGCGTCAAGAGCGGGCGGTACAGCGCCAGCGGCATATTCACAGACGTCACCCATCCGGCGGTCGAACTTCGTGGCATGACTATGGGCATCATCGGAATGGGAACCATCGGCACGCGGGTAGCCTCCATCGCAACCGCATTCGGGATGCGGGTGGTGTACTTCTCTACTTCCGGCACATCCCACAACACAGACTATCCGAGCCTGAGCCTGGAGGAGCTGCTTGTCTGCTCTGACGTAGTGAGCATCCACGCTCCGCTCAATTCCCGCACGAAGAATCTGATAGGAGCCAAGCAGCTTTCGATGATGAAGCAAAGCGCCGTGCTCCTAAACCTTGGCAGAGGCGGCATAGTGGACGAAGCTGCACTTGCGCACGCAGTCGATGAGGGAATCATAGCCGGAGCGGCGCTGGATGTTTTTGCCGAGGAACCCCTGCCCGCCGACAGCCCTCTGCTGCGGCTCAGGCACCCGGAGCGCTTCCGTTTCTCGCCGCACAGCGCCTGGGCCAGTACGAGTTCCGTCAAGAAACTGGTGTCGATGGTTGCAGACAATATCCGCAAGGGCTGGTAAGAACCAAGGCCACACAAGCCCGTCTTCAGTCAATTCTGCGCGTGATAAGGCCACCATGCAGAGATGGACTGCATCATCCGCGCCCGCTATGCCCGGGAGGCTGAATTAGGATATGTCCAAGTTGTTGCCAAGCTCATCTCTTGGAGCTTTTTTAAAGCGGATCCACATCGATGGTGACGCTGCAGCCGGGCACTTGCGCGGCGGCGCTTTCTGCGGCGGCGAGGATGAGTCTCTTCTGCGCCTGCGAGCGGGCTGTGCGCGGCAGCTTGATCCAGATGTTGCGCAGATATTTGCCTCCGATGCGGTCTACCGCGGGGGGCAGCGCCTGAGAAACTGTACATCCCGACAGCTGGCGCAGCTGCCGCAGCAGAATGTTGCACCCCCTCTTGAGAGAGTCGGGACAGGCGTCCTTCACCGTGAGCAGTATAATCCTCACATAGGGGGCGAAGTCGAATTGCCGCCGTTCGGAAAGCATCCTTTGCCGGAATGAGGCCCCGCCGTCGCCGCAGACCAGCGCCTGCAGCACTGGATGGTCGGTCTTGAAGGTCTGCACCGCCATCAGTCCCGTCCCTTCCCGCCGCGAAACCCTGCCGCGCAGCTGGCTCAGCAGCTGGAAAGCCTTCTCGTCGGCGCGGAAGTCCTGCAGCGAGAGCAGACTGTCGGCATTTATCACCGCCACCAGCGACAGCTTCTCAAAGTCAAACCCTTTGGTGATCATCTGCGTCCCCACCAGAATGTCTGTCTCGCCGCTCTCGAAACTGCCCAGAATCCGCTTCTCTTCGCTCTTGCGGGCCGCCGTCTCGGCATCGAAGCGCTCTATGCGCGCCTCGGGAAACAGCTCCTGCAGCTCCTCGGCAATGCGCTCGGTGCCGGCCCCTTTGGCCCGGAAAGAGCCCTTGCCGCAGAACGGACACGCCTCGCTGAAGGGGGCGCGGTAGCCGCAGTAGTGGCACGAGACGCTGTTGTCGAATTTGTGGTAGGAGAGGCTCACGTTGCAGTTGGGGCAGCGCAGAATCTCCCCGCAGCAGCCGCACTGCAGAAACGAGCTGTATGCGCGGCGGCTGCGGAACACCATAACCTGCTGATGCGCCTTCAGACGCGCTGCAATCAGGTTCACCAGCTGCATGGAAAAGGAGCCCCTGGCGTTGTGCATCGCATACACCTTGCCCATATCGATGGTCTTGACAGGGGCGTCGCCGGCGCCGTAATATTTGGTCTTGAGCTCTGTCAGAGCAAATTTGCCCTCCGCCACATTGTAGAGCGACTCCATCGATGGGGTGGCGCTCCCCAGCAGTATGTCGGCGCCGCATCTGGCGGCCAGCATCAGCGCCACGTCGCGTCCGTTGTAGCGCGGGGCGGGGTCATCCTGCTTGTATGAGGCATCGTGCTCCTCGTCCACTATGATCAGCCCCAAGTTGTCCAGCGGCAGAAAAAGGGCGCTGCGGGTCCCCAGCACCAGATGGCTTCCCCCGCCGCAGAGGCGGTCGTACACTTTTTTGCGCATCGGCAGGGTCTGCCGGGAGTGGTACACCAGCAGCTGCTCCCCCACCGCACCCCCGATGCGCTGCTCCAATTGGCGCGACATCGCTATTTCGGGCACCAGATATAGGACATTCCGCCCACGCGAGAGGCACTCTCCGGCCAGCTTGAGGTAGATTTCAGTCTTGCCCGACGATGTGACCCCGTGCAGCAGCACCGCGCGGCGGCGGCCGAAGTGGCCGCGGATCTGCTCCAGCGCCCGTGCCTGCTCTGCCGACAGCTCCTTTTCCGGCACCGGGGCTATCGTGCGGCGGGCCCGGTTCACAGTGCGCGTCTTCTCGCTCTCGTGCAGGAAGGCGGCGGGGTAGGCGCACTTGAACACCTCCCCGGGGCTGCACAGGTAATAGTCGGCTATCGCCTGCCACAGGTCCAGCTGCAGCTGATGCAGCGGCTTTAGAGAGGCGACCTTTTCGATTGGGAGTATCTTTTTGGCGCGCAGCTCGGGCGGAAGTGCCGCCGCAGTGCCGCGCACCACGGCCAGATAGCGCCTGCGGGCCAGAGTCACCACGACCCAGACCCCCGGCCCCACCTCTTTCGAGAGCTCTTCCGGGATGCTGTAATGCACCACTCCGCCGCTGAATTTCAGCGGCACTATCACCTCCGCGTATGAATCCATCTTTTTCACCTGAAAATACGAGATACAAAATTAAACGCCATTTCTGAAAAATTGCTAACTTTGCGCACTTTATGGTATAAACAAGGTGATGGAAAAAGTCAAATGTCTTATAGTGGGCAGCGGACCTGCCGGATACACCGCCGCAATCTATGCCTCCAGAGCGGGCCTGCAGCCTGTTCTCTATGAGGGTATGCAGCCCGGCGGCCAGCTTACCACCACCACCGAGGTGGAGAATTTCCCCGGCTTTCCCAAAGGGATCGATGCCAATGCTCTGATGGGCGATATGCGCGCCCAGGCGGAGCGCTTCGGCTGCAGCATCCGCTTCGGGGCCGTCACCGCCGCCGACTTCTCATCCCGTCCGCTGCGCCTTACAATCGACTCCGCCGCAGAAATCGGGGCCGACAGCGTGATAATCGCCACCGGCGCGTCGGCAAAATACCTCGGACTGGAGAGCGAAGGACGCTTGCGCGGCCTCGGGGTTTCTGCCTGCGCCACCTGCGACGGTTTCTTCTACCGCAATAAGGATGTGGCTGTGGTGGGCGGAGGCGACACCGCCTGCGAAGAGGCTACTTATCTGGCCGGCCTCTGCCGCAAGGTGTATATGATTGTCCGCAGAGATGTCCTGCGCGCCACGGAGGCGATGCAGCAGCGGGTCAAATCCACGCCGAACATAGAAATCCTCTGGGAATGCAACACCGAGGAGGTGCTGGGCGACGAGTGCGGAGTCACCGGCGCCCGCCTCAGACGCAAGAGCGGCGAGATATTTGATATCCGCATCGACGGCTTTTTCCTGGCTATAGGGCATCATCCCAACAGCGAGCCGTTCCGCGACTGGGTCGAGACCGACCCGCAGGGCTACATACTGCTCAAAGAGGGCACGGCGGCCACCAGCTGCGAAGGGGTCTTTGCCGCCGGCGACGTGTGCGATTCCCGCTACCGTCAGGCCATAGTGGCGGCGGGCAGCGGCTGCAAGGCGGCGATGGATGCCGAAAAATACTTAAAGGAGAGTCACTCATAATTATGCGCAGATATTTTACACTGTTCCTGACTTTCGCGCTCTTTGCCGCGGCGTCCTGTTCGTCAAAATACGAGAAGCTGCTGAGCGGCTACAATTACGGCGAGAAATACCGCACCGCGCTGCAGCTCTACGAAGAGGGCAAGTACAGCAAGTCGGCCCAGCTTTTCGAGAATGTGGCGATGAACGCCCAGGGGACTCCGCAGGAGGACACCGTGCGCTTCTACTGGGGTATGAGCAATTACAATCAGAAGGACTACACCACCGCCCAGAGCAACTTTGGCGAGTTTTTGCAGGCGTTTCCCAACAGCCCCTTCTCAAAGGAGGCGGAGTTCTATATGATAGACTGCATGTATCGCGGCACCTACCGCTACGAGCTGGATCAGCGGCCCACCGAGACGGCGCTGACCTACATCAACCGCTACATCAGAGAGAATCCAGACACCGAGTATGCCAAGTTCTGCCGCGTGATGCGCGACGACCTGAACGAGCGTCTTGACAAGAAGGCCTTCGAAGGGGCCCGGCTCTACTACCATATGGAAGATTATCTTGCCGCCCACCACGCCCTCAAGAATGTCCTCAAGGATGATGCCGACAACATCTACCGCGAGGATGTGCTCTACTACACGGCGATGGCTGCCTATAAGTATGCGCAGAACAGCGTGCAGGAGAAGCAGCGCGAGCGCTATATGACTTTTGTGGACGATTACTTCAACTTCGTGGGGGAGTTTCCGCAGAGCAGGCACAGAAGCGAACTCGACGGCCTCTACAAGAAGGTGAACAAGATCATCAAAAAAGAAGAGAATCAACAATAAGGATATGGACACTAAAAACGTACCTAACAACACCATTACAAGAAACCTTTCCGAGTTGGCGGCTCCCACGGGCAACATCTACGAGTCCGTGATGATAATCGCAAAGCGCGCCAACCAGATCAGCGCGGAGGTGAAGCAGGAACTCAGCCACCGTCTGGAGGAGTTCTCCAACTACACCGACACTCTGGAGGAGATCAGCGAAAATCACGAGCAGATAGAGATCTCCCAGTATTACGAGAAGCTACCCAAGCCGGTGCTCGTGGCCACCGAGGAGTTCCGCGAGGGCAAACTCTTTTACCGCAAGGCAGAATAGTCCGCAGCGCGGTCTTTGAAGATGCTCAAGCGGCTACATATCAGCAACTACGCATTGATAGATGTTCTGGACTTGGAAATTCCGGAGCATCTTGTCATTATAACGGGAGACAGCGGCGCAGGCAAGTCTATAATGCTGGGGGCGCTGTCGCTGCTGCTGGGCGGCAGGTGGGATGGCACGGCCATCCGTGACGACAGCCGCAACTGCGTGATAGAGGCCGAATTCAGCGACCATATACTGCGCCGGGTGATAACTCCCGCCGGCCGCTCGCGCGCTTTCATAGACGATGAGCCGGCCACTTTGGAGGCTGTGCGAGCCCTGGCTGCGGGCGAGATCGACATCCACTCGCAGAACGGACAGCTGCTGCTCTCAAGCGAGGATTTCCGCCTGGAAGTGGTGGACAGCTATGCCGGGAACGCCGCTCTTGTCGGGGAATACCGCAAGGCCTACGATGCCCACGCCGAGATTAGCCGGCAGCTTGAAGAAGTGCGCCGGATGCGCGATAGGGGCGACAAAGAGCGGGACTACATTCAGTTCCGCTACGAGAGCATAGCGGCCGCCGGCATCAAGGCGGGCGAACTGGAAGAGGCTGAGGCGCTGCAGAAGAGCCTTGCCAATGCCGAGCAGATAAAGCAGACGCTGCAGAGTGTCTGTGACGCCATTTGCTGCGGAGAAAATTCTGTGGAGCAGCAGCTGCGCGACTCTGTGCGCGGCCTGGAAAAGATCGGGGGCTTCCTGCCCGATGCCGGGGCGCTCTCGCAGCGGATAGAATCGTGCCGGATAGAGCTCAAAGACCTCTGCGACACAATGGAGCAGCTGCAGGAGGGCATCGATGCCAATGCCGAGAATCTGGAGAGGGTGGAGAGCCGCATCTCCCAAATATATGACCTCTTGCGGCGCAACGATGCCGCAGACGAAGCCGACCTGCTTCGCAAGCAGGAGGAATATGCGGCAGCTCTGGCGCAGACAGACAGCCTGCAGAGCCGCGAGAGCGAGCTCTCCCGCAGCGAGCGTGAGGCCGACGAGGCTTGCGAGGCGCTCTGTAAAAAATTAAGTGAAGCCCGCGCGAATGCCGCCGGCCCCCTGTCGGAATATCTGCAGAGTAGCATCCGGGAACTGGATATGCCCAAGGCGCAGTTCAGCGTGGAAATCTCCCGGACGCCGGAGCGGGGGCGCAGCGGCCGCGACAAGGCGGGCTTTCTCTTCTGCAGCACCGCTTCGGGCCGCAAGGCCGAGGCCTGGCGCAACGCCTCCGGCGGTGAGATGTCCCGCATAATGCTCTGCATAAAATCGCTGCTGGCCCGGCACAAATCGCTGCCCACCATAATTTTCGATGAGATAGACACCGGGATGTCGGGTTCTCTGGCAGACAAGGTCGGGCGCAAAATAGTGGAAATAAGCAAAAACATACAGACAATCGCCATAACCCACCTGCCGCAGGTGGCGGCCAAAGGGGGAGCGCATTTTCTGGTGTACAAAGAATATCTGCCCGACGGAGGGGCTCTCTCCCGCATCCGTCCCCTGCAGGGGGAGGAGCGCGCCGCCGAGATAGCCCGTATGATAAGCGGCAGCAACATAAGCGCCGAGGCCCTGGCGGCGGCGCAGGTGCTCCTTAACGAGTCTGAATAAATCAATAAATACAATACACACAACTACTATGAGACTGATAATCGAAGATTCTTATGGCAAGATGTCGCAATGGGCTGCGATGTACATTACAAATGCCATAAACAAGTTCGGCCCTACCAAAGAGAAACCCTTTGTGCTGGGTCTGCCTACCGGTTCCACCCCTCTGGGTACCTACAAAGAACTCATCCATCTCTGCTCCGTGGGCAAGGTGTCTTTCCAGAATGTCGTGACGTTCAATATGGACGAGTATGTGGGCATTCCCAGAGACCACGACGAGAGCTACTACACATTTATGTGGAGCAACTTCTTCAGCCATATCGACATCCCCGAAGAGAATGTTAACATCCTAAACGGCAATGCGGAGGATCTGAACGAGGAGTGCCGCAAATATGAGGAGAAGATCAAGTCCTACGGCGGCATCAACCTCTTTATGGGCGGCATCGGTGCCGACGGCCACATCGCGTTCAACGAGCCCGGCTCGTCGCTCAGTTCCCGCACCCGCGTGAAGGAGCTCACCACCGACACCATCATCGCCAACTCCCGCTTCTTCGGTTATGACACCTCCAAGGTGCCTCAGAAAGCCCTCTCGGTGGGTGTGGCCACGGTTATGGAGGCCGACGAGGTGCTCATTCTTGTCAACGGCCACAACAAGGCCCGCGCACTGCGCCACGCTGTGGAGGAGGCCATCAACCATATGTGGACCATCTCCGTGCTGCAGCTTCACCCTCACGGAATCATCGTGTGCGACAACGCCGCAACGGTAGAGCTCAAGGTGGGCACGGTAAATTACTATAAGGACATCGAGCGCGAAAACCTCGATCCCGCACACTTCCGCCGCTAATGGACAGGCTGCAGACCTTGCGCACCTGGATGGCGTCCAGGGGGCTTATGGCAGTGGTCATTCCCACAAATGACTGCCACTTCGACGAATACGTTCCTGCGCGGAGCAAAATCAGAGAATATCTCTCCGGGTTCACGGGCAGCGCCGGCACACTGGTTGTGACGGCCACCGAGGCGGCCCTATGGACCGATTCCCGCTATTTTCTGCAGGCTGCGCGCCAGATAGAGGGGAAGGGTATAGAGCTGATGAAAATCAAGATGCCCGGCACCCCCTCCATCCCGGAGTGGATAAAGTCCAGGTGCAGGTCGTGCGGCATAAATCTTTCCGAATTCACCGTGGGGGTGGACGGCGACCTCTTCTCTTACGATGATTTCAACACTTACCGGGAAAGCCTTGCGCCCATAGCGCTGGAGACTTTTTCCGACCCTTTTGACGAGCTGTGGCCAGGACGTCCCGCACCGTGCGAGGCTCCGATAGTGCTGCACAGCGAGGAATATTCCGGCGAAAGCATCCGGAGCAAATATTCCCGCATCGTTTCCAGCCTTGGCGTGGAGGGCCGCTTTGCCCTCTTTATGAGCGCCTGCGACGAGATAATGTATCTGATGAACCTGCGCGGCGGGGACATCGAATACAATGCCGTGACCCTCTCCTATGCCCTGCTCACCGACAAGGGGCTGACCCTGTTCTGCCGCAAGGCCGGCCTCACGGAGGAGGCGGCGCGGTATCTGGAGCTGCAGGGGGTTGAGGTCCGCGCATACGAAGAGATTGATGCGGCCCTGGAGGCCATAGCGGCCGATGCGGTGCGCATCGTGAGCGGTAACTGCTGCTCAATCAACAAATATGAAATTCTCTCCCGGGGCAAAGTGCTCCCTGACCCCACCGTGGGCGGCTCCGTGGCTATGATGCGCGCCTGCAAAAACGAAGTGCAGGCGGCAGGCTACCGCCGCGCATTCCTGCAGGATGGCGTGTGCTGGGTCAAGCTGCTCAAATTCATCTACGACAACTACGGGGGAGGCACGCTGAGCGAGTATTCCATAACGCAGAAGCTGCTGGAGATAAAGCGCGGCAGCGCCAACTACCGGGGCGAGAGTTTTGAGCCCATCGTAGCCTTCAACGCCAACGCCGCCAGCGCCCACTACTGCTTTGAAAGCGAAGAGACCAGCGCCAAGGTCACCGGAGGCGGATTTCTGCTGATGGATCTGGGCAGTCACTACCCCTACGGCACCACCGACACCACCCGCACCATATTTTTGGGAGAGGAAGAGCCCTCGCAGGAGCAGAAGCGCGACTTTACGCTGGTGCTCAAGGGGATGATAGACCTCTCGCAGGCCATCTTCCCCGTAGGGACGCGCGGCTGCCAGCTGGATATCCTGGCCCGTATGCCGATGTACTCCACCGGCAAGATGTACTTCCACGGCACATCGCACGGCATAGGGCAGTGGCTCTGCGTGCACGAGTCGCCCCAGCTGCGCCTGGAATACAGCCCCATCCCCATTCAGGAGGGGATGGTGCTCTCTGACGAGCCTGCAATATATGTGGAGGGGAGCTACGGCATCCGCACCGAAAACGCCTTGCGCGTGGTGCGCTATGCACAGACCTCCTACAACACCTTCCTGCACTACGAGACTCTCACGCTGGTGCCCATAGACCGCCGTGCGGTGGACCCCGGCCTGCTTACCGAAGAGGAAAACAGGTGGCTTGCAGATTATAACAGGCGCGTGTACGAAACTCTCAGAGAGCATCTGAGCGCAGAAGAAGCCGCCTGGCTGAAGGCTTATACGGAATAAATCCCCCCGCAGGATTTTGGGTTGACGAGGCTAGTAAGCGATCTGCTTGGTGGCCTCGTTGAACATTCCGCCCTGCTCGGATCTGCGTGCAAATCGGAAGTTGAGCTGCAGCCCTTCGCCGCCATAGGAGGCAATCCCGTTGATCATATCAGACCCGTACAGCTTGAGCGCCGAAACAAAATAGCGGGCGATGTCATAGCCCTGAAAGGCGAAGTTGCCCGGCTCGGCATTAGTGAGGGCTCGGTATCGGCGCACGAAGCTGCGCACGTTTTCATCTGTGTAGTCCACATAGTAGCCCAGCGAGAAATGCTCGTTGAGGCTCTCGAACGACTCTCGGTCTATCGACTCGAACTTGCGTATCTTGTGGCTGGCATAGCCGGTGACTTCGTATGAGCCGCCACGGGCTGCGAGCGCCAGGTTGCGGATGGCATCGGCGGCGGCCGACTCCTTCTCGATGGTAACAATCACGTGGTTGTGATGCGAGGCGGAGAGAACCCTGCCTATGCCTGATGTCGTGCCGCGCTCCAGAGTGCTCTTCTCCACGGAGTAGGGGATGCCCAGCGAATCCAGGCTGGCTATTATGTCGCTGTGGAACTGACCGGGGGCCTGCGTGTTCTCGCACACTACCACCACATTGTCCCGCCCGCCGGTGTAGCCGATCGACTCCACGAGGCGCCTGGCCTGGGTTGTGGCCGACACGGGGACATTCACCAAATAGGGGTGGCTGTAGGTGGCCTCTTCCACTTTCTGGTCAAGCGGTGAAATCAGCGGAATGCGGTGCGAGTCGCACCAGTCGGCGGCCGCCTCTATGCTCTCTGCGGGGAAGTTGCCCACCACAAAGTCGTATGAGCCCCCTTCCAAAGCCTCCAACATAGCCTCGGCGCTGTCCCAGTCGGCCATATCCATCACCTTGAGATTAATGTCGCTGCCGTCTGCGCGCATTTCGTCGAGGGCCAGCAGCACCCCGGCATAGAAATCCAGAAAGCCCTGCGAAGGGGCCTCGCTGCGGGCTGCGAAGGGGAGCAGCAGCGCCACATCCGCCACGCCGTCAAAGGGGGCGGGGGAGATGGAGATGGTGTCGGTCTGCGCAAAATCCATCTCGCCTGAGTCGGACGGAATATCGTCCGCCCCATCGGCGGCCGTAAAGGTCTCCTCTGCGGAGGCAATCATCCGGTTGTCGTCAAAATCCTCCGCAGGAATTTCCCCGACGGGAATCTTGAGCACGTCGCCCACCACCAGGGTTTTGGAGCCAAGGTTGTTGGCGGATAGAATCTCCTCCTGCGAGACTTTGTATTTGAGCGAGAGCATCAGCAGTGAATCGTACCACTTCACGCGGTGGCGGATGTATTTCACGTCACCTGTGTCCTGTGCGGCAGCTGGTGCGCCCTGCCCGTCATCCTGGCCGGTGCTCTGCGATGCGGCAATGTCGCCGCTCTGCTCAGTGCTCCGGGAAGTTTCGGCAACGTCGCCGCCTGCCGGGATATATAAGATTGTGCCTGCCTTGAGCCCTGTGGCAAGGGTCTCGGCATTCAGCTCCTTTACTGCACTTTCTTCTGCGCCGTAGGCCTTGCAGATGGAATACAGGGTCTGCTTTGCCTTTACAGCGTGCACATAATAGATCTTTCCGCCGATCTTGACCTTCTCTCGGGAGACGGTGACTTCGGCGGGAACGAATTTCTGTGCGGAGGCCCCGATGGCCGGAGCCGTCAGCGCTATTGCAACGGCTATTGCGGCGCAGTAATGCTTCATTAATTGCTGGAAATTAGAATTCGAGCCTTGCGAGCATATTTTTCACATTGCCCTCGATGCGCTCGTAAATATTGTCGTAGGACTCTTTTACAAACTTCTTGCCCGTGATTTTCTCGTAGAGCTCTATGTAGCGCTCGCTTATGGCATTCACGCGCTCTGCGCTCATCTCGGGCACTTTCTGCCCCTCCTTGCCGCTGAAGCCGGCTTCCATAAGCCACTCGCGCACGAACTCTTTGGAGAGCTGTCTCTGGGGCAGCCCTTTGCTGAAGAGATCCTCATAGGTGTCGGCATAGAAGTAGCGGGAGGAGTCGGGGGTGTGAATCTCGTCTATCAGGTAAAGCTTGCCGTCCTTAAGGCCGAACTCGTATTTTGTGTCGGCCAGCATCAGGTTGTGCTTTGCGGCGATTTCCTCTCCGCGGCGGAACAGCGCCAGGGTTACGGCCTCCATCTCTTCGTAAACCTTGCGGTCTATCAGGCCTCGGGCGATGATCTGCTCCTTGCTGATGTCCTCGTCGTGGGCGCCGATCTCCGCCTTTGTGGTTGGGGTGATTATGGGCTGCTCAAAACGCTGGTGCTCGCGCATCCCCTCTGGGATAGCGACTCCGCAGATCTCCCTTGTGCCCGCCTTGTAGCTGCGCCAGGCGCTGCCGGTGAGGGTGCGGCGCACTATCATCTCCACAGGAAGCCCCTCGCACTTGTATCCGACCGTGACCACAGGGTCGGGGGAGGCTATCTTCCAGTTGGGCACGATGTCGCTTGTCAAATCCAGAAAAGAGGATGCGATCTGGTTGAGCACCTGCCCCTTGTAGGGGATGCCCTCGGGCAATATCACATCAAATGCAGAAATGCGGTCGGTGACTATCATCACCATATATTTGTCGGCGATGGTGTAAACGTCGCGGACTTTGCCTATGTATTTGCCGCTCTGGCGGTGGAAGTTGAATTCGGTATGGGTTACTGCGCTCATCTGTTCTGCACTATTTTGCGTTGTTGCGGTTTTTGATGTATTCTTCGTTGAGCCCCTTGAGCACGTCGGAGGTGATGTCCAGGCCGGGGTTCTCGTTGAGCACGGTGTTGGTCACTCCGCTGGTGGTGAGAATCAGCGAGTACTGGTGCTCGGCATTGTACTTCTCGATGAACTCCTTCACGGCATAGTAAACGCGGTTGTTGAGCACAGCCTGCTCCTCCTGCATCTCGGCATCCTTCTGGGCTGCATCGTTCTGCAGGCTCTGCTGGCGCTGCATAAGCTTGTTCTGCTGCTCTTCAGCCGCAGAGCGGGTCAGCAGCCCCTTCTGCACCTGGTTCTCGAAGGACTTGGCATCGCTTTCGAGGCGGCGCTGCTTCTTCTGGAGCTCTTCCTGAATCCCCTGTACCTTGCTCTGGAAGGCGGTCATCTCGTCGTTGTACATATCGTAGTTCATAAGCAGCGAATCCAGCTGCACATAAACCACGTCGCCGGCCCTGGCGGTAATGTTGCTCGTGTCGGTGATGTCGGTGGCCTCGGTTGCGCCGTTGTTCTTGAAATCGGGTTTTACGATGGACATTACTGCTGCGCAAAGCGCCACTACCAGAGCGATGATGCTGAGGATGAGAGGTGTGTTTTTCATTTTAAGCTATTGTTGAATTATTATTGTTTCGGTTGTCGGAGCGCCTCCAGATAGGCCGCGACAGTCTTCTCCAGCCCCATATAGAGGGCGTCGCAAATCAGGGCGTGCCCGATGGACACCTCGTCGAGCCGGGGCATCGAGCCCTTGAAGTAGGCGAGGTTCTGCAGGTTGAGGTCGTGCCCGGCGTTCACTTCAAGGCCGCACTCCACCGCCTTGAGGCAGGCGATGCGGTAGGGCTCCACCGCCATCACCCGGTTCTTGGGGTAATTCTCCGCGTAGGCTTTGGTGTAGAGCTCGATGCGGTCGGCTCCCGCCTCGGCGGCGGCCTCCACCATCTCGGGCACGGGGTCCACAAAAATCGAGCACCGGATACCCTCGGCCTTAAACGTGCGGCAGCACTGCCTGAGGAAGGCGGCGTTGGAAACGGTGTCCCAGCCGGCGCTGGAGGTGATGGCATCGGGGGCGTCGGGCACCATTGTGACCTGCGCGGGGCGGACCTTGCACACCAGGTCTATGAATCTGTCTATGGGGTTGCCCTCGATGTTGAGCTCCACGCCCAGCAGGGGCTTTATCTGATAAACGTCGCTGTAGCGGATGTGCCGCTCATCGGGGCGCGGGTGCACCGTGATTCCCTGCGCTCCGAACGCCTCGCAGTCGGTGGCGGCCTTTGCCACGTCGGGCATATCGGCGCCGCGCGAATTGCGCAGGGTGGCAATCTTGTTGATGTTGACGCTAAGCTTGGTCATATGATGTCGGAATGTCGGAATTCTCTGTAACAAGACACAAAATTAAATATTTTTGGTGAATACCTATATAAAATGCTAATTTTGGGGTTCAAATTATATGCGACAGAACCGATGACCATCGCCATTTACGGACGCAACATAGACAGGGACGACGCCAAGGTCGCCCTTTTGCTGCAGCGTCTTGCGCTGGGCGGGGCACGGACTTACTTCTGCGGCGAAAACCCCCGCGAAGAGACCGACGTGGTGCTGGCCCTCGGCGGCGACGGCACTTTCCTTCGCGCCATCAATATGCTGCGCGGCCGGCAGATCCCAATCGCCGGCATAAACTTCGGCCGCCTGGGTTTTCTTACCTCGGCCAAGGTCACCGACGGGGAGAACGCCTGGATAGAAGACCTTCTGAAGGGCGACTACACCATTCAGAACCGTATCCTGCTCAAGGTGGCTTCGGGCCAGGTGCCGCACGGCATATATCCCTACGCTCTCAACGAATTCTCGATACAGCGCCAGAGCCCGGCGATGCTCCGCATAGATATAGCCATCGACGGCGAACATCTGCCCGCGTACTGGGCCGACGGGGTGGTGGTCTCCACCCCCACCGGCAGCACCGCCTATTCGCTGAGCGTTGGCGGCCCCATAGTGACTCCCGGCTCGGACGTGTTCATAATAGCCCCGATAGCCCCGCACAATCTGAATGTGCGCCCCATCGTGGCCCCTGCCGCATCGCTTCTGGAGATAACCTTCTCCTCGAAATCCTCCCAGAAAGGGGTGGTGACGCTCGACAACGCCTCTTTTGAGGTGCCCATAGGCAGCAGATTCACCCTGCGCAAGGCGGAGTACTGCGCGCAGTGCATCACATTCAGCCACGCAGGCTTCATAGACGCCCTCAAAGACAAGCTCCTCTGGGGCGAAGACAAACGCAATACCTTCTAGAGCGATGCAGCAGCCACAACACGTAACTCTCATAATGGACGGCAACGGCCGCTGGGCCCGGGCGCGGGGTCTCTCCCGCAGCGAGGGGCACGCCGCCGGTGCGGAGAGCCTGCGCGCCACTCTGCGCGCCGCAAAAGGGGAGGGGATCAGCTATCTGAGCTTCTACACCTTCTCTTGCGAGAATTGGAATCGGTCTGCGCAGGAGGTGGAGGGTATAATGTCGCTGATGTCCTCCAACATCACCGATGCGATGCCCGAATTAATGGAGAACAAGATCCGCTTCAGGGTGATAGGCGACCGCACAAGCCTCTCGGAAAGCCTTGTGCGGCAGATAGAGGAGGCGGAGAGGGCCACAGGGCAGTTTACCGGGCTCACGATGGCGCTGCTGTTCAGCTACAGCGGCAAGTGGGACATAGAGCAGGCGGCGGAACGCTATGCCGAGGGGCGCGCGCACGGCGTCGATGCCCCCTTCGAGAGCTATCTGGCGACTGCCGGGATTCCTGACCCTGACCTGCTTATCCGCACGGGCGGAGAGCAGCGCATAAGCAACTATATGCTGTGGCAATGTGCCTACACCGAATTGTATTTTACTGAAAAACTTTGGCCTGATTTTAGAGAAGATGACTTCCGCGTTGCTCTGGACAGTTTCAGAAGCAGAGACAGGCGTTATGGCAGAGTGAAATGATGAGAAGAAGATTTATACTGATATTTTCCTTTTTAACGATGCTTTCCTGCTCTCTGCGAGCCCAGCAGAGCGGCAACGGCATCACCGTAGACTACTCCAAGCCCGGAACATACATAGTAGGCGGCGTCAGGGTCACCGGCAACCAGTACCTCGACGAACAGCGCATCCGCAGCATGGCCAACTTCAAGTTGGGCCGCCCCGTCACAATCCCCAGCGAGGATGTGGCTCTCAAGCTGTCGGCGCTGCTGGACCGCAAATATTTCCGCAACGTGGCATTTTACGTAGATTCGCTCTCGGCCGCCCGTGACACCGTGTGGCTGCGCATTGATGTGCAGGAGCGTCCCCGCGTGTCGGCCTGGAACTTCCACGGCGTAAAGAAGGGGGAGCAGGACGACCTCAAGGAGAAACTCAACCTCAAGAGGGGAGGCGAACTCTCGGAATATGTGATTTCCTCCTCCACCGGCCTCATCAAGAGCTACTTCAAGGAGAAGGGCTTCAACAATGCCAAGGTGGATGTCATCACCGTGGAGGACAGCGTCATAAACAATGCGGTGCGCGTCACCTTTGATGTAGACCGCGGCAAGAAGGTCAAAGTGCGCACCATCACCTACGAGGGGGTGCAGGGCATCGACAAGCACAAGCTTGACAAGTCGATGAAGAAGACCAAGGACCGCAGCTGGTACAACTTATTTAACAGCAAGAAATTCAACGAACAGGAATATCCCAACGACAAGGTCTCCCTGATAGAGGCCTTCAACGAGCGGGGCTACCGCGACGCCAAAATCGTGAAGGATTCCATCTACACCATAGAGGAGGGGAGGCTTGGCATCGACTTCAAGATTGACCAGGGGCCCCGATACTATTTCCGCAACATCACCTGGACCGGCAACTCGGTGTACACCGCCGAGATGCTCAACGAGGTCATCAAGATCCAGAAGGGCGACGTGTACGACATCGTGACCCTTAACCAGCGCCTGCAGGGGGGCAAGGAGGGGGAGATGGCGGTGGCGTCGCTCTACCGCGACAACGGCTACCTCTTCTTCAACGTGACTCCGGTGGAGACCACCATCGTGGGCGACTCGGTGGATGTGGAGATCCGTATGGTGGAGGGCAAGCAGGCCACCTTTAACAACGTGCTTATCAGCGGCAACAACATTACCAACGAACGGGTTATCCGCCGTGCGGTGTACACCCGCCCGGGATATCTCTATTCGCAGTCGGACTTCGAGCGCTCCATCCGCGAGCTGGGCACAATGACCAACTTCGACGCCGAGAAGATCGTGCAGCAGGGGACAGGCTGGAACCTGATTCCCGACCCTATGAACAATACCGTGGATATCTCCTATAATGTGGAGGAGAAGTCCAACAGCCAGCTGGAACTCTCCGGCGGCTGGGGCGCCCGCACCTTCGTGGGCACGGTCGGCATCAACTTCAGCAACTTCTCCACACGCAACTTCTTGCGCAAGGAGGCGTGGAAGCCGGTGCCGCTGGGCGACAATCAGACCCTGGCCTTCCGCTACCAGACCAACGGAACATATTATCAGGCCCTCTCGGCAAACTTTGTGGAGCCCTGGCTCTTTGGCAAGAAGCCCACTTCGCTGAGCGCGTCGGCCTACTTCACCCGCCAGACCAACTCTTACATATCGCAGCTGTATGCCATCTATTCCGACGACCGCTCCATAAACATCGGCGGTTTCTCGATAGGTCTTGGAAACCGGCTCAAATGGCCCGACAACTACTTCACCCTCTACAATTCGCTGGGATGGCAGTTCTACGACCTTAAGAACTGGTATAGCTACTATGTGTTCACCGACGGCCACTACAACAACCTCAACTACACGCTGTCGCTGTCGCGGCAGAGCATCGACCAGCAGATTTACCCCCGCAAGGGTTCAGATCTGGTGTTCAGCCTGCAGCTGACTCCCCCTTATTCGCTGTTCCGCAGCAAGGACACCGACTACAGCAAGCTCAGCGACCAGGATCACTACCGCTGGCTTGAGTATAACAAATGGACCTTCTCCGGCCGCAACTATGTAGCCATTGCCGGCGACCTGGTGCTGATGACGGCGATGCACTTCGGCTATCTGGGCTATTACAACCGCAGTTGGGGCTACTCCCCGTTCGAGGGCTTTTTGCTGGGCGGCGACGGTATGTCAGGCTACAACACCTACGGTAACGACGTGATTTCGCTGCGCGGATATGAGGACTATTCGCTGACGCCATATATAAACGGCGCCTATGCCGGCAATGTGTATGACAAGTTCACCGTGGAGCTGCGCTACCCCATCATACTCAAGCCGCAGTCCACAATCTTTGCGCTGGCCTTCCTGGAGGGCGGCAACTGCTGGGCAGACATCCAGAGCTTCAACCCGTTCCAGATCAAGCGCAGCGCGGGCGTAGGCCTCAGGGTGTTCCTCTCCGTGGTCGGTATGCTCGGCATCGACTGGGGCTATGGATTCGACGCGGGCAGCGATGCCGACAAGAGCCAGTTCCACTTTACAATCGGACAACAATTCTAAAAATCGATATTATGAAAAAGGTATTTGTTATTCTCGCAATCTGCTTTGTTTCAGTATTGAACGCCTCTGCGCAGGCCGTAGGTTACGTTGATACGGAGAAAATCCTCAGCTGCATTCAGGAATATGTGAATGCACAGGACGAACTCAATACTCTTGCAGACAAGTATAAGGCCGACATTGCGGCCGACGCCGACGCAATAGACGAACTCTACCGCGACTATATGAGCCGCAAGAGCTCGATGTCCACCAGCGCCCAGCAGGCCAAGGAAAACGAAATCATCGCCAAGGAAAAGGCGATGAAGGAGAAGGAAGACAAGTATTTCGGCGAGAACGGCGTGCTCACCAAGCGCTCCGAAAAGCTCATCAGCCCCATTCAGGCGACCGTCGAGGAGGCCATTTCCAAGGTGGCAGAGAGCCGCGGTTGTTCGCTGGTGCTGGATTTGACCGTGACCACCGGCATCGTTTACAAAAACTCTAAATACGACCTTACCGATGCGGTAATCGACTACATCAGATAAAGACAAATAATAATATAACTGAAACTGACAAATGAAGAGATTCGCAACACTCATTCTGGTGGCATTTCTGGCAATCACAGCATCTGCGCAGAATGTAAAATTCGGCCACATCAACACCAACGAACTTGTAATGCTCACCGCAGAGGCAGACTCGGCACGGGTCAAGCTGCAGGCATACGAGAAGGAACTTGTGGACGAGATGGAGACAATGCAGACCGAATACAACAACAAGCTGAACACCTATCAGCAGAAGAGCGCGACTTGGACGGCGGCCATACGCGAGTCCAAGGAGACCGAGCTGGTGGAGATGCAGCAGCGCATACAGCAGTTCCAGCAGACCGCGCAGCAGGAGATGAGCCAGCTGCAGCAGAGCCTGTTCGCCCCCATTTTCGAGAGCGCGAAGAATGCTGTGGCCAAGATAGCCAAAGAGAAAGGTCTCTCGTTTGTCTTTGAGACTTCCACCAATCCGCTGGCATATTACAACGAGAGCCAGAGCGTGGATCTTCTTCCCCTTGCAAAAGCCGCTATGGGAGTACCTGCAGAGAAGGTTGCACCTTCGCAACTCCAATAAATTGAAACATAGGCATATAACCAGACAGGTGAGGGGCCGGGATTCCGGCGCCCTCATTTGCCGTTTTTAGACATACCTAAAAAATGAATCACAAAGTAATTGACACAAAGGATGTTGTTATAAGATTTGCGGGAGATTCCGGCGACGGGATGCAGCTCACCGGCACTTTGTTTGCCGATGCTTCCGCGCTTTGTGGCAACGAGATTGCAACATTTCCCGATTATCCGGCAGAAATTCGCGCCCCTCAGGGGACGGTTTCGGGCGTTTCCGGCTTCCAGGTGCACGTGGGCAGCGAGGGGGTCAACACTCCCGGCGACTTCTGCGATGTGCTGGTGGCGATGAACCCCGCCGCCCTCAAGGCCAACGCCAAGTGGGCCAAGAGCACTGCCACCGTGATTGTGGATGTGGACGCATTCAACGAGGCCGGGCTCAAGAAGGCAGGTTTTGCGACCGACGACCCGGTAAAAGAGCTGAGAATCGAGGACCGCAACATCATCTGGGCCCCCATCACCACCCTCACCAAGGAGAGCCTTGCGGATAGCGGGCTTGATGCCAAATCGATCCTGCGCTCCAAGAACATGTTCACTTTGGGAATGTGCTTCTATCTGTTCAACCGTCCTTTGGAGTACACTTACGCCTATCTGGAAAAGAAGTTCGGCAAGAAGAAACCCCATCTGGTGGAGCCCAACAAGAAGGTTCTCTTCGACGGCTTCAACTATGCGGCCAACATACAGGCTATCGCCAACACCTACACCATCGCTCCGGCGGATCTGCCCAAAGGTACCTACCGCAACATCAACGGCAACCAGGCAGTGGCCTGGGGTCTGATGGCGGCTGCCGAGAAGAGCTCTCTGCAGCTGTTCTGCGGTTCTTACCCCATAACTCCCGCCACCGCCATTTTGGAGGAGCTTGCAATATACAAGAGTCTCAATGTAAAGACAATGCAGGCGGAGGACGAGATTGCCGGCATCTGCACCGCCATCGGCGCGGCATACGGCGGAGCCCTGGCGGTGACCACCACTTCAGGCCCCGGCCTGAGCCTCAAGAGCGAGGCGATGGGGCTGGCTATGATTACCGAGCTGCCGCTGGTGATTGTGGATGTGCAGCGCAGCGGCCCCTCCACCGGCATCCCCACCAAGACAGAGCAGAGCGACCTGGCGCAGGCGCTCTACGGACGCAACGGAGAGTGCCCCATCTGCATTGTGGCGGCGCACTCTCCCGCCGACTGCTTCAATGCCGCATTCAACGCGGCCAAGCTGGCCCTGGAGCATATGATGCCCGTGATACTGATGACAGAGGGTTTTCTGGGCAACGGCAGCGAGCCGTGGAGAATCCCCTCTATGAGCGACTACCCCGCCATCAAACCCCCGATTCTGGACTCTTGCCAAGGGGCTTTCAAGCCGTTCGAGCGCGATGCCAAGACCAAAGTGCGCGGCTGGGCCATCCCCGGCAAGGCGGGACTGGAGCACCGTGTGGGCGGTTTGGAGAAGAATCCCGCCGGCACAATCTCCAGCGACCCCGACAATCACGCCTATATGGTGGCGCAGCGTGCTGCCAAAGTGGCTGCAGTGGCCGATTTCATCCCCGAGCAGGAGGTTATCGGCGCGGCGGAGGGAGAGCTTCTGATAGTGGGCTGGGGCGGAACCTTCGGCCACCTCTACACCGCAGTCAAAGAGCTTATGGCAGAGGGGCTGAGCGTGTCGCTGGCACATTTCGACTACATCAACCCGCTGCCCAGCAACACCGCCCGTGTGTTTGGCCGCTTCAAGAAGATTATGGTGTGCGAGCTCAACTCGGGCCAGTTTGCCGATTATCTGCGCGCACGTCTGCCGCAGTTCAGCTACCTGCAGTACAACAAGGTCCAGGGTCAGCCCTTCATCGTGAAGGAGATTGTGGACGCAGCTAAAAACGTTTTATAAGGAGGGCAAAACAATGAAATATACAGCACAAGATTTCAAGAGCAATCAGGAAGTTCGCTGGTGCCCCGGCTGCGGCGACCACGCAGTTTTGGCGGCGTTGCAGCGCGCTCTGCCGCAGGTCAGCGAAGCTCTGGGCAAAGACAAGGAAAAATTCGTGGTGGTGTCGGGCATCGGCTGCTCTTCGCGCCTGCCTTATTATATGGACACCTTCGGCTTCCACGGCATCCACGGTCGCGCCACGGCCCTTTCCACGGGGCTCAAGGTGGCCCGTCCCGACCTCTGCGTATGGCAGGCCTGCGGCGACGGAGATGCGCTGGCAATCGGCGGCAACCACTTTATCCACGCCATCCGCAGGAATGTGGATCTGAACATTGTCCTGTTCAACAACCAGATTTACGGCCTGACCAAGGGGCAGTACAGCCCCACTTCCAAGTTCGGAGCCGTTACCAAGACATCCCCCTACGGCACGGTAGAAAATCCGTTCACCCCGGGGCAGCTTGTGATAGGGGCGCGCGGCACCTTCTTCGCCCGCGGTCTGGACGTGGATATCAAGACCAATCAGGAGATATTTCTGGCGGCGGCCCTGCACAAGGGGGCGTCCATATGTGAGATGCTCACCAACTGCGTGATATTCAATGACGGCGCGCACGCCGAAATCTCCGCCAGGGAGACCCGTGCAGACCGCACCATCATTCTGCGCGACGGCGAGAAGATGCTTTTCGGCGCAAGTAACGACAAGGGCATCGTGCTGGAAAACGGCGAATTGAAGGCGGTTAAAATCGGAGAGGACGGATACACTATGGACGATATCCTGGTGCACCACGCCGACACCCGCAACACCTTTATCCACAGTATGCTCATCGATATGAAGGGCGATTTGCCGGTGGCTCTGGGCGTAATCCGCAACGTATCCGACTCCACCTACGACGAGAATGTGGAGAAGCAGCTGCAGCAGGTCTCATCATCCGCCAAAATCCACAGCGTGGACGAACTGCTGCACAGCGGATCCACCTGGGAGGTAAAGTAGCTGACACGCTCCCGGTGCAAACATTAAGAAGCCCGCCGCCACGGCGGGCTTCTTCTGTTATCCGCCGCAGCGGGCTTCTACCAGTCGTCGGAGCGGAAAGGGGCGGCGGGCAGCCCCATCTCGCCGGTGAGGTTGCCTATCAGAAAGTCCCTGAAGCAGTAGCGCACCGCCACAGGGGCGGGGACAGCCTCGCTGGTGAGCACCACGCCCAGCCCCTCGCGCTCCGCCTTGGCTGGGTGGAACACGCGGTCGTCGCCTGCGATTTCAAAGCCACGGATGTCGTGCCAGGGGCTCAGGCCGAATTCAGGGTTTACAAAATTCACCGTCAGACGATCTGCGTCAATGGTTATGTCCTTGTAAACGGGTCCCTGATACCCGATCTCTTTCATCGAATATGTGCGGTTGAGCGCCAGCAGGGCCAGCCGCTGTCCGATCTCCTTTTTGCGGCAGGGGTGAATCTGGTCCCCTTCGTATGGCAGGGCGAGGTCGTTGGTGGTGACTATGCCGCAGGATGGGATTTCGCGTGCCGCCTTGTGCTGGGCCTCGCGCATCCTGGCGTTCATTGTGTCATCTCCGCCGCGCATATATGGTGCGAGTTCCACTTGATAGAAGGGGAGCTCCCCCTCGCCCCAGAGATCGCGCCACACCTTCACCATTGTGGCAAGGCGCTCCGGATAGTGCCTGTAGAGCCAGAAGTTGGTCTCGCCCTGATACCAGATGAAGCCCTTGACGGTGTATTTGGATATGGGGTGGAGCATTCCGTTGTACATAACATAGTTGGAGGTGCAGTTGTACCATCCTTCAGGATCGCGGAAAGGCTCGTGCCTGCCACAGGGGAGGGTGTTCTCGGGGTAGGTGTCTGTGATTTCCCGGGGCAGCCAGCCCTCCACGGCGCTCCCGCCCCAGTCGCATTCGATGATGCCTACGGGGACATTCAGCGCAGAGCAGAGCCCCTGAGCAAAGAACCAGCCGACGGCAGTGTATCCCCGTGCGGTAATGGGACTCGTCTCCGCCCAGCGGCCGGTGACATATTCTTCGGGGGTGGTCGCCCCGGTGTTGTCTATGACCACGCAGCGCACCCTGCCGCGCCAGTCGCCTGCGGTGAGAATGGCCTCCGATGACCCCTCCAGCGGGCAGTTCTGGAACCCTGTGAGGGGCATCTCCATATTTGACTGTCCGCCGGCGAGCCACACTTCGCCTATGAGGACATTCTTGAGGATCACCGCTCCGTCGCGGTCGGAAATTGTGACGGTCTGCGGCTCGAAGCTGCCTGCCGGGGTCTTTACAGACAGCTTCCAACGGCCGTTCTGATCTGCCTTGCAGGTGTATTTGTCTTTGCTCCACGAGGTTTTTACGGTGACGGTGCCGCCGGCGGCCGCCTCACCCCAGAGGTTGGCTTCTGTCTGCTGCTGGAGCACGCAGAAGTCGCCCAGCTGCTCCGGCAGAACTATTTTTGCAAAAGAGGGGGCGCAGAAGGTCATCAGAAATGCGGAACATAATGCCGCAGCAATCTTTTTATCCATAGTCGGTTTTTTGTTAAAGCAGGGATAAATATAGCAAATTATTCTCCGGTTCGGATTTGAAAGCGCAAGGGCGCCTCTGTTTTGCATAATTCATCTGTTTGCGGCGTTTGACATCCGGTTTGTTTGTAATCGGATTTATCTGGATATGAATTGCATAGCAACGGTATGAATTGGGGCGAATGATGCATAGCTTTGCCCCGTCAACACAAATAATACGCTTATGAAAAAAATCGAAGCAATCATCAGAAAAACCAAGTTTGAAGAGGTCAAGGAGGCATTGATGGCCGCCGACATCAACTGGTTCGAGTACACCGACGTCAAGGGGATAGGACAGTCCCGACAGGAGAGGATTTACCGGGGGGTGGTGTACAGCACCGACAATATCGAGCGAGTGCACATCTCCATTGTGCTGCGCGACCATCTGGTGGAACAGACCGTGCAGGTGATACTCCAGGCGGCCCATACTGGAGAAATCGGCGACGGACGCATATTCGTGAGCCCGGTGGAGAACTGCTACAGCATCCGCACGGGCGAGAGCGGCGACATAGTGATCAGGGACAGGAAATAATAGGATAAACTACAAAAAAGAAAGGTTATGACAAGTTATCTATATGCAATGCCGCTGGAGATTCTCCGGGAGATGCCGGCGGAAACGGTAAACGGTTTGGATACGGTGTGGGTGCTGCTGGGAGCTATCCTGGTTTTCTGGATGCAGCCCGGATTCGCCCTTGTGGAGGCGGGATTCACCCGCTCGAAAAACACGGCCAACATTCTGATGAAGAATTTCATCGACTTTATGGTGGGCACGCTGATCTTCTGGCTGTTCGGATATGGAATTATGTACGGCGCCGGAAATGCCTTCGCCGGCTGGCAGGGCTTTTTTGCAATGCCTTCCGACAGCAACGTCCCCGCCGAGTGCACGATGTTTTTCCAGACGGTGTTCTGCGCCACGGCCGCCACTATAGTGTCGGGCGCGATGGCCGAGCGCACCAAATTCTCTATGTACATAGTCTATTCGATTCTGATCTCCGCGTTCGTGTACCCTATCGAGGGACACTGGTCGTGGGGCGGCGGCTGGCTGGCCGATATGGGCTTCCACGACTTTGCAGGCTCCACTGTGGTACACACCTGCGGCGGATTCCTGGCTCTGGCAGGCGCGCTGATTCTGGGGCCCCGCATCGGCAAATATGACAAGAACGGCAAAAGCCACGCAATTCCGGGGCACGACCTCACACTGGCGGTGCTGGGAGTGTTCATACTCTGGATGGGCTGGTTCGGCTTCAACCCCGGCTCCACGGTGGCCGCGAAAGGCTATGAAAATGCGGTGGCTATGTCGCACGTGATAATGACCACCAATATGGCGGCCGCAACGGGAGGTATAGCCGCCCTGATATACACCTGGATAGCAGACGGCAAGCCGTCGCTCTCGATGCTGTGCAACGGCGTTTTGGCGGGCCTTGTGGGCATTACGGCGGGGTGTGACACCGTCTCCGTGGGGGCGGCGGCGATTATCGGAGCCATAGTGTCGGTGGCGGTATGCTTTGCGGTGAACTTCATAGACAAGAAGCTCCACATCGACGACCCTGTGGGTGCCGCTTCTGTGCACGGAGTGGGCGGTATGCTGGGCACAATCCTCACTGGCGTGTTCTCTCCCGATCCCGCGATTACCGTGGCCGTGCAGGCGCTTGGCGCGCTGACAGTGGCCGTGTGGGCCTTTGCAATAGGCTGCGCAATATTCATTGCGATGAAGAAGACCGCCGGTCTCAGGGTTCCAGCCCGCATAGAGGAAGAGGGCCTCGACATCTACGAGCACGGCGAAACGGCCTACAACTAACCCCTGCAGAACTCAACTGATTGAAAATGCGCTGCAACTGTGCAGCGCATTTTCTATATCGGCAACATCTTGTTTTGTTGATTCCGATTAGTTGTGCTTGTGGCCGGATTCGTTCGCCACTGCGTAGCTCAGAGTGAAGGTTCTTCCCCGGAAGATTAGTCGTTCCGCCAAAAGATTTGTCAAGTTTTTTGCGTAAATAACTTGACTTTTGTATCTTTGTGGCATCAGAATCAAACTATGGTAATAGGAGAACAGATAAAACAGAAAATCGCTTCTTTCCAGGATGGAGTCGTGTTTACTATCTCGGACTTCGGATTCGACCCGGGCAATGACTCGGCATTGGCAAAAGCATTGAGCAGGATGGCGGCTTCCGGGGAGCTGTGCAAAGTCTCAAAGGGGAAGTATTATAAGCCCAAAGAGACCTTGCTGGGGAAGATGAAACCGGCAGGTACTGAAATAGTGAAGGATTTTCTTGAGAAGGACGGGCAAATCATCGGATATATCACAGGACCGCAGGCATTCGCGGAAATGGGATTGACATCCCAGATTTCATCCGCCATTATGATAGGCTCCGGCAAATATCGCAGACCCCTGCAGCGCGGAGAGTACAGAATAACATTTCTGAAACAGGACAACCCCATAACAAAGGACAATATAGGACTTCTCCGGATTCTTGACGCCATCAAGCTGATACGCGAAATCCCGGCCGTGTCCCCGGATGCCGCCTGCAAGGCCATCACATCTCTGATCCGGTCGCTTCCTCCGCAGAGCACCGTGGAACTGGAGAAGCTCTCACTCGCATATACCAGCTACGTCCGTGCACTGCTCGGA
>CAVLDO010000016.1:0-44293 GCA_963662035.1 Bacteroidaceae bacterium | reverse complement strand
CACGCTGCGAGAAATCCAATGATGTTATGCTGCCGACCGCTGCGGCAGGCCCGCGTTTTGGTCTCAAAGGCCGGCGCGCATCAGCGCTCAGCCTAAAGGGGCTTGGCGGGTAGAAAAAATACCCGCTATGCCCCTTTAGGCATCCGCGACTTTGATGCGCTAATAAGATTATCCCCAGGCCGTGCCCAAAACGGGGCTCTACGGGCACGGAGCGCCGCGAAGAATTTAGCACCGAGTGCCTCTAAATGAAGCTAAGAGCGGCTCATCTTCATGGAGCAGAAGACGAGGTAGAGCATACAGAGTCCGATGATCGCAAGGCTGCCGACCTGGCTGCCTGCTAGGTCGCTGGCAAGTCCCATCAGCGGCGGAACAAGCGCGCCTCCCACCAAGCCTGTGACCATCAGCCCGGAGATTTCATTTGCCATTTCGCCACGGGTGCGCATTGCGGCGGAGAAGATTATCGAGAATATGCAGGAGCAGGTGAAGCCTATCACCGCCAAGCAGGCCAGAATGCCAAAGCGGCCCGGGGCAAATGCCAGCGCCGCAAGGGCGGCGAGGGCCACAAGTATGTTATAGAAAAAATACTTGCGGTCGTTGAGTTTTATAAGAAGAAAGGCGCCCAGCAGCGAACCCACGGTGCGGGCGAAGAAGTAGGCGCTGGAACCAAGGCCGGCGCGATCTACGCTGAGCCCCACCCTCTCCATCAGAAGTTTTGGAGCGACGGTGTTGCAGCCGACATCAACTCCCACGACAAACACGATGCCCAGGAAGTAGAGCAGAATCCTGCCATCGCCCAGCAGAGCAAACGTCTTTCCGATGCCGCTGCCACTTTCACTGTGTTCTTCCTCTGGAATCTGCGTACTCCTAAGCCATACGGCGCTGATAAGTGTGAATACTGCAAAGATTGGGAAGAGATACTTCCAGTTGCCCAGGCAGTTCGCCGCAAAGAGGGCGATGAAGGGGCCGCTGAAAGAGCTCACCGCCTTTACCACCTGCCCGGCAGTAAGGCTGGAGGTGAGGCGGTCGCCGCTCACCACATTGCTCAGCAGCGGGTTGAGCGACACCTGCAGAATGGTGTTGCCGATGCCCAGAAGGGCAAATGCGAGAAGGCAGGTGGGGAGGGTGTAGCTCACAAACGGTATCAGCATACCCACCAGAGTCACGATGTTGCTAAGCTGCACGGTGCGCTTGCGGCCTATGCGGTTCATCAGCAGCGCCACCGGAGTGGAGAGGAGCAGAAACCAAATGAAAATAGCGGAAGGAATGAATCCCGCCACCGTCTCGCTGAGGTTGAAGTCAGACTGTACATTGGCCGTAGCCACGCCAACAATGTCGCAGAAGCCCATCACAAAAAATGTGTAAAGGATGGCAATTGCGGGGGAAAGCTTTCTAAAACACATAACTTAATCGTTTAAATTAGAGCACAAGTTAGCATATTGACGCAATATCTGCAAAAAAGTTTCTGCCAGCCGCGCCGCTTTGGCAGTTGATATGTTATTGCTAAATTTGCAGGATTTAAACCCTAAGCTAAACAACCGACAATGATGCCTGAAACCAAAAAGAAACTCCGGAATGCGGCAAAAGTGGTGCTGATGTTCGCTCTGGCTGCAGTTCTCGTATATTTCGCCTTCCGCAAAGTAGAGTGGAACGCATTTCTGGAGGGGCTCTCCCAGACCCGATGGATGTGGGTGGTGCTCTTTTGCATAATATCTGTGCTCGCCCTTGTGGCGCGCGCTATCCGCTGGCGGGAACTTCTCATCCCCTTTGACCCGAGCCTGACGCTGCGCCAGATCTGGGATGTGAACAATGTGGGCAACCTGGCCTGCGCCGTGATCCCCGGCAGCGGCGAGCTGCTGCGCTGCGGCTATGTCACCAGCAAGAAGCTGGAGTTTGACAAGTCGGTGGGGACGATGCTCTGCGAGCGGCTCTGCGATGTAGCGGCTCTGATTCTGCTGCTGGTCATCACCATTCTGCTGCAGTGGGGGCGCATCGGCGACTTTCTGTCAGAGAAGATTTTTATCCCTATGACAAGGCCGGAAACTCTTCTGATAATCGCCGCCGTGGTGGCCGCAGTGGTGCTATTTATAATAATAGTGTTCCGTTTGAGAGAGAGAAGCGCCCTCTGCGGCAAGATTGCAGATTCCATCACCCGCATCGGGGTGGGCATCACCGCCCTCGCCAAGTGTAAAAACAAGCTGGTGGTGATACTCTCCACCCTGTTCATCTGGCTTACGTATGTGCTGATGAGTTTTTGCATAATCAAGGCGATGCCCTCGATGGACACTCTGACCTTCGCCGATGCGGTGTTCTTCTCAATGGTAGGCAACATAGCCTCCGTGGTGCCGGTGCCGGGGGGCATCGGGGCCTATCACTATCTGGTGGCGGCAGCTGTGGCGCTGCTTGGGCCCAGCCGCGATATGGGGCTGCTCTTTGCCACGCTGAATCACGAAATTCACGCAGTGGTCATAATTGTGCTGGGGCTTGTGTCCTACTTTGCGATGGTGCGCAGCAAAGACCTGGGCGCAAGAATTGTAAACAAATAAGACCCAATAATTTACAACAATGAAGCCGACGGCGCAAAAATCAGAAGTGACACTAAAGGCCTACATCATAATCGGTGTAGCACTTCTGTTTTTGTTCCTTGCCAACATAGCGGCGGGCCCGGTGAGGATCCCATTTAAAGAGGCGCTTGAGATTCTGCTTGGAAAGTTGTCAACACAGCAGAGCTGGAACCACATAGTGCTGCAGTCGCGCTTTCCGCAGGCTGTGACCGCGCTGCTTGCGGGGGCTGCGCTATCCACAAGCGGCCTGCTGCTGCAGACCCTCTTCAAAAACCCACTCTCCGGCCCCTCAATACTGGGCATCAGCGACGGCGCCAATCTGGGAGTGGCCATAGCGATGCTCTACTTCTCGGCAACCAGCTATCTCACCACCATTTTCGCCGCCTTCATAGGTGCCGCAGCGGTGCTGGGCATAATAATCTGGTTCTCGGGGCGCGTCCGCAGCAATGTGATGCTGCTCATCATAGGCATTATGGTAGGCTATATGGCATCGTCGCTCATCTCCATTCTCAACTTCAACGCCTCGGCCGACAAGGTGCACCAGTATGTGATGTGGGGAATGGGCGATTTCGGCAGCGTCTCGGCAGAGAAGCTCCCCTGGTTCTCCCTGTTTACAATTGTGGCGCTCGCCGCTTCCCTGCTGCTGGTCAAACCGCTCAACGCACTGCTGCTGGGCGAGTCGTACGCTGCTAATCTCGGTGTAAACATTTTTGTTTCCAGGCTTGCAGTGCTGCTGATTACAGGGATATTGACAGCTACTGTCACAGCCTTCTGCGGCCCCGTCTCGTTCATAGGGATGGCGGTGCCCCATATTGCCCGTATGGCAACAGGAGCGGGCAACCACCGCACGCTTGTGCCGGTGACTATGTTCTGCGGGGCGGCGATAGCGCTGCTCTGCAATCTGCTGTGCAACCTCTCTACAAGCGGCTCGCCGCTGCCGCTGAACGCCGTCACCTCGATTGTGGGAGCCCCCATAATCATTTATGTGATAATGAACCGCCGCAATCTCAACTACTTCAACTGAAATGGTCCCGGTAAGTCTTGAAAATCTCTCTGTAGGCTACAGGGAACCTCTGCTTGAAAACCTGCGGCTGCAGATGTGCGGCGGCAGTCTCACCGCGCTGCTGGGGCTCAACGGCACCGGCAAATCCACGCTTCTGAAAACTATGTGCGGCACGCTGAAGCCGCTTGGAGGAGTAATAAAGGTGATGGGCAGGCCCCTGGAGAGCTACAGAGGCAGCGCCCTGGCCTCTCTTGTGGGAGTTGTGCTCACAGAGCGCACCGCAGCGGGCGGTATGACCCTCTACGATCTGGTGGCGATGGGGCGCTACCCCCACACCGACTTTCTGGGATCGCTGAAGGCGGCCGACCGCAGGATAATCTCCGAGTCGATGGAGGCGGTGGGCATTTCCCACAAGGCATCCTCCCAGCTCTGCGTTTTGAGCGACGGAGAGCGGCAGAAGGGATTCATCGCAAAGGCGCTGGCGCAGGAATGCCCCATAGTGATTCTGGACGAACCCACCGCCTTTCTGGACATCAAGAGCCGCTACGAGACTATGGAACTTCTCTCGCGTCTGTCACGGGAGAAGAATATGAGCATTCTGCTCTCCACCCACGACCTGGACACTGCCGTGCGCTTTGCCGACATCCTTTGGGTGGCCGACAGCAACCTGCATAGCGTCCACTGCGGCACAGCCGCCGATCTCGCCTCGCAGGGCATCTTTGAGAAGGTGTTCTCCGCCAAAGTGGCCGACACCGTTTACTCCTCGCTCAGCGGGAAGTAGTAGCGCGGTGAATAATCAGGCAGCAATTCCGGATGATAAATGTGGATAAAATCGGCCAGAATCAGGTCGGGACGCAGCGTTATGTCATCGAAATACGAGGTTGCAAGAGTGTTGCAACAATAGATTCTGCGGCACCTGAATGCCTTGAAGTTCTCGTAGGGCTGATATTCGCTCCGCAGGTCGGAATAAGTGTATTTGCCGGTGGCGGCATACTTGATGAGCCAGAAATCTGCATTGCAGCCCTTCTCATAGACCTCCTCGAAGCTCTTGTGAACGCTGTTCTCGCCCGGTATGCCGGCAAAAATGTAGTCGGCGCCGGCATCGCGCTGCATACAGCCTATATAGCTGCCGCCTGAAGGCACGGCCCAAGTCTGTCCCCACTTCTTCTCAAGAATTAAAGTAGGCCTTGAACTAACTCCGGCAACCAACTCTTTAAGGTGATTATAACGATTGCATATATCAGTAAACAAAGAGTCGGCACGCTGCTCGCAGCCCAGAAGCAGGCCATAGAATTTAATCCACTCGGTGCGCCCCAGCGGATGGGGTTCCATATAGTCGGCAGCCTCCACTATGGGGATTCCCAGCTTCTCGGCCGCCCCGTAGCCGCTGTTCTCAAACGGGGAGGCAATGATAGCCTCAGTGCCGAGTTCTATGATTTTCTCCACATTGGGCGCGGTGGAATTGCCAAGGTCTGCAATAGAGTGGTTTTCAACCGCTTCACGAACCTTATCTGAAGTGATGTATTGAGACTCGCAGACCCCTGCCACACACTCCAGCGCCCCGAGCTGCTCTGCAAGAGAGGCGTGGACGGAGGTATATATCACCGCACGGCGGACAGGCGTGGCTATCAAGGTTCCCTTGGCAGTGAGGCTGTCGACAAGGCCGCTGCGGCGCAAAAGAAGCTCCCGGGAGGCCAGAATATAGGTTTGCCGCGTTTTAAGGGTATCCCAAGGGTCGCGCAGAGCCACTTTTGTATAGTCATCAAAACGGGTGATTTCCAGCCCTCGGGCATAAAGGAGGGTGTCGCACAGCCCGGCGAGGCCATCTGTGCCGCGGTAGGGATTCCTGCAGGAGGCAAGCAGTGCGGCAGCGGTCAGGAATAAGGCAATGGATTTTAATCTATTCATTTGTGTTTCTTTGCAAAATCAGGTCTTATTTCAATAAAAAATTCAAAGTTACACCCCGGCATCGGGCGGTGGAGCACCGACTCGTACTCTTCGTTGAAAATGTTGTTTACGGCAAGTTTCAGAGAGAGATTCGAGCCGCCGCGGCATACAAAACGCTTTTCCAGCACGATATCGTTCATAAAGTATGGCAGCACCCGGCCGATTCTGGTGGACATATCATTGTCGCTGGTGGTGTAACGCTCGCTATACCAACACCATTTGTAGGTCAACTTATAGCTTTTATAGAGCAGCGAAGCTATTGCCGACGACGAGAACTGCGGCACATATACCAGCTGCTTGCCGATAGCCTCATCGGCCCAGCCTGATGCTTCGCCCTGATTAATTGATGGAGTCCAGGCGAAAGATGCCGAGCCGTTGACCGTCACCTGCGGAGCTATTTTCCACTTTCCCCTGGCGCTGCTCTCAATGCCGTAGGCGTGCACGCGCAGCACATTGCGCGGGGTCCAGAACCCTTTGAAAGTGGGTATCCACACTATCCAGTTGTCTATGTAGGAGTCAAACCAAGTCGCCGAGAGCGACAGTTTGTCGCAAGAGGAGCCTACTGCATCCCAGCAGAGTCCGGCATCGTAGCTGAAGCCGCTCTCCGGCAGCAGGTCGGGATTGCCGCCTGGCTGGAAATAGAGGTCGTTGAGCGAAGGGTAGCGGTAGTTGCGGCTGGCAGAAGCTTTGGCAGTCAAGTTACGGCAAATCTGCCAGTCCAGATTGATTACCGGAATTATCGGTGAAAGCGCATCGCCATATAGTTCTTCGCGCAGCGCCCCGGCAAGCCCCAGCACCGGGGTCACATTCCATTTGAAGCCAAGATAGGCGCTGCTCTCAAAACGGGCCTGTATATAACCGGTGGTGACTTTGCCGGAGGCTGCGCCACTGGCAAGGTTGGCGGCGCTGCTATCTTCGCTTGTAACAAAATGCTGATATGCCGCAAGCTGTGCTGTCAGCATAAAGTTCTGCTTCAACATCCATTTATCTTGAGCCTGCAGGTTGAAAGTGTTTATGAGACTGCGGCTGGAAATCATCGGGGCCATTGTGCCGTTGCCCTTGTCACGGGCAAAATCGTAAGTGCCGCGGGTGTGCAGCCAGCCGGCGTGCGCCTCAATGATATTACGGCCGAGAGTGCGGTTCCAAGAGGCGGCCAAACGGGCCGAACGCTCTCCCTGCTCGTTGGTATAGTTCACCCCTGGACGGTAATCCACGCTCAGGAAGGGTACACCGCGAAGCGAAGCAGTGAGCCATCCCTTTAGGGAAAACACCCCGCCGCAATCCCCTTTGACGTAGAATTCCTGCAGCAGATTCAAGTCTCGTATATCCCCGCAGCGGTTTGTATCTATCGGATAATAGCTTCCTGTGGGGATTCCGGCCGCATCGTAGGTGTACTCTTTTTTATTGTAATTGCGGTAGCAAAAGTCGTTTTTGCTCACGGCCGCAGCGGCGCGCGTGGATGTGCGCCAGCGCCCGGCGCCATAATCCACCCTAACAAACGCATCTAAAGTGGAGAATGAACCGGCGCCCACTGTTGCACTGACATTGAGCCCATCTGCATGCGACGGCGACGTTGAGAGCAGCACCGCGCCGCCAAGTCCGCCCCCAGCAACGCTAAGCGAAGAGGAGCCGTGCAGCAGGCCGGCTCTGTCGGTAAAATACGATGGAATAGTGCTGAAGTCAGTCATCCCGAGCATCGGGGAGTTGATTTTGATGCCGTTCCAGAGCACTTGAGTGTGAGATGCGGCAGTGCCGCGAAAACTCACAGTGGCCAGAGAGCCCCGTCCGTACTGCTTAACATAAATAGCTGTGCTATAGGTCAGGACATCGGCCATTGATTGTGACAGTGCAAGTTTGAGCGAAGCCGTGTCTATCTCGCTTTTCTGCAGTCCGATTTCGCCGAGCGGACGCGCCGCCACCACGGCAGAAGAATTGATAGGTGTCACCAGCGAGGGGTCAGAGTTCCACCAGTCGCTCTGCGCCGCCGCTTTTGCTGTGCAGGTCAGCAGAGAGCATAGCAGCACACTGCGCAGATGTCGCAAAAGCGTCATTGAGCCTCCCTCCAGCAAAAGCCGCCGGGGTTCACCCCCACGGTAAATGTGTCCAGCAGAGCTGCCCCGTCTGCGCTGTAGCGGTTCACAACGCCATTCTGGGTGTAGTCAATGGCGTCGCTCACATATATTTCTCCGTTTTCGGGATCAACCGTCATAGAATAGTAGAGAGTCCCCTCCCCTTCGATTATCGGCCTGGAAGGAAGCGTGGCGGCCTCTGTGTCCATTTTATACACCCCGCCGTTTATCCAGTAGATGCTCCGCGCATCAGGCCCCGTCACAAGGCTGCGCGGGGTGCTGCCCATCGGAAAGGTGAAGGTGCGCTCCACGGTAAAAGTTGCGGGGTCTATCCGGCTCAGAGTCGGCGCCTCATAGCCGTAGGGGCTTCCTTCATATCCGCCGTCGGTTATGACCCACAGGAAGCCACCGCTGTCGGCCACAATCGCGGAGGGCTGCAAGCCCACCTCCAGATAGGCGTCGATTGTGTCGGTCTCGGTGTCCAGCCGCAGAATGCGGTTCTGGTATGACCAGCAATTTATATAAATATATTTTCCTATCTGCACCATCATCTCGGTGGAGCCGGTCTCGAAATCCATATCGGTAGCCACATATCCGGCGATACTGTATTTATCCAAATCCACTATGCAAATGCGCGGATCCCAGATCTGGGTCACATAAGCTTTGGAATCGGAGACAAAATTGATGTATCTGGGGCTGGTGAAACCTGTGATGCGCCCTTTTTCGCGGAAGGTGGCGGGATCAATGGCGAATATGACTCCGGAGTTGTTCACCACGGCGTAGCAGAGGCCGCCGCGGACCCTCATAGACTGCAGCACATCCCCTATCGGGAAGGCGTTGGAGCGCACGAACACCTCGTTTTCTGCACGGCGCGATGCGGGGTCATAATAAGTGAGCGAGGCGTTGCCGTACATATAGTTGCCTTCGCACAAAACAAAAAGACCCCTGGCGGAGAGGTCAACGGAAAAACTCTCTTCTTCCCGGGGGCCGTATTTCATACAGGAGACGACCGCCAGAGAGAGCAGAGCTATGGTCAGAATCCTTTTCAAAGGTTATTTGGGAGAGACATATATCGAGAGATCCTCGAAACCGCAGACCTCGGTGGAGAGTTCTCCGAGCCAGCCGCTCTTTGCATTTACGGCCGTCTGCACTTTGATAAAGTCGATATATTTGAGATTAGCGGCGCTTCCGTCGGCATTCATCGCGTTGCTTATGCGGAAAGTGTTGCCGCGCAGGGTCACGGCAGAGTCGCTGCTGATGTCAAAGATGTCGCTGCCGTAGTTGTCGGCATAGCCCCAGCCGTAGTCCGGATTAATCCAATAGGTGCCATCGCCGCTGCGGTCGTAATTGAACGCCTTGAGGCGGGTGCCGGAGAGGGTGTATTGGGCAGCGTCTATCCACTCCGGATAATAGGTCGCCTGGCTGTGGTAGGCTGCCAGATAGTCGATGCTCCCCTGCTGACCTTCGCTGTCGCGCCAGAGCACCGCCTCTCCAGATCCCGTGGGGCGGATGTAGGTCACGCTGTAGTCGTGCAGGGTATATTCGGAGTCCGAGTCGCTGCCGCGCAGTTCATACCAGGTGTCGTCGGGGATGCCGTTGCCGTTGTCGTCCACCGCAACATATACGATGCCCGGCTCGCTGCCGCCGGAAAGGGCGTTGCAGTAGATGGCGAAATCATCGCCCCCCATATTCACAATGCTGTGGTCGAAGGTCACGACGATATATCCGCCGAAGCCCCCCAGACTCACGAATTTTCGGGAGCCGAGGCGTTCCAAGGCCCACGCGCAGGCGGCCTCTGGCGTCCGGATGCCGTTAAGTTTGGTGGCGGCATCGTTGATGAACTGCCCCGGGGCGGGTGTATAATCGCAGACCTTGCTTGCATAAACCGAGCTCTTGCCATCTGCCGCACGATAGTAGGGCCCCAGCGAGGGGGTCTCTATCGTTTTACTAAAGTTGCAACCACAAGCCACCAGTGCCGCTGCGGCAACAGAGGCGTATGCAAGGCAAAGTCTGCGTGTTTTCATCAAATAAAATGTTATTCTTCGTCAGTTATAATCACGATGTTGTCGTAGGCAAAGTAAGCGGGGGCGCTGAAGCCGTAGTCGTTATAGCAGTCCTCGGTGCCGTAAACCTGGAAAGCGAGGCCATATACATCGCCAAGCATCTCCAAAGAAACGGTGGTCCAGGCAATGCTCTTGGCGCCGCTCTTGAGAGCCTCAATGTCGGAGCCGGAAATCAGGTCAAAGGAGGCGGGGGTGCCGGCGGCCTTGCCATCGGCATCGAGCGCATACACCTTCACCGAAATCTTGGAAGAGGAGCCCAGAGGGCCGAAGGAGCCGTCGCCGTTGATGGCAGAGTTGGCCAGATAGCTGGTGGGGCACACATCGATGCTCTTTACAGTGTAAGCGTTGCCGTCCTTGAACCTCAGGGAGGGAAATGATGCATTTTCAGCGGTGGGATCGCTGTAGCCATAGTGGACAGCGAAGTTGCGGCCGCTTGCGGGAGCAACCGGCACCTCAAGCTGACGCAGGTAGCCGGCGTCCTTGTAATCCGCCACAACATAATTGGAAATCGCCTCGCCGCCGCAGAAGAAGCACACGCTGCCCCAGGAAGAGGGGAAGCCGTCGAAGCCGAGCTGACTGCCGGCGTCACACCAGCTGTATTCTACATTGTAGGTGTAGGTCTCGGGATCCATTTCGCCGTAGAGCAGGCTGCCGCCGTACTGGGGGCTGTCGATGAGGGCGGAGAACTGCGCACCCTCAAAATCGACGGTGACGGTTTTTTCAAGCGTCTTGGAGCAGGATGCAAACAAGAGCGATGCGGCCAGAGCCGCAGAGAAGATTTTGAATGTCTTTTTCATATCCTTTTTGTTAAACATTGCCGCTATGCAATGCCGACGGGATATGGTGGGTGCTGGGTATGCTGCTTCGCGCCCATAATCCCGCAGGCGGTCGTAAAGCACAATCGGGAGGTCTTCTGGCTTCTCCCGATGCCTGCGGCGCCTTCCCGGCCCAAAGCGGCCAGTGACTTTACGTGTCGCGACATTTGCCCTTGCGGCGCCCGTGGCGCCTCAAAAAGGCCGAGAGTTACAGCAGCGGGTACTGCGCAGGTTTCGCACCTGACTTCCCTTTTCCGAAAATGCAGAGCAAAAGTATATTATTGCATCTTAAGTTCAAAATCATTTTTCTATCTTCGCGCAACATCAAAAGAAAATGAAAAGAATAATATACGCGATATTGACGGCAGCTCTTCTGCTTCCCCTGAAGGCGGCGGCGCAGCAGGCCGATATAAGCGATGCCATCACCGACCTCTACGGCCAGCTGGAGGACTACAGCGCCAACCTGGACACCATAATGAGCCGCTACGAATCGCAGCGCGCCGCCTCGTGGGCGCAGATGAACAAGGGGCTGCAGCAGTGCCAGCAGTATTCCATAGTGCTCTACGGCAAGCAGAGCGACCGCTTCTTTGCACTGGCGCGCGCCTATCAGGATCTGGAGGATGTGCTGGAGCAGTATCAGGTGGGCGGACACCCCTTTGAGAAGTGGAAAAACAACATCGACACCGAAATCGACCGCTTCGGGCAGCTGAAAAACCTGCTGGGGGACATCGACACCCTCGGCTCCACAGCCAGCGAGGTGCAGCGGCAGTGCATCATTCTCTGCGGCGATGTGAACCGCCGCCTGAACAAGATGCAGAGCGAGATTTACTCCGACAACGAGAAGTTCGAAACCTCCGAGGCCCGAATGCAGGAGATGGTGGAATACAACGCCGCCCATTTCGAGAAGACCCGCCGCGAAGTCTTTATGGAGCGCGGTGCCTCATACCTCTTTATCCTGGGCCACCTGAAGCCGTTTGCGGGGAGCATCGTGCGCGACTTCAAGGAGGGGGCACAATCCCTTGCAGACAACCGGGCGCTGCTGCGGCAGAACATTATAATGACAATAACCCTGGCCGCGCTGCTGCTTCTGTCCTGCCTGATAGCGATGGTGCTGCTGGGCAAGGCGCTGCCCCAACGGCTGCGCACCGATGAGTTCAAGGCCAAAAAGAGGTTCATCACCGCCGCGGTCTCCATCACCCTGTTCGTGATTTTAGGTTCGTTTGCGGGGCACACATTTATGACAGGCTTCAGCAATCTGGCCTCGCTGGATTTGATGATCTACGGATTTCTGATAGTGGATATCTTCATAATCAGCGCCGCCGTGCGCTTCGATGAATCAGAGTGCCGCAGCGTGATGCGCTGCTACAACCCGATACTGGTCACCGCCCTGGTGTTCATAATATTCCGCCTGCTGCTGGCGGGCAACAACCTGATCCGCCTGGCGGTGCCGCCGCTTATGCTGCTCTCGCTCTTGTGGCAGATCAGCGCCCTGATGCGCCACGGCCCGTTCAGCGAGCGCTTTTCTGCAATCACGCTGTGGCTCACTTGCATCATCACCGGCATCACCTGCCTCATCAGTCTGGGCGGGCGCACCTTCCTGGCGCTGATGCTTCTCATATTCTGGATTGTCCAGCTCACCGGAATGGAGGCCATCAAGTGCATCCACTGCCTCTTCAATAAAAAACGCGCCGCCAGGGAGAGCAGCGCCGCGCGGCTGTGGCTTAACCCCACCGTCAAAAAGCTTATCGTGCCGGTGCTCAGCGTGCTCTCGTTTTCCGTGAGCTTCCGCTGGGCAGCCTCTATGTTCAGTATGCGCAGCTGGGCCGACAGCCTGCTGCACAGCAATATGGCGGGGGCAGAGAGCACCCTCAACATCACCGTGAGCGGTCTGCTGATTCTGCTCTCGCTCGCTTTCGTCATAATCTGGGCGCTTTATATGGTAAAGACCGCGCTGCAGGAGATATACAAGGAGAATTACACCACCGGGGCCATCCCGCTCATCATGACATTGGGCAGCATACTCGTGTGGTTTCTCTATGCGGTGGTCTGCATAAAGGTTCTTGGCATCAACAGCACCGGTCTGATCGCCGCCATGGGCGGTATGGGAGTCGGCCTGGGCTTTGCCCTCAAGGACACTATCAACGAACTGTTCTGCGGCCTGTCGCTGCTTATGGGGCGCGTGCACCTGCACGACTACATCGAGTGCGACGGGGTGCGGGGCAAGATTGTGGATGTGGGGATGCGCACCACCACAATCGACACGCTGGACGGCAGCGTGATAGCCTTTCCCAACAGCCAGCTGCTGTCCAAAAACTTCAAGAATCTCTCCAAGAGCCACAACTGGGAGCTGTGCACCCTGCGCGTGGGCGTGGGCTACGGCACTGATGTCGAGCGGGCCCGCAAAGTGATTCTGGAGTGCCTGGAGCCGGTGCGCGAGAAGATTTCCTACAAGGAGCCGGTGGTGCTTCTGGGCAATTTCGGCGACAACAGCGTGGATTTGGACATCAAGCTGTGGATCTTAACAAAAGAGAAGAGCGCGCTGCTGGCCGACATACGGGAGCGCATCTACAAGACTTTCGACAAGGAGAGTATCGAGATTCCGTTCCCGCAGCGAGATGTACATATCATAAGTTAAAAGAATGTTTAGAGTTATGAGACAGAAATATCCGCGCATCTCTGAGGGGCTTCGTATAAAGGGGCTTGGCTGATAGAATGACAAGATTATAGACAAATACCAATAACAAGATATGACAGATAAAAAACTGAGTCCGGAGACCCTGTGCGTAAAAGCGGGCTGGGATCCCAAGAAAGGCGAAACCCGCCAGGTGCCCATCTACCAGAGCACCACATTCAAATACGAAACCAGCGAGCAGATGGCCAACCTCTTTGACCTCAAGGAGTCGGGCTACTTCTACACCCGCCTGCAGAACCCCACCAACGACTTTGTGGCGGCCAAAATCGCCGCCCTGGAAGGGGGGACATCGGCAATGCTGACCTCCTCCGGCCAGGCCGCCAACCTGTTTGCGGTGCTCAACATCTGCGAATGCGGCGACCACATCGTGAGCGCCGGCACCATCTACGGCGGCACATTCAACCTGTTTGGCGTCACCCTCAAGAAAATGGGCATCGAATGCACCTTTGTGGATGCCGACGCCGGCGAAGAAGAAATCGCGGCCGCCTTTCGCCCGGGCACCAAGCTTCTCTTTGGCGAGACACTCACCAACCCCGGAGTCAACGTGCTTGACATCGAGAAATTCGCCCGCATAGCCCACAGATTCGGCGTCCCCCTGATTGTGGACAACACCTTCCCCACCCCCATCAACTGCCGCCCCATAGAGTTCGGTGCCGACATAGTGACCCACTCCACCACTAAATATATGGACGGCCATTCGGCCCAGGTGGGCGGCGCAATTGTGGACAGCGGCCGCTTTGACTGGGCGACCCACGCCGACCGCTTCCCCGGGATGACGCAGCCCGATGAATCTTACCACGGCCTCGCCTACGCCTCCACATTCGGCAACAAAGCCTTCATCACCAAGGCCACCGTGCAGCTGATGCGCGATTTGGGCAGCATCCCCTCCCCGTTCAACGCCTACCTGCTGAATCTCGGGCTGGAGAGTCTGCAGGCCAGGATGGAGCGCCACTGCGCCTCTGCCCAGCAGTTGGCACAATATCTCGCCGCCAGCAGCGAAATCGCCTGGGTCAAGTACCCCGGCCTTGAGAGCGACCCGTACCACGCTCTCGCGCAGAAATACTTCCGAGGCGGCCGCAGCAGCGGCGTGATGTGCTTTGGTCTCAAGGGCGGACGCGAGCGCTGCATCAAATTCATGGACAGCCTGAAGCTGGTAAACATTGTGACCCACGTGGCCGACGCCGCCAGCTGCGTGCTGCACCCCGCCAGCCACACTCACCGCCAGCTCTCAGACGAGCAGCTGATTGCCGCCGGCGTACAGCCCGATCTGGTGCGCTTCTCGGTGGGTCTGGAAGACCCCGCCGACATCATCGCCGACTTCGAGAGGGCCTTCGCCGCCTCAAGATAAATTTGGAGAATTGGAATTTATGGCGTAATCTTGCCGCCGCAAAACGACAGACAATGAATTTCAGCAACGCATTCTTCTTTTACTTTTGGTTCTTTGCGCCGACGGTGTGAAGCGGAATGCTGATGCGAAAAAATTAAAAGATAAACATCCCGCTTCAACCTTGAGGCGGGATTTTTTTTGAACAAATGAAGCGAGTAGCAATCCAGGGCATAAGGGGTTCGTTCCACGACATCGCCGCCCACCAGTATTTCAGCGACGAGCAGTTGGACATAATCTGCTGCGAAACATTCGAGCAGGTTTTCGCCTGCGTCAAGGCCGACCCCACGGTGATAGCCCTCGTGGCCATAGAAAACACCATAGCGGGGAGCCTGCTGCACAACTACGAGCTGCTGCGCGCCAGCGGCCTCTCGGTGGTCGGGGAGCACAAGCTGCACATAAGCCACAGCCTCCTCTGCCTGCCCGAAGATGACTGGGGCAGCCTGCGCGAGGTCAACAGCCACCCCGTGGCGCTGATGCAGTGCCGCGAATTCCTGGAGCGCCACCCGGGCCTCAAGGTGGTTCAGGGGGGCGACACCGCCTCCAGCGCCCGCGCCATAGCCCGGGAGGGCCTCAAAGGTCACTGCGCCATCTGCCACAAAGACAACGCTGCGGTTTACGGCCTCAAGGTGCTGGAAGAGTCTATAGAAGACAACAAGCACAACTTCACCCGCTTTCTGGTCTGCACCGACCCCGGCAAAACCTCGTTTATGCGCCCTATGGAGGGTTGCGACAAGGCATCGCTGGTGTTCTCTCTCCCCCACGAAAAAGGATCCCTGAGCCAGGTGCTCAGCATCTTGAGCTTCTACGACATCAGCCTCACCAAAATCCAGTCGCTGCCGCTTATAGGGCGCGAGTGGGAGTATATGTTCTACATAGATGTGATTTACGGCAGCCTGACCCGCTTCCGACAGAGCGTGGACGCGATAACCCCGCTCACCAGCCGCCTGACAATTCTTGGCGAATATGCCGCAGCCACCAAAACCAATTAAACCGAGCAGCTATGACACTTGAAATAAAGCCTCTCAACCTCCCGGGCGTGGAGAACAAGCGCCCTCTGATTATCGCCGGCCCCTGCTCTGCAGAGAGCCAGGAGCAGGTAATTGCCACCGCACGCGAGCTCTGCGGCCGCGGCTTCAAGATTTTCCGCGCCGGAGTGTGGAAGCCCCGCACCAAGCCGGGGGGATTCGAAGGACGCGGAGAAGAAGCCCTCCCCTGGCTCAGAAGGGTTCACGACGAACTGGGGATGCTCACCGCCACCGAGGTCGCCACGCCGGAGCATGTCCGCCTGGCCCTCGAATACGGCGTGGACCTGCTCTGGGTGGGAGCCCGCACATGCGCCGACCCCTTTGCCGTGCAGGCGGTGGCCGACGCCCTCAAGGGGCACGACATCCCGGTGCTGGTCAAGAATCCAGTGAACCCCGACCTGGAGCTCTGGATTGGTGCTCTGGAGCGCATTGGCCGCGCCGGCATCACCCGCCTGGGAGCCATCCACCGGGGCTTTACAACATACGACAAGACCATCTACCGCAACCAGCCTATGTGGCACATCCCCATCGAGCTCGGCCGCCGTATTCCGGGCCTGCCGATAATCTGCGACCCCAGCCACATAGGCGGCAAGCGGGAGCTTGTGGCGCCGCTCTGCCAGCAGGCGATGGACCTTGGGTTTTTCGGGATGATCATAGAAAGCCACTGCAACCCCGCCGCGGCGCTTAGCGATGCCTCGCAGCAGGTGACTCCGCAGCAGCTTTTCTACATTACAGAGCACCTTGCTGTGCGCAGCGACACATTCAGCACGGAGGACATCCGCGACCTGCGCCGCCAGATAGACGAGATAGACGACACAATAGTGGAGATTCTCTCCAAGCGGATGCGCGTCTGCCGCGAAATCGGGCAGTACAAGAAGGAGCACAATATGACAATCGTGAACACCCCGCGCTACAGCGAGATTCTGCAGCAGCGCTCGCTCCAGGGAGAAAAATGCCTGATGGACGGCGAATTCATACGGCTGGTGTTCAGCGCCATCCACAAAGAGAGCGTCCGCCAGCAGCTGTCTATCATCAACCGATCTGACTCAGAATAAACTCGCACTTGCGCTTGTTGCCAAGAGTCTTGCCTTTGTCGCAGGAGAGCTTTACGCAGTCGTGCCACTCGCGGTTCTCGGTAATGCGCCCTCTTGTGAGCTTTATCACTATGTTGGAGGGGGTGCAGCCTGTCACATCGCAAGTTAGAAATGTGCCCACGCCGTAGGAATCCTGCACGCGGCCCGCGCAGTATTTGTGAATTTCGATGGCCCGGTCAATGTTGAGGCCGTTGCTGTACACGACCTGCTTGTGGGCCGGCTCGATGCCCAGCGAGCGGTATTTAGCGATTATCTTCTCCGTCTGCTCCTCTTCGTTGCCGCTGTCCACGCGCAACCCCTTGTACATCATGGCCATGCGCTTGGAGAGATTGCCAAAGAAGACCTTGTCTGTGAAACAGTCGTAGAGATAAATTCCGTTATCACCGTCAAACACGTCGGAGAACTTTTTCATCACATTGAAGTTGCACTCGAACACCCCGCTCACTATCTCCTCAAAACTTATGATCTGGTGGGACATCGTGCCCAGGCAGGGAAGATCGTTTTTCATCGCCAGCCACACATTTGACGTGCCGGTGAACTTGCCGCTCCAGCTGCGGCTGCGGAAAACCTCCGCCATAGTGCGCACCACCATCTCCTGATGCGCGAAGCTCAGGCGGCGGCGGGTTCCCATATCGCCCAGCACCAGGCCTGAGGCAAAAATGCGCTCCGACTTCTCGCGGGCGCGGCGCTCTTCCAGTGCGGCGTCGTAACGCTCGAAATCGCCGTTGAGCGTGTGCATCAGCTCCGACACGCACGAGAGCAGCGGCATCTCCCACATAATTGTGGAAAACCACTTGCCCGCCACCTTAATGTCAAGGTGCCCCTCCTCGTCCTGACTGATTCTGACCTCCGAGGGCTTGAAGCGGTAGCCGCGCAGGTAGGTAAAGAACCAAAGGGGGAGCCAGGGGCAGCGCACCTTCATATAATTCACCTCCTCGTCGGTGATTTTGACATTCTCCATATAGTTTACCTGCTCCTGCAGCAGGGCGTCGAAACCCTTGGGATACACCGTGCCGTTGCGGTCTATGAAAGTGTATTCCACCTCCGCGCGGGGATACTGCTCCAAAATATAATACTGGCAGGTGAAAGTATAAAGATCGTTGTCTGTAAAGTGGTTTATAATCTGTCTCATAGCATTGGCGGAAGGTCAGAGTCCGCGCTCTTTCTTGATCTGTTCGTAGGCCTGCTGCACTTTCTTGAACTTCTCCTCGGCCGCCTTCTGCACATCCTCGCCCAGGGTTGCGACTTTGTCGGGGTGATATTTGAGTGCCATACGCTTGTAGGCCTTGCGCACCTCGTCATCTCTGGCCGTGGACTCGATGCCCAGCACCTTGTAGGCCGAATCGGAGGCATTGCGATACATATTCAGCAGCGAGTCGCGGTCGGTGTTGTAAAGCCCGATTGCAGCGGCTATGCTCTCCAGAACATCCACCACGGGCTTGCTCATCCCGTCGCACTGCCCCAGTTGCACCAGATACTGGAACAGCTGCAGCCGCTGCGAATAGTTCATATAAATCTTTATCTGCGCCCCGACCTCATACACGTTGATCTGCTTGGTCATAAGGGTGCGTACAATCTGCTCCGACTGCTCGGCGGCGGCGCTGCCGAAATTGGTGCGGATAAAATTCTTGATGGTGGCCAGCTCGGCATCGCTCACCTTGCCGTCGGCCTTGACCACGGCTGTGGAGAGCACCAGCAGGCTCATCATAAAGCTGCTGCGCTGCTCGTTGCGGTAATACTCCCCGGAGGTGGCGCGGCGCCATTGGCCCCCGCCGTCTTCTATCTTCTTGTCGTCGTCGGCCAGATCAAAGAAGGTACCAATAAGAAATCCCAGCAGCCCTCCTATCGGGTTGATGAGACAGCCGAAAAAGCCGAAAAGCCACTTTTTGCCTCCCATTTAGATGTCCATTATATAGGCGCGGCGCGTCTTGTGGATTTCGTGGGGCAGATGGCTCCAGAAGTTGCGCATCTTGTTGTTGTCAACCAGCGTGCAGTTGGTCTCCGCCTGCTTGAATCCCTTTTTCTTGAACACGGGATATAGAGAAGATACTATGAGGGCGTTGACCCCCCTGGCCTGATAGTCGGGCCGGACGGCGATCAGCAGGAATTCCACCGTGTCCCCCTGGTTGATGAAGAGCGACTTGAGCAGGTGCACCCATCCGAAGGGGAAGAGGCGGCCGCGGCACTTTATGAGCGACTTGGCAAGCGAGGGTATCATCAGCGCCGCCCCCACAATCTCGTTTTGCTCGTTGAAGATGAGCGGGATAAGCTCAAAGTCGGCAAACGTGATGTAGTCGGCCACATATTTGTCCACCTGCCGGTCGCTGAGCTGCGAGAAGCCATACAGATCGGCGTAGCACTGGTTCAGCAGGGCAAACACCGGCTTGGCGTAGTGCTTCTTCATTTCGCGGGCGTTCTTTGCAAAATGCACGCGAAGGCCGTTGCGCTGCTTGACCACATCCGTAAGAGCATAGAAACGCTCCGGCAGCTCTTCGGGCATGGTCACTATCTGCTCAATCCAGTCGGCTCCCAGACCGAGGCCGTAGCGCTCGTAATACTCAATATAGTAGGGATAATTATATATTGTTGCCATTGTGGCGATGCGGTCGTAGCCGCTCGTAAGGGCCCCTTCGCGGTCAAAGTCGGTGAACCCCATCGGCCCCTCCAGCTTGTTCATCCCACGCTCCCTGCCCCACGCGCTCACTGCATCCAGCAAAGTCTTGCACACCTCGTAATCCTCTATGAAGTCTATCCAGCCGAAGCGGACCACCTTGTGGCGCCAGGTTTCGTTGGCGCGGCGGTTTATCAAAGCCACGACCCTGCCCACTACACGGCCGTCGCGATACGCCAGCATTGGCTGAGCTTCGCTGAACTCGAATGAGGGGTTTTTCTTGGGGTCGAGTGTATTTTTTGTATCAAAAGTAAGCTCGGGGACATAGTAAGGGCAGTCGCGATATAAATCAAGCGTGAAGTTCACGAACTTGTTCATCTGGCGCCTTGTCTTTACCGGGACTATTGAGACAGTCATAAGCTTTCGTAGTTATTTGCAAAATGCAAATATAGCATTTTGGAGCAAAAAAATCACAAATCCTCTCCCCACCCCGCCTGACAACAAAAAAGCCGCTGACCTTCAGCGGCTTTCGTTACTACTGTAAAACTATTATTTTTTAAGCAGCTCGGCGCTGCGGTGCACAAATTCGCAGAGAGCCTTGCCCTTGAGCAGCCCGGCGGAGAGCAGCGCCAGGTCGGTAAGCTGCCGCAGCAGCTGATTCTCTGCACTGAGACCGCCCTCGCTCTCGCGGATTTCTTTGATGAGAGCATTGTCGACATTCACGCTGACATTGTAGCAGGCGGGCATATCGCCGTAGATTGCCATACCTCCGCTCACCTTGGCCATATCCTGATATCGGCGCATGAATTCGCCTTGGGTAATGGTGATGGCATCGGCCTCCTCGCCCAGATTCTGCAGGGCCACCTCAAACTTGCCTTCGCCGGGAAGGATTTTGGCGAACTCCTCGTCAAGACGCTTCTTCTCGTCTTGCGAAATCTCCACATTCTTGACCTCCTCCTTCTCTATGAGCTTTTCTATGACATCGGAATCGACACGCACAAAGCGGCTGTCGGGAATCTTCTGCTCCAAAAGCCCCACAAAGTGGGCGTCGAGGGGGCAGTTCATCACCAGGACATCGTATCCCTTTGACTTGGCCGCCTCAATCTGGGTGTAGTGCGCCACGGGGTCGTTGGTGTACAGATACACGACCTTCCCATCCTTGTCGGTCTGGCTGCCCTCAATTGCGGCGCGGTAGTCCTTGTATTTGAAGTATTTGCCATCGGTATTCTTCATCAGGGCAAAGTCCAGCGCCTTCTCGCAGAACTTGGTGTCGGTGATCATACCATATTCTATGAATATCTTGAGGTCGTCCCACTTGGACTCGAAGTCAGAAGTGTTTTCGCGGGCGATTTCGTCAAGCTTGTCGGCCACCTTGCGGGTTATGTAGCCGCTTATTTTCTTTACGTTGCCATCGCTCTGCAGGTAGCTCCTGGACACGTTGAGCGGAATGTCGGGAGAGTCTATCACTCCGTGCAGCACTGTCATAAACTCGGGCAGGATATTCTCCACCGAGTCGGTCACGAACATCTGGTTGCAGTAGAGCTGCACCTTGTTGCGAGAAAGATCCATACGGTCCTTTATCTTGGGAAAGTAGAGGATGCCCGTCAGGTTGAAGGGGTAGTCCACATTAAGATGGATATGGAACAGCGGGTCGTCCTGCATCGGATAGAGCTCGCGGTAGAACTTGTCGTAGTCCTCGTCTTTGAGCTCGGAGGGCTTGCGGGTCCAGATGGGCTCGCAGTCGGTGATGAGGTTGTCCTTCTTTCCGTCAACATACTTGCCGTCCTTCCACTCCTGCTCCTTTCCGAAGCGCACCGGCACCGGCATAAAGCGGCAGTACTTCTTGAGCAGCTGCTCCAGCTTGTAGCGGTCTGCAAAGCCCTCGTCCTCCTCTGTAAGGTAGAGGGTGATGGTTGTGCCGCGCTCTTTGCGGTCACTGGGCTCCATCGTGTATTCGGGGTCGCTGTGGCAGCTCCACTTCACCGCCGTAGCCCCCTCCTTGAATGAGAGGGTGTCGATTTCAACTTTAGAGGAGACCATAAAGGCAGAGTAGAAGCCCAGGCCGAAGTGGCCGATTATGCTCTGATCCTTGTATTTCTCCAGAAATTCGCCGGCCGACGAGAATGCTATCTGGTTGATGTATTTGTCAACCTCCTCCTGCGTCATACCTATGCCGCGGTCGGTGATGCTGATTGTCTTGACTTTCTTCTCTTCACCCTCATTTTCGCCGGGGACAGAGACTTCGCCCGTGGCGACATCGATTGTAAGGTCGCCCAGTTCGCCCGCATAGGAGCCGGCGGCAGAAAGGGCTTTGAGTTTTTGGGTAGCGTCAACGGCATTGGCCACAATCTCGCGGATAAATATGTCGTTGTCGCTGTAAAGGAATTTTTTGATCACCGGGAATATGTTCTCGGTGGTAACGCCTATTTTACCTGTTGCCATATAGTATTGTTTTTTATAGTCCGACGCCCCGAAGGGCAAAAAGAATACCAGCGCGGCACGGCTGACAAAATGGCAAAAAAAGAAGAGAAGCCCATCACTGAACTTCTCTTTCTTGTGGGAGCTGAGGGATTCGAACCCCCGACCCTCTGCTTGTAAGGCAGACGCTCTGAACCAACTGAGCTAAGCTCCCTTGCGGTTAAGCGGTGCAAATATACGGCGAATTTTGATTCCTCCAAATTTTTACGGCATTTTTTTGCATAAAATTTCATCTTTTTTGAATAAAAATGCCCGCCTCCGGCCGAATCCGATGCGGCCAGAGGCAGGCATTTTACATCCAACGTCCTACTACTCAACCTTATGCAAGGTCATAGAGTCGATATTGGGCATCGGGCCGTCGCAATTCTCCAGAATTATGCTGTTCAGGCCAGGCTTGAGGGTGACTTTTGCATTCACGCTCTGCCAGATGCTGTCGGCCGCGCCGCTGACAAGGGCAGAAAAGTTCTGCGCCACCGCCCCGTTCACCTTAAGCGCAAATGCACTCTCGCTCTCGCAGGCATAACGGATGGAGGCCACATACTCGCCGCCGCGGCAGCTGAAGACATTCTTCCACTCAAGGGTGTTGTCGGCCCCGCCAAGACCGCCCGCATAGACGCCGAGATCGGCCGATGCGCTCCCCCTGTAATAGGGAGACTCATACCCCTCCACTGTGGAGAACTTCTTGAGATAAGCCTCCTCGCCCTGATATACGCTCTTTTCTATGCGCTTGCCGCTCACAAACAGGGCCGCGCTTGCGTGGGGGGCCAGAGTCAGGGGGAATGTGGTCTGCTGCGAAAGATCGACACGCTCGGCGTGGGTGTAGCAGTCGTAAACGCTCACGGGGCCGGCAAAGCCCAGCGCTTCAAGCGAAACGTCGATGCTGCGCTCCTCCTCGGAAAGGTTCATCACCACCACCGCCCGCTTGGGGCCGAAGATGCGCTCCATATCCTTCGCCACCACATACACCTCACCTTCTCTCTGCACCACGGGGGCGCCGATACCCAGACAGTCCTGGTTCATGGCTATCAGGTCGGCGTTGAGCATTATCTCGCGCGCCTCGTCGCTCACCTTGCGCATATCGCACCCCATAATCAGCGGGGAGGAGGTGATGCACCAGTAGGCCATATGGGTCAGGGATTCGTCTCGGGAGAGACACTCATCGCTGCCGGGCCATTTGGAGCCTATCTCCAGCATATCGCAGTCGTTGTAGTGGCCGCCGAAGGTGTAGGCCTGCAGATAGAGATTCTCATATATTATATACGCCACGCGGGAGAACCAGGGACGGATGTCGTAGGTGGTGCGCCACGATGCGGCGAACTCCTCCGCCCAGGTGCCGGGGTAGCGCCAGCGGCAGATGTTCAGCACTATGTCCTTCTTGTCGCAGGCGGCGATGGCCTCGGCAATCTTGGTGTACTGCTTTCTCTCGTCCAGCTTGGCGTTCTGACCGCCGCAGAAGTCAATCTTGATGAAGTCATAGTCCCACTCGTCAAAGAAGAGGCGGCAGTCGGCCTGCTCGTGACCCACAAGACCGGTGCCCAGACCATAGGGATACTTGTTCTCGCTGCCGCAGGTGTTGTCGCCGGCATCGGTGTAGATGCCCGCCTTCAGCCCGAGAGAGTGGATATAATCGGCAACAGCCCTCATTCCGCCGGGGAACAGCTCCTTGTTGTACTGGAAATTGCCGGCGGAATCGCGGGGCACCTGAAAGCCGTCGTCTATGTTTATGAACTTGTAGCCGGCATCGGCATAGCCCAGCTCGGCAACCGCCCTGGCCTGATCCTTTACCAGATCTTCATTGATGTTGAGCTGGAAAGCGTTCCAGAAACTCATACCCATCGTGGGGCGGCGCTCCACGGAATATTCTATGCTGTAGTCCCGCTCGCACGAGCAGGCCAGCAGCAGGGCGCCGGCGGCCAGCAGAATTGCGCTCCTTTTCATTTATCTGATTTTTTTGACGGTCATACAGTCGATGGAGGGCATCTTCTCTGCGGGATTGCTGAGGCGGACAGTGTTCCAGCCCTTGTTTAATTTCACCTTCACGTTGGTCTGCTGCCACTCCAGCTCGCCGCCCGATGCGAGGGCTTCAAGCGCGCTGACCTGCTCTCCGTTCACGCTCACCGCCATATTGCGGGGCTCGGCGCAGGCGTAGCGCAGAGAAAGGACATACTCTCCGCCCTTCTCGCTGTAGACATTGCGCCACTCCAGGTAATTCTCTTCCCAGCCGCCGATTTCGGTGGCGTAGAGCCCCAGGTCGGCCGAGGCGCTCTCGCGGTAGCGGGGCGAGGGGATTTCGTATGGACGGCGGTATGCGGGGAAGTCCTGCTCGTTTATCTCGGTGTAGGCGTTCAGATAAGCCTCCTCGCCCTGATAAACGCTCTTTTCTATGCGCTTGCCCGTAACAAAGAAGGCCTCGCTGTTGTGGGGGGCGATGGTCATAGTAAAGTCACCGGAGAGCTCGGGGCGGTCGCAGTGGGCAAAGCAGTCATACACCTTCACGCGCCCCTTGAAGCCGATAGAAGCCGGGTCCACGGTGATGGTCTGCTCGGTTTCTCCCAGGTTTGAGACCACAACGGCGCGCCTGGGGCCGTTGAACTGCTCCATATCCTTGGCCATCACGTATGTCTCGCCCTCTTTCTGCACCACGGGTGCTGCAATGCCCAGACGATCCTGATCCATCGCTATCAGGTCGGTGTTCTTGAGAAACTCCACCGAGTGGCCGGGCATCTCGCGCAGGTCGCAGCCCACCACCAGCGGGGAGGACTGTATGCACCACACAGCCATATGCGTGCGCTCGATTTCGGGGGAGAGGCTGCGGCCGATTTCGAGCATATCGAGGTCGTTGTAGTGGCCGCCGCCCACGTATGCGGTAAGGTAGAGGTTTTCAAGGATTATGGTTTTCACGCTCTCCCAGCTCTCGGAGATGTCGTGGGTGGTGCGCCAGGAGTCGGCGATGTCCATAACCCACGTGCCGGGGAAGACCCAGCGGCACACGTTGAAGTTGATGTGCTTGTTGTCGCACGCCTTCAAGGCCTCGGCGATTTTGGTAAACTGCTCCTTCTCGTCCAGATCCAGATGGCGGCCGCCGCAGTTGTCCACCTTGAAAAAGTCGTAGCCCCATTCATCGAACATCATCTTGCAGTCCTGCGCCTCGTGGCCGTAGAGGCCCACGTTCAGACCATAGGGTTTGACATTCTGGGAGGCGCAGGTGTTGTCGCCGGCGTCGGAATACATACCGGCCTTGAGGCCGACGGAGTGGATATAGTCGGCCACCGCCTTCATTCCGTTGGGGAATTTTATGGTGTCGATTATCAGGCGGCCGTCTTCGCCGCGGCCGTTGGTAAAGCCGTCGTCTATGTTGACATATTTGTAGCCGGCCTCGGCCAAGCCGGTGGATATGAGGGCGTCGGCCTGGGCGCAGATGAGTTCTTCGCTGATTTCGGTGCGGAAGGTGTTCCAGGAGCTCCAGCCCATTATAGGCGGATCAAAGTCGCGGGCGGCATCGGTCTGCGGCGCGTTCTGACAGCATACCGTCAGGGCTGCGGTCAGAGTGAGGGCCGCGGAGGAGAGTTTTCTTTTCATATTCGATATTTTTGGTTGGATATTCAGCAATGTGTGGCAAAAATACAATTTAATCGCTAATTTTATAGAACGCGGCCGAGCGTTTCGGCGGCGGACTTACCTACCGATTATGAAAAGAGAAGCTTTCAAGATGTTTCTTAAGCCGGGCTGCGAAGAAGAGTATGAGCGGCGGCACGCCGCACTCTGGCCCGAGATGAAGAGTTTGCTCAAGGAGAGCGGCGTTTTTGATTATTCAATTTTCTGGGACCGCGACACCAATATTCTTTTTGCGGTGCAGAAGACCCTTGGCGAGGCGGGGTCGCAGGATCTTGGTTCGCTGGAGATTGTGCAGAAGTGGTGGGCCTATATGGCCGACATTATGGAGACCAATCCCGACAACTCGCCCGTGAGCATCCCCCTGCCCGAGCTGTTCTATCTCGAATAGGCCTTTTGCCAGTGGCGGAGAATGTCCCGGGAAACGCTTTATAGCGGGGCTTTGCGCGGCATCAATGCCACACCTGAAATGGGCGCAGCGGGTAGAAAATAACCGCCACGCCCATTTTATACATACGCTGTTTTTATTCGCCGAGGCGTTTATCCTCCGGCAGTGCCCCGGGCCCTAACAGTGGAAGTACTTCTCCACCAGGGCGAGGGTGCGGGCTGGATCGCCGGCAAGGGAGGCGCGCAGGTCGGCGTCCTTGAAGGCGGAGAGGGTGGCAATGACATCGTCTATGGCCCCTTTGGAGAATACGTCGTGCTCTTCGAAGACCGCGCGCTGCGATGCAAGACACTCGGCAGAGGCCTCGCAGCTGTCGGGCAGACACTTGAGGCTTTTGAGCCTTTGAGCATTCTCATCTTTATGGATGTTGACGTTCACGTAGGTGCGCCGGGCAACTTCCAGTGCGTCGGGCATCTCAAAGCCGTGGCGGCAGGCCACCGCCAGGGCGGCCATCAGCTGATAGATGTCGGCCGAGGCATCGGGAGAGCGCATCTCCACCGTCTGCTTCTGCGCGGTGTCAAAGCCGGATGCTTCCTCAAGCGGGTTGCTCCTTGCGCACATATCGTCGCCGGCGGCCCAGCCAAGCGGCACGCGCACCAGCACAGAGCGGTTGCGATCCCCCCAGCAGACATTTGTGGGGGCCTCCTGATGGGGCACCAGCCGCAGGTATGACGTCGGATTGCGGTTGCCGAAGGCGGTGATGGCGGGGGCGAGATCCATCATCCCTGCGATGGCCCGCCGGGCCTCATCGGAGAGCGCGCCGCCCGAAAGCATCCGGCTTTTGCCATCCTTCATCAATCGCATATGTATGTGCAGGCCCGAGCCCGCCTTGCCGGCAATGATTTTGGGGGCGAATGTTACATTGTATCCATATTCGCGCGCCAGATTGCGGATGACCCATTTGGCCAGCATCAGAGAGTCGGCCGCCTGCAGCGCAGCCGCGGGCAGGAATTCTATCTCGTTCTGCTCATAGTTGAGGCCGTCGAGCACAAAATTGCCCACCTCGCAGTGGCCGTACTTGATCTGGCCGCCGCACTGTGCTATGTACTGCATACAATGCGTGCGGAATTCGTTGAATTTGGCAAACGGCCCCGATTCGTGGTAGCCGCGCTGGTCGCTGGCCGCGAAGTTCTCCTCCGCGGGGGCGATCACATAATATTCCAGCTCTCCCATCGCCTCAAAGTCAAGGCCGGTGACCTCGCTGAAGGCGCGGCAGGCGCGCCGCAGGCTCTCTTGAGGGGCGCTCGAGAGAGGCTGCCCGTCCTTGTCGTAGTAGTCGCAGAGAAAGCTTAAGGTCGGCAGCTTGGCAAAAGGGTCCACGAACGCCGTGCAGAAGCGGGGGATCACATAAAGGTCGCTGCTGCCCGCCCCTATGAAAGAGAAGAGGCTGGAGCCGTCCACCCGCTCGCCGCAGGAGAGTATAGTGTTGAGGTATTCGAAACTGTTTATTACGAAATTGAGGGTCTTTAGCCGTCCGTCTCCCGCCGGGTACATAAAGTTTATCATCCTGATGCCGTTCTCGCGGATGTAGGTGATTATATCTTCTTTGGTGAACCCGGAGGAGGGTTTCTCAAAGCGTGCCACCAGCGGGTTGGCATGCATCGTGTAGTTTGTTTCCATATTGCTCGCTGTTTGTGCGTTTTAAAAAACGTAAGTTAGCGATTGTTTTTTTCATTCCCAAAAACTGCGTTCTCTTGTTGCCTCGCACTCTTTTCTTAAATTTGCCGCTATGAAAGAGAAAAACATCATCCTCACCGGAGACCGCCCCACAGGGCGGCTGCATCTGGGACATTATGTAGGTTCGCTCAAAAGAAGGGTCGAGCTGCAGAACTCGGGCCTTTACGAGGCCATCAACATACTCATCGCCGACGACCAGGCGCTCACCGACAATGCCGACAACCCCGGCAAAATCCGCGAGAACATCATAAATGTGGTGCTGGACTACCTCTCGGTGGGCATCGACCCCGCCAAGTCCACCATCTGCGTGCAGTCGGCGCTGCCTGCGCTGCACGCCCTCACCTTCTACTACCTTAACCTGGTGACCACGGCGCGCCTCTCGCGCAACCCCACCGTCAAGGCGGAGATCAAGATGCGCGGATTCGAGGAGGAGGGACTGCCCGCCGGCTTCTTCACCTACCCGGTGTCCCAGGCGGCCGACATCACCGCCTTCAACGCCACCGTGGTGCCCGTGGGCGAAGACCAGCTGCCTATGCTGGAGCAGACCCGCGAGATAGTGGAGAAGTTCAACCGCATCTACGGCGAGACTCTCGTAATGCCCAAGGCTATGATTCCGGAAAACGAGACTCAGCGCCGCCTGCCGGGAGTTGACGGCAAGGCAAAGATGAGCAAGAGTCTGGGCAACTGCATCTATCTGAGCGACCCCTCCGGCGTGGTCAAGAAGCAGATCAACGGCAAGATGTACACCGACCCGCAGCACCTGCAGATAAGCGACCCAGGCCACACCGAGGGCAATGTGGTGTTCACCTACCTCGACGCCTTCTGCACCGACGCCCACTTTGCCGAGTTCCTGCCCGACTACTCCTGTCTGAAGGAGATGAAGGAGCACTACCGCCGCGGCGGTCTGGGCGACGGCACCTGCAAGAAATTCCTCTACAACGTGCTGGAGGAGACTCTGAGTCCCATCCGCACCGAGAGAGGCAAATGGGAGAAGGACATCGACTCTGTGTACGACATCATCCGCACCGGCACCGCCAAGGCGGTCGAAACCACGGGCGAAACCCTTGCGCGCGTGCGCAAGGCTATGCGCATCGACTACTTTGCCGACCGCTCGATAGTCAGGGAGTGGGAGGAGATGCTAAAGAGAGTGTAGGGTATCGCGCCACAACTTTGCAGTGGCTGCCGGAATTTACTCAGAGCCACCAGGCACCGCCGTGCTCAGAGCCCCGGCCAATGCCGCAATGGCTTCGACCGTCCCGGGCTTCAGAGTGGACTCCACCGTCACGATAGGTTCTACGATGTCTATTTCCCGCATCTGCTCAAATGAGGCGCGGATCACTCTTGCCGCTGCCGGCGCCCAGGAGCCGTTCTCTATTATGCCGACGGTGCGCTTCTGATAATTCTTGGATTTGAGGTGGTGCAGGAAATCCGCCATAACAGGCATTACTCCACCTTCGTATGTGGGTGCGGCAAGCACAAGGCGGTCGTAGCGGAAGGCATCTTCTATGGCCTCCGCCATATCGTCGCGGCACAAGTCGGCAGTGGAGACCTTAAGACCGCCGTCTTGGAGCATCGAGGCCAGTGATAGTGCCGCCGCCCTTGTATTCCCGTGCATCGAGCAATAGGCAATAAAGACTCCCTTCTCTTCGGGGGCATATCGGCTCCAAGTGTCATACAGACCGATGTAATAGCCCAGATTATCGTCAAGGACCGGGCCGTGCAGCGGGCAAATCCTCTCTATGTCCAGACTCGCCACCTTGCCCAGGAGTGTCTGCACAGGGCCACCATATTTTCCCACAATATTGAAGTAATAACGGCGCGCCTCGCAGGCCCAGCCCTCCTGGTCGTCATAGTCCAGGGCTCCGAACTTGCCGAAGGCATCGGCGGAGAAGAGCGTCCTGCTGCTTTTTGCGTATGTCATCATAACCTCCGGCCAGTGCACCATCGGGGCTGAGATAAACTGCAGAGTCTCCTCTCCCAACTGCAGAGAGTCTCCCTCCCGGACTATAAGAAACCTTTCCGGGGGCAGAGGCAGAGGCAAAAAACGCCCGAGCATCTTTTGGGCCGGCAGGCTGCAGATGATCTTGATATTTGGAAAGAGCTTAAGAACAAGGCCGATCCCGGAGGAATGGTCCGGCTCCATATGGCTCACCAGCAGATAGTCGGGTTCTCTGCCCTGCAGGGCCTGCTCAAGGTTCTGCCGCCACTTATCCAGACAGCCCGCGTCCACGGTGTCCATTATGACTGTCTTGTCATCTGTCAGCAGGTAAGAATTGTATGAAACGCCCTGCGGAATTAGATATTGTCCCTCAAAGAGGTCAAGGTTGCGGTCATCAACCCCTATATATGTAATCTTGCTCATATATTTAAAAATTTAACGCAAACTTATTGCAAATAATTTGCATTTGCAAATTACTTCTATTTACTTTGCGCCAAGAAATCAATCGCAATATGGATTTTGACGACATCATAAAACAGGCAGGACTGAAATCTACCCCGCAGCGCAGGTCGGTTTACGCCGCTATGTCGAGCCTGGGGCACGCCACCCTTGAGGAGATCGATGCCGCACTGCGCTCCCTCGGATGCGAAATGCCCCCCTCCACCTTGTACAGGGTGCTCGACTCCTTCTGCCGCGCCGGACTGCTGATGACAATCCCCCACCCCGAAACGGGTAAGATCTACTACGACATCACTGTCCGGGAGCACCACCACTGCTTTAGGGGCAACCTGATCAGCGACCTTGCGGCTCCGGGGCTCTCGCAGGCTATCCGCTCTTTTCTCAAGTCACGGAAAATCATCGCACCTGAGGAGATTGACCGCATTCAGGTGCAGCTTATTGTCAAACATTAATAAACATTACAATTATGAGAAGTGTCACCACATTCGAATTGCAGTATGCTCATCGCTTCTACGGCTTCAAAGGTGAAGCCCAGTATCTTCACGGACATACCGGTGTTCTGACCATCGAAGTTGAAGATACAATCAATGAGGGGGTAAACATGGTGTTCCCCTGCAACGAAATCAAGAAGACCGCCTGGAGTCTTCTCCAGAATTTTGATCACGCGCTGATTCTCCGCGAAGACGACCCTCTGCTGCCCGCCGTTCTGGGCGTGTATGATCAGCAGGGCATCCGCAACGGACACCCGCAGAACAAGATGAAGGGAGCATCTTTCAAGACAGAGCTCGCCTGCGCCTACCCCGACTGCCGGATAGTTGTTACCAAAGAGACCATGACGGTAGAGGGAATGATAAAAATCGTGTACGACCTGTTGAAAGACAAGCTCAACATAGCAAAGATCACCTTCACCAGCGGTGTCAATGCCGCAAGCGCAGAATTCGAGACGCGTCGCGAGATTGACCGCTGCCCTCTGTGCGGCATCGCCCTCAACGAAAACGGCGTCTGCCCCAAGTGCGGATACCGCAAATAGGCCGGCCTTATTTCTCAAATCATTTAAAGGCGGAGGCACACAGCAAGGTGTGACTCCGCCTTTTAATTGTCAAAAAGGCCGATAGAGGGAAGATTATCGGCAGCGGGAGGCGATGTGCCGGCGATAGCGGGAGTAACCGCCCGAGGAGAGGATCTCGGCGATGTGAGAGAGCCGCTCCCCCTGGCTATTGAACTTTTCGCAGAAAGAGTCTTCTGCAAAATCAATCACTCCCTTACCGTTGGCCTCGTTATATTCATCCCAATAGACCGGGACATCGTGAAAGCAGCCGTCGCCGCCCAACACGCTCACACTGGTCAGGCGCTGCGTGGCGGAATAGCCGTATGCGGTAACCTCAAGACTGGGGCGTCCGTCGCCTGATAGAGTCTCGCGCGTTTTTAGAATGCACTGCGTGGCGCAGTCGGGATGACAGAAATAAGTGTCGCCCCAGTAGTTGGCAAGCGACTCGTGCTCCCAGAAAGCGCTGCGGGGGCGGCTGTCGTAGCCGTAAATAGCTTCGCGGGGACGTATCTGCTGATACATCGGGATACTCAGCAGCGGCGCCAGTGCAAAATAGATAGATCGGAAACTCTCCGCGCTGATTTTCAAAAACTCCTTCCTGGCCTTTTCCAGATCGAAATTGCGGTATCGCGCCGGGTCAAAATCAATATCGTCGCTACAAAGGTGCCCGGCGACTATAGTATTTATCTTCCGCATCTTGTAAAAGTCAAAGTCGTCGCCATAGCCCGCTTCGGTGTCGGCCATCAGATTCATCAGGTTCTGCTGTGCCAAGGGGGTGAACAGCAGCGCGTGCTGCTGGTTGTTGTTGCGGTCGCTGGTGTTGAAAGCCACCTCAAAATCCTCGTTGGAGAGCATAGCGTAGTCTGCCCCGGAGAGGTTGCGCGACTTTCGCCTCAGCCGGCGGCGCGCCCTGCGGAATCGCCCGGAGTCCAGAGCGGCCGCCAGACCGCTGTGTATGCGGGTGAACTCCAGATCGGGGGCGGCGGTATTGCCGTAAATCAGCCTGATGTCCAGGCGGTATTCAGGGTAAGGCCTGGTGACCGAGGCGGTGAGGGTTTGACTGCGCTGCTCGCTATGGTAGCGTCCATCTGAATCGCGCACCATCTCAGTCCAGTAGATGGTGCGATGCCCGTAATAGGTCTTGGTCCCCCACTCCATCCGCTTGGATTGGCACATGACAAACGGGTTGCCGTTTATCAGGCCCGACTGCGCGCAGAGAATCGAGCGCCCCTGGTTGAATGCATCGTTCCATTGATAGACCCGGTGCAAGTCCTCGAGCCGCTGCTCGGTAAAAAAGGGATCGAACTCCAACCGGGGCACCGTGGCGCTCATCATCCGGGTCAGGATGTCGGCATCATAGAGGCGGTTGAGCGGCTCCATCTGCGCCCACGCTTTTTGCTGCAGCGTCTGTGCCTTCACCTGCAGCGAATCCTTCTGTCTGCGCAGCGTGCGCAGCCTGCGGCATGCTCTGCCAAAGATGTATATCAGCAGTAGCGCCGCCACTGCGGCGCACAGGGCGATGGCACTTATCATATTGTGGTCCATCTTTCCGGAAGCACCTGCTGCGACAAGGTGCGACCGACCCTCTTCGATTATCAGAGAAAAGCCGGCCGAAGCCTTTTCGTAGAGCCGCAAGCCGCAGCACAAGGCAGAAATCACCGCCAGCCAGAGGAAAAAGCGCCAGATGCGCCACCTTAGGATTGCAGGGCTTAGCGCCTCCGCCTCCCGCATCACAGCATACGCTTCCCGGCAGGTGTCGCGGTTTGCAGCGGCGTCCACCGCAGCCTCGGCTGCCAGGGCATCGAAAGTATCCGCCGCCACCTTTGCAAAGCGGTCGCGATAGACATTTTTAAACTCCGCGAGGGGGTCGAGGATATCCTGAGCCATAGCGGCCGCTATCCTTTAGAAAAACTTCTCGCGCGCCCTTTGGCGGGTCTGCTCGGACACCGAGAAGGGGATACGGGTGGTGTAGTGCTGACGGGCCGCCACTATCATCTTGGCGGGCCAGGAGAATATGTCGGTGTTCCACTGCGTCACGCGGCTGTTGTAAACTGTGCGGGCGGCGGTTATTTCGCGCTGCAGATAGCTGTTCTGCTGCATCGCGTCGGCTATGGTGTTTTGTGACTTAAGCTCCGGATAGGCCTCTACCTGCGGGAAAAGACGCCCGAAGGCGGTGTCCACCTGACGGCTGACCTCGCCCCGGTTGTTTTCGTTTATGCTGCCGCCGCTGCGCAGGGCTGCCACGGAGGTCATCACCTCCTTGTCAAGCTGCACTGACTTCTCCACCAGCCCCACGACATTCTGCAGAATCTGCACCCGCTGCTCAAGATAATTGTCTATATTGGAGGCCTCGGCCTGGATGCGCTGCTCCAGCTGCTGGAAATAGTTGCGGGCGGCGATTTTGCGGAATACGAATATCAGCCCGGGCAGCATCCCTGCAACAGAGCCGACGACAGCCACCAGAGCGCGGTTTTGCAGCGTGTCGCCAAGCAGAACCACATACAGCAGCACCAAAATGGGGATAGTGACCCACAGCGCTATTTCAAAAAGGATCGAGCCGAATCCGATTTGCACCGGAATCTGTTTTTCAATGACATGTGTTTCGCGTCCGGCGGCGTTCACGCTTCCTGAAGTTTCGTCTAATAAGTTTGCCATAATGATATGTTAAGTTATTGTAAATTAGGCAGCGGAGGCCGATCAGAGCCTTTCCAGGCGGACGCGGTGGCGGCCGCCTGTAAGAGTGAGCTGCGTGGCGCCGTCAGAGCCCTTGATGCACCAGCCCTCGGGGGCGCGGACTGTTGCGGTGCTGCCTTCAGGCACGCTGACCTTGAGCAGATATCCGCCGCGGCGAATCGTGCGGGAAGCCGCCACGGTGCCTGCCACGGTAGGGAAGGAGATGCTCCACTGCTCTATGCCGCACTCCTTGGGGGCGATGTCGAACTCCTTAAAGCCGGGAGATGTGACCTTGATGCCGCATACCTCCGATGCCACAACCGTGAGCGGACCGCCGCTCCAGGCGTGGTTCACTGTGCCGGTGCCGTAGCTGTCGGGCTCCCACCCCTCGTAGAGAGTGGTGTGGGCGGGGTCGTCAACCATCGCAGAGAACCGCTTCTGGAAGCGCTGCAGCGCATAGTCGCCGTGCCCCATCTTGAATAGCGCCTCCAGCACATATTTCTCCATATACGGGCTGGCGTTTTCCTCCTGCTGCAGGGTGGCGAAAATCGCATCGTATTTGTCGCCATCTGCAATGCCGCTCACCACAGCGAGAGCCTGCACGCGGTCGTCGGTGCGGCCGACATGATCTTTGTGGCGATAAAAGCTGCCGTTCCAGCACTTTTCATATCCGGCGGCAACGCGCGCCTTGCGCTCCTGATAAGAAGGTATGTCGGCATCATTGCCGGTGAGGGCGGCCATTCTGGCGGCCGACTCCAGCGCCATATAATACCAGCCGCTGAATATGAGCACCAGGTCGTTATTGCTGCCCCAGTCGCCCCAGTTCCAGATTTCGCCGCCGTAGCGCATCTTCACCAGGCCGTCAGCATCAAGAGAGAACACGTCCAGATAGCGCTTCACATACGGATAGGCGAACTCTATTGTCTCGCGGTCGCCGGTGTTCATATAGTAATGCCAGAAGCCGTAGAGTCCCACGGAGGTGAGCATCTGGTCGGGCAGTTCCACCTTGTAGTTGCCGGGCACGGGGGCGTGCAGACGGCCGTCGGGATAGGCCCATAGACAGAGTTCGCGTATAGCCTTGTGCAGCAGCTGATGCACGTTGAGGTCGTAGGTATAGAAGCACTCCCCCATCATAGTTGTGATGTCGCCCCACCACTGCGCCCGCTCGCGCTCGGGGCAGTCGTAGAATGTGTCGCGCATATTTATGTAGAGGGTGTTGAGAGCCTTCTGCCAGAAGCGGCACACAAAATCGCTGCTGCAGGAGAAGGTCCCCTCAACGGCGGTGTCATACCCGGTGCGGCGGTACCAGAGCCCCTTGAGGCTGACAGACGAGGGCATCGAAAGCACTATGTTCTGTGCCGTGAGCCAGCCGAACGACTCATATTTATGACGACCGGGGGCGGTGACATATTCAGCGCGGTTGTTGAACACCTCGCCGTTGGCGACGTGGTCGGTCTCTATTTTTATCAGACTGCCGCCTGCTGCATCCTCCACCTCAAGTGCGACGCTCATCTGCATATTCTGCGGCAGCGCTGCGGTGATTTTCACGCGGCCGTCGGGAAGAGACTCGCTGCTCCAGTTCGAAAGCCTCCTAAGGCCGTAATCCTTCCACATAGGGATGGGACGCGCCACCATCTTGCCCCAGGGCTCGGCATCGGCGCCGCCGGAGGCCTTCACCGCCTCAAAGGGGGCGGCATCAAGGTCTGCTGTCTGCCAAAACGGTATGTCCAGCCTCTGGTCAAAGCGGATGTTGGGCTCGGGAAGGCGGAAGTTCGGCTCCGGGTCACCGCAGATGCCATAGGCGGGATGCAGGCAGCCCTTCCAGTCGGCTCCGCTGAAGAGCCCTATTTCGGGACAGCTGAAAAACAGGCCGCTGCGGCCGCTGTCGCTGTGCGAGAAGCCGCTCTTGCCAAAGTGCCACACCAGCACGGCAATCCGGTTGCTCCCCTTCTTGAGCCAGGGGGCGAGATCAACATTGTCGTAGTAGATGCTCCCGGGAGCCTCACCTCGCTTGAGATTGCCCTCGTACACGGCCGGGGCGCCGTTTATCCAGAGCCAGTATTTGGTGTCCACGCAGATCTGCGCCAAGGCCTGCGGGGGCACTTTGTCAAGTTCAACATCCTGCCTGAAGCAGCTCCAGGTGCCTACGCCGTCTGCCTCAGGGTGTGCCACGCTTATCCAGCGGGCCTGTTCCGATGCCAGAATCTGTGCGGCGGCCATAGTCAGCCCCGCCAGCAATGCCAATATTCTTTTCGCACTCATTTCTGAAAAAATTTCCCTAAATGTAAACATTTTTTCAGCAGCGCTGCAAGTTTGCGGCGATAGACTAAACAAAAAAAGCCATCGGAGATATTCCGGTGGCCTTTGAAAATTGGTGTATGGATTTTTACTCGATGTACATCGTATAGAGTTTTGCATTGCGCATTGTCACTTTGAGTTTGACTGCGCCGTCGGAGAGGTCGAATGCGGGGATTTTGAGGTCATCGCCGTGCAGAGTCACCTTCTGGCTTGCGCTGCCGCCCACCTGTTCGATCTTTATATAGCCGTCTTCGGCTATCTCGGCGTTGACATAAAGCCTGCCGCCCCCCACAATCGGGTTGGTGGTGAAGCTTCCCGCCTTGCTTTCAGCCTCAACGCCAAACCAGCCGTCGGCGCGGTAAGAAATCAGCGCCACGGAGCAGTGGCCGTCGCGGGTCTGCTTTGCCAGACCCTCCCAGCCGCCGATCTCATTGAAATAAGGGAGCTTTTCTGCCATTGCGCGCCCGCCGAAGATGCGTTCGAAGTCGGCTCCGGTGACCTCGCTCAGGCGGTTGCGTGCAAAGAGCGGCTCGGCAAAGAAGTGGGGCCAGGTCATCGCCTGTGAAACCAGCTGATAATATTTCTTGCCACACTTGACGATATCGGTGTTGAAGCCGTAAATGCCGCCCCAGTAGAAATCGTCGCGATTGTCGGTGTAGATAAACGGGCTCTCGCCGGGGGCGTCATAGAAGTTGATGCCGTCGCGGCTGTAGTCCAGATCCATTCCGGTCTGCTGCATATCGCCGTGGAAATCCTCCACAAAAACCAGGTAAAGCCCCGCATCGGGCAGATAGCAGACGCGCCCGCCATACTGCTGGGTGTAGGGAGTGTCGCGCTTGCCGCCGGAGGTCAGCGAGCGGTTATATTTCCAGTTGACGCCGTCTTTGGTGGAATATGAAGTCAGTATGCGGGTGTCCACCATATCGTATGCCAGGTCGTAGGGGGCGTCGCGGCGCAGGGTCTGTCCGCGGGCTATAAAGCGCTCTGTGCTGTCGGCCGAATACCAGCTGTTGCCGAAGTTGTCGTTGGTGTTGAAACCGTTGTCCCAGGTATCGACACCGTAAACCGGGATGTCATTGAACACCGGCTTGTCGCTGAGGAACACGGTGTCGCCGGTGGATGTGCGCACAAAAGCATAGTAAGTGCGGTAGCCGGCCTGCACACAGCCGTAGTCCTTGGGGTTCATATTCTGCATAATGCGGACATCCTGCAAGCGGTAGGTGCCGTGCTTTGCCGGGTCGTACATCTCAAATTTGCCGTCGATGCGGTCGTTGCTTATCACGGGGCCCACCTCAAACACATTCTCGCGGGAATCGCGAGCCGGACGGGGACGCTCTTCCACAAAAGTGTACGGGCCTTCGGGAGTGTCGGCCACGGCGGTGAAATACACCGGACGGTCGGCGTAGAGCTTGTAGCGGGTGTAAGGGTTGCTGATGCCGGTAACCACATAGCGGCCGTCCTCGGCGCGGTAGAAGTCGTTGCCCACCACATAAATAACATTGGTGTCGCGGTTGGGCACAGCCTCTATCATTTCGGGCTTGGAGAATTCGACCTTGAGGTTCTTGGAGATCTTCGCAAACAGATAGTTGTCGGGGGTGAAGATCAGCTTGCGGTATGTGATGGGTTCCTTGGGGGCTTCAATCTCGGGGACATGCTCGATGCGCAGCAGGCGCTTCATTGTGGTGTCGCCCAGAGTTATCAACACGGGGTAGCGCCCCTCCTCAAAGGAGCCGATGCGCTTGATGGTGCAGCTGTTGGATCCGCTCCGTAGCTTGTAGGTCGCACTGCGCAGAGGGGTGCCGTCGGGGTTGCGGATTTCGACCTTGGCCACCTTGGGGCCGCCGTCGGGCACCACCACGGTGAGTTCAGCCTCGGTGGCGTTGCGCCAGATGGGCATCTTGAATTCCGCCTGCAGAGGGCCCACGGGACGCTGCGCATAGGCTGCTGCAGGGGCCAGAAGGGCAAGCAGAAGAAGCAGTTTGCTTGAAAGTCTGTTCATAATTGAGTGTGTTGGTATTTATTCTGTGAATTGCCAGTTAGTGTTCTTGGTCGGGGTGTAGGTGCCCATAGCGTTGAGATAGTCGTAGAGCAGATCCCGGATGTCGGAATAGCGCGCCACAATGTAACTGTCGGGGTTGCTTGTGTCAAGCCCCGATCCATCGCCGAGCATCCCGTCGCCCCCCATCGCACGGTATGAGGTGACGGCCACCGTGTAGGTTCGCTCCATATCGAACGCAGAGCCGTCGGCCATCGATACAATCTCCACGCGGCTGCCGCAGGGGCGTTTTTTGTGCACCAAGTAATTAATGCCGCCGGCCGAATCGTAGCTGTAGGCGGGGCCGGAGCGGTTTATCCATTTGTCGTAGGAATATTCCAGGTAGTTCTTTATCTGCTCTCCCGTGAGACTGATGGTGTATAGCTTGTTCTCAAAGGGGTATATGCGCGAGAGGCTGTTGAAAATCAGGTCGCCGGATGCAATCTCCCCCCGGCTTGAGAGGGGCGCGGCAAATGTAATGTCGGCTCCCGAGGCGGCCAGCTGCACGGTGTATAGCAGGTTCATATAGGCCGACGGCCCTTCAAGGGCATCTGAAAGGCTGAAAGGCTCCGTTATGGAGCACACCTTCTGCAGGGTGAAGGCCTTCACCGCTGCATAATCGGCTGCGAATGTGCTGTCGTAGGCGGCGCAAGGGGGGACATCCTCCAGCGCTATCAGTTCCACCGCCACGCTGTCGGCCACCCTCCTGCCCCCTTTGTAGGTAAGGCTGAAGCGGGCGTGACCCAGTTTGCCGGCGCGCGGGCCGGGATTTACATAGCCGGTGGGGGGTTCCTTATCCATATAGCGCTCAACACGGGCGCGGTGGTCATGGCCGCCGACCACAAGGTCTACCCCGGGCAGGGTACGGGCCATATAGAGGGCGTCGTTTTCGAGATCATCTGAATTCTCATCGCCGCTGCCGCTGTGCATCGACACTATCACAAAGTCGGGCTTCTCGCTGCTGCGGACTCTCTCCACCAGTGAGGCGAGAGTCTCTGCGCAGGGCTTGAAACTTATACCCTCGTAGAGATTTTCGGGGACCCAGCTGGTTACCTTGGGGTTGGTGGTGCCGATAATTGCGACCCGCAACCCGTTTTTTTTCACTATCGTGTATTGGTCAAAATAACATTTGCCGCTGTCATTGCGGTAGGCGTTGGCTGCCAGCAAGGGCATAGAGTACTCACCTCGCACACGGTCAAACACGGCGTGCCCTGCCTCTATGTCGTGGTTGCCCATCACCGTGGCGTCGTAACCCATCCAGTCTGCAATGCGGGGGAAGATGTGGGGCGAGGCGGTGTCCACAAAATTGAAATAGAAGGCGGCGTTGTCACCCTGCAGATTGTCTCCGTTGTCTATCAGTATCACATCGGAGCCGGCCTTTCGCGCCTGCTGAACCACGGTGGCCGCCTTGGAGAGGGAATTGGGCTTGGGAGCATCGTCAAGATAGAAGTTGCTGAAGTATGCCCCGTGAACGTCGCTTGTAACGTAGATATCCAGCGTATGAACTCCGTCCGAAACTCTGTGGCAGCCGGCAAAAATGGTCATCAGAAAGAGGGCAGGGATAATTCTCGTCCGCATTTTAAGCTTTTTAAATCTGACAAACTTATGAATAATTATCGTATATTTGAAAAATTTTGAGACTATGGAATACTTTGAGAAGATGGCCCGCATGCGGGAGGAGCTGCTCTCTGCGGAGAACGGGGAACTGATTTGCAACGACTTTCAGAGAGCCCTGCCCTCTTTGAGGAGCACGGAGCTCTACGGCATATTCAGCAGAATGCCCAAAGGCAGACTGCTGCACGCCCACATCGAGGCCACGTTTGACCTGCGCTATTCCATTCGGATGGCCATCGGCAGCGGCCTCTGCTATGTATATCTGGCAGGCGATCCCGCCGGCCACGAATACGGGCAGCTGGCCTACGGCGCCTGGTTCGAAGGGGGCGTGATTCCAGAAGGCTGGGTGGCCGTGAGCGAGGCGCTCAAGAGCCATCCCGACCTTGAAAATGAGATTTACAGGCTCTGCACCACCACCACAAGCGACATAGACGATAACATCTGGCCCAAATTCGAGGCGATATTCAACCGCTACCGCGCCCTAAACAACTACCTGCCCCACTTCAAAAAGCTCTATTCCAAAGTGTTCGCCGATATGGCCCGCGAGGGGCTTACTGGAGTGGACTTCCGCTTTATAGGGCAGACCATCTTCGATGAGAGCGGCCGCCGTCTGGAGCCCGACTGCTATGTGGACACCGTGCAGGAGATCGCCGCCGGCGTCAGGGAGCAGTTCCCCGGCTTCAACGTGCGCCTCATCTACAGCTACTACAAGGGGGTTGCGGCCGAGAGCGTGCCGGAGCGGGCCGCCTATGCCCGCCATCTACGCGAAAAGTATCCCGACATCTGCATCGGCTTTGATATGGTGGGCCAGGAGGATTGCGGCAAGAGTCTGGAGTATTACCGCTCCGCCCTGGAGAGCGCGGGCGTGCCGGTTATAATGCACGCAGGCGAGAGCACCCTGCAGAGCAACAGCAATGTGGCAACTGCCGCAGAAATGGGTCTTGCGCGCATCGGCCACGGCACGAATCTCTATATGCACCCCTCGGCCTACAGCCTCTTCAAAGAGCGCGGCACGCTGATGGAAGTGTGTCCGATAAGCAACCAGCTGCTGGGCTACACCCCCGACCTAAGCAAGCACCCAGCCGCCGGCTATCTGCGCAGCGGACTCAACGTTACAATCAACAGCGATGACTGCGCCATATTCGGCACTTCTTACCTTAGCGACGACCTTCTGGCCGCCTATCTCTGCTGGGATTTGAGCATTGAGCAGCTGCAGCAGGCCATTGAAAATTCGCTGGAGGGCGATGCGCAGCAGATTGCCGCATTGCGCCGCAACTGGGACGAATTCATCAGGACTGTCTGGCCTTAAAGCTTTTTCTGTGATAGGGACTCAGGCCGTAAACGCGGATTGCGTCCCGGTGCTCTTTTGTTGGATACCCCATATTGCCGCTCCAGCCATACTGCGGATATTCTTTGTCTATCTGCAGCATATAGCGGTCGCGGTAGGTCTTGGCCAGAATGCTGGCGGCCGAGATTTCCGGCACTTTGTCGTCCCCCTTCACAACGCATTTGTGGGGGATGCGGCTGCCGTCAGAAGCGGTGAATGGAGAGAAGCGGTTGCCGTCCACCAGTATCAAATCGGGCCTGATGCCGCAGCGGCGGCAGATATCCTCCAGAGAGAGCTTCATAGCCTTGATGGAAGCCTGCAGTATGTTGATTTCGTCTATCTCGGCCGGCGATACGCTCTGCACGCTCCAGGCCAGGGCCTCGCGCTCTATTATGCCGCACATAAGCTCCCGCTGCGATGCAGTCATCTTTTTGGAATCTTTGAGCAGGGGGTGGTAGAACCCTTCGGGGAGAATCACTGCCGCTGCATAAACCGGACCCGCCAGCGGGCCGCGCCCCGCCTCGTCGCAGCCGGCCACTATGCCGTAGAGCGGATTAATTAAAGCGCCGTCCCTATCAGACGAAGATGCGCTCTTAAGGCCGCCGGAGGCGATGGAGGCCTCCGCGCCGGAAAACGCCCCGAAGGGAGAGGCACAGGCTTTTGTGCAGGCATCTGCACCAGCATTTGCACAAGCATCAGTTCCGGCATCAGTTCCGGCATTTGCGCCGTTGGCCAAGCTAAACAGCAGCCCCTGCTGCGGCAGATAATCGCTCCGCCAGTCACGCCGGCACCAGGCGGCAATCTTCTCCTTGAACTCGCCGGAGAGGGTGGCGACATCGCGGATGAGGGGGGTGCGGCCAAGGGAGTTGCGGCCGCAGACCACATACAGCGGGCGGCACTTTTCCGCGCACAGCTGCGCCAGATTCCCCACCAGCTTTCCGCAAAGACTGGAGGCATCGAGGCTCCCCTCGCCGCTTATCACCAGCCGGGAGCGTGACACCATTTGCGGCAGATTTGCCATATCTGCAAAAAGGGCCGAGCCGCTCACTATCTTCGCCCCGAAAAACGCGTGCAGAGCCGCCCCCACCCCGCCTGCGGCGCCTGCTCCCGGGAGTGTGGCAAAGTCCTCCGCCCGCTCTGCAAGACCTATTGAAGCGAGCCATCCGGCTGCAGTCGCGCTCCAGGAGCGCATCCTTTCCTCCAGCACTTTGAGCATCTCCTTGTCTGCCCCTTTCTGCGGGGCGAAAACCGCCGTAGCCCCTTGGGGACCCAGCAGCGGCGATGTGACATCGCAGGCGGCCAGGATTTCAATTCCTTCAAAAAGGCGGAGATTCTCCAATCCGACAGCCTCCACCATACCGCGGCCGCCGTCGTTTGTTGCGCTGCCGCCCAGCCCCACTATTATCCGCCGGGGGGAGTAATCCAGCGCTGCGAGCAGCATCAAACCGAGGCCGGATGTGGTGGTACGCAGCGGATTGCGCTCTTTTATATCTATCATCATCAGGCCGCACGAGCAGGCCATCTCTATGAACACGGTGTCGCCGCACACTGCCATAGGGGCCTCTATTTCGCGCATCAGCGGATCCAGCGCACTTACCCACACCCGCTCTGCGCCGCTGTTGCAGAGCATAAAGGCCTCCAACGACCCCTCGCCGCCGTCGGCAAGCGGCACCTGCATTATTTGTTCACAAGGGTTGGTGCAGACTATCTCCTTCCGCAGCATTTGAACAATCTCAGCCGCAGAGTATGTTCCCTTGAATTTGTCTGGCGCAAGCAGTATCATCGCTCCTGTAGTAGTTTATATGGACACTCGGACAGGTTGCCGCGCACCCCGTACGGCAATTCGCCTCTGCGAAACTTACAATAGTCAAAGCCCTTTATGATGTGGCGGGCTTTAAAATATACGATTGACAGCAGGATTCGTTGCATAACAGAGCAAAGTTACTTTTTTTTCATTCGGGAGGATATTGTTCTTAAATTTGGTTTATGAAAATCGTAATCGTAGGCCCCGCATACCCCTATCGTGGGGGCATCGCCACATTCAACGAGCATCTCGCCGCAGAGCTCGGCATCCTCGGCCACGAGGTCATAATCCACACTTTCACCCTGCAGTATCCCGGGTTTCTTTTCCCGGGCAAGACACAATACTCTGTAGGGCCCGCCCCCGAGGGGCTGAAGATTGTGCGCAGCCTGAGCAGCGTGAACCCGTTCAACTGGGGCCGCGTTGCGCGCCGCATCGCGGGCGAAGGGCCCGACCTGGTGATTATGCGCTTCTGGATGCCCTATTTCGGACCCTGTATGGGTTATATTGCGCGAAGGCTCAGGCGGCGCGGCATCAGGGTCATAGCCCTTGTGGACAACATCATACCGCACGACAAGCGCCCCGGCGACAGGGCCTTCGCCCGGTATTTCGCTTCAGGCGTGGACGCTTTTATGACTATGTCCTCTTCGGTGGCCTCGGATTTGGCGGTTTTCTCCGGCGGAAAGCCGACAGTATGCTCTCCCCACCCTCTCTACGACCACTACGGGGCGAAGGAGAGCAAGGCGGCGGCCGCCGCTGCGCTGGGGCTGGATGCCGCAGAGGATTATATGCTCTTTTTCGGGCTGATACGGGATTACAAGGGATTGGATCTGCTGCTCAGGGCTCTTGCCTGCGGCCCGATGCGCGGCAGCGGCGCAAAACTGATTGTGGCGGGCGAGTTCTACGGCAACAGCGACAAGTATTATGCGCTGGAAAAGGAGCTCGGTCTGCAGGGGCGAATAGTATGGTTCCCGGAGTTTATCCCCGATGCCAAGGTGCGGCACTTCTTCAATATCGCCGACATTGTGGTACAGCCCTACAAGAGCGCCACCCAGAGCGGCATCACACAAATCGCCTACCACTTCTGCAAGCCGATGGTAGTGACCCGCGTTGGCGGACTGCCGGAGATTGTGCCCGACGGCAAGTGCGGCTATGTAGTGGAGCCGGAGCCCGAAGCCATCGCCGCCGCCCTGCACGATTTCTACACGCGCCGCCCCGACTTCGGCGAAGGCATCGCCGCCCAAAAGCAGGTTTTTTCCTGGAGCACCTTCTGCAGCAAGCTGTTGGAGCTCTCGAGAGAGTAGAGTTCAATGGCGGGTTCCCGGGAATACATCCTTTTTGAGCGGACGCAGCCGCACATTTCTCGCTAATTACAATCAGTTCCGTCACCGCCTGATGGTATTCCGGGATGATTGGTCTTTACTAACAGCCCCGTTTCGGGCACGGCCGGGGAGTTTCGCTGCGCTCCGTGCCCGTGGAGCCCCGTTTCGGGCACGGCCGGGGAGTTTCGCCGCGTCCCGTGCCCGTAGAGCCCCGTTCCTGGCACGGCCTGGGGGATTGTCGCTTTAGCGCATCAAAGTCGCGGATGCCTAAAGGGGCGTAGCGGGTATTTTTCTACCC
>CAVLDO010000015.1:0-49613 GCA_963662035.1 Bacteroidaceae bacterium | reverse complement strand
TCCTTCAACAAAGGGTTAATCTACGCGAAACCTTCGGCACATTCAAAACATCGTCTCAGCCAAGTTGTAAATCCAGGGGACAACCTTAGCGAACAGCTATGCCCCGTGCCCGTGGAGCCCCGATTTGGGCACGGCGGGGAAGTTTCGCCGTGCTCCGTGCCCGTAGAGCGCCGATTTGGGCACGGTCGGGGTGTTTTGCCGCACCCCGTGCCCGTGGAAGCTCGTTTCGGGCACGGTCAGTGATTTTCGCCGTGCTCCGTGCCCGTAGAGCCTCGTTTCGGGCACGGCTGGGAAGTTTAGCCACGTTCCGTGCCCGTGGAACCCAGGTTCTATCACACCCCAAAGATTATCGCCGTAGCGCACGCGAGGCACCTGGGGCGGCCGCCCGCGCCGCAAACAAAAAGACCGGTCCATAGCGGGGCCGGTCATTTTTGTGAAGCGTAAAACAACAGCTTCAAAAACTTGCAGCAAAAGGACTACCAGATGTGCACGCGCTCGCTCTCGGGGCGGAACATAGGGTCGCCCTCAACAATGCCAAACGCATCAAAGAAACTCTGGAAATTGCGCAGCGACACATTCACGCGGTTCTCCGCCAGAGAATGGGTGTCCAGATTGGTCAGGCGCGCCTTCTCCTGGTCGGTGATGTTCTGCGCCCAGATTATGGCGTACGAAAGGTAGAAGCGCTGTTCGGGGCTGAAACCGTCAATCTCGACCCGGGGCTGCCCCTCGAGAGCGTTCTGCATAGCGGAGAAGGCTATGGAGAGTCCGCCGTGGTCGCCGATGTTCTCGCCCAAAGTATAACGGCCGTTGGCCTTGACCCCCGGCAGAACCTCCACTGCATCGAACTGCGCTGCAAGAGCGTCGCCCTTTGCATTGAATTTGGCCTTGTCCTCGGCGGTCCACCAGTTGACCATATTGCCGGCGCCGTCGAACATCGAACCCTGATCGTCAAAGCCGTGGGACATCTCGTGGCCGATGACCACGCCGATGGCGCCGTAGTTCACGGGCGCGTCAGCCTCCGGATCAAAGAAAGGCTTCTGCAGGATGCCTGCGGGGAAGCAGATTTCGTTGGTGGTGGGGTTGTAATATGCGTTCACGGTCTGCGGGGTCATAGCCCACTCGCTCCTGTCGGTAGGCTTGCCCAGGCGGGAGAGATTGTCCTGCACATACCACGCGCTGGCGTTCTTCAGGTTTTGGTAGTAGGTCAGATCGGGGTTGATGTCAAGCGAAGAGTAGTCTTTCCATTTGTCTGGATAGCCGATCTTCACTGTGAAGGCGGCCAGCTTCTCCCTGGCGCGGGCCTTGGTGCTGTCGCTCATCCAGTCCAGAGCGTCGATATGCTGGCCCAGGGCAACGCGCAGATTCTCCACGATATCCATCATCTTCTGCTTGGAACTCTCGGGGAAGTAGCGCTCCACGTACATCTTGCCCACCGCCTCGCCAAGCAGGCTGTTGGGCACCGACATCGCGCGCTTCCAGCGGGGTTTCTGCTCCTGGGCGCCCGCCATCTGATGGCTGAAGAATTCCCAGGATGCGGTGTAGAAGTCGTCGCTGAGAGAGCCGGCGGCATTGCTTATCAGCTGCGCGAGGGCGTAGGCCTTGAGACTCTCGAGGTCCACACTCTCCGTGTAGGCATTGAATTTCTCGAAGAAGCTGGGCTGCGACACTATAATCTTCTCCTGTGCGGGGATGCCCATCACCTTGCAGTTGATTTCGAAGCCTATGGCGGGATATGCCTTGAACACAGCCTCGCTGGACATCGGGTTGTAGCCGGCGGCCACGTCGCGGTTCTGCTCGCGGGTCCAGGAATACTCGGCGATGTGGTTCTCCACATCAAGGGCCTTTGCGGCCAGATCTTCCGCCCCATCGAGAGAGCAGAGGTTGAAAATCTTTACCAAGAACTGGCGGTAGCCCTCCTTGAGGGCGGCATTCTCCTCCTTGAGGTAGTAGTCGCGATCGCCCATACCCAATCCGCCCTGGCTCAGATAGAGCACCTGGCTGTCGCTGTCGATCAGGTCGGAGGATACGCCGAATCCGTAGAAGCCGGTGCTGCTCCCCTCAAGGGTCATCTGCGCGAGCAGGCTCCAGAGGGAATCCTTGCTGCCAACGGCCTGAATGCGGGCGATGTCGGACATAATGGGCCCGGCGCCGAGCGTGTTGCGTGCGGTGGAGTCGAGCGCCTGCTTGTACAGATCGGAGATTTTCTGCTCTACGCTGCCCTTCTCGGCCTGAAGGTCGGCCATTGAGGCGAAGAGTTCGTTGAGTTGTTTCTGGTTGGTCTCGGCAATCACGTCAAAAGAGCCGAAGCGGGAGAATTCGGGACGGAGCGGGTTGGCGTCCTGCCAGCCGCCGGTGGCGTACCGGTAGAAGTCCGCCTTGGGGCTCACCTTCGTATCGAGGTTCGCAAGGTCCAGAGCGGGCGCTTTGGCCGCGTCGGAGCCGCAGGCAGCAAGTGCCATAGCGGAAATCATAAGAGTTAAAGTTTTTTTCATCAGTTATTTATTTGAGTAACAATCCGATTTTTGGCGGCAAATATAGTTTTTTGTTCTGCGCAGTGCAAATTCATAATATAAACGCTGGCGGGCGGCTGTCTGCTACAGCGGCGGCGCGTGATTTTTTGTAGATTTGCCGCAGTTATTTTAAGAAAATATGAAACGCAGGGATTTTATAAAGACAACGGCCGCTGCTGCGGCGGCGATGGGCACCGGCGCACTGCTGAGCGCCTGTGGAAGCGCAAGTGCCACGGCAGCCGGCGACTTAGGCAGCATAGCGGCCCCGGGGCATAAATCGGCAGTAATCCCGCTGGCATACCGCACGGGCGGCAAGGCCGGGATGCATCTGAGCTTTGAGCCATACGAGCTGCGGCTGCGGCACACCTTCACCGTGTCGTCATATTCCCGCACCACCACCCCCGATGTCCAGGTTAAAATCGAATACGACGGCTTCTGCGGCTACGGCGAGGCCTCGATGCCGCCCTACCTGGGGCAGAGCGTGGAGAGCGTGTGCGCTTTTCTGGGCAAGGTCAACCTGGAACAGTTTCCCGATCCCTTCTGCCTGGAAGACATTCTGAATTACATCGACAGCCTGAGCGACGGCGATTCGGCGGCCAAGGCGGCGGTGGACATCGCCCTGCACGACCTCGTGGGCAAGCTGATGGGGCAGCCGTGGTACCGCATCTGGGGACTGGACCCCGCAAAGGCCCCCGACACCACCTTCACAATCGGCATCGACACCCCGGAAAAGGTTAGGGAAAAGACGCTGGAGTGCGCCGGAAAGTTCAACATCCTCAAGGTCAAAGTGGGGCTGGAGGGCGACAAAGAGATGATCGGAGCCATCCGCAGCGTTACAGATCTGCCTATTGCGGTAGATGCCAATCAGGGCTGGAAAGACAAGTATCTGGCGCTGGAGATGATTTCGTGGCTGGCGGAGCGGGGGGTGGTGATGGTGGAGCAGCCGCTTCCCAAAGAGATGATAGACGATGCCGCCTGGCTGGCCGAGCGCAGTCCGCTGCCTATTTTCGCCGACGAGGCACTTCAGCGGCTATGCGACATCCCCCGCATCAAAGGGGCTTATCACGGCATCAACATCAAGCTGATGAAGTGCACCGGGATGCGCGAGGCCCGCAAGATGCTCACTTACGCCCGCGCGGAGGGGATGAAGGTGATGATTGGATGTATGACCGAGACATCCTGCGCAGTGTCGGCGGCCGCCCAGCTCTCGCCTGCGGTGGATTTCGCCGATTTGGACGGCAATCTGCTCATCTGTAACGACCGCTTCAGCGGGGTCAGGGTCGCCGGCGGCCGGCTTGTCCTTCCCGACCGTCCCGGAATAGGCGTGGAGCCGGTAGCCGGGTAGGCTTTTATTCGTGGCGGGCGAGGCGCTCTTGGGCGAGGGTCTCGTATTTGGTGCCGGGGCGGCCCCAGTTGGCATAGGGGTGGATGCTGATGCCGCCGCGTGGCAGAAAAAAGCCCGTGACCTCGATGTAGCGCGGCTCCATCAGTTTTATGAGGTCCTTCATAATTATGTTCACGCAGTCTTCGTGAAACGCCCCCTCGCTGCGGAAGCTGAAGAGATACAGCTTGAGGCTCTTGCTCTCCACCATCTTCATGTCAGGAATGTAGCTGATGCGTATCTCCGCAAAATCCGGCTGCGAGGTGATGGGGCACAACGATGTGAACTCGGGGCAGTTGAACCGCACCCAGTAGTCGTTTTCCTGATGCTTGTTGGTGAAGGTTTCAAGCACCTCGGGCGCGTAGGTGCTTTTGTATAAAGTCTTGTGGCCCAGCTGCTGCAGGCCTTCATCGGAGCGTGTGTCCATAGCTATCTGATGTCGTTTATTTTAAGCGGATTGTAACTGATGCCGGAGTCGAACACATCCACCTGTTCGGCTGCCTTGACTTTTGCCACCACAAAGGAGGTCACCGGCAGGACAATAATCTCGTAGATGACCTTGAAGCCCACTTGGAAGGCCATCATCGGCAGCATTGCCCCGAAAGGGATGCCGATAAAGGCTATCGGGATGAATATCAGCGAATCCAGCGCTTCTCCCGCCACGGAAGAGACTATCGCCCGCAGTGCAAACCGCCGGCCGCCGCTATATAGCTTCATCTTGCTCATCACCAAAGCGTTCATAGTGCTGCCGGCAAGAAAGGCCAGCAATGAGGCGGCCGTCACGCGGGGCGCCATATTGAACACGAAATTGAAATGTTCGCCCCCCTGCCAGAAATCGGCGGCGGGCAGCCACGCCACTATCTGCCCCAGGATCACCACAAAGAAATTGGCGGCGAACGCCAGCCATATCACCAGACGGGCGCGGGTGTAGCCCCACACCTCGCAGATGCAGTCATTCAGGATGTAGGAGATGGGGAACACTATCACTGCGCCGGGCAGCGTGATGCCAGCCCCGAGAGCAAAAACTTTGGTGGCGAAGAGATTGGAGGAGACCAGGCAGACGACCAGCGCCGTGGCCATCAATAGAAATGTTGTGGAAAATTTGTTTTTCATTGTGCAGTTTTTAAAGTGGTACCTGTTACACTTGATGCCGGATAACTCAAAAGGGCCGACCCTTAAGCCGAATCGACTTTGAGGGTTGGCCCTTTCGGGTCTGAAAGCCGCATCGCGGCGCAAAATTAGTAAAATTTCACAACACTGCGAATATATTCGCCGATGCCTTCGAGGAAATTGTAGCTGCCGGTGCCCGGGGCCCCTTCGTACTGGAAGCAGTGGTCGCGCAGCGCAAGGGTGTGCAGCTCGCTCTGGATGCCCATTGCGCGCATCTTCTCCCATACCATCACGGAGTTCATACTGCTCACGCCGTCTTTGTCGCCGTGTACGAAGTACATCGGGCAGGTCGCCAAATCAAAACTGAATTCAGGATTGATGGTGACATCTTCCCCGCAGCCCAGGGTGGTGTTGAAGTCCTCGCCATCGTCACTCAGGGCGTATGCAGGATACACGCCGATGCCCCACTGCACGCTGCAGGAGAGGTTGTCGACATCGTCGACGGGCAGGTAGCTCTTGTGCAGGGAGCTGGTCACGCCCATCAATGTCAGGTGGCCGCCGGCGCTGCTGCCCATAATGCCGATCTGGTCGGGGTCAAGACCGTAGGAGGCCGCCTTGCTGCGCACAAGCTTTATGGTGCGCTGCAAATCCTGCCAAGCGGTCATATACTTCTCCAGCCCCTCGGGGCGCGGAGTGCGGTATTTGAGAGTCACCACGGTCATACCCATTTCGTTGAGATAGCGGCGGGCGGGGGCGGCCTCAAAGCCGTCGGGGTCGTTGGAGATATAGCTGCCGCCCGAGTAGATTATCTGGATGGCCTTGGTCTTGAGCGTCTTGGGGAAGTGCCACTCGATGTAGGGGGTGCACTGGTCTTCGCGCAAGTCGGGGGTGCGGCCCTCGGGCCAGATATCCTCCTTGAGATAGTTGCCGCGGGCGCTGTCATCGCCGTAGCGGGACATAAGGGTCACATTCTCCTCCAGAGGCCCCAGAATGCCCATCTGGCGCAGGAACTCCACGGCGCGGTCGTGGCCCAGCACGGCGTGGCCTATGTTGGGGTAGAGGTGCAGCTCGCTGGGGATGCCCATTGAGTGCAGCTTGCGGTACATCTTGGTGGAGCCGTTGGGGCTGTAGGGATCATCCCCGCCGTGCAGGAAGCAGACGGGGCAGGTCTTTTCGTCGAATTTGAATATGGAGGAGAGGCCCACGGTGTTGCCGTAGCCCTGCAGAGTTGCGGGGCCTATTTCGCCGTCGCAGGTAACATAGGCGGGGGCGTGGGCTATCGCCCAGTTGAGATGGCAGCTGACGGTGTCAAGGTCGTCCACCGCTTCGTATGCGGGGGTCTGGCTGCCGGTGGCCAGCAGCAGCGCCATATGCGAGCCTGCCGACATCGACACGGTGCCGATTTTTTCGGGGTCGAATCCGCGGCGCTCCGCCTCGCTGCGCACCAGGCGCACAGCCCTCTGTCCGTCTTCCCAGGCGCTTTGGTAGATGGGCAGCCCTTCCGGACGGGGGGTGCGGTATACCAGGTTGACGCACTGGAAGCCGAGCCCTGTGTAGAGTTCTCTCCAGTGTTTGATCCACTGCACATCGCAGCAGCTCTGATATGCACCGCCGGAGATGAGTATCATACAGCCGCCGTTGGCTTTCTCTTTAGCGGGGGCCTCAAACCAGTCGAGATAGGGGAGGCGGTGCTTGTCTGGATTGAAGTCGGGCTCTTCTGACTCGTCGGTCATTGCGGCAATCTGGCCGCTCTGGGCATCCGGCATCTTCCCTTTTGGCCAGATGTACTCTTTCCCCGCTTTGGGGGCGCGTTTCGCTGCCGGAGCTGCATAGGTGCCTGTGCAAAGCAGGGCCAGCAGCGCAGCGATAAGTAAGGATTTTTTCATTGATGAGTTTGCGGGCCCGTTAGTGGGCCGATGAGCACAAATATAGTAAAGCGGAGCGGAAATGTACAGAGTCCGGAAAACAAAAAAGCAGCCTTTTACAGCTGCTTTCAAGCGGTGCGGACGAGACTCGAACTCGCGACCCCCGGCGTGACAGGCCGGTATTCTAACCAGCTGAACTACCGCACCATTCATCTGGTTCCCAAATGGGATTGCAAATATAGAGGTTAATTTTAATAATGCAAAGATTATTGAAGTTTTTTTGAAAAAAAACTGAAGTGGACGTTGCCGTATTTCTTCTCCTTTACGAACCCGGGCTCCAGAGCAAAGCTGTAATCGGCGGGATGCTCCAGGATAAAGGTGCCGCCCGGGGCTATCATCGGCGCCGCCAACACCTTGGCAGGCAGCGTGTCAAGCCCTTCCATGGCGTATGGCGGGTCGGCGAACACCAGGTCGAACGCCTTGGTGCAGATCCCTATGAAATCGAAAACGTTGTGGTGCACCGCCTGCAGACCCTCTATCTTGAGATAGGCGGCTGTTTTTTTGATGAAGTTGCAGTTTACCGGGTTCATCTCCACCGCCACGATGTCGCGGCAGCCCCGCGAGGCCATCTCATAGCTGATGCCGCCCGTGCCGGAAAATAGGTCCAGAAACGACACCTGCTCATAATCAATCTCTCCGCTTAGTATGTTGAAGAGCCCCTCCTTTGCAAAATCGGTGGTGGGGCGGGCCTTGTAGTTGGCGGGCGGCGTGATTCTCCTGCCCCGCAGACTTCCGGAAATGATTCTCATAACTATTATATAAAATAAGCTGCCCCGAACTTCGAGGCAGCCTTTATCACTTGTGCGGCGGCCGGGACTACTCCCAGTTGCCGGCGTTGTTGTTCGGGTTCTCGATGCTGCCCACCTGCAGGCCGGGGTAGCGGTCTGTGTCGCAGCGCTCGTACACGAGGTTCACGATGAGCTGGTGATAGTGCTCATCGAGCTGCTCCAGCAGTTTGACGTAGGGCACCTTGGCTTCGAACAGGGGTACATCCACGCCGGAAACCTCCTTTATGGTGGCGTCCATAATTATCTGCTCGCCATTGGTGTAGGGGATATATTTGAGCTGGTCGGGGTTAAAGTCGCTGCGGTTCTTGAGCAGGGTGTCGCGCACGGGGATCTCGATGGCCTCGCGCTTTACCAGGTTGCGGGCCACTGCCAGGGAGTCGTCCATAGAGCCGATGGAGCGGATGACGGTCATCTTGCCGTTTTTGTAGAAATCCACCAGGGTGTCGATGCTGTTGGTGAATTTGCCGTTCACATTTTTGTAGGCGACCTGCAGGGTGCGGATATCCTTGAGTTTGACGATGGCCGCCGCCTCGCGGACGGATTTCTCCTGGTTGAACTTGACAGGCTGCTCCACACTCATCACAATGAGCACCGTGAGAACGATGATTATGACGGGGAATACGAAGTAAGTGAGTACCTTTTTCATATTTTAGAATGATATTATTTGCCTTGATGCATTAAAAATAACTTCCAAAAGTAAAAATAATATTTAGTGCTTGCAAGATATTTTTAAATTTGCACCTATTAATTGACTTCTTAGATGAGAGTGACCAAGGCACAGGGCAGGCTCGGCAGCCTGATAGGCGGATGTTCGAGGGCGGTTGTCTTCGCCCACGAGAACCCGGACGGCGATGCCATCGGCTCTGCAGTGGCCCTCTGCAGCTATCTCTCGATGCTGGGCAAGGAGGTCTGCGCCGTGATGTGCGGCCATCTGCCAGCCCACTTCGACTTTATGATACCTCAGGGCAAGGTCTTCTATTACTGCGACGAACCGTCTCTCTGCGAGGCTCTCATAGATGAGGCCGACCTGCTGGTGTTTTTGGATATGAACGGCAAGAACCGCTCCGGCGACCTGCAGCAGGCCATCGGGCGCAGCAAAGCGGGGTGCATACTGATAGACCACCACCTTAATCCACAGACCTGCGATTTTGACGTGGTGATATCCGATGCCGAGGTCTCCAGCGCCTGCGAACTGCTCTACCAGGTGCTCCTGGAGCAGCCTGAGGTCGGGGGTGATGTCTCCCGCCTGCCTTTGGACTGCGCCACCGCCCTTATGACGGGCATTCTCACCGACACCAATAATTTTGCGAACTCCCTCTTCCCCTCCACCTACCTGGCGGTTTCCGCCCTGCAGGGGCGCGGAGTGGATCGGGACGCGATTTACAACCGAGTATTCTGCAACTATTCCGAGCGGCGGATGCGGCTGATGGGACATCTGCTGCACGACAATATGCGCTGCCTGGAGTGTGGGGCGGCCTATTTCACCCTCTCCAAAGCCGACAAGGAGTGCTACTCCTTTGCCAAGGGCGACAGCGAAGGCTTTGTGAATCTGCCCCTTGCGATAGCCGGGGTGCGCCTCACAGCCCTCTTTACCGAAGACGACGGCTTTGTGAAAGTTTCGCTGCGCAGCAAAGGAAATGTGGACGTGAACGAATTCTCGCACAAATATTGCAATGGCGGCGGACATAAAAATGCTTCGGGCGGCCGGCTGTATATGCCGCTGGATGCAATCCCCGCATTTTTTGAAGAAAAAGTAACTGATTTTTTAAACAAGTGAAGCGGATATTGGTCATAACGGGCATTCTGGCGCTGCTCTGGGGTTGCGAAGATCCCCTCGCGAGCACTGCCGTGAGTCAGGACGAGAAGATAGACAGCTTTATCTCCTCCAAGTATGCCGACTCTACGGTTGTCTATAACCGGGGTGTAAACCGTATCGTGCTCTCTGCCGGCGACAGCACACGGGTCGCCGCATCGGGCGATACCCTCTCGTTCGACTATATCGGCTACACTTTTAATTCGAGCATCGAGAGTGCGTTCTGTCAGGGCTCCCGCCGCTGCTCTCTGGGGAGCGGCGATCTTATCGACGCCCTGGAGTATGGGCTGGAGGGGATGACCCCCGGCGAGCACTCGTACATCATATCCTCCTGCAAGTATGGCTACGACAATACTGTCGCGGGAGTGGGCCGGGACAAGGCCCTTGTTTTTGAAGTATTGTTGAACGAAATCATCAGACCCGAATAATGCGTAAATTTTACAGACCTGTGCTTGCTCTGGCCTCTTTGGCCGCCCTTGCCATCTCCTGCGCGAAGTATGAGAGCGAAGACAATCTCACTTCGCAGAAGCGCATCCGCGAGGCGTGGATGCGGACCAATCTCGGACAGGTGCTCGAGGCCGACGAGAATGGTCTCTACGTGCTTGAGAAGAGTCAGGGCTCCACGGCCGCCATCGGCGACACCGCCTACATCAAGCTGGACTATGTCTGCCGCGACCTCGACGGCAACTACACGCAGTACACCACGGAGGAGGTGGCCCGCATAATGGCCACCTACAGCGACACCGCATACTTCTGCCCCGAGGTGGTGCAGCTGGGCAATTACCGTCTCTACACGCCTGTGGAGAATTTCCTGCGAGGCCTGGGCGAGGGAGGCAGCGCCCGCTTTCTCCTGCCCCCGGAGGCGACCACCTACGCCTATACCCCCGAACTGAAGAAGTATTACAAGTCATACGGCAACGACGGCACAAAGCCCGCCCTCAGCGAGAACTACATTTATGAGGTCAAGGTGCAGGAGGTGATAGAAGACATCTATCAGTATCAGAAAGACAGGCTGGAGGAGTTCGCCGCAAAGAAATACGACGGCCTGGACTCGCTCAGCGAGGGGTTCTATATGCTCAAGCTTCAGCAGACAAGTGCGGAGGACACCATCGCCCCCAGCGCCACGGTAAAGGTCAACTACATAGGCAAGCTGCTGGACGGCTTCTGCTTTGACACCAACATACAGGACTCCGCCAAGGTTTACGGCCGCTACAATGTGGGCAAGACTTACAGCCCGCTCTCCGTCACCTGGCAGAAAGACGGCTACACCACCAGCGACAGCGGCACCAAGACCTACATCAGCAATCTTGTGCATGGTTTTGCGATGGCCGTGGGCAAGATGAACTATGGCGAGAAGGCGGTGGCCTTCTTCTGGTCGCCGCTGGCATACGGCAGCAGCTCCTCCACCGGCTACCCGGCATACAGCCCGATGTGGTTCTACATTGAAATCGAGCCTAAAGAGGATTGACCCTTTGATGTGACGGCAATAAAAAAGCCGGCCCGCACAGGGTCGGCTTTTTTATTGTGGCCTGCAGATTATTCGGCCTTGCCATCGCTGCCCAGCACATTCACGATCTTGTGGATGTAGAGCTTCTTCATATTGTCGCGGGCGGGACCAAGATATTTGCGGGGGTCGAACTCGGCGGGTTTCTCGTCGAACACGCGGCGGATGGCTGCGGTCATTGCCAGACGGGAGTCGGAGTCGATGTTGATCTTGCAGACTGCGCTCTTGGCCGCCTTGCGGAGCTGCTCCTCGGGGATGCCGACAGCTGCCTGAAGCTTGCCGCCGTGAGCGTTGATGGTGTCAACCTCTTCCTGGGGAACTGAAGAAGAACCGTGGAGCACGATGGGGAAGCCGGGGAGCTTTTTCTCTATCTCCTCCAGTACATCGAATGCCAGCGGCGGGGGAACCAGACGGCCGGTTGCGGGATCTACGGTGCACTGCTCGGGTTTGAACTTGTATGCGCCGTGGGAAGTTCCGATGGAGATTGCCAGAGAGTCGCAGCCTGTCTTGCTTACGAAGTCGATGACCTCTTCGGGCTTGGTGTAGTGGGATTCCTCTGCGGCAACCTCGTCTTCTACGCCCGCCAGAACGCCGAGCTCGGCCTCTACGGTAACGTCAAACTGATGTGCATATTCAACCACCTTCTTGGTGAGGGCTATGTTCTCTTCGTAGGGAAGGGCGGAACCGTCGATCATCACGGAAGAGAAACCGAAGTCAACGCAGCTCTTGCAAGTCTCGAACGAGTCGCCGTGGTCAAGGTGGAGGCAGATCTGGGGATGCTCCCAGCCAAGCTCCTTGGCATACTCCACGGCGCCCTGTGCCATATAGCGCAGGAGAGTCTGGTTGGCGTATGCGCGCGCACCCTTGCTCACCTGGAGGATGACGGGGCTTTTGGTCTCTGCAGCTGCGCAGATGATGGCCTGCAGCTGCTCCATATTGTTGAAGTTGAAGGCGGGGATTGCATAGCCGCCGTTGATGGCCTTGGCAAACATCTCGCGGGTGTTTACAAGACCCAGTTCTTTGTAAGAAACCATAATAGAACAGTTATTTAGAATTAATGTAGTTCCGTTTTTAAGGGCACGCAAATTTATACAAAAAAGTTAATTTTGCCGTATGGAACGCAAAGTAATAATTTTCTCTGCCCCTTCCGGAAGCGGAAAGAGCACTGTGATACGCCATCTGATGGGCAAATACCCCCGCCTGGAGCTCTCCGTATCCGCAACGTCGCGCGCCCCCAGAGGCGGCGAGCGGGACGGGGTCGAATATCATTTCCTTTCGGTGGAAGATTTTGAGAAGCGCATCGCCGCCGGCCAGTTCGTGGAATACGAACAGGTTTACAAAGGGGTCTATTACGGCACCCTGCGCAGCGAGATGGAGCGCATCTGGGCCAAAGGGCACATCATAGCCTTTGACGTGGATGTCAAGGGCGGAGTCAACCTCAAGCACATCTTCGGCGACGAGGCCCTTTCGGTGTTTATCAAGGCCCCTTCCGTGGAGGTGCTGCGCCAGAGGCTCATAGCCCGCGCCACCGACTCCCCCGAGGCGATAGCCGAGAGGGTGGCAAAGGCGGCCTCGGAGATGGAATACGCCCCGCAGTTCGACCGCGTGCTGGTAAACGACGATCTCGCGGCCTGCCTCAAAGAGGCGGAGCAGCTGATGGACGAGTACTGAACTGCCCCCCGCCGCGAGGCGCTCTACTTCGGCACCTTCAACCCGATGCACGCGGGGCATCTGGCCATTCTGCGCCATCTATGCGCCAGCGGTTTCGATGCCGTGCGGATGATAGTCTCCCCCGAAAGTCCCTTCAAGGAGGGTGGGGAGGCCACTTCCATCAGCCGTCTGGAGGCGGTCCGCAGCAAGGTGGCCGTTCTGGCCCCGGAGGTCATTGTAGACGATACGGAGTTCCGTCTGCCGCGCCCCAACTACACGGTCAACACTCTGCGCGCCCTGCGGCACAATAACCCCGGCACCCGCTTCACCATTGCGATGGGGGCTGACAATTTTGCCGACATAGAGAAGTGGCGCGACTGGCGACAGATTCTCTCCGACTGTGAAATATGGGTGTACCCGCGCAAAGGTTTCGACCTCCGCAGCAAATGCCTCGCTCTTGGGGCGGAATACATTGATGTGCCGCAGGTTGATATCTCCTCTACCGAGATCCGCCGCGGCACGGCCGATAAAAACCTGATGATATGATATACAATGAATTGAGCGCGGAGGCCTTTGACGAGATCGCCGGCCGCATCCTCTATGAAGACAACCATATTCTGATAATCAACAAGCGCCCCGGCGAGATTGTGCAGGGGGACAAGACGGGCGACGAGCCGCTGTGCGAGATTCTCAAGGCCTTTGTGGCGCAGCGCGACGGCAAGCCCGGCCGGGTGTTTATGGGAGTGCCCCACCGTCTGGACCGCCCCGTGAGCGGCATAGCGATGTTCGCCAAGACCAGCAAGTGCCTGGAGCGGCTCAACGAGGCGTTTCGACAGGGGAGCGTGCACAAGACCTACTGGGCGCTGACCTGCGCCGCCCCGCAGAGGGAAGAGGGGCTGCTGGAGGATATGCTGCTGCGCAACGAGAAGCAGAACAAGTCGTATATCTGCCGCGATGCCGTTCCCGGAGCCAAGCTGGCCCGCCTGCGCTACCGCATCCTGCGCCGCTACGACCGCTATACGCTGGTTGAGGTGGAGCTGCTCACCGGCCGCCACCATCAGATCCGCTGCCAGCTCTCCGGCATCGGCTGCCCCATCAGAGGCGACCTTAAATACGGGGCGCCGCGCAGCAACCGCGACGGCGGAATCAGCCTGCACGCACGCAGCATAGAGTTCATCCATCCCACGCGCAAGGAGCCTGTCACTGTGATTGCCCCCGTCCAGTGGCCCCCCTTCCTCTGCGAATAGCCTTTTACGGCATTTTCTCTGCCAAGTTGTCAGATTCGGCCCGCTGGCATAATCTTCGTTATTTCCTGTAGCCGTAAAACAAAAACGAAACAAGAAAATTTAAAAATATTACAACTATGGGAAAGATTATAGGAATTGACCTTGGTACTACAAACTCGTGTGTAGCAGTGATGGAAGGCAACGAGCCTACCGTCATAATCAATAGCGAAGGCAAACGCACAACCCCTTCAATCGTGGCATTCACCGACAAGGGCGAGCGCAAGGTGGGCGACACCGCCAAACGCCAGGCTATCACAAACCCCCAGCGCACCATCTACTCCATCAAGAGGTTTATGGGAGAGCGCTACTCTCAGGTGCAGCAGGAAATAGCCCGCGTCCCCTTCACCGTGGAACGCGGCGACAACGATACTCCGCGCGTCAAGATTGACGGGCGCCTCTATTCTCCCCAGGAGATTTCGGCGATGATTCTGCAGAGCATGAAGAAGACTGCGGAGGACTATCTGGGACAGCCCGTGACCGAGGCTGTGATCACGGTCCCCGCATACTTCAGCGACAGCCAGAGACAGGCCACCAAAGAGGCGGGCGAGATTGCCGGCCTCACCGTAAAGCGTATCATCAACGAGCCTACGGCTGCGGCCCTTGCTTACGGCCTTGACAAGAAAGACAAGGATATGAAGGTTGCAGTGTTCGACCTCGGCGGCGGTACATTCGATATCTCCATCCTGGAGCTCGGCGACGGCGTGTTCGAAGTCAAGTCCACCAACGGTGACACCCACCTGGGCGGCGACGATTTTGACCACAAGATCATAGACTGGTTGGCGGAGGAGTTTATGAAAGAGAACCCCGGCGTGGATCTGCGCAAGGATCCTATGGCGCTGCAGCGCTTGAAGGAGGCCGCCGAGAAGGCCAAGATAGAGCTTTCCAGCCAGACCACCGCAGAAATCAACCTGCCTTACATCATCCCTGTGGACGGCGTGCCCAAACACCTTGTCACCAACCTGAGCCGTGCAAAGTTCGAGCAGATTTGCGACGGCCTTATCAACGCCACTATCGAGCCTTGCCGCAAGGCGCTCAAGGATGCCGGGCTTGAGGCTTCCCAGATAGACGAAGTGCTGCTGGTGGGCGGTTCCACCCGTATCCCCGCAATCCAGGCCATCGTGGAGAAGTTCTTCGGCAAGGTGCCCAACAAGGGTGTCAACCCCGATGAGGTAGTGGCTGTAGGCGCATCAATCCAGGGCGGCGTGCTCTCTGGCGATGTGAAGGATGTCCTGCTGCTGGATGTAACCCCCCTGTCGCTCGGTATCGAGACTATGGGCGGCGTGATGACCAAGCTCATCGATGCCAACACCACCATTCCTACCCGCAAGTCGGAGGTGTTCTCCACCGCCAGCGACAATCAGCCTTCTGTGCAGATCAACGTGCTGCAGGGCGAGCGTCCGATGGCCCGCGACAACAAGCAGATCGGTATGTTCAACCTGGACGGCATCACCCCCGCACCGCGCGGCGTGCCCCAGATAGAGGTTACCTTTGATATCGATGCCAACGGCATCCTGAACGTATCCGCAAAGGACAAGGCCACCGGCAAGGAGCAGAAGATCCGCATCGAGGCCTCTTCCGGCCTGTCCGAGAGCGAAATCAAGAAGATGCGCGACGAGGCCAAGGCCAACGAGGCTGCCGACAAGGCGCGCAAGGAGCTTGTGGACAAGATCAACGCCGCCGATGCAATGGTATTCCAGAGCGAGAAGAACCTCAAGGACTATGGCGACAAGATTCCCGCAGACAAGAAGGGCAACATCGAGAGCGCACTGCAGCAGCTGCGCGATGCATACAAGATAGCAAAGGACGAGAACGATGCCGGCCGCACCGTCTCCACCGACAAGCTTGACTCGGCATCCAAGGCTCTTGAAGAGGCTTGGCACGCAGCCAGCGAGGATATGGCCCGCGCCGCACAGGCCGGCCAGAGTGCAGGCGGCTCCGCCCAGGGCTGCGATGGCGGCAGCACCTCGTCATCTTCTTCGTCCTCTTCCGATGCGCAGAACAGCGCCGAGGATGTAGATTACGAGGAGGTTAAATAAGATTGGATAAGAATCCTTAATCAAATAAGGTGCAGCTCTATGGGCTGCACCTTATTTTTTATATGCCTCTTCCTTTCTTGCGGCTAAGCGAGGTTTCTTATTGAGTTACCGTAACGGTCACCGTTGCAGTTTTATTGTTTTTGTCTTTGATGGTGATGGTCGTGTTTCCTTCAGATACTCCCTTAATGGTCAGCTTGGAATCAGCAATGGTTGCCGTGGCGATCTTCTCATCCTTGCTGGTGGCAGTATAGGGGGTCGTTCCTCCGCTGATGGTTATGGTCTCCTCCTTTGCTATGCCGATGCTTGCTTGCGACTTGTCAACCGTTATCGGGGTAAGCACCGTAACGCTCAAATTGCCGGTAACATTCTTTGAATCTGTTACAATAACAGTCGCCTTGCCTGCTTTTACGCCTGTAACAAAGAGGGTGTCTTTGTCTACGGACACGGTAGCGGTTGCAGCATCGCCTGACTTGGCTGTATAAGTGCCGCTACCACCGGAAATAAGCACTTTCTGAATCTGGCCGGCATCAACCGATGCGGCAGTCGGGTTGAACTTTATGGCGGACGTGCTGTTGTCAATTTTAGAGCAAGAGGCAAATGCCGCAGCGGATACTGTACAAACGATTAATGTTGCAGATGTAAGGATTTTCATTTCTATTCTTTGTTTTTTTCGTCGTTTAACTTTTGTGCCTGGGAATGAATCTGCGTCCATCTCCATTCCGGAGCACGATTGTTTTTTCTTGAGTACTCTCATTCCGTTAAATGAAGGGCAATGGAAAATCTTGCCTGGAAAAAACACAAAACTGCAGTCATCTCTCTTTTGAAAGTCCGCGCGCCTTTTTAACCTTTATCAAAAAATGTGTATTTTTGTATGTTATGAAAAAATACGCATTTGTATTGGCGCTGGCGCTGCTTGCGGCAGCCGGCTGTCATAATTCTCAGAAGAAAGTTTATACCGGGTCCGACCTCAAGGAGCAGCCGGGCCCTGTGGATAATAAAGAGGTGGATTATCTTGGACTTTACTATCGCGCCCACGAGCTCGACAGCCTGCGCAATGTCGCCGAAAAGGGGGCAGAGCAGTGCGGCGTGCCCTTTGAGGCGCTGCCCGACTCGGTGACGCGGATGTGGAACGATATGATTGGCTATATGGTCGCACGCAACGGCGACACCGCCTTCGGCATCTACGAGAGCCACCGCAGCGACTTTGACCGCTATTTGAGGCTGGACTTCATCAGCTACGGATTCCTCACCAAAGTATATCTGCCCTACAAGGCCACCCGCAGCACAAAGGAGGAGTATGGCAAAATATGCGTTGAAGAGCTGGAGAATGCCTATGTAAAGGCTCTCAAGACAAAAATGCAGACGGGCCGGGCACCGAGCCACTATCCCAACCTGCTCAAAGACCTCTTCTATGCCTTCGTGAACAACGGTATGGACCAGGAGGCGCTGGATTTCTGCAACAAGGAGGTGCTTGGCGACATTTATGCCAGAGAGGGGGAGTCTCTCAACTATGCGAATATGCTCACCAACAGGGCTCATCTCTACAACCGTCTCGGCCAGAAATATTCAGCGAGCGTCTCCGCAAAGCAGGCGATAGCGGTGTTCGAGAAAATCTCCGGCGATGCTCTCTGCAGCGAGGCCGACCGTTGCGCCGCAGCCAAGGCCAAGGCATCTCTGGAGGAGAATCTAAAAAACTGGCTTAAGTAGCTATGTCATCCTTCATAATCCGGGGAGGGAATCCCTTAAAGGGGTGCATCACCCCGCAGGGGGCCAAAAACGAGGCTCTGCAGATTCTCTGCGCCACTCTGCTCACAGATGAGGAGATTGTGGTGGACAATGTGCCCGACATTATGGATGTCAACAACCTGATTTCCCTGTTGCGGGATATGGGGGTCGATGTCCGCAAAATCGGGGAGCACAAGTGGAGCTTCTGCGCCGCCAATGTAAATCAGGAGTTTTTTGACAGCGATGAGTTTGCCCGGCGCAACAGCGCCCTGCGCGGCTCCATTATGCTGGTAGGGCCGATGCTGGCCCGCTTTGGCAAGGCCATCGTGGCCAAGCCGGGAGGTGACAAGATAGGCCGCCGCCACATCGACACTCATCTGGAGGGGTTCGAAAAGCTGGGCGCCCGCTTTGAATATGACACCGAAAAGGCCAAATACCGCCTTGGTGCAGAGCGGCTCTGTGGCTGCGAAATGCTGCTGGGCGAAGCCTCTGTCACAGGCACTGCCAACATTGTGATGGCGGCCACACTGGCTGTGGGGCGCACCGTGATATATAACGCCGCCTGCGAGCCCTATCTGCAGCAGCTTTGCAAGATGCTGTGCAAGATGGGGGCTAAGATCAGCGGCATCGCCTCAAACCTGCTCACCATAGACGGGGTGGAGCATCTTGGCGGCTGCAGCCACACCATTCTGCCCGATATGATCGAGGTGGGCAGCTTTATAGGCACCGCAGCGATGACCCGCAGCGAACTCACCATAAAGAATGTCTCTTACCGGAATCTGGGGATAATTCCCGACAGCTTCCGCCGCCTGGGCATAAACCTGCAGCAGAAGGGGGACGACATCTACATCCCCGCCCAGAAAGAATATGTCATAGAATCCTATCTCGACGGCTCCATAATGAAGATTGCCGATGCCCCGTGGCCCGGCCTGACTCCCGATTTGCTGAGCGTGCTGCTGGTGGTGGCTACCCAATGCCGCGGTAGCGTGCTGATACATCAGAAGATGTTCGAGAGCCGTCTCTTCTTTGTGGACAAGCTGATAGATATGGGAGCGCAGATAATTCTGTGCGATCCGCACCGCGCGGTGGTGGTGGGTCACAACCACGAGCGCGACCTCAAGGGGAGGGTAATGACCTCGCCCGATATCCGCGCCGGCATCGCGCTGCTGATTGCGGCGCTGGGAGCGGAAGGGGAGAGCGTAATCCACAACATTGACCAGATAGACCGCGGCTATGAGCATATAGAACGCCGCCTGGCAGCTCTTGGGGCCGATATCAGACGCAGGGAAGAGCCGCCGACACATTAAGCCGATGATTTTCCGCGATAGAGAAATTTACAACACCTTCTCTCTGAAGGCCGTGGCCGAGACTTATCTGGAGTACTGCTCTGCAGATGAGCTTGCGCGCGAACTGCCGCAGGCGCCCCGCCCGTGGCTGCACGTGGGGGGCGGCAGCAATCTGCTTTTTGCCTCCGAAAGGGTGGGGGGCACCGTGTTCCACAACGCCTGCAACGCTATGGAGGTCCTCTGTGAGGATTCCGGCAGCGTGCTGGTAAAGGTGGGGGGCGGCGTGGTATGGGACTTTTTTGTGGAGCGGGCGGTATCCTGCCGCTGGTATGGAGCCGAAAACCTCTCGCTGATTCCAGGCGAGGTCGGAGCGGCCGCTGTGCAGAACATCGGCGCGTACGGGGCCGAGGCGCAGGACATAATCGAGAGCGTGGAGACTTTTGACACGCAGCGCTTGCGATTGCGGGTGTTTGAGAAGGAAGAATGCCGCTACGGCTACCGCAGCAGCTTTTTCAAGAGCGAAGAGGGGCGGCGGTATTTTGTGATTTCCGTGAATATGCGCCTGTCTAAAATCCCCCGCTTCAATCTGGGCTACGGCGCATTGAAAGACCTGGCCGCCGAAGACGGTCTGACACTGAAAAGAGTGCGGGAAAAAATAATCGGAATCCGCCGCGAAAAGCTGCCCGACCCTGAACAAATGGGCAGCGCAGGCAGCTTTTTTATGAATCCTGTTGTTTCGCAGGAGAAATACCGCTTCCTGGCGGCAGAGTATCCGGATATGCCGCACTATCCCGCCTCAGACGGGATGGTCAAGCTTTCGGCCGGGTGGATGATAGACCGCTGCGGCTTCAAGGGGCGCAGCATGGGACGCGCCGGGGTTTACGGGAAGCAGGCGCTGGTGCTGGTGAATCTGGGAGGCGCAACTGCGCAAGAAATCATCGCCCTTGCGCGGGCGGTGGTGGAGGCCGTGGAAGGCCGGTTTGGCGTGAGGCTTAAGGCGGAGGTTCAGTTGGTGGAATAAAAAAAGGGTAAGCTTGATATATCGCACCGCTACAACCTTCTACCCTTGCTGCCTTCCGGCCCTGGGGGAGTTCAAAGGGAGCTGGTCGTATATGACTTACCCGTGTGCAAAGATAGAATTTTTAATATTTGTCGCAAAAAATATTGAATATGAAAATAGCTGTAGGGTTGTCTGGAGGGGTTGACTCCAGTGTGGCGGCACTGCTGCTCAAAGAGCAGGGGTATGATGTGTTCGCCATCTTTATGCAGAACTGGAACGATGCCACAGGCACGCTGCACGGCGACTGCGAGTGGGAGGAGGAACTCTCCGTGGCCAGGATGGTGGCCTCTAAAATCGGAATCCCCTTCCATTTTGTGGATCTGAGCGGCGAATACCGCGCCCGTGTGGTGGATTACCTCTTCAGCGAATATGCGGCAGGGCGCACCCCCAACCCGGATGTTCTCTGCAACAGCGAAATAAAGTTTGACGCCTTTCTCAAGCACGCCTTCAGGCTCGGGGCCGATATGGTGGCCACGGGGCACTACTGCCGCAAAGATTCGTTTGAGGATGAGCAGGGCCGCGTGATATACCGCCTGATTGCGGGCAGCGACGCCAACAAGGACCAGAGCTACTTCCTCTGCCAGTTGAATCAGGAGCAGCTCTCCCGCGCCCTCTTTCCCATCGGGCATCTGACAAAGCCCGAGGTGCGCGAGATTGCCCGCCGTGCAGAGTTGCCCAGCGCCGAAAAAAAGGACTCGCAGGGCATCTGCTTTGTGGGCAAGGTGGACCTGCCGGTGTTCCTGCAGCAGAAACTCGCCGCAAAGAAAGGGGACGCAGTGGAGATCTTGGCGAGCCATTACGACGCCCTCCCCGCAGCCGAAACTCTGGAGCAGATGGCCGAGCCGTTTGTCTATCGCAAGGAGGACGGCAAGGTCGTGGGACGCCACTGCGGCGCGCAGTTCTACACCATCGGCCAACGGCACGGCTTGGGTATAGGCGGCCATAAGGAGCCGCTTTTTGTCATAGGCAAGGATATCGATGCCAACATAATATATCTTGGCGAGGGGGGCTCGCATCCCGGCCTGTTCCGCCGCGCGCTGCGCATTGAGACTGGCGATGTGCACTGGATAAGGCCCGGCCTTGAATTGGCCCCCGGAGAGAGACTTGAGTGCCTGGTGCGCATCCGCTACCGCCAGCCGTTGCAGAAGGCCTCTCTGATATGCCGCCCGGATGCGATGTACATACTTTTCGAGAAGCCACAGCGTGGCGTCACGCCGGGGCAGTTCGCTGCCTGGTATGCCGCCGACGCAGAGCTGATGGGGAGCGGAATCATATCAAAATAGATGATTATGGTGGATATTGCAGTGATAGGGGCCGGGGCGGCCGGTTGTCTGGCCGCAATAAAGGGGGCCGAAGCGGGGGTGAGCGTCGCCCTTGTGGAAAAGAACACCCGCATCGGGCGCAAGATACTGCTCACCGGCAAGGGGCGGTGCAACATAACCAACAAGCGCCCCTGGAGCGAATTTTCGGCACATCTGCACAGCAAGCCGGCCTTTCTGAGGCCCGCCTTCTTTGCCTTCTCCAACGAAGATACCATTGCGTTTTTCAATTCGATAGGAGTGGAGACTGTCCTGACCCGCGACAGGCGGATATTCCCCGCCGATATGAAGGCGGCCACCGTGGTGGATGCGCTTGACAGGCGTCTTGCCGCCCTTGATGTGAACTGCCGCTTCTGCTGCGATGCGGTGGGTATTGCCTGCGAAGAGGACGGCTCATATATGGTCAAATATGTGCAGGGTGACAGCAGACTCTCCTGCGGAGCCATTACTGCCCGCAGCGTGATAGTGGCCACCGGCGGCCTTTCTTACCCGGCGACAGGATCCACAGGGGCGGGGTACGAGTTCGCGCAGAGTCTGGGGCACAGCATCCGGCGCACTTTTCCCTCGCTCACTGCGCTAACTCCGGAGAATTACGACCACCGGCTTGAGGGAGTCACTCTGCTGAATGTCACAGCCAGCCTCTTTGTGGGGCACGACTTCATATCCTGCGAGTTTGGCGAGCTGCAGTTCACCGACGGCGGCATAGAGGGGCCGGTGGGCTTCAAACTGTCGCGCAAGGCGGTATGGGCCAAAGACAACGGCGATAAGGTGAGTATATCGGTGGATCTGAAACCGGCGGTGCCGCTTGAAGCATTCCGGGGCAGGGTAGCCGACCTTGCGGCCCAAATGGGGATAAGCTCCGCCAACTTTGCCGCAAAGGCGCCGGCTCTTCTGCGCAAGCTGATGCCCGCGCAGCTGGTGGCTCCCTTTTTGGATTCGGGGCGCGTCACACTCCAGAGTCTGCCTGCGGCCATCAAGGACTGGCGCTTTAAAATCGGCGGTTATGTGGGCTACCGTCGTGCCGTGGTTACTGCCGGCGGGGTCAATCTGGAGGAGATTGTCTCCCGCACGATGGGCAGCCGGCTGCATCCGGGACTCTATTTTGCCGGGGAGGTGCTGGATATGGACGGCGACACGGGCGGCTACAACCTGCAGATTGCCTTTTCTTCTGGCGCCCTGGCGGCCTTGAGCGCGGCCGAATATGTCCGGCGTCTTAAAAAATCTTGATTTCCACCCGTTTGGTGCCGGTGATCAGGCTCAGCACAGAGCCCGCAGCGATGCTTCCGGCACTGCCAAGTTCCAATGCCACGATGTCCCCTATGCGCAGCGTGCAGCGGGCGGAGATGCTGCAGATGGCATGGGTGAATGCGTCAATCTGCAGGCTCTGCTGCAGGGCAAACCTTTCGAGGCCGTCCACGGCAACAAAGAAACTGCTTTGCGGCAGAGTCTCCAGCGGCGCGAAATCCATATCCATAATGGAGGTGAAGTCCATCGCGGCCGACTCACTGGCAAGAGCCCCTTGCGAGGAGTCGCGCAGCAGGCCTCCGAAGGCGAATTTGCTGCAGTAGCGCCGGGCAAACCGCTCAGCAACGCACTTGCCAGCCTTGTCGATGTGAGTATAGAGGCAGGGCACTGCTTCCAGGGAGGTGACCCCCTCCGGGCAGTAATAGTCGGAATTGTTGTGGTTCAGGGTGTTGTCGGGCCTTATGAAGTAGGTCCCGTCTGCTCTCAATACTGCAATCTTCATCTGGAGAATTTGCCTTCGAGCCTGATTTGGGTGAGGACATTTTTTGTGTCCTGGGTAAAGTCACCCTCCATTATCCAGTTGTAGTAGCTGGGTTCGCAGGCCAGCACGTCGGCCACAGGCTTGCCCCGGTGCTTGCCGAAATTGAATATGGGGACATCCTTTTCGCTCAGCACTATGCGGCCGGCGTAGTCCAGCATCTTCTGGCGCCGGGTGTAATCTTCCAGAAATGCAATGTCGTTTTTCAGGTCGGGATATCTGTCAAGCTGCGACTCCAGCACCTCCAGCGTTGCAACGGTGTCGGCCTGGGCAGTGTGGGCGTTTTCGAGATTCTTGTCGCAGTAGAATTTGTATGCCGCCGAGAGGGTGCGGGGTTCCTTCTTGTAGAAAATCACCTGCACGTCCACCAGGTGACGTTCGCGGAACTTGGGGTCGATGCCGACCCTCATAAACTCCTCGGTGAGCAGGGGAAGGTCAAAGTTGAGAGAGTTGTATCCTGCGATGTCGCAGCCCTCCATCCAGGCGTAGAGGCTCTTGGCCAGCTGCGCAAAGGTGGGCTCGCCGGCCACGTCGGCATCGCTTATCCCGTGCACCTTGCGAGCCCCCTCGGAAATGGGGATCGTGGGGTTTACGCGGCGGGTCTTGACCTCGCGGCTGCCGTCCGGCATCACTTTCACCATCGATATCTCTACAATGCGGTCGGTAGCGACATTAAGCCCCGTACTCTCGATATCGAAGAAGAGCAGGGGCCTTTTAAGGTTGAGTTGCATAATTATATAGGGGAATCTCCTAAACCATTACGGGCATCAGCAGCGCGCTGAGATCTTCCGCTGCGTTGTTGCCGTCGGCGGAGACTATAAGGGCGGGACGGCAGTTGTCGGCCATCTGGATGCAGACATTCTCAAAGCAGAAGTTGTTCAGGATGTCGGCCAGGAAAGGGGCCTTGAAGCCGATTTCAAGCGGGGTGCCGTCGTATTCGCAGGCGAGGCGCTCGTATGCGGAGGTGGAGAATCCGGTGTCCTCCGCAGAGATCATCAGCTCGCTGCCGCCTATCTTGAGCAGCACGTGGCTGGTGGCCTGGTTGGAATATACTGCCACGCGGCGCACTGCTCCAAGCAGCTCCGCGCGGTTGATTATCATCTTGTTGGGGTTGTTCTTGGGCAGGATGGATTTGTAGGCGGGATAGTTGCCGTCGATAAGCCTGCACACCAGCAGCGTGTCACCGAAGGCGAAGAAGGCGTTGCGCTTGTCAAACTTCACGATCACCTCCTCCTCCACCTTTGATAGGATGCTCTTGAGAATCGCAGCGGGCTTCTTGTGAAGTATGAAAGAGCAGGGGGCTTCGCACTTGATGTCGGCAAGCGAGAATTTCACCAGTTTGTGGGCATCGGAGGCCACCATCGAAAGGGTGTTGTCGGCAAGGTCAAACAAGATGCCGTTCATCACCGGCCTCAGCTCCTCTTCCGCAGTGGCGTAGATGGTGTCGCTGATGCCGTTCATCAGGGCGTCGGCACCGATTGCAAAGGTGTTGAATTCCGCCCCGAGCACAGGCATCGCCGGGTAGTCCTCGGCGGGGTGGAAGGGGATTTTGGAGGCGCCGCTGGCCCAGGTTATTATCAGCGATGAGTTGTGGTCAGTGGCGAACGTCAGCGGCTGGTCGGGCAGCGAACGCAGCGAATCGGTGAACAATCTTGCGGGCACCGTGATCTGCCCCTCTTCAAAGACCTTCTCTATCGTGATGTCGGTGCGCAGTGTTGTTTCGCCGTTGGAGGCGGTTACCGAAAGTGTATTGCCTTTAAGGTCAAACAGGTAGTTGTCCAGGATGGCGAGTGCCGGCTTGCCCGAAATCACCTTTGAAACAGAGTTGAGCCCTATGAGAAGCTGGGTGCTGGATGCTATAAATTTCATACGCAAGAATATTTCACTTAATTTTCACAAATATAGAAAACTTTCGCGATGTTCTGCCAAAATATGTGGCATATAATTTGACGCCGCGCCCACATTGCCTTTTAAATATGTACGATATGAATAAACATTTTAGAATTGTTTGGGGCGTCCTCCTGACCGCTGCGGTGGCCTATCTTGGATGGGATACCTATAAACTGAAGACTGAAGAGCGGCAGAGCTTGGAAAAATCGGAGGTCGAGGCCATCAGGGAGCAGCATCAGCAAAGCGGCAACTCCCGCACGGCGGCCGTTATGGCCGCGCAGCCGGTGTCATTCTGTGATGCTGCCGAATTGGCAGTCCGCTCGGTGGTGTATGTCAAGGTCACCAAAAAAGCCAAGGTGCAGGCCCCCTCTTCCATTCTGGATTATCTCTTCGGATTCGCCTCGACACCCAAGGATCAGGTGGGTATCGGCAGCGGCGTGATAGTGTCGCAGGACGGCTACATAGTGACCAACAACCACGTGGTGAGCGGAGGCGATGAATTTGAGGTGACCCTCTACGACAATTCGGTGTTCACGGCCACCCTGGTGGGATGCGACCCCGCCACCGACCTGGCCCTCATCAAAATAGATAAGAACGACTGCGAGGCCCTCTCTATGGGCGACTCCGACAACCTGCGGCTGGGCGAGTGGGTGCTGGCCATAGGCAGCCCCTATGACCTGCGCTCTACAATCACCGCCGGAATCGTGAGTGCCAAGGGGCGTTCCTTCCCCAACTACGACGGCAAATATCGCGTGGAGTCGTTTATACAGACCGACGCGGCGGTGAACCCCGGCAACAGCGGCGGCGCCCTTGTGAATGTAGCGGGCGCCCTGGTGGGCATCAACACCTCCATCATCTCCCTGACCGGCTCTTATACGGGCTACTCTTTTGCCGTGCCGGTGAATATAGTGCGCAAGGTTACGGAAGACTTTATCAAATACGGCGCTGTGCAGCGTGCGGTGCTGGGCATATCTATGGTCGAGACTCAGCAGGGGCTCGCTGTGGCAGAAGTCAAGAATGAAAGCGCGGCCCAGAAAGCCGGCTTGAGGAGCGGAGACATAATCAAGGAGATCAACTTCGACAAAATAGAGAACGCATCCGAGCTGCAGGTGGAAATCAACAAATACCGTCCCGGCGAGAAAATCGTGCTCACGATAGAGCGCGACGGTGAACGGAAAGAAATGATCATCAATTTGTAAATCTGATTTGGATTTGAATATAAGTTTACTTATCTTCGCGCACTTTTTGTATATACTGATTCGGTATAGATGAGACAGCTAAAGATTACAAAGTCAATTACCAATCGGGAGAGTGCATCTCTCGACAAGTATTTGCAGGAAATCGGCAGAGAGGAACTGATCTCCGTAGAGGAGGAGGTGGAGCTGGCCCAGCGCATAAAGAAAGGCGACCAGGAGGCCCTGGAAAAGCTTACGCGCGCCAATCTCCGTTTTGTGGTTTCTGTGGCCAAACAGTATCAGAATCAGGGTTTGAGCCTCCCCGACCTCATTAACGAGGGGAATCTGGGCCTTATCAAGGCTGCGGAAAAATTTGACGAGACGCGAGGCTTCAAATTCATCTCGTATGCTGTTTGGTGGATTCGCCAGTCCATTTTGCAAGCTTTGGCAGAACAGTCGAGAATCGTGCGCCTTCCCCTTAACCAGGTGGGCTCGCTCAACAAGATCAACAAGGCTCTGAGCAAATTCGAGCAGGAAAACGAGCGTATGCCTTCATCTGAGGAGCTGGCGGAAATTCTGGACATCCCGCGTGAGAAGATCAGCGACACCTTGAGGGTGTCGGGCCGTCACGTCTCGGTGGACGCGCCGTTTGTGGAGGGAGAGGACAACAGCCTGCTGGACGTCCTGCCCAACAACGACTCGCCCAACGCCGATTCCGGCCTTGTGAACGAATCTTTGACCAAGGAGATCGAGCGTGCGCTTTCTACTCTCACCGAGAGGGAGCGCGACATCGTCAAGAACTTCTTCGGAATAGGTTGTCAGGAGATGACCCTGGAGGAGATCGGAGAGAAGTTCAACCTCACACGCGAGCGTGTTCGCCAAATCAAGGAGAAGGCAATCCGCAAACTGCGCAACAGCGCACGCAGCAAACTGCTCCAAAGCTATTTGGGTTAGGCTCTCGCAGCCAAGTGAAGAATGGGGGTGCCGGCAAATCGGAGCCCTCTTTTTCGTTTTAGAAGATTATGAACCAAAATTGACAGCAATGAAAAAACTGTTGAACATACTGCTTATGTCACTGACAATCACAGGATGTGCAGAGAAGAACCCTCTGCTGAAAGAGTGGGATACCCCCTTCGGAGTCCCTCCGTTTGAACAGATCAAGACAGAAGACTACCTCCCCGCCCTGGAAAAGGCCATGGAGATTCACAGGGGCGAGATAGAACTTTTAGAGAGGTGCGGCGACGATCCGGATTTCGAAAACACGATTGAGGCTTTCGACCGCAGCGGGCGGCTGCTGGAGCGCATCTCCCTTGAGATGGGCAACCGCGAGGCCATTGATTCCAGCGAAGAACTGCGCGCGGCTTCGGCCGAGGCGTCGCCACTGCTGAGCGGCCACTACAGCGAGATAATGCAGTCCGACAGGCTGTTCGCCCGCATAAAGGCTGTCTATGAAAAGCGTGACAGCCTGAATCTGGACCCTGACCAGAAGCGCCTTACGGAGGAGATCTACCGCGACTTCGAGCGCTCCGGCAGCAACCTTTGCGATGCCGACAAGCAGACCCTCAAGACTCTGGATGCCCGCATTGACAGCCTGCAGCTGACCTTCTCGCAGAATCTGCTGCACGATACCGCCGACTGGACTATGCTGTTAGAAAACGAGGCCGACCTGGCCGGACTCTCTTCCGACTTCAAGGCCGATGCCGCCCGCCGCTCGCATGAGGCTGGGCGCAGCGGCTGGCTGATAGGGCTGGACAACCCCAGCGTGATGCCTTTTCTGCAGTGCTGCGACAACCGCGAGCTGCGCATCAAGGTGCTGGATGCCTACAGCAACCGCTGCAACAACAACGACCGCTACGACAACAAGGACATAATCTCGCAGATAGTGAAACTCAAGCATCAGAAGGCCCGCCTGCTGGGCTTTGAGTCTTATGCCGACTATGTGCTGGACGCCAAGATGGCCCGCACCCCCGCTGCCGTGTACAAGCTGCTGGACGAAGTGTGGCAGCCCTCTGTGGCGGCGGCCCGAAGCGAGCTTTCCGACATCAAGGCCCTTGCAGCGGAGGACGGCATAGACACCGTGCTCCCCGCCGACTGGCGCTATTATGCCGCCAAGGCTCGCGAGGTCAAGTATTCCTACGATGAGTCGGCCATAATGGAGTATCTGCAGTATGACAACGTGCGCGAGGGTGTATTCTATGTTGCCGGCCGCCTCTACGGGGTCACCTTCTCCAGAGTGGAGAACATCCCCCTGCCGCATCCCGATGCCGAGGCGTTCGAGTGCAGGGATGCCGACGGCACCTGCCGCGGAATACTCTACATTGATATGTTCGCCCGCCCCGGCGCCAAGGACGGCGGCGCGTGGTGCACAAGCTACCGCGAGCGGGAGATTGCCGCAGACGGCTGTGCAGTCACGGCCGTGACCTCCATAGTGGGCAACTTTACCCCTCCTGCAGAGGGCAAGCCCTCGCTGCTGACGGTGGACGAGACCGAGACCTTTTTCCACGAGTTCGGCCACGCGATGGCCTCCCTGCTGAGCGATGTCCGCTACAAGGGGCTGTGCGACTTTGTGCGCGACTTTGTGGAGGTCCCCTCGCAGCTGAACGAGCACTGGGCGTTTGCTCCCGAGGTTCTATCTGTCTATGCAAAGCACTGGCGCACCGGTGAAATCATTCCGCAGGAGTTGGTGGACAAGATGCTCGAGTGCAAGAAATACGGCGTGGGCTTCTCCCAGACCGAGCTTTTGGCGGCGATGTATCTGGATATGGACATCTACTCTCTCAAGGAGATTCCCGAGCACTTCGACATCCTCTCCTACGAAGAGACCCGGATGAAGGAGCGCGCCCTTTTGCCGGAGATTCTGCCCCGCTACCGCGCCCCCTACTTCCTGCACATATTCTCCCACGGCTACGATGCCGGCTACTATGGTTATCTTTGGTCCAACGTGCTGGACTGCGACGCTTTCCGCGCCTTTACCGAAACGGGGGATATCTTTGACCCTGCGGTGGCGGCCGCTTACCGCCGCGAGATTCTTTCGCGCGCAGGCGAGGCCGACGCCAACACCCTCTACACCAATTTCCGCGGGGCGATGCCCTCGATAGAGCCGTTCCTCGAGGATCGCGGCCTCAAATAGAGTTACGATGAATTTTCTAAGCAGACTCTCGGATGCGATAGTCGCAGTCAGTGATGCTGTCTGCGGCTATCCCTTTTTTTTGCTTCTGGTGGGGGGCGGCCTCTTCTTTTTCTTCTATTCAGGATGCGCCCCGGTCCGCCGCTTCGGCAAGGCGATAGCCTCGCTCAAGGTTCGCGACATCTCTGCCGGCGGGCAGATAAGCTCTCTGGAGGCGCTCTCCACCGCCATCGCCGCCACCGTGGGGATGGGCAACATTGCCGGAGTCACCATCGCGATTTCGATCGGCGGCCCCGGCACCGTGTTCTGGATGTGGGTCAGCGCCCTGTTGGGAATGGCCACCAAGTTTTTTGAAGGGACTCTGGCGGTGATGTACAAGGGGCGGGATTCCGAAGGGGAACTGCAGGGCGGCCCGATGTACATAATCACCGAAGGGCTGGGGCGCAAATGGCGTCCGATGGCGGTGTTCTTTGCCGCGGCCGGCATTTTCGGCACCCTGTGCACAATGCAGGCCAATCAGATTACCGAGGCCATCACAAGCACCTTCGCCGGTGAAAGCGGTGTCGGATTCTATGACAGGCTCATCACCGGGCTGGTTATCACCGCACTCGTGGCGGTGGTGGCTCTCGGGGGGATAAAGCGCATAGGCAAGGTGGCCTCGCGCCTGTCGCCTTTTATGGTGGGGGCCTACTTTCTGCTGGTGCTTTATATACTCGTGACCCATATCGGCGCTGTGCCGGGCATCTTCCGCGACATTTTCGCTGGGGCGTTCTCACCCCGCGCGGCTCTGGGCGGCGGCATCGGCAGCATAATCCAGATCGCGCTCATCGGGGTGCGGCGCGCGGCCTTTGTTAACGAGGCGGGCGTCGGCACAGCCTCTATGGTGCACGGAGCCTCAAAAAACAGCTCTCCCGTGCGCGAAGGGCTGGTGGCGATGCTCGGGCCCAGCATCGATTCGGGTCTCGTGTGCACCCTCACCGCCTTGGCCATACTGATTCAGAAGGATCTGATTCCGGCCGGCGGAATGGACTCTATGCAGGGGCTGCAGCTGGCCCTGGCCTCGTTCGAGGCCTCGGTGCCGGTGGCGGGACGCTATCTGCTGCTCTTTATCCTGCTGATATTCGCATTTTCGAGCATGTTCTCCTACTCTTACTACGGCACCAAGTGCGCAAGCTATCTCTTTGGGGCCGGTAGGGGAAAATATTACATCTATTTTTATCTTTGCGTGATCATTGCCGCTTCGCTGGTGCCGCTGCGCACGGTGGTGGGTTTTGTGGACCTCACCTTCGCGCTGATGGCCTTCCCCAATATGGCGGCGCTGATTGCGCTGGCTCCAAGGGCCAAAAAAGAAATGAACAAATTTTTCAAAGAATATGACAAACAATCTTGACAGTTTCATAGCGGAAAAGGCGGCAGAGGCCGTGGAGGCGCTCTACGGAGTCAAGGCCCCCGAGGGGAGCATCCAGATTTCCGCCACCCGCAAAGAGTTTGAGGGGGACATCACCCTCGTGACTTTCCCGCTGCTGCGCATAAGCCGCAAGAATCCCGAGGCCACGGCAGAGGAAATCGGAGCCCGCCTGAAGGCGCAAACCCCGCAGATAGAGTCCTACAATGTGGTCAAGGGCTTCCTCAACATCAAGATATCCCCCGCATATTGGGCTGAAGTATTCAACAGCATTGCTTCGGCACAGGATTATGGACAGGCGGCCCCCACCGGACGCACCGTGATGGTGGAGTTCTCCTCCCCCAACACCAACAAGCCGCTGCATCTGGGTCACATCCGCAACAATCTTCTGGGCTGGAGTGTTTCACGTCTGCTGGAGGCGGCCGGCAACAAGGTGATAAAGGTCAATCTGGTCAACGACCGCGGCATCCACATCTGCAAATCGATGCTGGCCTGGCTCAAGCGGGGCGGCGGAGTCACTCCGGAGAGCAGCGGCATCAAGGGCGACCACCTGGTGGGCGACTATTATGTGGAGTTCAACAAGATGCTGCAGGAGGAGATAAACGCAATCCTCACCAAAGAGGGCATAGACCCGGCCGCGGCAACTTCTGAGCAGAAAAAGGAGGCGGAGAAGCAGGCGACCTGCCTGAAAGAGGCGCAGCAGATGCTGGTAAAATGGGAGCAGGGCGACAGCGAGGTCCGCGCCCTCTGGACCAAGATGAACGGCTGGGTTTACGACGGCTTTGACGTGACCTACAAAAACCTGGGAATCTCATTCGACAAGATATACTATGAGTCGCAGACCTATCTGCTGGGCAAATCTCTGGTGGAGGAGGGTCTCTCCAAGGGGATCTTCTACCGCCGCGACGACGGCTCCATTTGGTGCGACCTTACCGCCGACGGCCTTGACGAGAAGCTGCTGCTGCGCGCCGACGGCACCTCGGTGTATATGACCCAGGACCTTGGCACCGCCTGCCGCCGACACGAGGAGACAGGCTTCGACGAGATGATTTATGTGGTGGGCAACGAGCAGAACTACCACTTCCAGGTGCTCAAGCTGATTCTGGGCAAGCTGGGCTTTGACTGGGCCGATGCCATCTACCACCTCTCGTATGGTATGGTGGAGCTGCCCGAGGGCAAGATGAAGTCCCGCGAAGGCACAGTGGTTGACGCCGACGACCTGATAGAGAAGATGTACCAGACGGCGAAGGAGACCTCTCTTGAGTCGGGCAAGCTGGAGGATATGGAGCCGGCCGAGCAGGACAGGCTCTTTATGATGCTGGGTCTTGGGGCGCTCAAGTATTTCATAATCAAGGTGGACCCGCGCAAGACCATGCTCTTCGACCCCAAGGAGTCAATCGACTTCAACGGCAACACAGGGCCCTTTATACAATATACCCACGCCCGCATCAAGTCGGTGCTGCGCAAGGCTGCCGCAGCAGGCTATGAACCCGGGGCGGGCTGCGGCACTCTCCTGCCCAAGGAGATAGAGCTCATCAAGATAATGGCCGGCTTCCCCGACAAGATTGTAGAGGCGGCAGAGGCTCATTCTCCGGCCCTGGTGGCCAACTATGCCTACAATCTGGCAAAGGAGTTCAACCAGTATTACCACGACGTCACAATCCTCAAGGAGGAGGATGCCGGGGTGCGCGCCTTCCGCCTTAAGCTGGTTTCCACGATAGCCTCAGTGCTGGTCAAGGCGATGGACATTCTGGGCATACAGCTTCCCGAGCGGATGTAGCGCGTGCGGCAGAGATGACACGTTTCACCATTCCCACCAGCAAAAAAGAGATGGACGCCCTGGGCTGGGACCAGGCGGACATAATCCTTTTCAGCGGCGATGCCTTTGTGGACCATCCGTCGTTTGGCACAGCGGTGATCGCCAGGGTGCTGGAGTCGCACGGCTACAAGGTCGCTGTGATTCCCCAGCCCAACTGGCGCGATGATCTGCGCGACTTCCGCAAGCTGGGGCGTCCGAGGCTCTACTTCGGGGTCTCGTCGGGAGCGATGGACTCTATGGTGAACCATTACACCGCCAGCAAACGGCTCCGCAGCAACGACGCCTACACCCCCGAGGGGCGCGCCGGCTACCGTCCCGATTACGCCGTGACGGTCTATACCAAGTGCCTCAAGCAGATTTATCCCGATGTGCCGGTGGTAATCGGCGGCATCGAGGCCTCTTTGCGCCGCCTGACCCACTACGACTACTGGCAGGATTGCCTCAAGCCCTCCATTCTTGTGGAGAGCGGGGCGGACTGGCTCATTTACGGAATGGGGGAGAGGGCAAACGTGGCTCTGGCCGACGCTATGGCCTCCGGTGCCACTCTGGAGCAGATGCGGGCCCTGCCGCAGGTCGGATACATTGCCGACCAGGCCCCCGACGGCGACTATTTTGACCTCCATTCGTTTGAGAGCTGCCGCCGCAACAAGCTGGCCTTTGCCCAAAACTTCAACATAATAGAGCGGGAGGCTAATCATCTGCACTCGGTTACTCTGGTGGAGCAGGCTGAAAACCGCTTCGTGTGCATAAACCCGCCATATCCACCCTTCAGAGAGGAGGAGCTGGACGCAGTGTATGCGCTCCCCTTCACCAAACTGCCTCACCCGCGCTACAAGGGCAAGCGGATTCCCGCCTACGATATGATTAAATTCTCCATAACGACCCACCGCGGCTGTTTCGGAGGGTGCAACTTCTGCACAATCGCCGCCCACCAGGGCAAATTCATACAGTCCCGCTCCCAAGAGTCGATAGTGCGCGAGGTGGCCGGATTGAGTGCTCTGCCCGACTTCAAGGGGAACATTTCCGATCTCGGGGCCCCTACCGCCAATATGTATATGATGGGGGGCAAAAACCGCGAACTGTGCTCCAACTGCTCGCGGCAGTCGTGCCTCTATCCCAGAATGTGCCGCAACCTGGACAATTCTCACGAGAAGCTGCTGGCCCTCTACGATGCCGTGCTCTCCACAGAAGGGGTGCGCAACGCCTATGTGGGGAGCGGCATCCGCTACGACCTGTTTCTGGGGCCTGAAGGGTGCTACGATGCCACTTGCGAGAAATATCTGCGGGAGTTGATTGTGAACCACACCAGCGGGCGGCTGAAGGTGGCGCCGGAGCACACGCAGGACAATGTTCTGTCGGTGATGGGCAAACCTTCCTTCAAGCTGTTCGAGGTGCTGCGCGACAAGTTCGACGAAATCTGCCGCCGCGAGCATCTCAAATACCAGCTGGTGCCCTATTTCATATCGGGCCATCCCGGCTGCGGAATGCGCGATATGGCGGCCCTATCGCAAAACAAGTCCCTCAGGGGGCTCTATATGGAGCAGGTTCAGGACTTTACCCCCACTCCTATGACGGTGTCATCGGTGATGTTCTATTCCGGAATGGACCCACGCACCCTCAAGCCTGTATTTGTGGAGCGGGATATTGAAAAAAAACGGAAACAAAAATTATACTTTTTCAAATAGATTGTCTAATATTGCCGGCAAATAATAACGATATATATGCCTACTGCACCAATAAAGAAAAGATTCGTAGTGAGTTACGACACAATGTCCAAGGATTTGAAAGACGCTTTCGACCGCAAGTACCCCCACGGCTACGCCGACTATTTGGGGGACATTCTCAAAGTTGACAAACCCGACGGATCGTGCTTTCACGCGGTTCGCTTCAAACCCGAGACAGAAGATGGACAGCAGGCGGAGGATGTCCTCTATCTTGTAAAGATCAATGTCAATACCGACAATGTGGAAGAGGTGGAGAAAGAGCTCTTTGAATGCCATAACGACGAAGGCGACGTGGACAGCGGCGATGTGCTGCCGGACAATGACAATGACTTCAACACCACAAACGACGAAGATTCTGACGAAGAATAATACAAAAGACACGGGCGGCCTGCTCTCCAGGCTGCAGAATGCGCTCAAACATATGTCTGAGCGCAATTTGCTTTGGGTGCTCTCCATAGTTGTGGGCATTCTCAGCGGACTTGCGGCGGTGCTGCTCAAACAGTCCATAGAGCTGCTCTCAGATCTGGTGTCGGGGGCTTTCCCCGGCAAGTACCACTGGCTGTACCTCATAACCCCCGGCGTGGGCATGCTGCTCTCGCTGCTCTTCGTGAGGTATGTGATCCGCGACAACATCGGCCACGGCGTCACCCGCGTGCTGCGGGCGATTTCCCGCAACGAGGCGCAGATCAAGCCCCACAACACCTTCTCGTCGTTGCTTGCCAGTTCGGTGACCATCGGTATGGGCGGCAGCGTGGGAGCCGAGGCCCCGATAGTTTATACCGGCGCCGCCATCGGCAGCAATGTGGCGCGGGCGCTGGGGCTCTCCTACCGGCAGATGACGGTTCTGCTCGGCTGCGGTGCGGCCGGCGCCCTTGCCGGCATATTCAAGGCTCCCATCGCCGGAGTGCTGTTCACGCTGGAGATTCTGATGTTCAACATCTCGATGAGTTCGCTGCTGCCGCTGCTCTCGTCGTCGGTGGCGGCCACTATGGTCACCTACCTGCTTATGGGCAACACGGTGACCTTCTCCAGCAGCATAGTCCCCTTCGAACTTTTCAATATCCCTTATTACATTGCTCTGGGTATTCTCTGCGGCCTGGTGTCGCTCTATTTTCTGAGGACTACACTCCGCATAGAGGACAAGCTGGGCAGGATGCGCAACCCTTATCTAAAGTGGATACTTTGCGCAGCGCTGCTGGGCGTGCTCATCTTCCTGTTCCCGCCTCTCTACGGAGAGGGTTATGACTCATTGGAGACGATGCTCAACGGCAATGCGCTGCTCGATGCCGAGTCCGTACTGCCCAACTCCATTTCCGGAGACAAGTGGGCGGTGCTGCTCTTTTTCGTGGCGATTATGTTTACCAAGGTGTATGCCACAGCCTTTACCAATGCCGGAGGCGGAGTGGGCGGAACCTTCGGCCCCACGATGTTCACGGGGGCCGTCACAGGTCTGGTGCTGGCCCGTTTTGTGGGCAATATCGGCCTGGCGCAGCTGCCCGAGGCCAACTTCGTGCTGGTGGGTATGGCGGGGCTGATGGCCGGAGTGATGCAGGCGCCGCTCACGGCGATTTTTCTGATAGCGGAGATTTCCGGAGGGTACGCGCTGATGTTCCCGCTGATGATAACCTCGCTCATCTCCTTTGCCACCATCCGCCTGTTCGAGCAGTATTCCATCTACTCCAAGCGCATTGCGCAGCAGGGGGAGCTTCTGACCCACGACAGCGACAAGGCGGTGCTCACGCTGCTGCACACCTCCGACTTCATAGAGACCGATTTCAAGCCGATCTGCATAGACGGGACTCTGGGCGATCTGGTGAAGATAATCTCCACCAGCAACCGCAACATCATACCTGTGATTGACCGTGAGGGGATATTCCAGGGAATAGTGCTGGTGGACGATGTGCGCAAGTATATGTTCAAGGACGAACTCTACGGCCGCATACACATCTACAATCTGGTGAAGGACGCCCCCGGCATTCTCTCTGAAGACGAGCATATGGAGAGCGTGATGGACAAGTTCGAGAGCAGCGGGGCGTGGAATCTGCCGGTGGTGGATGCCGCCGGACGCTATGTCGGCTTCGTGTCCAAATCCAAAATATTCTCTGCCTACAGAGACCAGCTGCATCAGGTATCCCATGAATGACCTCTACATTAAACACATCGCCGACACTCTGGGAATAAACAGGTGGCAGGCGCTGCACTGCGTGGAACTCCTTGCCGAAGGGGCCACAATTCCGTTTATCAGCCGCTACCGCAAAGAGCGCACGGGCGGTCTTGACGAGGTGCAGATAGGACAGATCAAGCACTATTTCGCATATTTCACGGAGCTTGACCGCCGCAAGGCCGCCATCCTGAAATCGATAGAAGAGCAGCAGGCTCTTACTGACGAACTGCGCATAAAAATAGAGGCACAGGTGGATGCCACCTCTTTGGAAGACCTCTATCTGCCGTTCCGCCCCAAGAAGCGCACCCGCGCCTCGGTGGCCCGCGACCGCGGTCTGGAGCCCCTCGCGGACGCCTTCTACAGCCTCAAATGCGCCGACCCCGAGGCAGAAGCGGCAAAGTATGTCGGCGGCGAGGTGGAGGATGCAGCGGCCGCCGTGCAGGGTGCCTGCGACATAATCGCGGAGCGCATCAGCGAGATGCCGCGCGTGCGCCGGATGCTGCGCGACAGCTATCTCAAGTGGGGCCAGGTGCACAGCAGCCAGTCCCGCCAGGGGGCGAAAAAAGGGGAGGAGAGCGAGAAGTACCGCAGCTGGATAGACCATCGCGAACCGCTCTGCCGCATAGCTCCGCACCGCCTGCTGGCCATTCTGCGCGGCGCCTCGGAAGGCATCCTTTCAGTAAAGGTGGAGACCGACGCGCAGCGCAATACCGACCGGATATATAAGATCGCCTTCGATGGCCGCAAGGCCGCCTCGCGCGAACTCTACAACATACTCCGCACCGCCACCTTGGACTGCTACAGCCGTCTGCTGCATCCATCCATAGAGAACGAAGTTCTGCGGCAGGCCAAGGAAAAGGCCGACATCAGCTCTATCAAGGTGTTCGGCGAGAATCTGCGGCAGCTGCTGCTGGCCCCTCCTGTGGGGCAGAAGCGGGTTATGGCCATCGACCCGGGCTTTCGCACCGGCTGCAAGGTGGTCTGCCTGGATTCGCAGGGCAATCTGCTGCACAACGATGCGATATTCCCCCATCCGCCCGTAAACGAGCGCATCTCCTCTATGAAAAAGGTGATGGGGATGGTGGAGAAGTACGGCGTGGAGGTCATCGCCATCGGCAGCGGCACCGCCGGACGCGAGACGGAGAACTTTATCCGCAAGCTGCCCCTTGACGAATCGATTGAGATTTACAGCGTGAGCGAAGACGGGGCGTCGGTATATTCCGCCTCCTCGGCGGCACGCGAGGAGTTTCCCGACTATGACGTGACGGTGCGCGGCGCGGTCTCCATCGGCCGCCGCCTTATGGATCCTCTCTCGGAACTGGTGAAAATAGACCCCAAGTCGATCGGAGTGGGGCAGTATCAGCACGATGTGGATCAGGGCCTGCTCAAGGAGGAGCTGGACAACACCGTGGAAAGCTGCGTGAACAGCGTCGGGGTCAATCTCAACACGGCCGGCGTGTATCTGCTGCAGTATGTCTCGGGCGTTGGGCCTGCGCTTGCCGGCAACATAGTGGAGTGGCGCAAGACCAACGGCGACTTTGCCACCCGCGCCGACCTGATGCAGGTGAAAAGGCTCGGGGCCAAGGCATTCGAGCAATGCGCCGGATTTCTGCGCATTGCCGGCGGAAGCAATCCGCTGGATAATTCGGCGGTGCACCCGGAGAGGTATCCCCTCGTGGAGCGCATTGCCCGCGATTTGAGCGTGGACGTGGCCGATCTGATAGGCAACGAAGAGCTCTGCGACAGAATCGACCTTAAAAAATATGAGAGCGATGAGGTGGGGCTTCCGACCCTCAGGGATATCCTCTCGGAACTCAAGAAGCCCGGTCGCGACCCCCGCAGCGAGGCCCGGCAGTTTGCCTTCAGCCAGGAAATCCGCTCCATAGAGGATCTGCACGAAGGGATGGTGCTGCCCGGACTTGTAACCAACATCACCGATTTCGGCGCCTTTGTGGATCTGGGCATCAAAACCAACGGACTCATCCACATCTCCCGTATGGGGCGCGGCGGCCGTTCGGCGCTCAAAATACAGCAGCCGGTGGAGGTCGTGGTGGAGAGCGTGGATCTTGCAAGGCAGCGCATCGGCCTGCGGTTGAATATGGAGAGATAATTTACTACCTTTGCCTATATGGTACAGGAATCCAAATTAGTCATAATCCCCACCTTTAACGAAAAGGAGAATATCGGGAAGATAATCCGCAAGGTCCGCTCTCTCGAAGGGGATTTTCATGTGCTGGTGATAGACGACGGCTCGCCCGACGGCACTGCCGGGATTGTCAAATCTCTTATGGCCGAGTTTTCCGGTTCGCTCTTTCTTATAGAGCGGAGCGGCAAACAGGGGCTCGGCACCGCCTACCTGGCAGGTTTCCGCTGGGCTTTGGAGCACGGCTACGAATATATCACCGAGATGGACGCCGACTTCTCCCACAATCCCGACGACCTGCCGCATCTGGCGGAGGCTTGCCGGCAGCGGGGCGACGTGGCGGTGGGCTCGCGCTACTGCAACGGCATCAGCGTGGTCAACTGGCCGCTGCAGAGGGTTCTGATGAGTTATTTCGCCTCCAAATATGTCCGCTTTGTCCTGGGTATGAGAGTCAGCGACACCACGGCCGGCTTTGTGTGCTACCGCCGCCGAGTGCTGGAAACGATAGACCTGGACGATGTACAAATGAAGGGCTACGGCTTTCAGATAGAGATGAAGTACACCGCCAGCAGGCTCGGCTTCAAGATAGTTGAGGTTCCGATAATCTTCGTGGACCGCAAGGAGGGTTCTTCCAAGATGAGCAGCAGCATTTTCGGCGAGGCGTTCTGGGGGGTTATGAAGCTCAGGTACCGCAAATTCAGAAGACGCGATGCAAAGTAGACTGCTTTTAAAAAATGCACGGATAATAAACGAAGGTCTCTCCTATAAAGGGGGGATTTTTGTATGCGGAGAAACAATCGCCGACATTTTTGACTATTCCGTAGAAAATGACCGCTTGCGCGAGAAGGCTCTGCAGGGGGTGGAAGTTGTCGATTTGCAAGGCTGCTGCCTGATGAGCGGGGTGATAGACACTCACGTCCACTTTCGCGAGCCGGGGGCCACGCACAAAGGGTGCATCGCTTCCGAGAGCGAGGCGGCGCGGCTGGGGGGCGTGACCTCATACCTGGATATGCCCAACAACAATCCGCCGGCAATAGACGCAGCCGCATTGAGTGCCAAAAAAGAGATTGCCGCGCGCGACTCCCGCATTAACTACGGCTTCTATCTTGGTGCAACCGACACCAACCTGTCGCAGATCGAGCGGGCCCGGGAGATGGGAGCCTGCGCAGTTAAGGTTTTCTTCGGCTCCTCCACCGGCAATCTGCTGATGAGCGACGGCGGGGCGATAGAAACACTCTTCCGCAGTTCTCCCCTTATGATAGCTGCCCATTGCGAGGACAACGGCATAATAGCTGCCAATCTGGAGCGGTTCAAACTGCTATACGGCGAGAATATTCCGATTTCGGCACATCCTGAAATCCGCAGCCGCCAAGCGTGCCTCTCCAGCACCCGGCGGGCGGTGGAACTGGCGCTCAAGACGGGAGCACGGCTGCACATAATGCACGTCTCCACAGCGGAGGAGGTGGAGTATCTGTCTGAAGTGATGCGCCGCAGCGATCGCATCAGCGCCGAGACTTGCGTGCAGTATCTCTGGTTCTGCGATGAAGATTATCAAAAGTACGGGGCTCGGATCAAGTGCAATCCCGCCATCAAGAGCGCCTCGGACCGCAGCGCCTTGTGGGATGCCGTGCGCGGCGGAGTCATCTCGACAATATCCACTGACCACGCTCCTCACCTGCCTGCAGACAAGAGTGGGGGCTATCTTCAGGCGGCAAGCGGCATTCCGCTGGTGCAATATTCGCTGCTGATGATGATAGAAAAGGCCTCCCGGGGGGATATCTCCCTGCCGATGGTGGCCGAGAAAATGTGCCACGCCCCGGCGCGGCTCTTCTCCATAGAGCATCGCGGCTTTATCCGCAAGGGCTATTATGCCGACTTGGTGGCCTTCAGAACGGGTTGTCCGTCGGACATCCCCCCTGCATCGCGCTGCGGCTGGAGCCCCCTCACCAGTTTCTCCTCCACCATAGTGCGCACTTTCGTGAACGGAGCCTCCAGCGCATGTCGGGGCAAAAGTTTATACCCTTCACTCAGATCCTGAGTCCGCAGAGCTGCTTTACGGGGTCCATCACAAACGAGCTCTGCACAGAGCTCAAACTGTCGATGCGCCCCAGCACGTTAAGGATAAACTGATTGTAGTACTTCATATCCGGCGCGTGAATCTTTAGCAGATAGTCGTATTCTCCAGAAATGTTGTAGCACTCCGTCACCTCCGGAATCTGCCGGATCTTCTGCACGAAGTGGCCGGCGATATCGGCGTTGATGCTCTTGAGCTTAACGCTGCAGAACACTATGAAGCCCATATTCAGCTTCTCCGCATTCAGCACTGCCGTGTATTGTGTTATGTAGCCCTCCGCCTCAAGCCTCTTGAGCCGCTCGTAAACCGGCGTGGGGGAGAGATGCACCCTGGCCGAGAGTTCCTTGTTGGTGATGCGGGCGTTGTCCTGCAGAGCCCGCAGAATCTGAATGTCGATGTTGTCAAGCTTGACTTCCATAATTTTCTGCCGGAATTGTCAAAGTCCGGCCTTTACTTATTGATTATTCTGCAAAAATAGGAAATGCTTGCAATATTTTCTGAATTTTTGCGTTTGCTTGGTGATAAATCACGAAGTGTGGACCTTTGCGGCAACAAACAAATGCACAAAGGCTATGAATACGAAACTCCACTTTGAAACACTCCAGCTCCACGCAGGGCAGGAGAATGCAGACCCCGCAACCGACTCCCGCGCTGTCCCCATCTATCAGACAACATCATATGTGTTCCACAACTGCGACCACGCCGCAGCCCGCTTCGGACTCAGGGATGCCGGCAACATCTACGGCCGTCTGACCAACTCCACCCAGGATGTGTTCGAGCGGCGCATCGCCGCCCTCGAGGGTGGAGCGGGGGCACTGGCGGTCGCCACCGGCGCAGCGGCGGTAACCTACTCGCTGCTCAACTTGGCGGCCGCGGGCGACCACATAGTCTCGGCCGCGACCATCTACGGCGGCACCTACGACCTGCTGCAGCACACGCTGGTCCCCTACGGCATCTGCGCCACATTCGTGGACCCTTCCGATCCGGGCAACTTCCAGCGGGCCATACAGCCCAATACAAAGGCTGTATTTATCGAGGGCTTCGGCAACCCCAACTGCAATCTGATTGACATCGACGCCGTGGCGGCCATCGCCCACGCAAACAAGATACCCCTTGTGATAGACAACACCTTTGCCACCCCCTATCTGCTGCGTCCCATAGAGCACGGAGCCGATGTCGTGGTGCACTCCGCCACCAAATTCATAGGCGGACACGGCACGACCCTGGGCGGCGTGATAATCGATTCGGGCAAGTTTGACTGGAAGGCGTCGGGCAAGTTCCCGCAGTTCACCACCCCGGAGGCAAGCTACCACGGCATAGTGTTCGCCGATGCAGCGGGGGCGGCCGCCTACATCACCCGCATCCGTGCAATACTGCTGCGCGACACCGGCGCCACCCTCTCCCCCACAAGCGCCTTCTACCTGCTGCAGGGGCTCGAGACCCTCTCGCTGCGTGTAGAGCGACACGTGGAAAACGCCCTCAAGGTGGTGGAATTCCTCTCTAATCACCCCAAAGTGCGGCGCGTGAACCACCCCTCGCTCCCTTCGCATCCCGACCACGAGCTCTATAAACGCTATTTCCCGGCCGGCGGCGGCTCCATCTTCACCTTTGAGATAGAGGGAGGGCAGGCCGAAGCCTTCAAGTTCATCGATTCGCTGCAGATTTTCTCGCTGCTGGCAAATGTGGCCGACGTCAAATCGCTCGTGATACATCCCGCCACCACCACCCACTCGCAGCTCACAGGGGCCGAACTGCTCTCGCAGGGAATCTATCAGAACACCGTGCGCCTCTCGATAGGCACGGAGCACATCGACGACATTATCGCCGATCTGAGTCAGGCGCTGGACAGAATTTAAGACTAATTGATACCTTTGCGTTATGGCAAAAATTTATGATTCCGTTCTGGACCTGGTGGGGCGCACCCCGCTGGTCCGACTGGGCGCGATAAGCGCCATATATTCACTCAAGGCCGACCTGCTGGCCAAGGTGGAATACTTCAACCCCGCCGGCAGCGTAAAAGACCGCGTGGCCCTCGCTATGGTGCAGGACGCAGAGCGGCGTGGGATCATTTCCCCCGGGGCCACCATCATAGAGCCCACCAGCGGCAACACCGGGGTGGGGCTGGCTCTGGTCGCCGCTGTGCGCGGCTACCGTCTGATACTCACTATGCCCGAGACTATGAGTATAGAGCGGCGCAAGCTGCTTAAGGCGCGCGGCGCCGAGATTGTGCTGACCCCCGGCGCGGAAGGTATGGCGGGCGCCATCGCAAAGGCCGACGAGCTGCACGCCTCCATCCCGGGCAGCGTAATCCTCGGGCAATTCTCAAACCATGCGAATCCGTTGGCCCACAAGGGGGGCACAGCCCTTGAAATCTGGGAAGACACCGGCGGGGCAGTGGATATCTTTGTGGCGGGCGTCGGCACCGGCGGCACCATTACCGGCGTTGGCAGGGGGCTCAAGAGCCGCAAGAGTTCGGTATGGACGGTGGCGGTGGAACCAGCCTCAAGCAGCGTGCTTTCCGGAGGCAGCGCAGGAGCGCACAAGTTGCAGGGCATAGGCGCCGGCTTTGTCCCCGACAATTTTGACCGCAGCGTGGTGGACGAGATAATCCCCGTCTCCAACGAGGAGGCCTTCAACGCCGCCCGGGAACTCTCGGCCGCAGAAGGGCTGCTGGTGGGCATAACCTCGGGCGCCGCCCTCTCGGCCGCCATAAAGGTGGCCTCCCGCGAAGAGAACGCCGGCAAAACCATTGTGGTGTTGCTGCCCGACACGGGCGAGAGGTATCTCTCCACCGAACTTTTTGCCGCAGAATAGCTGCAAATCCGTTTTTTGGTGTACTTTTGCCCTATGTACACCGATGTAACACGTCAGGCACAGGCTCTAGTGCAGCAGTGCCGCTCAATGCTCTTCCCCGTCCTGATAAGTGGCGGGGAAGCCTCGTTTGACCCCGTGGCGGTCTCCGCCCTGCAGAGCACCCTTGCCGGCGCCGTGCGCTCGTGTTGCACTCTTGCGGGATGCGGGATGGACCCTATGGCAGTCGCCTCCGGTTTCACGGCTCAACTGCCATCTCTCTCATCCGCTCTCAAAGAGGATGTGACCGCCACCTATAACGGCGACCCTGCGGCGGAATCCATCTGCGAAGTGGTTATCTGCTATCCCGGCATCAAGGCCATCAGCAGCTACCGCATCGCCCACTGCCTCTTTCTGGCTGGGGTGCCGGTGCTGCCGCGCGTAATCACAGAACTGGCCCACAGCGAGACAGGCATCGATATAAACCCCGCCGCCACCATCGGACGATCGTTTGCCATAGACCACGGCACCGGCGTGGTGATAGGCGCCACCGCCATTCTGGGCAACAACATCAAGCTCTATCAGGGCGTGACTCTCGGGGCCAGAAGCTTCCCCCTGGATGACGACGGCAACCCCGTGAAGGGAATTCCCCGCCACCCGATACTTGAGGACAATGTGATAGTCTATTCCAACGCCACCATACTTGGGCGCATCACCATCGGCCACGACGCCGTCATAGGCGGCAACATCTGGGTCACCGCAGACGTGGCCCCCGGCATCAGGGTGGTGCAGTCCAAGACCAAGATTTCGTAAACAATGCAAAAACAGAGGGCGGCCATCGGGCCGCCCTCGGCTGTTATGGTTCAGGATTCTACTCCATTCCGGGGTTCTGTATCAGATTGCCGTTGCTGCGGTTGATTTCATCGCGGGGGATGGGAGCAAAGTACATCTTGTTGTCCCATTTGCGGTTTTCGCGGTATTTCAGGCTCTGTACATAATAGTTGTAATCCCAAGTGTCCGCATCGTAGCTGTAGGGCTTGAAAGCTTGCTTGCCTTCTTTCAGGCGGGCGTAAACCAGGATGCCGGTGAGCTCTTTGCTGTTAGTCTCGGGAGCTATCATCCAGCGGCGTACATCATAGTAGCGGGACTCTTCGTATGCCAACTCAATGCGGCGCTCGTGGCGGACGAACTCACGCATATTCTCCTGATCGAATGCCTGTGAGCGTGCTGCAAGGGCAGTCTTTGTGTCAACATTGCCGATGCGTGTGCGGATAGGATCAAGATATTTGACAGCTTCATCCAGCTCATTGAGCTCTACGCTGGCCTCTGCGGCTATCAGGTACATCTCTGCAAGACGGAAGTAGGTCCAGGGAACAATCTGATAGATGAACTCGCCTTCTACCGTCTCGTCCACAAGCTTGCGCTCGTAGTAGCCTGTAAAGCTGCCGTGATGAGGCTCTACGGGAGAATAACGCGTGTCAATACCGTTCATCCCGGTAAATTTGATTTTTTCCTCGTTCGGCAGAGTCACTTCAACCTCTGAATTGCCGTCAGTCACTTCATAAAAGCCGCACTGCAGTTCTCCCATAGGGGAGGGGTCAAGATCTTGTGTGTCGGCAGGCCGGGCACGGCCCCAAGTTGAACCGTCATAACCGATGGTTGCATAGAAGCGGGGTTCGCGGCCGGTGTAGGGGTTGGCGCTCTGGTGGTCGCCTACTTTTGAAAGCCCCTTGGGCAGGGAGCCGTCTTCGTACTCAAAGGCCATTGCCAGATCGTGACTGGGCGCCACACCGCCAAAACCGTGATAACCATTGGGGTTGTCCTGCCGTGAGAGCCAGTTGCAAGTTCTGTAAGTCTGGGTGCCGAACTGGCGGATCCAGATCTGCTCGTTGTTTTCGGTAATGATGATGTCATCCCATTTTGCGGCTCTTTCTTCAACTGTGCCTTGAGAGCAGTCCTGCAGTTCGTAAAGTCCGCATCCGATCACCTCCTTGGCCGCCTCGCGGGCGGCACGGTAGGTGGCTTCGCGGTCGCCGTTGAACTGGTTGCAGGCGAGGGTGTTCACAGTGCGGTCAGCGTAGAGGGGGCTGGCGGCGTGCAGTTGTACGCGTGCTTTCAGAGCGGTTGCGGCATAGCGGGTGGCGCGGCTTTTTGCAGAGTCATCCGTGGTGGCGGGAAGGCACTGCTCGGCAACTTCGCAGTCGCTGATGATTTGCTCAAGTACGGCATCGATATTAGAGCGGGGGACGGTCATCTTGTCTGTCTCATCCATATCCATTGCCTCAAGAATCAGGGGCATGCCGCCGTAGCCGCGCATCATATTGGTATATACAAATGCGCGCAGGAAGTAAGCTTCGCCCTTCATCCACTGCACGTCATAACCGTCTTTTGCGGGGACATTGTCAATATTCTGAATGACATTGTTGGCGTAGCGGATTGCCTTGAAGCGCCAGTCCCACGAGAATGGGCAATAACGGTTGTTGCTGTACCAGCCCATATAACTGCTGTTGACGCTTGCCTCGTTGATCACGGTCTGTTCTGCAAGTTCTGCGGCATCTTCCGGAACATAGTATGCATCGTCTGTCAAGCCCGTGGTGGAGCTTTCTTCCATGCCGTGTCCGACATAATTGTAGATGTTGTTTACAGCTGCCTGGGCCAGGGCGGCATCTGAAAAGATTGCGGCTGACGAATATTCATTAGTGGGGATGATGTCCATAAATCCCGAGCAGGAAGCAAGGGCGAACGCCGACCCCGCCATTAGTAAAGCTAATGCTGATTTATATGATTTTTTCATAAGGCCTGAAATTTAGAAGGTGATGGTTGCTCCAATGTTCAAAACTCGTCGCAGAGGATAGTTGTAGCCGGAATTTTCTGCTTCGGGGTCAATAATCTTGACCTTGCTGAAAGTGAGAAGATTGGTACCGTTGAAGTACACGCGCAGATTGGAGATGCCGGCCTGTCGGATTGCAGGCATATTGAAGTTGTAGCCGATCTCCAGGTTTTTCAGGCGGACAAAGTCATTGTTGTATGCGTAATATGTGTTGGCATTGGCTGCCCAATACTGATTGCCTTTATTGTAAACGCGCGGGTAAACATGGCTGGGGTTCTCTGCAGTCCAGCGGTTTTCGTAGATGCTTGTGAAGAAGTTGCCGGAGTCGCCGCTGTTCCTGTCGAATATGTAGTTGATTGCGCCGAACGAACCCTGGAAGAGAACGGATATGTCAAAGTTGCGCCAACCTGCCGTGAGGTTGAGACCGGCGACAAGACGAGGTTCGGAACTCTTGTCGAGACGGATGCGGTCGTCGGCATTTATTATGCCGTCTTCGTTGACATCCTTGAACTTGATGTCGCCGGGCTGTGCATTCGCCCATTTGGCTTCTGTGGCGTCAACTTCAGCCTGGTCGTAGAACACGCCGTCATAAACATAATAGAGACTGGTGCCGGTGGGGTGACCTGTGGAGAGCTGATAGTCGGGAGCGCCCGGGGTCTCGTCCCAGAAGAGGATCTTGTTCTTTGCGTAGGTCATATTGAAGGATACGCCGTAGTCAAAATCTTTTATGCGGTCTTTCCAGGATATGAGAGCCTCAACGCCGCGGTTGCACATTTCGCCGAGGTTTTCTGCCGGCAGAGTGATGCCGGACAGGATGGGAAGCGAAGCGTTGCGGGTGATGAGCATATTGGTGCGCTTGTGATAGAACACATCGCCTTCGAAGCCGAGCCGGTTGTCAAAGAATTTTGCCTCAAGACCCAGGTCATAGGTAGTGCCTACCTCCCAGGTAACATTGGGGTTGGCGGTGCGGGCAGGTTGCAGGGCCTTCTCGTAAGTGCCGCCGAAGATGTAGTCGATATTGGTGCTGTATGTCTCCAGATACTGGTTGGCGCTGATGGCATCGCTGCCGGTCTGGGAAATTGAGCCGCGGAGTTTTGCATAGCTGATCAAACCCAGCTTCTCTTTCCACCAGTCTTCTTCAGATGCGCGCCAAGCCAGCGATACGCCCGGAAAAAAGCCGAAACGTTTGTCCTCGGGGAACTTGTAGGAACCGTCCACGCGCCAGATGAATTCGGCCATATATTTCTCCTTGTAGTTGTAGGATGCGCGGCCGAAATAGCTCATACGTGCCGACTCGAAGGTGTTGCCGCCGTTGTTCATCTCGGACTGGCCGCCGAGGTCCATATCGTCCAATGCATCGGAGAGGAAATACTTGCGGAATGCCATAAGATAGCCCTGGCTGCCGTGTTCGGCTTCGACACCTGCCGTAGCAAGAATGGAATGGTCGCCGAATGTACGCTCGTAGCTGATCAGGGCATTGACCATCCAGGATGTCTGGTCGTATTGTTTCTGAGTCAATTCCGGAGTTTCGGGGCCCTTCTTTACAGCGGTGAGTTTATGCTCTGCAGAACCGTCCCAGGAATACAGATACCAAGGTTTTTTGAAGGTCTTCGACATATCGAAATACTTGTCATAGGTGCCGGTGGCACTTACGCTCAATCCTTCAACGCCGGGAATCTTCACATTCAATTTGGCAGTATTCTGGATATAATAAGATTTATCCCTGGCATAACCGGTCATATCCGTGCCGATCACTACCGGGTTATTGCCGCCTTCAAGGTCGGGACCCACTTCGCCGGTAGGCCAATAGCCGGGGATTGTGGGCTTTGTGCGTACAAAATACTGCCATATATCGGTCGTGAGCATCGTCGGACTCTTGTGGTCTTCAAGGCGGCTTACATTCGAGTAGCTGATGTCTATGTATTTGTTGACCTTGGCATCGATGTTGGCGCGTACGCTATACTAGTCATAGCGGTTGGCGGAGTTCTTGTAAATGCCGTCCTCCCCATTAGCGGAGAAATTCAGATAGTATTTGACGTTGTCGCTGCCGCCGCTCAGGCCAACTTCGTGACGATAGGTGGGTGAGACTGTCTTGAGACCTTCCTCGAACCAATTTGTGTCGGGGTGGCCCCAGGGGTCGGAACCGTCCCGGAACATCTGCAGGTCTTCTGCAGTGTAGGCGGGGCTGCCGCCGGCATTGGTGTTGATTTCATTTACCAGAGTGGCATACTGATAAGCATCGCACATAGAGGGTATGCGGGTAGCGGACGAGAAACCGAAGTTGCCAGAATAGGTAACGGAAGGTTTACCCTCTTTGCCGTGCTTTGTGGTGACCAGGATAACGCCGTTGGCAGCGCGTGAACCATAGATGGCCGCAGATGCATCCTTCAGCACGGAGATGGACTCGATTTCGCTGGGGTTCAGGTGGTCCAGACCGCCGGCACGGCCGGCGACTCCGTCGATTACTATCAGGGGACTGTTGTCGCCCAGAGTGTTTGTACCGCGGATGCGGAGGGTGGTGCCGCCGTATCCGGGTTCGTCGGAACGCTGATAGCCGATGACGCCCGGCAGGCGGCCGACGAGTGAGTTGGTAATGTTTGCGGCGGGGGAGGCTTTGAGGATGTCACCCTTTACAGTCGCAACAGAACCGGTGGCGGTGATTTTTTTCTGAACGCCGTAACCGACGACCACCAGTTCATCCAGCATCTCGGTGTCTTCCTGGATTGTGATGTTGTAAGTGTCGCTCTCACCGATTGTGACTTCCAGGGTCTTGAAGCCCATAAATGAAACCACCAGAGTGCCGCCCGCAGGGGCGCCGTTGATTGTGAAATTACCGTTGGAGTCGGTGGTGGTGCCCAGGGATGTACCCTTGACAATAACATTTACTCCGACTGCGGGATAGCCGGTCTGGTCAACTACAGTACCGGTGATCCGCTTTGCTTTCTGCGGGAGATCCAGTGATGTCTCTTCCGCGTTCAGGGTTTCGGCCCAGGTGGGCGCCGAAGCCGTCAAGCCCAGCAATACCGCGCCGGCGACGCAGATTGTGGCTTTGATTCTAGGATTAAAACATTTCATAGAGTGTTTGGTTTGGTTAATATTGGTTTGGCGTTCAAAACGTCTTCTACATGGCGCGATATATACTTATATATGGGGGCTACGGCCCCGAATTCGTTATCCAATTTAAACAAATCTTTTCGCAGGAACAAGCCCTACAGCCACTCTAAATGGCCTTTTGCAATATTTTCTCACATTTTATTCAAAAAAGATTTGGAGGGAAAGGAAAGATTGCTACCTTT
>CAVLDO010000014.1:0-50452 GCA_963662035.1 Bacteroidaceae bacterium | reverse complement strand
TAAAAAAACGTGCGTGCCCCACCAGCCGCGCCCGTTTTTCCGGCATTCTATCCGGAGGATTGCTTCGTACGATCCTATTAACGCCGTCACGGCTGTCCGGGGGCTTTTATATTTACAAAAGCAAAATTTTTGTTTATCAACTATTAGCAGTAACTTCGCAGTCTTGTTCAAAACACAAATACTCTATGAAACTTGACGTGGTACTGGGCCTGCAATGGGGCGACGAAGGCAAGGGCAAGATAGTTGATGTTCTTGCGGAGACCTATCCTATTATAGCAAGATTCCAAGGAGGGCCCAATGCCGGCCACTCCATCCATTTTGACGGGAAGAAGTTCATCCTGCGCAGCGTCCCCAGCGGCGTGCTCAGAAAAGGCACCATCAACATAGTGGGCGGCGGCGTGGTGCTGGATCCCATCACCTTCCGCGGCGAATGCGAATCCATCGAGGCGGCGGGAGTCCCCCTGCGCGAGCGGCTCTTCATCTCCAAGAAGGCGCACCTTATTCTCCCCACCCACAAGATCATAGACGCCGCCCAGGAGGCATCCAAGGGCAAGGCCAAGATCGGCTCCACCCTCAAGGGCATCGGCCCCACCTACACCGACAAGGTGAGCCGCGTCGGCCTCAGGGTGGGCGACATTCTGGCCACAAACTTCAAGGAGCGCTTCGAGGCCCTCAAGGCCAAGCACATCGAATATCTACGGCAGTTCGACTTCCAATACGATGCCGCCTATCACGAGGCCGAGTGGCTGGAGGCCGTGGAATACCTCAAGACCTTCAGGATAATCGACGGCGAATACTTCGCCAACGAATGTCTGGAAAACAATAAGAAGATTCTGGCCGAGGGGGCGCAGGGCAGTATGCTGGACATCGACTTCGGCTCCTACCCCTTCGTCACCTCTTCCAACACCATCTGCCCCGGCGCCTGCGTGGGGCTGGGCATAGCTCCCGGAAAGGTGGGGCGCGTGTACGGAATCTTCAAGGCATACTGCACCCGCGTGGGCAGCGGCCCCTTCCCCACCGAGCTCAACGATGAGACCGGAGAGCAGCTGCGCATAGGCGGCGCCGAGTTCGGCTCCGTCACCGGGCGTCCCCGCCGCTGCGGATGGCTGGACCTGGTGGCTCTCAAATATGCCGTGATGCTCAACGGCGTCACCGACCTGGTGATGATGAAGGCCGACGTGATGGACGAGTTCGACACCATCAAGGTGGCCACAAGCTACATTGTGGACGGCGAGCCCTGCAACATCTTTCCCTTTGACACACAGGCCGGCATAGAACCCGTGTACAAAGAGTTCAAGGGGTGGCACAAGCCCCTGAGCGAAGTCCGCAGCGAGAGCGACTTCCCCTACGAGTTCAGAATTTTCATCAAATTTCTGGAGGAGGAGCTCAAACTCCCCGTCAAGATCATATCCGTGGGTCCCGACAGAGACCAGACCATCGTGCGCGAGGAGCCATACACTTCATCTTACCGTCCGCAGTAATTGGATAGAATCTTAGACAACATAAACTCTCCCGCCGATCTCAAGAAACTGAATCCGGAGCAGCTTGAGCAGCTCTGCGGTGAACTGAGAGAGTATATAATAGAGAGTTGCGCAAAAAACCCCGGCCACCTGGCTTCGAGCCTGGGGGCGGTGGAGATTGCCGTGGCCCTGCACAAGGTGCTGGACACTCCCGACGACAAGGTCGTGTGGGATGTGGGGCATCAGGCATACGCCCACAAGATACTCACCGGGCGTCGCGAGGCTTTTCTTAACAATCGCAGAAAAGGGGGGCTGAGCGGCTTCCCCAAGCGGGACGAGAGCCCCTACGACTGCTTTGGCGCGGGCCACGCCTCCACCTCAATCTCGGCCGCGCTGGGCTTTGCGGTGGCCGACGAACTGCGCGGCGTCAAGGCCCGCCACGTGGCGGTGATAGGCGACGGCGCTATGTCGGGCGGCCTCGCATTCGAGGGCCTCAACAATGCCGGCAGCCGCAAGAGCGACCTGCTGGTGATACTCAACGACAACCGGATTTCCATCGACATATCCAACGATGCGCTGCACCGCCATCTGACCCGCATAACCACTGGGGCGGGGTACAACCGCATCAAGAACAACATCTGGCACCTGCTGGGCGAGGGCAAGATCCGCAGCTTTCTGCAGGCGCTGACCCGCAGCACCAAAAAACTGCTGCTGCACAACAGCGAGACCGTCTCTATGTTCGACTCCCTGGGCTTCAGATATTTCGGTCCCGTCGACGGCAACAATCTCTCGGAAGTCATTTCTATGCTGGAGCGGCTCCACAACATCAAGGGGCCCAAGATTCTGCATCTTGTCACCGTCAAGGGCAAGGGCTACAGGCCGGCGGAGGAGAACCCCTCCTTCTGGCACGCCCCGGGGGCATACGACCCCGAATCGGGCGAGCCCGTGCACAGCGGCCTTTCTGCCGACCGCTATCAGACAGTGTTCGGCGAGACAGTCACCGCCCTCGCAAAGAACAACAGCCGCATAGTGGGCATAACCCCGGCGATGCTGCGCGGCAGCAGCCTGGACATAATGAAGGAGCGCTTCCCCGAGCGGGTGTTCGACGTCGGCATAGCCGAAGGGCACGCCGTGACATTCTCCGCCGGGCTGGCCGCAGGTGACCTGCTGCCTGTGTGCAACATCTACTCCACCTTCTCCCAGCGGGCCGTGGACAACATCATCCACGACGTGGCGCTGCAGCATCTCAAGGTGATTTTCTGCTTTGACCGCGCCGGACTGGTGGGAGAAGACGGCGCCACCCATCAGGGGGTCTTCGATATGTCCATTCTGCGCAGCGTCCCCAACCTGGCCATCGCCTCGCCATACAACGAGAAGGATCTGCACGACCTGCTCTACAGCGCCACCCTGCCCCACTACCCTGCCATTATAATAAGGTATCCGCGCGGATGCGGAGAGGGGGTGCAGTGGCGCGGCACCGGATTCAAGTCGCTGCCGATAGGGCGCGCGGTGCTGCGCAGCGAGGGGAGCAAAGTGGCCCTGCTCTCCATCGGCCCGATAGGCAACCTCTGCGCAAAGGCGGCCGCCGAGGCCAAGAAAAGATTCGGACAGAGCGTCCTGCACTATGATATGCGCTTTCTCAAACCCATAGACACAGAAGCGCTGGAGAAGGCCTGCAACACCTGCAGCCGCATCATAACCGTGGAGGACGGGACCGTTGCCGGCGGACTCTACGGCGCGGTGAGCGAGTATGTTGCTACGCGGGGGGGCGATGTCCGGGTGGTGCCGGTGGGAGTCCCCGACAAGTTCATCGACCAGGCAAGCGTGGCGGAGCAGTATGCACAGTGCGGGATGACTTGGGAGAATATCTTGGAAAAAATTGCCGATTATTTTGGCAATTAAAAAAATCCGCCTATATTTGCAATCCCAAAATAAGGGAAGCTATAAGCCGATATAGCTCAGTCGGTAGAGCAGCTGTTTTGTAAACAGCAGGTCGGGGGTTCGAATCCGTCTATCGGCTCACCTTTCAGGGAAGATACCAGAGTGGCCAAATGGGGCAGACTGTAAATCTGCTGGCTTACGCCTACGGTGGTTCGAATCCATCTCTTCCCACGGCAAAAAAAGTGGCGGAAATGTTGTAGAAACATACCTGAAGCAGCATTACCGCTTATTTTTTAAGTCTGCAAAAAGCGGAAGTAGCTCAGTTGGTAGAGCATCAGCCTTCCAAGCTGAGGGTCGCGGGTTCGAACCTCGTCTTCCGCTCAAGTATATTACTGCTAGTGTAGCTCAGGGGTAGAGCGCTTCCTTGGTAAGGAAGAGGTCGTGAGTTCAATTCTCACCACCAGCTCAACGATAAAACACGTAAAATATTAACTATGGCAAAAGAAACATTCCAGAGGACCAAACCTCACGTCAACATCGGCACCATCGGCCACGTTGACCACGGTAAAACCACTCTTACCGCTGCTATTACCAAAGTTCTTGCAGAAAAGGGACTTTCCGAAGTCCGTTCATTTGACTCAATCGACAACGCTCCCGAAGAGAAAGAGCGCGGTATCACAATCAACACCGCACACATCGAGTACGAGACCGCTACCCGCCACTATGCGCACGTTGACTGCCCCGGCCACGCCGATTATGTGAAGAACATGGTAACAGGTGCAGCGCAGATGGACGGTGCGATCCTCGTGGTTGCAGCTACCGACGGTCCTATGCCCCAGACCCGTGAGCACGTGCTTCTCGCCCGTCAGGTGAACGTTCCCCGCATCGTAGTCTTCCTCAACAAGGTTGATATCGTGGACGACCCCGAGATGGTGGAGCTCGTAGAAATGGAGGTTCGCGAACTTCTCAACTTCTACAACTTCGATGGCGACAACGCCCCCGTAATCCGCGGCTCCGCACTCGGCGCACTCAACGGCGACCCCAAGTGGGAGGAGAAGGTTATGGAACTTATGGATGCTGTCGACACATACATCGAGCTGCCTCCCCGTCTTACCGACAAGCCCTTCCTTATGCCTGTCGAGGACGTCTTCTCCATCACCGGTCGCGGTACAGTAGCTACCGGCCGTATCGAGCAGGGTAAGGTTAAGGTCGGTGACGAAATTCAGATCATCGGTCTTGGCGATGAGCCCAAGAAGTCTGTCGTTACCGGTGTCGAAATGTTCCGCAAGCTCCTCGATGAGGGCGAGGCAGGTGACAACGTAGGTCTGCTGCTCCGCGGTATCGACAAGAAGGAGATCAAGCGCGGTCAGGTTATCGCACACCCCAACACCATCACTCCTCACCACGAGTTCACAGGTCAGATTTACGTTCTGAAGAAAGACGAGGGCGGCCGTCACACACCGTTCCACAACAAATATCGTCCTCAGTTCTTCATCCGCACCCTTGACATCACAGGTGAGATCACTCTTCCCGAGGGAACCGAGATGGTAATGCCCGGTGACAACGTAGAGATCAAGGTCAGCCTCATCTACCCTGTAGCCCTCAACGTAGGTCTTCGTTTCGCTATCCGCGAAGGCGGCCGCACAGTAGGTGCAGGTCAGGTTATCGCAGTAGCTGACTAATTACAGATAATCGCTATTCCGGCTGCTATCCACAGTAGCCGGAATTGTGATATAGGGGAATAGAACAATGGTAGTTCAGCGGTCTCCAAAACCGTCGATGTGGGTTCGATTCCTGCTTCCCCTGCAAAAATATCGGATGGTTACGAATCCGGTGCGTTATTAAAAGGCCGCTTCAGGACCGCTTCCAATCTGCGCGGCCGACAACAGAATAACAATGAGCAAAATAGGTACTTACTTTAAGGAGTCTTACAAAGAACTCACCACCAAAGTGACTTGGCCGACCTGGAGCAAGCTTCAGAGTTCAGCCGTTCTCGTTATGGTGGCTTCTCTGATATGTGCCGTGGTCGTTTGGGTCATTGACTTCCTGTTCAAGACCATCATGACCGGTATCTACCAACTGTAATTATGAGCGAAGTTGCCAAAAAATGGTATGTGGTCCGTACCGCAGGCGGTAAAGAGAAAAAAGCCAAAGAATATATCGAAAAGGAGATAGAGAATCACGGTCTTCAAGACCATATTTCTCAGGTCCTCATTCCGACTGAAAAGTATTACCAGATTAAAAACGGTAAGAGAGTCAGCGCCGAGAGAGTTCTTTTCCCGGGGTATATTTATATGGAAGCTAATCTTACCGGTGAGATTGAACACATCATCAAGGACATTACCTTCGTGGCCGGTTTCCTCTCCGAGAACGTAGAAGTAATCGAGGAGAAACACATCGACGGTAAGGACAAGAAGGTGAAGACAATCAAGCGTGTACCCGTCCCCTTGCGTCAGAGCGAGATCGCCCGCATTCTGGGTGCGATCGACACTATGGCCGACCAGGACGAGGAGACCGTCACTCCGTTTACCGTGGGCGAACCCATCAAGATCAACGATGGTCCGTTCAACGGTTTTGAAGGCACCGTCGAGAAGATTATGGACGACAAGCGCAAGCTTGCCGTCACGGTCAAGATATTCGGCCGCAAGACGCTTGTAGAGCTTAATTTTGCACAAGTAACCAAAGTTTAACAATTATGGCAAAAGAAATTGCAGGGTTTATCAAGCTGCAGATCAAGGCCGGTGCGGCCAATCCGTCACCGCCCGTAGGACCGGCTCTCGGTTCAAAGGGTGTGAACATTATGGATTTCTGCAAGCAGTATAATGCCCGCACTCAGGACAAGGCGGGTAAGGTATTGCCCGTAGTCATCACTGTTTATAGTGATAAATCTTTCACCTTCGAGGTCAAAGAACCTCCTATGGCCAACCTGATAAAGGAGGCTGCCAAAGTTCAGAAGGGCAGCAACGAGCCTAACAGAAAGAAAGTAGCCACTCTCACCTGGGACCAGGTCCGCAAGATTGCGAGCGAGAAAATGCCCGACCTCAACTGCTTTACAGAGTCTTCTGCAATGAAGCTTGTGGCCGGTACCGCACGCAGTATGGGTATCTATGTAGAAGGTGAGTTCCCTGCCGACGTTAAATAAGAAATTCACACGCAATGAGCAAGTTGACTAAGAAACAAAAAGCAGCTGCCGCTAAATACGACAGCAATCAGACCTACAAGCTGAACGAGGCTTGCGGCATAGTAAAAGAGATTAACTATGCTTCCTTTGACGCTTCCGTAGACCTGGCCGTTCGTCTTGGTGTGGACCCTCGTAAAGCGAACCAGATGGTCCGCGGCGTCGTGACTCTTCCCCACGGAACCGGCAAGGTGACCCGCGTACTGGCTCTCTGCACTCCCGACAAGGAAAACGAGGCTCAAGAGGCAGGCGCCGATTATGTCGGCCTGGACGACTACATCGAGAAGATCAAGGGCGGCTGGACAGATGTTGACGTTATCGTCTGCACCCCTTCGGTTATGGGCAAGATCGGCCCCATCGGCCGTATCCTCGGCCCCCGCGGCCTTATGCCTAACCCCAAGACCGGTACCGTCACAATGGAGATCGGCAAGGCAGTAAGAGAGGTCAAGGCCGGCAAGATCGACTTCAGGGTCGACAAGACCGGTATCATCCACACTGCCATCGGCAAGGTATCCTTCTCCGCAGAGCAGCTCGCAGCGAATGCAGTGGAGCTGATGAGCACAATCGTAAAACTCAAACCGCAAGCACTCAAAGGCACCTATATCAAGAGCATCTCGATCTCATCCACAATGAGCCCGGGTGTCAATATCGATGTCAAGTCAGTGGGCGCCGCAGAATAATTAATTATCAAGGATTATGAGAAAAGAACTTAAATCACAAATAATTGATCAGATTGCGGCACGCATAGAGCAGCATCCCAACTTCTATATCACCGATATAGAGGGACTCAATGCAGAACAGACTTCTGCTCTGCGCCGCGCCTGCTTCAACAGCAACATCCAGCTTGTAGTGGTCAAGAACACCCTCCTTGCCAAGGTTTTGGAAAAGGGCGGTGACGAGATGAAATCACTCTGCTCTTCCCTCAAGGGATCTACCGCACTGATGTTCACCGAAACTCCCAATGCTCCCGCAAAGCTCATCAAAGAGCAGGCGGCTCAGATTGGCAAACCGGCACTTAAGGCTGCATATGTCCAGGAGTGCGCTTATGTCGGCGCAAACAACCTCGAGACTCTCTGCAACATCAAGTCCCGCGAAGAACTCATCGGCGACATCGTCACTCTCCTCCAGTCTCCCGCCAAGAATGTCATCAGCGCACTGCAGTCAAATGCAGGCGGGTGCGTAGCAGGTCTGGTGAAGGCTCTCGAAGAAAGAAACAATTAATTATTTATCAAGCAAACAAACAATTAATAACTATAAACAATTATGGCAGATATCAAAAAACTTGCAGAAGAGTTGGTAAACCTTACTGTTAAGGACGTGCAGGAACTTGCACAGATTCTCAAAGACGAATATGGCATCGAGCCCGCAGCAGCTGCTGTTGCTGTTGCCGCTCCCGCAGCTGCTGGTGAAACAGCTGCTGCTGAGCAGACCGAATTCGATGTAATCCTTACCTCCGCAGGCCAGGCCAAGCTGGGCGTCATCAAGGTCGTGAAGGAGATCACCGGTCTTGACCTCAAGGGTGCTAAAGACCTCGTTGACGGTGCTCCCAAGCCTATCAAGGAAAAAGTTTCCAAGGCAGAGGCCGAGCAGATCAAGGAGACCCTCGAAGGTGCAGGCGCAGAAGTTGAAATTAAGTAATTCCAACCCAAATAAGGGATTAACAATCTCAGGTTTAGAGCCACCAAAGGCTCTAAACCTTTTTGTCGTATAATAATCCTACCTTTTTTTAATATTTTCATAAATGTCTCAAAACGTTAAAAGCTCGCGAATTTCATTCGCAACTTCTAAGGTTCATCTGGACTACCCCGACTTTCTGGAGGTGCAGCTGAAGTCCTTCAAGGACTTCTTCCAGCTTGACACCACCGCTGAAAACCGGCGTAACGAAGGGTTGTTCAAAGTATTCCAGGAGATATTTCCAATAACCGACACACGAAACAATTTCGTGCTTGAGTTCATCGACTATTTCGTTGATCCTCCGCGTTATTCGATTGAGGAATGCCTTGACAGAGGTCTCTCTTACAGCGTGCCCTTGAAGGCAAAGCTGAAGCTGTACTGCACAGACCCCGAACACGAAGATTTCGACACCACGATTCAGGATGTCTATCTGGGTTCCATCCCGTATATGACTCCCAGAGGCACTTTCGTGATCAACGGAAGCGAACGCATCGTGGTATCACAGCTGCACCGTTCTCCGGGTGTATTCTTTGGACAGAGCCTGCACGCCAACAACACCAAGCTCTACTCCGCACGCATCATCCCCTTCAAAGGAAGCTGGATCGAATTTGCAACCGACATCAACAACGTGATGTATGCATATATCGACCGCAAAAAGAAATTGCCTGTAACCACCCTGCTGCGCGCCATCGGTTTTGAAACCGACAAGGACATCCTGGACATCTTCGGTCTGGCAAACGAGGTCAAGGTCAACAAGGCGACCCTCAAGAAGCACATCGGAAGCAAGCTGGCTTCCCGCGTGCTCAAGACCTGGGTCGAGGACTTTGTGGACGAGGACACGGGCGAAGTTGTATCAATCGAGCGTAACGAGGTCATCGTGGAGCGCAACGCCGAACTCACCGAGGAGAACATCGACGAAATCATCGAGAGCGGCGTTTCCACCATCCTGCTGCACAAAGAGGATCCCGGCCTGAGCGATTACGCCATCATTCACAATACGCTGGAGAAAGACCAGTGCAACTCCGAGCTGGAGGCCATTCTCTACACATATCGCCAGCTGCGCAACTCCGAACCGCCGGACGAGGCGACCGCCCGCGACGTGATAGAGAAGCTCTTCTTCTCCGACAAGCGCTATGACCTGGGCGATGTGGGCCGCTACCGCATCAACCGCAAGCTCGGCCTCAAGATTCCCGCCGACGTGCGCGTGCTCACCAAGGAGGACATAATCGAGATCATCAAGTATCTCATCCAGCTCATAGTATCCAAGGCTAACGTCGATGACATCGACCACCTGAGCAACCGCCGCATCCGCACGGTAGGCGAGCAGCTGGCAAACCAGTTCAGCGTGGGCCTGAGCCGTATCGCCCGCACCATCCGCGAGCGTATGAACGTGCGCGACAACGAGGTGTTCACCCCCAGCGACCTGATCAACGCCAAGACTCTCTCGAGTGTCATCAATTCGTTCTTCGGCACCAGCCAGCTTTCGCAGTTTATGGACCAGATCAACCCTCTGGCCGAGATGACTCACAAGAGACGTCTCTCCGCCCTGGGTCCCGGCGGTCTGTCCCGCGACCGCGCAGGTTTCGAGGTTCGAGACGTACACTATACACACTACGGCCGTCTCTGCCCCATCGAGACACCGGAAGGCCCCAACATCGGCCTTATCTCCTCTCTCTGCGTATATGCCCGCATCAACAACCTCGGCTTCATCGAGACCCCCTACCGCAAGGTGGTGAACGGCAAGGTGGATATGAGCGATGAGGGCTGCGTATATCTCAGCGCCGAAGACGAGGAGGGCAAGCTGGTGGCTCAGGCAAACGTGCATATGACCGACGACGGTGACATCACCGACGAGCGCATCAGCTGCCGTCTGCAGGCCGACTTCCCCGTGGTGAGCAAAAACGAGGTGCATCTGATAGACGTCGCCCCCAACCAGATTTCGTCTATCGCGGCTTCGCTGATCCCCTTCCTGGAGCACGACGACGCCAACCGCGCCCTGATGGGCAGCAACATGATGCGCCAGGCGGTGCCTATCATCAAGCCCGAGGCTCCTATCGTGGGCACCGGTCTCGAAGGCCCCGTGATGCGCGACTCCCGCACCCAGATCGCCGCTGAAGGCAACGGCGAGGTGGTGTTCGTGGATGCCCGTGAAATCCGTGTCAAATACGACCGCACCGAAGACGAGAAGTTTGTAAGCTTCTCTCCCGAGGTCACCGTATATACCCTCCCCCACTTCCGCAAGACCAACCAGAGCACTACCGTGAACCTCGTGCCCATCGTGCACAAGGGCGACCGCGTGACCCCCGGCCAGATTATGACCGAGGGCTACTCCAGCCGCAACGGCGAGCTGGCCCTGGGCCGCAACCTCAAGGTGGCGTTCATGCCCTGGAAGGGTTACAACTTCGAGGATGCCATCGTGCTCTCGGAGAGAATGGTGCGTGAGGATATCCTCACCTCCATCCACGTGGACGAGTACATAATGGAGGTTCGCGACACCAAGCGCGGACAGGAGGAACTCACCAACGATATCCCCAACGTGAGCGAGGACGCCACCAAGGATCTCGACGAGAACGGCATAATCCGCGTGGGCGCGCACGTTGAGCCCGGCGACATTATGGTGGGCAAGATCACCCCCAAGGGCGAGAGCGACCCTTCTCCCGAGGAGAAGCTGCTGCGCGCCATCTTCGGCGACAAGGCCGGCGATGTGAAGGACGCCTCTCTGAAGGCCAACCCTTCGCTGACGGGCACAGTGATCGAGACCCGTCTCTTCTCGCGCATCACCAAGGAGAACAGCAAGAAAGAGCGCGCTCAGATCAAGGCGCAGCTTGCCGCCGCCACCGAACAGAAGGAGAGCAGGCAGGCAGAGCTGCACAAGACCTTCATCGAGAAGATGCTCACCCTGCTCAAGGGGAAGAAGAGCTGCGGCGTGACCGACACCTTCGGCCTCGTGCGCATAGCCAAGGGAGAGGATTTCACCCGTGCCGTCCTCGAGTCCATCGAGAAGTACGAGGAGATCAACCCCGTGAAGTGGACAAGCGACAAGCACACCAACGATATGGTCCGCTCGCTCATCAACAACTACATCATTGCCTACAAGAATGTCGAGGCGGAGTTCAAGAGAGTCTCCTACAGCCTCTCCATCGGCGACGAGCTGCCCAACGGCATCCTGCAGCTGGCAAAGGTGTATGTTGCCAAGAAGCGCAAGATCAGAGTCGGTGACAAGATGGCGGGCCGCCACGGAAACAAAGGTATCGTGGCCAAGATCGTCAAGGACGAGGATATGCCCTTCCTTGAGGACGGAACCCCTATGGACATCGTGCTTAACCCTCTGGGCGTGCCGAGCCGTATGAACCTCGGTCAGATTTACGAGACCGTGCTGGGCTGGGCCGGCCGCGAGCTGGGCGTCAACTTCGCCACCCCCATCTTCGACGGTGCCACTCTGGAGAACATCTGCGAATACACCGACAAGGCGGGCGTCCCCCGCTTTGGAAAGACATATCTGCGCAACGGCGAAACCGGCGAGCAGTTTGACCAGCCCGCGACCGTCGGCGTGATCTATATGATCAAGCTGGGTCATATGGTCGACGACAAGATGCACGCCCGTTCCATCGGTCCCTACTCCCTCATCACCCAGCAGCCCCTCGGCGGTAAAGCCCAGTTCGGCGGCCAGCGTTTCGGTGAGATGGAGGTCTGGGCCCTGGAGGCATTCGGCGCTTCGAACATCCTGCAGGAGGTCCTCACCATCAAGAGTGATGACGTCACGGGACGTTCCCGCGCATACGAGGCCATCGTCAAGGGCGACACTATGCCGACTCCCGGCATTCCGGAATCCCTCAATGTGCTCCTGCACGAACTCAGGGGCCTTGCGCTGAATGTGAAACTGGAATAATTTATTGCTCACACGAATCAATTAACAGTAAACAAATATGTCTTTTAAAAAGGATACAAAAGATAAGAGCAACTTCACCAGGATTTCCATCAGCCTGGCCTCTCCCGAAGCCATCCTGGACCAGTCCCACGGAGAGGTGCTCAAGCCTGAGACTGTAAACTACCGCACCTACAAGCCCGAACGCGACGGCCTGTTCTGCGAGAGGATCTTCGGTCCGTCAAAAGACTATGAATGCCACTGCGGCAAGTACAAGAGGATACGCTACAAGGGTATCGTCTGCGACCGCTGCGGTGTGGAGGTCACCGAAAAGAAGGTGCGCCGCGAGCGTATGGGTCACATCACCCTCACCGTTCCCGTGGCTCACATCTGGTATTTCCGCTCCACCCCCAACAAGATCGGCTACCTGCTGGGCATTCCGGGCAAGAAACTCGAGGCTGTAATCTATTACGAGAAATATCTGGTGCGCCAGGCCGGTTCTGCAGAGCAGTTCAACATCAGCCGCGGCGACCTTCTCTCCGAAGACGAGTACCTGGACCTCGTGGCCAAGCTCCCCAAGGAGAACGATATGCTGGAGGACAACGATCCCAACAAGTTCATTGCCGGAATGGGTGCCGAGGTTATCTATGATATGCTCAAGGAGCTTGACCTCGACTCTCTCTCATACGAGCTCCGCCACAAGAGCGAGACCGAGACTTCGCAGCAGCGCAAGGCCGAGGCCCTCAAGCGTCTGAGCGTGATCGAGGCTTTCAGGGAGTCCAAGGAGGTCAACCGCCCCGAGTGGATGATCCTGAAGGTGATTCCCGTGATACCCCCGGATCTGCGCCCTCTGGTGCCTCTGGACGGCGGCCGTTTCGCCACCAGCGACATCAACGAGCTCTACCGCCGCGTGATTATCCGCAACAACCGCCTCAAGAGGCTCATCAGCATCAAGGCCCCCGAGGTGATTCTGCGCAACGAGAAGCGTATGCTGCAGGAGGCCGTGGACTCGCTGTTCGACAACTCGCGCAAGTCCAACGCCGTGAAGTCAGAAGCCAACCGCACCCTCAAGTCTCTCTCCGACAGCCTTAAGGGCAAGCAGGGCCGCTTCCGCCAGAACCTGTTGGGCAAGCGTGTCGACTACTCCGCACGTTCCGTGATTGTGGTAGGCCCCGAGCTCAAGATGCACGAGTGCGGTCTGCCCAAATATATGGCGGCCGAGCTTTACAAGCCGTTTATCATCCGCAAGCTCATAGAGCGCGGCATTGTGAAGACCGTCAAGTCAGCAAAGAAGGTCGTGGACAAGCAGGGCCCCGAAATCTGGGACATCCTGGAGAATGTGATGAAGGGTCACCCCGTGCTGCTGAACCGTGCCCCCACACTGCACAGGCTCGGTATCCAGGCCTTCCAGCCCAAGCTCATCGAGGGCAAGGCCATACAGCTGCACCCGCTGGCCTGCACCGCGTTCAACGCCGACTTCGACGGTGACCAGATGGCAGTCCACCTCCCGCTGGGCAATGCCGCAGTGCTTGAGGCGCAGCTGCTGATGCTGGGCAGCCACAACATTCTCAACCCCGCCAACGGCGCCCCCATCACCGTCCCTTCGCAGGATATGGTCCTCGGTCTGTACTACATCACCAAGGAGAAAGACGGCGCCAAGGGAGAAGGCCTCACCTTCTACGGCCCCGAAGAGTCCACAATCGCCCTCAATGAGGGTCGCGTGACTCTGCAGAGCAAGATCAAGGTGCGCCTGCCCATAGACAAGACCGACCTTGGCAAGGGCTATCAGCTGGTGGACACCACCCCCGGCCGCCTGATGTTCAACGAGGTCGTTCCCGACGAGGTTCCCTACATCAACACCCTGCTCAAGAAGAAGAACCTGCGCGATATTATCGGCGACGTGCTCAAGCACACCGGCGTGGCAAGGACTTCCCAGTTCCTGGACGACATAAAGAACCTCGGCTACAAGATGGCATACCTCGGCGGTCTGTCGTTCAACCTGGCCGATGTGCTCGTGCCCGAGGAGAAAGGTGAACTTATCCAGAAGGGCTACGACGAGGTTTCCTCCATCCAGCAGAGCTTCGATATGGGTCTTATCACCAACAACGAGCGCTACAACCAGATCATCGACATCTGGTCCAAGATTAACAACGAGCTCACCAATATCGTGGAGAAGCAGATCAAGTCTGACAAGCAGGGCTTCAACCCCGTTTATATGATGCTTGACTCCGGTGCCCGAGGCAGTAAGGATCAGATCCGCCAGCTTTGCGGTATGCGCGGTCTGATGGCCAAGCCGCAGAAGTCCGGCGCCTCCGGAGCCGAGATTATCGAGAACCCGATTCTCGCCAACTTCAAGGAGGGTCTGAGCGTGCTGGAGTACTTCATCTCCACCCATGGTGCCCGCAAGGGTCTTGCCGATACCGCGCTTAAGACTGCCGATGCCGGCTACCTGACCCGCCGTCTGGTGGACGTTTCGCACGATGTCATAATCAACGAGGAGGACTGCGGCACTCTCCGCGGCCTTGTGGCTACCGCCATCAAAGACAAGGACGAGGTTGTGGAGACTCTGGGCGAGCGCATTCTGGGCCGCACATCGGTGCACAACATCTACAATCCTCTCAACGGAGAGCTCATTCTTGAGGCCGGCGAGCAGATCACCGAGGCTATCGTGGAGCAGATAGAGAAGCTCCCCATCGAGCAGATAGAGATCCGCTCCGTGCTCACCTGCGAGTCCCGCAAGGGTGTCTGCGCAAAATGCTACGGACGCAACCTTGCCACCGGCCGCATGGTGGAGAAGGGCGAGGTTGTGGGCGTAATCGCGGCGCAGTCTATCGGCGAGCCCGGCACGCAGCTGACCCTGCGTACGTTCCACGTCGGCGGTACCGCCTCCAACGTGGTTTCCGACAGTGAGATCAAGGCCAAGTACGACGGCCGCCTCGTGTTTGAGGAGCTGCGCACCATCACCAAGGTTGACGAGGGCGGCGAGCACACCATCGTGGTGGGCCGCACCGCCGAGATGACCATCAAGGACGCCACCACGGGCATCACCCTGAGCCAGTACAACATCCCTTACGGCACCGAGCTGTTCTTCGGCAACGGAGACGAGGTGCACAAGGGGGACCTGATCTGCAACTGGGATGCCTACAACGCCCTTGCAATCTGCGAATTCTCCGGTACCGTGCGCTATGAGAACCTCATCGACGGCGTGACTTACCGCGAAGAGGCGGCCGACGAGTTCTCCGTCCACCGCGAGAAGGTCACAATCGAGAGCCGCGACAAGAACCTCACTTCGACTATCCACATCATCGACGACGAGGGCAACGACATAATGCAGTACAACCTGCCTGTCGGCGCCCACATCAATGTGGAAAACGGCGAGAAGATTTCTGTCGGCGCCATAATATTCAAGATTCCGCGCGCAACCGGCAAGGCCGGCGATATCACCGGCGGTCTGCCGCGCGTCACCGAGCTGTTCGAGGCCCGCAACCCTTCGAACCCCGCTATCGTTTCAGAAATCAACGGCGAGGTTTCTATGGGACGTGCCCGCAGGGGTAACCGCGAGATTATCGTAACCAGCCGCAGCGGCGAGAAACGCACTTATCTCGTGCCTCTGTCCAAGCAGATAATGGTGCAAGAAAACGACTATGTGCGTGCCGGCATGCCGCTCTCCGACGGTGCGGTTTCGCCCAGCGACATCCTCTCGATACTCGGTCCCGTGAAGGTTCAGGAGTATATCGTGAACGATGTGCAGAGCGTGTACCGTATGCAGGGTGTGAAGATCAACGACAAGCACTTTGAGGTTATCGTCCGCCAGATGATGCGCAAGGTGCAGATTGTGGATCCCGGCGACACCAAGTTCCTCACCAAGCAGCTTGTGGACAAGTGGGAGTTTGTGGACGAGAACGACAACATCTTTGACAAGAAGGTTGTGACCGATGCAGGCGACTCCACCGAAATGAAGCCCGGACAGATTGTTACCGTGCGCGCTCTGCGCGACGAGAACTCGATTCTCCGCCGCCAGGACAAGAAGCTTGTGATGGCCCGCGACGCCTGCCCCGCTACCGCCAACCAGGTGCTGCAGGGTATCACCCGCGCCGCATTGCGCACCAACAGCTTTATGTCCGCCGCATCTTTCCAGGAGACCACCAAGGTTCTGGGCGATGCCGCCATCCGCGGCCGCGTGGATACTCTCGAGGGCTTGAAAGAGAATGTGATCTGTGGTCACCTGATTCCTGCAGGTACCGGCCAGCGCGAGTATGAGAAACTCATCGTGACCAGCGCCGAAGACTACGAGCGTATGACACAGCAGTAAACCTGCTTCCGATAAACAGCAGAGAGAGGGTGAGCCCAAAAAAGGTCATCCTCTCTTTTTATATGTTCAAGCCTACGGACGCATCTGCAGCTTGCCTTAAACCGTGCAAGGGCGAGAAAGTCCCTACCTTCGGGGAGAGACTTTTTCGCGATGATTATTGTATCTTTGTGCTTGTATGCGAAATTTTATTCTGATAGCGGCCGTGCTGGCCCTGGTGCTCCCGGCGGGCTGCAGCAAGTCCTCCGGGGAGGCCGGATGCGCCACGCAGGAAGTCAAAGTGCAGACGGAGAGTCTGCAGAGCGGGCGGATGCGCATCTTCGTGAGCGAAGAGATGGCTGCGGCGATAGAATCTGACCCGGACGCCTTTGCCAGGGAAAACCCCCAGCTGCAGATAACCGGCCTGGAACGCACCTTCCCCGAAGCGGGAGAATTTGAAGAGCGCACCCGCCGGGCGGGATTGCACCGCTGGTACGATGTCTCCTTCAGCAGCGGGATGCCGCTCACCAAGGCGGGCGAAAGCCTGGGTGCCGCGCAAGGGGTCATCACCGCCGACTATGTCCCCAGACTGCGCAGGCCGCAATACATAGCCGCCGCTGCAAAGGCATCTGCGGCAGAGTCAGCATCCGCTGCAGATGGCCTCCCATTCAACGACCCCTATCTCGGCGAGCAGTGGAACTATCTCAACACCACATCGGGCGCAGAGAGCCGCAGCGGCTGCGACGTGAATGTCGTTCCGGTGTGGAAGAGCCTCAAAAGCGGCGCGCAAGATGTGATTGTGGCTGTGGTGGACGGCGGCATCGACTTTACGCACGAAGATCTTTCCGGCAATATGTGGCACAACCCGGATCATGCATCCGGCGCCTCCTGCGGCTATAACTTCATCTACGACGGCTACGGCATCACGGCAGAAGAGCACGGCACCCACATCGCCGGCACCATCGCCGCAGTTAACAACAACGGCACGGGGGTCTGCGGCATTGCGGGAGGCGACGCGGCGGCCGGCATCCCCGGCGTGCGGCTTATGTCCTGTCAGATTTTCGAAGCGGACAGCGAAGACAGCGGCGACGATATCCGCGCCATCAAATGGGCGGCAGACCACGGCGCGGTGATCTGCCAGTGCAGCTGGGACTACGACGGTGCCTGGTATATGCCCGAATCCACCAGGCGCGCCATCGACTATTTCATAGAATACGCCGGCTGCGACGCCCTCGGCAACCAGACCGGCCCTATGAAAGGGGGTTTGGTGGTGTTTGCAGCGGGCAACGACGGCTCTGCGGCAGAAATCTACCCTGCAGCCTACGACAAAGTACTGGCGGTTAGCGCCCTCAAGGCCGACTACCGTCTCGCCTCATATTCTGACTACGGCAGCTGGGTGGACATCGCCGCCCCGGGCGGAGCGGGCAATATGGAAATTCTGAGCACAGTGCCGGGCAACGGCTACGCCAGCTTCAGCGGCACGTCGATGGCGACCCCACACGTCAGTGCGGTGGCAGCCCTGATAGTGGCCAATCTGGGAGGCGAAGGGTTCACCGCCGCTATGCTGCGCGACATACTGCTGAGCCACACCACCGACATCAGCGGCTACAACACGGTGCGCTACCCTGGCAAGGGGCTGGTGAACGCCTACGACGCCATCGCCTCCAATCCCGGGAGCGTGCAGTTTTCCGCCGGCAGCAAGTGCGCCGTGCAGGGGCGCAGGATTGCCTTCACGGCCGATCTCTCCCCAGCCTCAGAGGGGGTCGATCCGCTGGTAGCCTCCGCCCGAATCTACTATGCCAAGGATCCATTCTCATCGACAGAAGGCATAGAATATGTCAACTGCAGCATTATGGAGCGCTGCAGCGCCTCCCCCTTCACCATATCCACCGGGCCACTGGATTACTGCGCGACCTACTATGCCGCCGTGCAGTTCTTTGACGAATACGGCAATGCCACTCCCCTCTCCGCAGTGACGCAGGTGCAGATTGTGGAAGACATGCCCCCCACAATAGAGCCGCTGCAGCCCCTCTCGGATGTGATTGTCCGATATCACGACACGGCGGAGCTGGATTTCACGGTGAGCGACCCCGCAGGAGACGATGTTTCTGTCAGCATCGCGGGCGACGACCGCACCGCCCTCTTCTGCAGGCAGACCGGCAGCTATGTGCAGGTATTCATCTCGGGCCGCATCTCTATCGCTGGCAGCCACACCCTGACTCTCACCGCCACCGACGCCACGGGTCTCAGCTGCAGCGTGGAAGTGCCCTACACTGCGCTGGAAAACTCCGCGCCCGTGGTGCTCAAGCCATTGCAGGACACCATCATAGACAAGAATGTCCCCTGCCTCTTGAACCTCGGCGAGATTTTTTACGATGCAGACGGGGAGAGTCTTTTCTACGACATAAATTCAAGTGACGATTCTCTGCTCAAGATATCTGTAGCCAACTCTGTGGCAACCCTCACTGCGGTGCAGTACGGCTCTGCGGACATAACTATAACGGCATACGACGCCAAGGCAGAAGAGGCCACTGCAAGTTTCCGTCTGCTCTCCCGCGACACCGGCAGCGAACTGGAGATATACCCTAACCCGGCAAGCGGTCCTACGCTCTATCTGCGCAGCGCCGCCCCCGTACAGGTCAGCGTGACCCTGCGCAGCGCCGCAGGGGGAGAGGTGCTCTCCGGAAGCTTCAGCGCCGGGCCGTTCGACCCCGCTGCGGTGGACATCTCCGCTCTGAACGCCGGGACTTACACCCTCACCGCAGAATATGCCGGAAAAACCATCACCCGAATGATTGTGAAACTGTGATGAAACGGCTGCTCTCCATATTTGTCTTTGCACTTTACGGGCTCTGCCTGCAGGCGCAGCCTGCCTTTTACCTGAGCATCCCCAGCTCCGCCGAAAGGCTCGCGCTGGGGGGCTACGACAATGCCCTGCCACAGCTGCAGAGCGGCGACCGTCTGGAGGCGGGCTTCACCAAGACCCTCTGGCAGACCAAAGGCATCAATTACAATATCAGCAATGTCTCGGCCATAGTCCGCCCCCTCTCCTTTCTGGCGGCGGGGCTGGAGTTCTCCTCCAACCAGATGGCCGAATACGACGGCTACGACGACCGGGGCAACCCCACGGGCATCTACCGGCCCTATGAGATGTGCGCCAGGGCGGAGGTGCGCCTATACCCCTTCCGCAGCCTGATGCTCTCCCTCTCGGGCCGGCTTCTGCACTCCTCCCTGGGCAGCAACCGCGACGCGCAGAGTCTCGCAGCCGATTTTGGCTGCAGTTACACCTTTGCCGGCATCGTAACGGTCGGGGTGCAGGGCAAAAACATCGGCGGAGCGCTGGACTACGGCAACGGCAGCAGCCTTCTGCCTGCAATCTACAGCGCCGGAGCCTACGCCGACATCCCGCTCTCGCGGCTTCTGCGTCTGGAAGGGGCGCTGAGCGCGGGCAGCGTGAGCAACTATTCCGCGCCGTTTGCCACTGCCGGCGCCGGTCTCGTGATAAAGGAGGCCGCGGCAGTGCGTCTGGGCGGACATTTCTCAGGCGACGCGGGGGTGATGCCCTCCTATTTTTCCGCCGGGGCATTCTACGTCGGGCGGCATTTTGAAGTCGGCGGAGCCTACATTACCGCCGCAGGCACATTTTCTTTCTCTGCAAAACTTAAATTATGATAGGAGTCTATGATTCTGGCCTCGGGGGTCTTTCGGTGTGGCGGGAAATCATTAAGCTGCTGCCCGAGGAGGATTATCTCTACTTTGCCGACAGCCGCTACTGCCCCTACGGCACGCGCGACCACGACTTTCTGTGCAGCCGCGCCACCCAGGTGACAGGCTTTCTTGCCGACCGTGGGGCTGAGATGGTAGTGGTGGCCTGCAACACCGCCACCGCCGCCGCGATAGAGCATTTGCGCAGCACTTTCAGCATCCCTTTCGTGGGGATGGAACCCGCCATCAAGCCGGCGATTCTCAACACCCGCAGCGGCGTGGTGGGGGTTCTGGCCACTGCGGTGACCTTCAGCGGAGAGCTCTACCACCGTACCCTGGAGCACTATGCGCAGGTTTCTGAAGGGATCAAGGTCATAGAGCAGGTGGGCTACGGGCTGGTGGAGGCGGTGGAAAGCGGCGCCATCCACACACCGGAGACCGTCGCCCTGCTGGAGAGCTACATAGTCCCTATGCTGGAGGCGGGGGCTGACCACATTGTGCTGGGCTGCACCCACTACCCCTTCCTCTCGGAAGAGATTGAAAAAATCGCCCGGGGCAGGGCTGCCATAGTGAATCCCGCCCCGGCGGTGGCCAGGCAGGTGCAGCGCATATACGTCGGCAGTGTCAAGGAGCATTCTTCCAGGCAGTTCTTCTCGTCGGCCGAGTTCAACCCCGCCGCCGTGACTCTGATAGACTCGCTTTGCGGCGGCCGCGAGTATTGTCTGCACAACAATTTTTTGTAATTTTGACGCTTGTGAAAAGATTTCTGAACATAACGCTGATACTGTGCGCGCTGGTTTTTGCCACCGGATGCCCCGGTAATCACGAGCCTGAGCAGAAGCGTATGGTGCTGCTGTATGTGGCGGCCACGGACGCCTCCCTCTCGAGCTATGCCGAGGGCAATGTGGCGGACTTGATCAAGGGGCACGTCCCCTCCAAGAACTCCTCCGGCGAAGAGCTGCTGGTATTCTTCCAGAACCGCGACAACAGCACGGACACCAAGCGCAGCGACGCCACCCTCTCGCGCTACTACACCAACAAGTCAGGCCAGGTCATACGCGAGGAACTCATCAACTTCGGCAGCGACTTCAACGCCTGCAGCGCCGAGTCGTTCGAGCGGGTGCTCGCGGCCGCCGAGGCGCAGTGCAGCCCAACATACAGGGTGCTGATGTTCTCCTCCCACGGCACCGGATGGCTGCCGTCGGGCTACTACCGCAGCGGCGAGAGCATCCGCTCCTGCGGGGATGAGGTGTCCGCCGCCACGCCCGGCGCGGTGCGAGAGAGCATCGGCTACGACAGCCCCACCAAAGACGAGCTGGACATCTGCGACTTTGCCTCCATTATGGGCAAGTACCACTGGGAGGCGCTGCTGATGGACTGCTGTCTTATGAGCACGGTGGAGGCGCTCTATCAGCTGCGCTCCTGCTGCGACTGGATAGTGGCCTCACCTATGGAGATTCTCATCGACGGCTTCCCCTACTCCGAGCTGCTTGATCCGCTGTTTCTGGATCCCGGCAGGAGCGGGCTGGAGACCATCTGTGAGAAATACTACGACTACTACCAGAGCCGGCAGGGGGTATACCAGTCGGCCACCATCGCCCTTGTCAAGTGCGGCGAACTGGACAATGTGGCCTCCGTGGCGGCCGACATAGTGGCGCTGCGCCGCACCGAGATGGAAAGCGTGTACCGCAGCGGAGTGCAGAAGTATTACACCTTGTCACACGACTGGTTCTTTGACTTCGCCCACTATTTCGAGCAGTTCTCCACAGAAGCGCAGTACGAAGCCCTGACGGCCGCCCTGGAAAGCGCGGTCCCCTTCAAGAGGGCTACCGAATCAGCCTACGGCATCGCCATAGACCATTACAGCGGCCTTAGCATCTACATCCCCAAGGACTCCTACACCGCCCTCAACGCTTATTACAAGCAACTTGAGTGGAATCAGCGCGTAAAAATTATCGAATAAGAGAAAAATTTGTATCTTTGCCACCCCGTTAAAAGTGCCATCGGGCATTTTGGTGCAATGGGGCTTGAAGGGGGCACCCCTTTAAGCTGAGTAACACATTTTAAACTTTTACAAATGAAACATTTGGCAATTTCCGGCTCCAAGAGGGCCGTGGGCAGCAAGGCTGACGTGCGCGCCATCCGCAAAGAGGGCAAGGTTCCCTGCGTGGTTTATGGCAACGGCATCACAAACATCACTTTCTCCGTGGAGGAGAAGGATCTCAAGAACTTCACCGACACCCCCTACTGCCACATCGTGGATCTGGACGTTGACGGCCAGAAGTTCACCGCCCTGCTGCACGCAGTTCAGTATCACCCTGTAACCGACCGCGCTCTGCACGCTGACTTCCTTGTCGTAAGCGGCAAAAAGCCCGTCACCGTGGAGGTGCCCATCATCATCAGCGGCAACTCGGTGGGCGTAAAGGCCGGCGGCAAGCTCCAAGTGAGCCGCCGCAAGCTGCGCATCAGCGGTCTGGTGGAGAATCTGCCCGACAGCCTCACCGTTGACGTGACCCCCCTTGCAATCGGCAAGCGCATCACTGCAGGCGACCTCAAGTTCGACAACATCAGCATCGTCAACCCCAAGGCCACCATCATCTGCACCTGCCTGTCCACCCGCAACGCAGTTGCAGCGGCAGAGGGGTCTGCAGAGTAGTACGGCGCAGATTATTTTTGTGCAATGGCTCAGACGTACCTTATCGTGGGGCTCGGAAATATCGGCCCGGAGTACGCTCAGACACGGCACAATATGGGATTTATGGCACTGGATGCCCTGTGTGGGGCATCCGGTGCCGTTTTTTCTTCTGACAGGTATGGCGACGTGTCGCAGATCCGCCTGAAGGGCAACACGCTTAACCTGCTCAAGCCCTCCACCTATATGAACAACAGCGGCAAAGCTGTGGCCTACTGGGTCAAGAAGCTGAACATCGCGCCGGAGAATCTGCTGGTGGTGGTGGACGACCTGGCCCTCCCTTTCGGGGCGCTCAGGTTGCGCAAGTCGGGCAGCGCCGGGGGGCACAACGGCCTCAAGAGCATCGACTTTCATCTGTCAAGCGACCAGTATGCGCGGCTGCGGATGGGCATCGGAAACGGGTTTGCCCGCGGCGGACAGATAGATTTCGTGTTGGGGGAGCTGCTTTTGGAGCAGAAGCGCATACTGCCTGATGTGCTCGGCAACGCCGTGGAGGCCATCAAGTGCTTTGTGCTGGAGGGCCCCGACAGGGCTATGACGCGGTTCAACCGCAACAGTCCCCCGCAGCTTCAGTCAAAGTCTCCGGAAGAGAAATCCTCTTCCAAAACAGAATAAAGAGTGTCCATCTGTCGGCGCTCTTTTTTTGTGGGCCGGCCGGCGCCCCGATCGCGCGTCACAAAGAATGACTCGCGGGGGGCGTTGAGTTTGGCCAGTTCGCTCTCCGGGGTGATGTTTTCTGCGTAGCGGGGCACCAGGGCCGCTCCCTGCCGCTTGTCAACCTCTTCTATCACCTTGTAGGTGTAGATTACAGGGCCTTTGCGCACCTCTATGGTGTCGCCCGGCTTGATTTCGCGGGATGGCTTGGCCTCCTGACCGGCCACTTTCACTTTGCCTCCCTTACAGGCGTCGGTCGCCTCCCCCCTGCTCTTGAACACCCTTATGCACCACAGATATTTATCGATTCTTGTCATAATCTGTCGCTGAACTTGAGCCCTGAACTTTAAACGCCTGGGCAATCCCTCAGATTACTGTCTGATATATTCATCCCGGGCCTCTTCTATCTTGCGGATGCTGACCTGCAGCAGAATTGCCCCGGCGCCGTCGCTGCAGACCTTGTAGGAGTCCATCGCGGCGGGCACCAGCAGCGTCTCCCCCTGCCGCATAGTCTCCTCCCCGGCAGAAGTGCAGAGGCGTGCCGAACCCTGCACGCACATATAGAGCACGAAACTGTTGTAATTGTCGGGATCGGTGGCGTATTCGCCGTTTATGTGCAGCACGTTAATGGTAAACCAGCGGGTGTCGCACACCACGCCGCGCGCCATCTTGGCCGGGGTGAACAGCTCTGCAGCCTTGTATTTAGAGTAGTCTATGCAGTCGATGGCCTCGTCCAGGTGCATCTCGCGGCGGGTTGCGGGGTCATTCTCGAAGCCCCAGTCGTAGAGCCGCAGCGTGGTGTCGCTGTTTTCCTGAACCTCCGCTATCACTACGCCCCCCTGCGCGGCGTGCACCGTGCCCGCCTTGATAAAGAAGCAGTCTCCCTTCTGCGGGTGGTAGGCGTTTAGCAGTTCCTCCACCGAGCCGTCCTTGCACTTGCGGTAGAATTCTTCGGCTGTGGTGTCGCGGTTGAGTCCCATATAGACCACTGCATCGGGGGCGGCGTCCATCACATACCAGAATTCGTTCTTGCCCAGACTGTCGTAGCGTTCGGCGGCTATCTCATCGGTAGGATGCACCTGCACCGAGAGCCTCCCCTCCACATCCAGATACTTTATGAGCAGCGGAAACTGGTTGCCGAAGTTATCGTAGATATTGTCCCCCACCAGGTCGCCCAAATAGGTCTCCAATATGGAATAGAGGTCGTTTCCCGCCAGAAAGCCGTTCACAATGGAGCTGGAAGCGTCTTCGCCCGCCTCGTAAACTTCAAACGACTCGCCGATGCTGTCGGTGTTGATGCCGGCGTCCTTCTGTGCGGGGGCCGGAACCTTGTGGAACTCTTTTTTGAGTGCGCTACCGCCCCAGCGTTTCTCTACTTGCAGAGGGGCGAACCGCAAAGGATACAATGCTTTGTTCATCTTTGTATTTACGGTGAATTGTATATATGACGGCCGCAACAATGGCGGCGCTGGAGATTACAAGGGCGATGTATGCCCCCCGGGGCAGCAGGCCGGCATAAGTTGCCGTAACCGGCAGGTCGGGAAACAGAACGGCAAAGAGCATCGAGAGGCCGTTGTTAACGAAATGGACGGCTATGGTGCACCATAGGCAGTGGGTGCGGAAATAGACCCACCCCATAAACACGCCCAGCACAAAGGCGACCGTGCCCTGGGTAAGGTTGCCGTGCAGAAGGGCGAATACGAATGCAGAGAATATGATGGCCGGCCGGGGGCGCCCGGCAGTGAGCAGCCCGCGGCAGATGATGCCTCGGCAGAGCAGCTCCTCGCACAGGGGGGCCAGAATCACCGTGGCCAGAACCGAATCCCAAGGGTGCGAGAGGTCGGTGAGCTTCTCCAAAGCCGCCTGCATTGCGTCGGACATCGGGAAAAGGCTTGCCAAAGGCTCCGTCAGAACCCCTATAAAAGGAGTTGCGGCGGCGCAGAGCAGCGCCACGGGCAGCATCGAGCCAAAGGCGCCGCGCTGCGGGTCATCGAGGGGGACGCTCCCCCCGCCTGATGCACGGCTGCGCTGCGAGCAGAACACGGCCCAAAGCAGCGGGGACATCATTGTCAGAGCGTACATCAGCGAAGTGCTCCCTATTCCACCGAGGGTCACCAGAGCGGCCACCGCCACAGATCCGGCAAAAAAAATCAGCACCAGCAGCAGACTCTGCTTCCAATCGGGTAAATAATAGCTCATCGCTTGCAATATTTGGCTCAAATTTAATACTTTTGCCGTTTGTGGCAATATTGTGTAACATACAGAAAAAAATCCGCGACCTCAAAAGCAGGAGGCTGTGGGCCCGCATTGTCATAAACAAATATTTCGCGGCCATCCTGATATTCCTCTCGGTGCTGACATTCAACCGGCGCAACAGTCTGGCAGATATGATAGAGAGCGTTTCGGTTCTCCGCACCCAGAGAAGGCAGGAGCTCTACTACCGGCAGGCCATCCGGAACACAGACGAAAGAATCAAGCAACTCACATCAAATAAAGATACCCTCGAGCGCTTTGCCCGCGAAAACTACTATTTCCAGGAGGATGGAGAGGATGTCTTCATAATTGAAAACGCACAAAAATGAAAAAGTTTTTCAAAACATTAGCCGTGGCGGCCTTCGCCCTGTCGGCAGCTGTCTCCTGCAACAAGACACAGCAGCCCGAAGAACCCACAAACCCCACAGACAAGGTATCGGCAGAAGAGCAGCAGCGCCGCAAGAAGGTGGAAGCCACCCTCTCCTACCTCAAGAACGACATTATGATGGATTATTATTTCTGGTATGACCAGGTTCCCGATGTATCGTTCAACTATCAGACCGACATCTACGACTTCTTTGACAGCATGCTGGTGTCCAACGACCGCTGGAGCTGGATGATAGACGGCCCCACCTATGTGGCTGACGAGACCGGCGTGGTTTACGGCACATTCGGCGCCTCGCTGAGCCAGATGAGCGACTACAACATCGCGGTGCGCTATGTTTATCCGGGCAGCCCCTTCGCGGATGCAGGCGTGCAGCGCGGCTGGGTGATAGATTCCCTGGACGGCAAACCCGTGCTCACCTACTGGCTCGGCACCAAGAAGTCGGTGGAGAAGCTCAACGAGATTCTCTTCAGCCCAAGCACCACAGAAGCCCACAGTTTCGTGTTTAAGGATGTCGAAGGCGGCAGCCTCGAGTGTGAGATAACCGCCGCCGAGTCTCTCATCACCCGCCCCTGCCTGCAGAAGAAGATCTTTACAGAAGCCGACTATCCCGGCCTGAAGGAGCCTGTGGGCTACTTCCACTACCTGGGCTTCAAGGCCGACGAAGATGCCGACGGCAAATCTATGCTGGCCGACATCGCCGAGCCGATGGAATATTTCGCCTCTGAAGGAGTCAAGACCCTAATCGTGGACCTGCGCTACAACGGCGGCGGAGACTCCCGCGCCAGCGACACACTGGTGAGCTATCTTGCCCCTGCAAAAGCCGACGGCCAGGTGTATGTAAAACGCACCCACAACAGAAAGCTCTCGGCCTACGATATGGAGCAGAAGGTGCATCTGGCGCAGAATCACCCCGGATTCGAACATCTGTACTTTATCACCGGCAGCGGCAGTGCCTCCGCCTCCGAGATGGTGCTCAACGGCCTCAAACCACTTGCCGATGTACATCACGTGGGTCAGGTGACCTACGGCAAGCCCAACGGAATGTACGTGTTCTTCTATCCGGAATCGCTCAAGGCATACGACAGGGGCGACTACAGCTCTCTGGAATATGTGTTCCTGCCCATCTGCTTCTACAACACCAACGGCGAAGGGACCTATATCCCCGACACCGGCATCGTGCCCGATGAGGAGCTGGACGATGACCTGCTGCACGACTTCGGCCCCGAAGAGGCCAACATCGCCGCCTGCCTCCACCACATTGTGAACGGAACTTATCCCGAAAAGACCAAGGCCATCCGCAAGGCGGCGACCGGGACTGCCGGCCAGACCCCGCTCAGAGTCTCCCTGGAAGAGGAGAGGCGCGACGCGAACTGGGGAAAATACACCGTCCGCCCCGATTTTCGCTAAAAATTTGGATTTTGAACAAATTTGACTTAATTTCACAAACAAAATAAGCAAAGCAGTTAATAATTAACCATATAACTTAATCACATTTTATTATGAAAGAACTTCTTGAACAAATCAACGCCGAGATCGAACAGTTCCAGAAAAACGCTGCCGTTCAGGCAGAAAAAGGCAACAAGGCAGCCGGCACACGCGCCCGCAAGGCCGCTCTGAACATCAGCAAACTTATGAAGGACTTCCGCAAGGCGTCTGTAGATGCTGCAAAGAACTAATTTACAAGCATTAGTCTTATACAAAACAGGAATCGGCCAAGAAATTGACCGATTCTTTTTTTTGCAGTATCTTAGCGGATATTTTAGCCCTTTCAGATGGACAGCAACTGGACTATATACGCGCTCGGCTTTTTGGCGCAGGGTCTCTTCACCGCCAGGATGGCGGTGCAGTGGCTGCTGTCGGAAAAACACAAGAAGGTCGCCTCGCCCCTCTCCTACTGGATTCTGAGTCTGGCGGCATCGCTGCTGTTTTTCATCTACGGCTGGCTCCGGCAGGATTTCGCCATAATCCTGGGACAGGTGATCAGCTACTACATCTATATGTGGAACATCCGCATAAAGGGGGGCTGGAGCCGGTTGCCAAAATGCATATCTGCAGCAATGCGCACGCTGCTCTGCGCCGTTCCGGTGGCCGCCGTCTGCTTTGTGATTCTGCACGAAGAGGGGATCGACCGGCTGCTGCACAACGACGGAATCCCCGCCTGGCTCATAATCTTCGGCTCCGCAGGGCAGGTGATATTCACGCTACGGTTCGTATACCAATTCTTATACTCCCGCAAACGGGGGGAATCCCTGCTTCCCGCCACCTTCTGGATCATCAGTCTCGTGGGGTCGGCCATAATAGTGGCCTACGGCCTGATACGGCACGACTGGGTAATCTGCGTGGGCCAGTCCTTCGGATTCTTCACCTATTCGCGGAACCTTTATTTATCCATTAAACACAATGAAACTTCCTCAGGCCGAGCTTGAACTGAGCCAAAGCGCCGCTATCGATAATTTCAAATATTTCAAAGGGCTGCTCAACGGGCAGACCAAGACCCTCGTGCTGGTTAAATCCAACAGCTACGGCCACGGCATCGTGGAATTTTCCCGGCTGATGCTGGAGGCGGGGGTCGATTATCTGGGCATCGCCACTCTCGAAGAGGGAATCATCCTGCGTCAGGCGGGCATCGGAGCCCCCATTCTGGCCCTGTCCACCGGCTACGACTGCTACAGCGACCTCGTGAAATACAATCTGGAGCCGGGCATTCCCTCTGTGGAATATCTGGAGAAGCTGGTGTCGGTGCTCGGCACCCTCGGCATCAAGGGCTACCCCATTCACATAAAGCTGGACACAGGTATGCACCGCCTGGGCTTTGAAAAGAACCAGATAGAGGCCCTCAAGAAAGCACTCGAAGGGCGTGAGGAGGTGCAGGTGAAATCCATTTACTCCCACCTGGCCGCCAGCGACGAGCCGCAGTGGGACGACTTCACCCTGGGGCAGATTTCGCTCTTTACGGAGATGTGCAACGATCTGGAGGCCTTTCTGGGCTACCATCCGATGCGCCACATACTCAACTCCGCCGGCACAGAGCGCTTCACCCGATATCAGATGGATATGGTGCGCATCGGCATCGGGGTTTACGGCATCAGCGCCGTGGGCAGCAGCAAGGTGCGCCCCGTGGCTTCTCTCAAATGCCCCATCCTGCAGATAAAGGAGATCAGCGAAGGCACCGTAGGATATGGCCGCCATGGCCATCTGAGCCACATCCCCAGCAAGATAGCCACCATCCGCATAGGGTATGGCGACGGCATCAACCGCCACCTGGGCTACGGCAACGCCTCGTTTATGGTAGGCGGCAGCCTCGCCCCCACCATCGGCTCCATCTGTATGGATATGTGTATGCTTGACATCACCGGCATCGATGCCCAGGTGGGCGACACGGTCACCGTGTTCGGAGAAAACCCCACGGTGCAGTCGCTGGCCGACAAACTGGACACAATCCCCTATGAGATTCTCACCGGCATCGACCGGCGCCTCAAGAGGGTCATAATAAAATAGCTTCAGATATGAACAAGACAGCTAACTACCAGATCACATTCGCCATTCCCGTATTCAACGAGGAGGGCAATCTCAAGGCGCTGGAGCAGGCATTCTGCGACTATCTGCCCGAATGTCCGATGAAGGCCTGCGTGCTTTTCATAAACGACTGCTCCACCGACTCCAGTCTGGATATGATAAAGGACATCTGCAACCGCCGCGAAGACTTCTTCTACATAGCCCACACCCGCCGCATCGGGTGCAGCGGAGCTATGAAGACCGCCATCAGCGCCATAGAATCGGAGTATATGGGCTACACCGACGCCGATCTGCAGACCGTTCCGCAGGAGTTCAACCTGATGCTCCCCTACGCAAAGGATTATACTCTGGTGGCCGGGGTGCGCTCCACTCGCGAAGACGGCTTCCGCAAGAAGCTGCAGTCGCGCATCGGCAACGGCTTCAGGCGGATGATGACCGGCGACGGCGCCACCGACAGCGTGTGCCCGATGAAGGTGATCAAAATGTCCGCCGCCCGCCGTCTGCCCATGTTCAACGGGATGCACCGTTTTCTGCCGGCGCTGGTGCTGCTGCAGGAGGGAGGCTGCTACAAGGAGGTCTTGGTGACCCACCGCAGCCGCACCGCGGGCAAGTCCAAGTTCAATATGTGGAACCGCCTGCGCGGCTTCACCGACTGCTTCATCTACCGCTGGATGCGCCGCAACTGGGTGGACTTCAACCCCGGCGAAAACAATCTCGGATAAATGGGCAGATACCTCAAGGAACATCCGCTTACGGCGCTGTTTGCGCTGGTGGCAGTCTGCGCCCTGCCGATGATGATTCTGCGCGACCCCTCGCCGTCGAACGAGCTCCGCTATCTGAGCATCGTGGACGAGGCGCTGCGCGAAGGGCACTTCTTCTGCTTCTACAACCAGGGGGGCATCTACACCGACAAGCCGCCCCTGTTTTTCTGGATAATGATGCTCTCCCGGCTGGTCTGCGGCCCGCAGTGTATGTGGCTGCCGACCCTGCTCACCGCCCTCATTCCTTCGCTGGTGACGGTGGCGGTGATGGACTGCTGGCTGCTGCTCTCCTGCGGGAGCGGCCGCCCCACGGTGGCGATGCGCCTGTCCTGCGCCTCCGTGGCCCTCGCCTCGGCGCTTATGATGATCCAGACCTTCTTTTTGCGGATGGATGTGCTGATGACAATGTTCATCATTCTCGCCCTCTTCACCTTCTATAAGATGTACACCCGACGCGGCGCGCGCCTGCGCGACAAATGGCTGCTGCCGCTATACATATTCCTGGCCCTCTTTACCAAAGGACCGGTGGGCTTCTTCGCCCCCGTGGTGGCTATTGTGGTGTTTCTGGCGCTGGAGCATCAGCTGCGGCGCATCGGGGAGTTCCTGGGCTGGCGTCAGTGGGCGCTGATGCTCGCTCTCTTCGGCCTCTGGATTCTGGGGGCCCGGCTGGAGGGGGGCAAGGCCTACATCGACAGCCTGCTCTTCCACCAGACAATGGATCGCGCGGTAAACGCCTTCACCCACAAGCACCCCTTCTGGTATTACATACCGGTGATGCTCTATGCCGTGCTCCCCTACACGCTGCTGCTGATTCCCGCAACGGTTTCGCTCTATTTCAGGCGCACGGCAGGCAACAAATCCGCCAGGCTGATGCTCACCGCCATCGCCGCCACATTCATTATGCTCTCGGCGTTCAGCGGCAAGCTGGCGATATATCTGACCCCCATAATCCCCCTTATGGCCTATCTGCTGCCCCTCTACGGCAAGCGGTGCGGCGGACGTTGGGAAAAGTGGGCTCTGATGGCAGTGCAGGGGATATTTGCGCTGGGGGGCGCCGCCATTCTGCTGATGGCCTGCGGTCTGATGCCCGCTTCGGGTGAAAAGCTCCAGGCCGCCGTCCCCTACATCTTCTGCCCCACGATAATCGCGGTCGCCGCCACATTGCTTGCCGGCAGCGCCGCCGCCATAGCCGTCACGGCACGCCTGGGCTGGCAGAAGGGATGCACGGCCGTCTGCGCCGCGATGTTCGCCGCCGTGTTCGCCGCCGGAATATCGATTGAGCCGCTCAACGAATGGACTGCATATGAACAGGTCTGCCTCGCCGCACGCGAAGACGGGCAGCAGACCTACAACACCCTCTTCGTGCACCGGCCCGAGAATATGGATGTCTATCTGGGATGCGATGTGGCGGACTACAGCTGGGATGCCGACAAGTTCGTTGGCGGCAGCCACGCCGGCGAGGTTCTCATCACCGACACCGCCTGTGCGGCAGAAAACGCCCCGCTGAGGGAGTATCTGCAGGGGAGAGAGTGCCGCAAGGTAGGTCCCTTCTCGATTTACAGACTGTAGATGCGCTCTATTTGAGCCCGAGTTCAGAGGCCACCTGCTCCATAAGGGCGTAGGCCGGCTCGTATTCGTTGGGGATTTCGCCGTCCAGAATGGCGTTTTTGACCCGCTCCTTTATCTGGCCGATTAAGTTGCAGGGGCCAATGTTGTATCGCTGCATCACAATCTCGCCGGTGATGGGATTCTTGAAGTTGCGCACGCGATCCTTCTCCTCCACCTCCACCATCTTGGCGCGCACCTTCTCGTAGTTGGCCTTGAAGGTCTCCACCTTGACCTCGTTTTTGGATGTGATGTCGGCCTTGCAGAGTATCATCAGGTCGTCCACATCGTCGCCGGCGTCAAAAAGCAGGCGGCGCACTGCGGAGTCGGTGGCCTCGTCGGTCACCAGGGCGATGGGGCGCAGATGCAGCTGCACCAGCTTCTGCACATAGAGCAGCTTGTCGTTCATCGGGAGCTTGAGGCGGCGGAACAGCCCCTTGACCATCTTGGCCCCCACGAAATCGTGGTTGTGGAAGGTCCAGCCCAAGCGGTCGTCCCACTTTTTGGTGGGGGCCTTGCCTATGTCGTGCAGAAGCGCGGCCCAGCGCAGATAGAGATTGTCGCTGCTGCGGGCCACATTGTCTAGCACCTGCAGCGAGTGGGCAAAGTTGTCTTTATGGCCGCGCCCCTGCACCGTTTCCACCCCCTTGAGGGCAGAAAGTTCGGGCAATATGGAGTCCAGCAGGCCGCACTCGTCCAGCAGATAGAATCCGCGCGAGGGGGTCGCAGTCATAAGTATCTTGTTGAGCTCGTCGCTGATGCGCTCCTTGGAGAGTATCTGCAGCCTGTCTTTGTTGCGGCGCATACTCTCTATCGACTCCGGCACTATCTCAAAGCCCAGCCGGGTGGCGAAACGCACGGCCCGCAGCATCCTCAGCGGGTCGTCGCTGTAGGTGGTGTCGGGGTCCAGAGGGGTGCGGATTATGCCGGCGGCGATGTCGGCTATGCCGCCGAAAGGGTCTATCAGAGTGCCGTAGTCCTCCTCCTGCAGGCTGAAGGCCATCGCATTGATGGTGAAATCGCGCCGCCGCTGATCCTCTTCAAGAGTGCCGTCTTCCACGACGGGCTTGCGCGAAGTGCGGTCGTAGGACTCCCTGCGCGCCCCCACAAACTCCACCTCAACGCCGCGGTACTTGAACATCGCTGTGCCGAAGTTGCGGAACACGGTGACCTTGCTGTGCAGCTTTTCGGCCACCTTCTCCGCCAGGGCGATGCCGCTCCCCTCCACCACTATGTCCACATCGTTGTTGTCGCGGTGCATAAACCAGTCGCGCACGTATCCGCCTATTACGAATGCGCGCACTCTCTGCCTGCGGGCCTGGTCCGAGACTGTCTTGAAAATAATGCTGTCGTTAAGGTCAATCATATCTGGCACAACTCTTCGAATGAGGGCATCTTGCCGCACGGCTCATAGCTGCCGTCGCAAGAGCGCCTGCAAAGATAAAAAAGTTCTCCGTTTGTAATCAGAATGTAGGGAACCTGCAGCACCAGGTTGTAGCGCACCACCTGGCTTATCGTCTCCTCCGAAAGCCTTACGCCGGGGGCCTTGCACTCCACCAGCAGGGCCGGCTGCAGGTCGCGGTTGAACACCACCACGTCGGCGCGGCAGCTCAGCTTGTTGAACCGGAAAGCATATTCCACCGCCAGATGAGTAGCCGGATAGCCGCAGCGCCCCGTCAGAGCGGATATCACGCTCTGGCGCACCCCCTCCTCCGGAGTGTGCTTAACCATCTTGTGCCGTATGGGATCGTAAATCTGCCGCATAAAATCCGCCTCTTTGCAAAGATAGAAAAAATGCATATCTTGGCTAATCTTATGGCAAAGCAATCTGAAGACACCGCAAAACTGGTCGCCGCAGTGGAGGCCGACATTCTCAAAGGGGACATCAAGCCCTTTTACCTGCTCTTCGGCAAAGAGCACTTCTACATCGAGCGGATCTGCAACCTGCTGCTGGATAAAGTCCTGCCAGAGGAGGAGCGCGACTTCGGACAGATGGTCTATTATGGGGCCGACGTCAGCGCCGCCGATGTGGTGAGCCACGCGCGGCAGTACCCGATGATGGTGAGCCGCCAGCTGATTGTGGTAAAAGAGGCGCAGGCGATGCGCGACATTGACAAGTTAGAGGCCTACTTCGACCATCTGATGCCCACCACCGTGCTGGTGATCTGCTACAAGACCCCCACCGACCCGGGCAGCAGCAAAAATATCGACAAACGCACCAAATTCTACAAGCGCGCCGCAGAAGCGGGGGTGGTGCTGGACTGCGAGCAGGTCAAGGAGTGGAAAATCACGGGATGGATCAACGACTACATCCGCTCGTGCGGTCTGCGTGCGGAGGAGCAAGTTTCCGATATGCTGTTTGAGGCGTGCGGCACCGACCTTTCAAAAATCGCCCTTGCGGTGGACAAGCTGCGGTGCGGCCTGCAGGGGAGCGACACTCTGACATGCTCTATGGTGGAGGAGAGCGTCGGCGTCAGCAGGGAATATTCAGCATTCGAGCTGGCGGCCGCCCTCTGCGAGAAAAACGCCGCCAAGAGCTACAAGATCGCCCTGCACTTCGGCAAGAATTCCAAGCGCTACCCGGTGCAGATGATCACCGCCGGCCTCTCGGGGCAGTTTCTCAAGCTGCTGCGCTACCACGCCTGCCTGCAGGATTCGATGCCGGAGAGCGAAATAGCCGCCGCCACAGGGCTAAACCCCTTTATAATGAAGCGTGACTACAGCCGCTACGCCCGCAATTACCCTCTGAAAAGCTGTATGAAGGCGGTGGCCGTCATCAAGGAGTTCGACTACCGCAGCAAGAGCAACACCCGCGGCGAGGCCAGCGACGCCGACCTTCTGAGCGAGCTGGTGTCCCGGCTGCTGGCCTGTTAGCGGCCGGGTTCTCCCCGGGGGCCGTTTTCAACCTTCAGTCTCCGCTCTCCAGCTCCAGGCCGGGAGTGTGCCAGGTGAGCATCTTGTCTTGAGTTCCATACACCAGATATACTCCGCGGTGCATCGATGGGTCGGCCATCCACTTTTCCGCCAGGGCGCGCCCCTTCTCGGGGCCCAGAACCATCATCGCCGTGGCCATCGCATCGGCCGTGGCGCTGTCTTCCGCCACAACTGTCGCGCTCAGCAGGTCGTGGGTCACCGGGCAGCCGGTGGCGGGGTCGATTGTGTGGGCATACTTGCGCCCGTCCACAATATAATATTTGCGGTAGTTGCCGCTTGTGACAAGGCCGCAGTCAGACACACTGATAATGTCCTGCTTGAGGACTCCGGGCTGCATATTGCCGTCCTCGGGGCGGTCTATCCACACCCGCCACTTGCCGCCGCGCGCGTTAAGACCCCTGCACACCAGTTCGCCCCCCAGCGAAACCATATAGTTGCGGCTGCCGAATTTCTCCAGCACCGCCGCCACCGCATCGCAGGAGTAGCCCTGCGCTATGGCGTTGAAGTTGATGCTGCCCCCACAGGGCATATTCAGGTAGCTGCCCCCGTCGGGGCCGGTCTCTATTGAAAAGCGATCTATGCCCACCAGTGCCATCGCGCTGTCCACCTCCTGCCGCGAAGGCATCCTGGACTGTCTGAAACCGAAGCCCCAGAGGTCGAACAGCGGCCCGCAGGTTACATCCACCGCTCCGCCGCTTTCTGCGAAGAAGCGCCGCGACATCTCAAAAAGATCTATGAAGATACTGTCCAGAGGAGCCCGCTCGCCGCTGTTGATTCTGGTGATGAGCGAGCCGCTGTTGTAGCCGCTCACCGACCAGTCTATGGCCGACAGAGTGTCTCTTATGGCCTGCTTGAGAGGTTCTATCTGCCGCGCAGAGGGTATCGAGCAGGTCACATAATACTCCCCGCCCTGGGCGTAGCCCGATATTTGCACATATTTCTGCCCGCCGCTGCATCCGGCAAGAAAAAGGGCCGCAAGCAGCAGCACCCCGTAACGTAAAAACTTCATAGCGGTGCAAAAGTATAACTTTTTCTTCTTAAATTAGCGGCTTATTATGCGTATGACAAGAAAGGCAATTTTTGGGCTGGCAGCGTTTTGCGCGCTGTGCCTGTCGGCGGCGTCCTGCATAGACGACACCACGACCTACAACTATATGGAGGGAAACATCACCTTTGACATAGACGACTACATCTATACCGGCGATGTGGTGGAACTCTCCGCAGGCGGCATCACCCTTCCCGCAGACGGCATCAACTGGGGCTGGGTGATCACCACAATCCACACCGACACCCTCTACGCCCCCACGATTGTGGTGCAGTTCCCCGACACCCCGGCGGAATACACCGTGAAAGCATTGGCGTATCACCCCGACTACATTGTTGAGAGCGGCAAAAAGACCGTCACCACAGTGGACACCACCCATATGACCGGTTCGCTGCAGGGTCTGCCCTATGACACCCAGAAGGTGTTCACCGACAGCCGCGACGGCCGCAGCTACCGCTACGAGAGAATCGGCAGTCTCGACTGGTTTGCAGAGAATCTCGCCTGGGAGGGGGCCGGCTATTCCTACTGCTCGTCGCCAGTGATGGACCACGTGTTCGGGCGTCTCTACACCTGGCAGGAAGCCACGGATGACATCTGCCCCGCCGGATGGCATCTGCCCTCCAACGCCGACTGGGAGAACCTGGGCAAGGCTTTGTGCGGCCGCGAGGTGGCCTTTGCCGACAACTGGCCCGGAGCCGCCCTCACAATCACTCCCGACGCATATTTCAACGGCGAGCGCCTCTGGCCCTTCTCCGTGAACAACACCCATCAGGTTTCGGTAAATTTCAATCCCCTGCCCTGCGGCTATATGCAGGTTGCCGACGGCGGTTTCTACGGCCTCGGAACCTACGGAATGTGGTGGAGCGCCACCCCGAGAAGCTCTTCCGAGAGCTACTTCCGCTACATCTACTGGGACAGCGCCGACCTGCGCGTAGGCGCCACCAGCAACAACTCCATCGCGCTCAGCGTCCGCTGCGTCCGCTAATTGTCAGTGCAGCTGCCGCTATTGCGGAGCCTCCTTCTCGAAAGCCTCTATTATTTTGCTCACGAGCGGGTGTCGCACGATATCCTCTCTGGTGAAGTTCACCACGGAGATGCCCCGTATTCCGCGCACCAGCTCCACCCCCTTCAGCAGGCCCGAATCCTCCTTGCGGGGGAGATCCACCTGAGTGGCGTCGCCGGTCACTATGAATTTGGCGTCGCTGCCCATTCTGGTCAGGAACATCTTGAGCTGCGGCAGAGATGTGTTCTGCGCCTCGTCAAGTATCACGAAAGCCTTGTCCAGCGTGCGGCCGCGCATATAGGCCAGCGGGGCTATCTGAATGGTGCCGTCCTCCATAAAAGACTGCAGCCTTTTGGCGGGAATCATATCCAGCAGGGCATCGTAGAGCGGCTGCAGATAGGGGTCCAGCTTGTCCTTGAGATCGCCTGGCAGAAAGCCCAGCCGCTCTCCGGCCTCCACCGCCGGACGGGTGAGTATCAGCCGCTTGACCTCACGGTTCTTGAGGGCGCGCACCGCCAGCGCAATCGCCGTGTAGGTCTTGCCGGTGCCGGCGGGTCCCAGGGCAAAAATCAGGTCGTTGGCATAATACTCCTTCACCAGACGCTTCTGATTCACCGTGCGGGCCTTGATGCACTTGCCGTCGGTGGCATAAACTATCACATAATCGCCCCCTTCAGTATCCACCGCCCCCACCTCCCTGCCGGGGTTCTCCTGCTCGAAGAGCGACTCCACATCGTAGCTGTTGAGGCTGCGCCGTGTCATACGCCGCTGCTGCAGCTGCGCCAGCTTCTCTTCAAACAGGGCGATCTGGGCGTCGGGGCCGGTCAGCATTATCTCATTGCCGCGCGAGGTGGCCCTGACCTGCGGAAAATACCCCCTGAAAAGGTCGAATAGCTTATTGTTGACCCCGAGAATCTCTATCGGGTCGATGTTCTCAAGTTTTATGGTCTTGTTCAATGTTTTGAGATTTTTTGTCTGATTATGCCGTATTCACGCATCATTTTGTCGTATTGGCCCCGCTGCATAAAGGCCTCGGGCTTCTCTTTGAAGTCCTCTATCGGCACCACTGTGTAATTGGATTCCAACAGCCCCGCACGTCCGCACCAAAGATAGCGGATATCGGGTTCGAGAGTCTCTATGGAGCCGTCTTCGCGCCGCACGAGGGTGGCCACCAGCAGCAGCCCCACCTGCCCGCCGTGGATGCTCATATTGGAGATGAAATTCCCCAGCGAGAAGGCTGTGATGCGGCCGCTGTCGAATTCCACCTCCTGCGGCACGTGGGGATGTGTGCCAACTATCAGATCCACCCCCCAGCGGTGGAGGTCGTCGCGCCAGCGCTTCTGCTGTGCATTGGCCTCGAATTTATATTCCTCGCCCCAATGGGGCAGCGCCACGATGTAGTCGGCCCCCCGGCTCCGCCCCCGCTCTATAGCCCGCTTGACGCAGAGCGAATCCATCTGCCCCACCACATAAGGGGCGGCGACTCTGAAGCCGTTGAGACCGTAGGTAAAGTTGATGAAGGCGACCCTGAAGCCGCCGGCATCCATCATCACCGGGTTGGTGAGCTGCTCGTCCAGAGTGTCGCGCCACAGGCCGGTGAACTTCACGTCCGCCCTGCTGTAGATGGCATAAGTGCTGTCCAGGCCGCGCTTGCCCTTGTCGCAGATGTGGTTGTTGGCCAGCAGAAAGAGGTCTACACCGCTGTCTTTGGTCTGCTGCACTATCGACTGGGGGGCGGAGAACACCGGATAGCCGGAGTATGGAAGCACCCCCACCGGAAACTCCATATTTGCCACGCTGATGTCGCAGGAGTCCATTATGGGCTTGATGTATTTAAAGTAAGAGCTGAAATCGTACGATGCGGCCAGCGTAGAGTCGGAGCCGGGGATGCGGGCATACTGCAGCTGACGGCTGTGCATCATCACGTCACCTATAAAGCTTATGCGCAGTGTATCCCTCTGCGCGGCATCGCAGGCAAAGTGCAGCGCAAGCAGCAATATCGCTGTCAGCAGAGATCTCTTCATGCCACAAATATATGTTATTTTTGCCATTAGCCTAATAATGGCTAATTTCGCAAGATATGAATTTTGCCCGCACATTTGCCCTCGCAATGATCTCTGTCGCCGCTCTCACGGGGTGCGACGCCATCCGTTCCGCACTGGGCAAACCCACATCCGAGGACATAGCGGCCCTCAGGCTGCAGCGCGACCGCATGCGGCGCACCGCCGATTCTCTGACGGCCGCGCTGGGCGGCAGCACACCCGGCTCGCCCGCTGCCGGCACGGCGGACACCCTTGCATCGCCTGCGGCGGACAACCTGAACCGGGAGGCGGCAAGCGGCGCAGCTCTCGAAAAGCCATCAAATGGCATCACCGCCGGCGCTGATGCTTCGGCTAAAGTGGCGGCTCAAGAGCCGGATGCGACAGCGGCATCCACCCCGGACATCGGCCCCGCATCAGAGGGCGGGGAAGCCCCCGGTGCAGCGGCGGACACCCTGCTGGCGGGCTATTATGTGGTGCTGGGCAGCTTCAAAAATGAGGACAACGCCCGCTACCTTTTCAACAGCCTCAGCTCCTCGGGCTGCGGGGTCCATCTGGTAAAGATGAAAAACGGGTTCACCGCGGTGATGATTTGCCACGGGGACACATACGAAGCCTCCTACAGCAAGATGCTGGAATTCTACGGGGAGAAGGCCCACCCCGACGACATCTGGATATACAACACAAACAAACATTTACACATACAATAGCCGTGAAAGAGACAGTTTTTACTCAAAAGCACATCGCTTTGGGGGCCAAGATGGCTCCGTTTGCAGGATTCAATATGCCCATAGAATACACCGGCATAAACAAAGAGCACACAGCAGTGCGCGAAGGGGTCGGCGTGTTTGACGTCTCCCATATGGGAGAGATATGGGTCTTCGGGCCGCAGGCCACAGCCCTGCTGCAATACATAACCAGCAACGATGTCAGCACCCTCTACCCCGGCAAGGCTCAGTATACCTGTCTGCCCAACGGCCGCGGCGGCATTGTGGACGATCTCATAGTCTATTGCTTCAGCGACCGGAAATACCTGCTGGGAGTCAACGCCGCCAATGTGGACAAGGACTGGAACCACATCTGCTCGTTTGCCGGCCGCTTTGATATGAAGGTGGGCGCGGATATAGTGAACGCCTCCGACGACACCTGCCAGCTGGCCATCCAGGGCCCCAAGGCTATGGAGGTGATGCAGAAGCTCTGCAGCGAGGACATTATGTCTATGCCCAGCTACACCTTCAGACAGCTCACGGTGGCGGGCATCAAAGACGCCGTGCTGGCCACCACAGGCTACACCGGCAGCGGCGGATGCGAAGTGTATGTCACCAATGCCGACGGCCCCGCCCTCTGGGATGCCATCTTCGCTGCCGGAGAGCCCTACGGCATCGTTCCGGTGGGTCTCGGGGCGCGCGACACACTGCGCCTGGAGAAGGGATATCTGCTCTACGGCAACGATATGGACGACACCACCTCCCCTCTGGAGGCGGGCCTGGGCTGGATCACCAAGTTCAACGATGTCAAAGGTGACTTTGTGGACAGGGATTTTCTGCTGAAGCAGAAGGCCGAAGGCCTCAAGCGCCGCCTGGTGGCCATCGAGCTCATTGACCGCGGCATAGCCCGCCACGGCTACCCCGTCTGCGATGCCGACGGCGCCGAGATCGGCCACATCACCAGCGGCACAATGGGCCCCACCGCCCAAAAGGCCGTCGCCCTGGGCTATGTGCAGGCCCCCCACTTTGCAACCGGGAGCGAAATCTTCGTAAAAGTCCGCGACCGCCTGCTCAAGGCCAAGGTGGTAAAGGCTCCCTTCTGCTAAGGGCTGGCATCATCTTTGACAAGATGGCCGCCTGTATGAAAATCCGCCTTGCCATAGCGGCAGCTGCGCTGCTTGCCCTGCCCGCCGCCAATCTCGCCGCACAGCCGCTCGCCGGGCGGCTCCAAAGCCACACCGCCTATCTGTGTTCCCCCGCCCTGGAGGGGCGCAAGGCGGGCCTGGAGGGGGAGAGGCTGGCGGCGGAGTACCTCTACAGCCAGCTGGAGGCGCTCGGCATCACTATGCTCACAGGCAAGGAGGGCGACACCTTCACCGTGGTAAAGGAGGACGGCGGCAAGGTGGAATCGCGCAACATCGTGGGCATTCTGCCCGGCGACGACCCCGCCCTGCGGGAAGAATACATCGTGGTGGGTGCCCATATGGATCATCTGGGCAGCTACAGCGTGAATGTCAACGGAGAGCCTCAGAATAGAATTTACCCCGGCGCCTGCAGCAACGCCTCTGGAGTGGCCGCCCTTGTGGAGTGCGCCCGCATCCTATGCGACGACCCTTCGATGCGCCTTCGCAGCATCATTTTCATAGGCTTCGGCGCTATGGAAGAGGAGTTTGCAGGCAGCCGCTACTTTGCCTGCGAAGGGGGCTTCAGCGGCATCGGCAGCGTGAAGATGATGGTCAACCTGGATATGCTGGGGCGCGAAGGGCCCTTCGAGGTCTACACCGCGATGCCCGCCGCCGCCATAAATTCCATACTGTCTGCGGTGCAGGAACAGGAGTCGGTCACGGAGAACCCAAAAGTGCATGCCGGAGTCGTGTTCCCCTCCGACAATCTGGCCTTCAAGCAGGCCGGCATTCCCGCCGCCACCCTCTCCACCGGCATTTTCAGAGAATACCGCACAGTGCAGGACACCCCGCAGCTGCTCTCGTTAGACAACCTGGCCTCGCAGGCCCTATACGCATCCGCATTTGTCAAGACCATCTGCAACAAGGCCTCCCTCTCGGGCGACGGCGCCCCGGGTGAAGAGAAGGTCTACGCCCCGGGCGAGTGCGACACCCCGCCCCTGTTCTTCAAGCACGAAGTGCAGTCGTTCCTTGACAGCTGGGTGTATAAATACCTCAAATACCCCCAGGAGGACATCCGCGAAGGGGTGCAGGGCAAAGTCATCGTGTCGTTCATAGTTGAAGCCGACGGAGAGGTATCAAATGTCTCGGTAGAGCGCGGCGTGAGCGAAACCCTCGATGCGGAGGCGGTGAAAGTGGTGGGCGCATCGCCCAAATGGACTCCCGCCACCCGGGGCGGCAAGAAAGTTCGCACAAAAATTGTCATTCCTGTTGAATTCAGACTCAAAAGACGTTAATTTACGTATATTTGCAAATTCTGAATCAAACAGCGAAAATGGAATACAATTTTGTAGAAATCGAGAAAAAGTGGCAGAAATATTGGGCCGACAACAAAGTTTTTGAGGTCAGGACCGACCCCTCCAAACCCAAGTATTATGTTTTGGATATGTTCCCCTACCCCAGCGGTGCGGGACTGCACGTGGGACACCCCCTTGGCTACATCGCCAGCGACATCTACGCCCGCTACAAGCGTCTGCAGGGCTTTAACGTGCTGCACCCGATGGGCTACGACGCCTTCGGCCTCCCTGCCGAGCAGTATGCCATCCAAACCGGCCAGCACCCCGCAAAAACCACCGAGCAGAACATAGCGCGCTACCGCAGCCAGATGGACAAGATAGGCTTCTCGTTCGACTGGAACCGCGAAGTGCGCACCTGCGACCCCGGTTACTACAAATGGACCCAGTGGGCGTTTCTCAAGATGTTCGGCTGCTATTACGACAACGACCTGGACAAGGCCCGCCCCATAGAAGAGCTCGCCGCAAAGTTTGCCGAGGGAGGCAGCAATGCCGTGAATGCGGCCTGCACCGCCATAAAACCCTTCAGCGCAAAGGAGTGGAACTCCTTTGACGAAAAGCGGCGCGAGGAAATATTGATGAACTACCGCATCGCCTACCTGGGCGAGACCAGCGTGAACTGGTGCCAGCAGCTGGGCACGGTGCTGGCCAACGACGAGGTCAAGGAGGGGCTCTCCATCCGCGGCGGATACCCGGTGGAGCAGCGCAAGATGCGCCAGTGGCAGCTGAGAGTCTCCGCCTATGCAGAGCGCCTGCTTTGCGACCTGGAGGATATCGACTGGTCAGACTCCCTGAAGGAGATGCAGCGCAACTGGATCGGCCGCTCGCAGGGTGCCGAGATGGTGTTCAAGGTGGAATGCGAGGGGCGTGAATATGATATGACCATCTTCACCACCCGCGCCGACACAGTGTTCGGAGTCACCTTTATGGTGCTGGCCCCCGAGAGCGAGTGGGTCGGCCTTCTCACCACCTCCGCACAAAAGGCAGCCGTGGAGAGCTATGTAGAGCAGACCCGCAAGAAGACCGAGCGCGAGCGCATCGCCCAGACCCACACCGTCACCGGCGTCTTCTCCGGCTCCTACGCCATCAACCCCCTCACGGGAAGCAAAGTCCCCGTGTGGATTTCAGAATATGTCCTCTCCGGCTATGGCACCGGCGCCATTATGGCCGTGCCGGCGCACGACAGCCGCGACTGGGCCTTTGCCAAGCAGTTCAATCTCCCCGTCATCCCGCTCATCGAGGGCTGCGATGTATCGCAGGGCAGCTTCGATGCAAAGGAGGGGACAATGTGCAACTCCGGCTTCCTCAACTCTATGAGCGTGAAGGAGGCCATCCCCGCCGCCATCGACTATATCGAGGCCAACGGCCTGGGCCGCCGCAAGATAAACTACCGCCTGCGCGATGCCATCTTCTCCCGCCAGAGATACTGGGGCGAGCCGTTCCCCATCTACTACAAGGACGGCATAGCCACCCCCCTGCCGGAGAGCGAGCTGCCGCTGATGCTCCCCTCCGTGGACAAATACCTCCCCACCGAGACGGGCGAGCCCCCCTTGGCCCGCGCCAAGGACTGGACTTACAACGGTTACCCTCTGGAAAAGAGCACTATGCCCGGCTTTGCCGGCAGCAGCGCCTACTACCTGCGCTATATGGATCCCCACAACGATGAGGCTCTGGTGAGCCGCGAGGCTGACGGATACTGGCGCAATGTCGACCTCTATGTGGGAGGCACCGAGCACGCCACCGGCCACCTCATCTACTCCCGCTTCTGGAACAAGTTCCTCTACGACCTGGGCTATGTGTGCGAGAAGGAGCCCTTCAAGAAGCTCATCAACCAGGGAATGATTCAGGGCCGGTCCAACTTCGTTTACCGCATCAACGGCACCAACACCTTTGTGTCTCTGGGCCTCAAAGACCGGTACGAGACCACCGAGATACACGTGGACATCAACATAGTGCGGGGCGATCGGCTCGACTGCGAAGCCTTCAAGAAGTGGCGTCCGGAGTATGCCACCGCCGAGTTCATCCTTGAAAACGGCGAATATGTCTGCGGCTACGCCGTGGAGAAGATGAGCAAGTCGATGTTCAATGTGGTGAACCCCGACCTCATCTGCGAGCGCTACGGCGCCGACACCCTGCGGCTGTACGAGATGTTCCTGGGCCCCATCGAGCAGAGCAAGCCCTGGGACACTCAGGGCATCGACGGCGTGCACCGCTTCCTGCGCAAGTTCTGGCGCCTGTTTATGAGCGAAGACAAGTGCATCGCCACCGACACCAAGCCCACCGCCGCGCAGCTCAAGACCCTGCACCGCCTGATAGCCAAGGTGCAGTACGACATAGAGCACTTCTCATACAACACCTCCGTGAGCGCATTTATGATTGCGGTGGGAGAGCTTGCCGATGCCAAATGCACCAGCCGCGAGATTCTCGAGCCGCTATCCATCCTCATCAGCCCCTTCGCCCCCCACATTGCCGAGGAGCTCTGGAGCCAGCTGGGACACACCGGCAGCATCAGCTTCGCCCGCTTCCCCGAGTATCACGAAGAATACACCGTGGAGAGCAGCTTCGAATACCCCGTCTCCTTCAACGGCAAGATGCGCTTCAAGATAACACTGCCCAAGGATATGGCTGCGGGCGATGTGGAAAAGGCCGTGCGGGACGACGAGCGCACCGCAAAATATCTCTTGGAGAAGGGCATACGCAAGGTGATAGTAGTGCCGGGCAAAATCATAAACATCGTCTGCTAAATGAGCACCTCTCTGTCAAAAGCCGCCGAGACCGTCAAGGAGTATGTGATTATCTCTCTGGGACTGCTGCTGTATGCCCTGGCATGGAGCGTGTTTCTGGTGCCGAACGGCCTGGTGGGCGGCGGAGTCACCGGTATCTCCTCCATCATCCAGTACAGCACCGGTTTCAACATAGCCTACTCCTATGTCATAATAAACGCAATTCTGATTATTATAGGGAGCAGGATTCTGGGCAAGGGATTCGGCGCCAAGACCATCTACGCCATTTTGGCGGTGGCGCTGTTCCTGCGGATTCTGCCCGGGCTCATCCCCGCCGAATTCATCAGCAGTTTTGCAGAGGAGAACGGCAAGCTGATGTGCGTGATATTCGCCGGCGCCCTGGCCGGCTTTGGCATCGCAATGGTGTTCAATCAGGGTGGCAGCTCGGGAGGCACCGACATCATCGCCCTGATGGTGAGCAAATACCACCGCATCTCCCCCGGCACGATTCTGCTCACTTGCGATTTGGTGATCATAGCCTCTTCGCTGCTGATTCCCGGCAGCGGAACGTGGATCGAGCGGATACAGCTGGTGCTCTACGGCTACATTCTCACCGGCGTGTCCAACTACACGCTTGATATGGTGCTCAACGGCCGCCGGCAGTCGGTGCAGCTGTTTGTGTTCACAGAGCACTACGAAGTTCTCACGGAGCGCATCTGCAACGAGATTCACCGTGGCGCCACCCTGCTCGAGAGCCAGGGGGGCTACTCCAGACAGAGCGGCAAGCTAGTGCTGGTGATTGTGAAACGCACAGAAACGAGCAAAATCCTCAAACTGATAAAAGATGTTGACCCCGATGCCTTTGTATCAATCGGCAACGTCTCCGAAGTCTATGGCAAAGGTTTTGAGCCAATGAGCAAACAGTAATAACTTTCCCCAATTCTAAAAATAGAAATAATGCCTCTGGAGCCCTCCAGGGGCATTGTTGTTTTTCAATATCCTGCATAATTTGCAATTGCTAACGCCAAAGGGACGGCAGAACTTAACCAAAAAAACCTATCACAATTATGCAAAGTTTAATTTTACAAATCGTCTCGGCCACCGGCGTCACGGCGGTGGCGTGCCTGGCCGGGGTCATCATAGGGCACAGCAAAACTGGCCGCAAAGCATCATCACAATACCCTTCGCCCGAACAGACGGCACCGCAAGGGCACATTCTGGAAGAGGAAAACGCCCTCTCGACTCTTGCCGGCCGCAGTCCGCGCGACCTGCAGTCGCGCTTCAAGAGCCTTATGGCAGAGCGCAAGCCCTTTCTTAACGAGAACGTGTCCATAGAATCGGTGGCCGCAAGCCTGGGCACCAACAAGACCACCCTCTCCAAAATGGTCAACGACAACTTCAAGATGAACTGGAGGCAGCTGCTCAATTGCTACCGGATAAAGGAGGCGGTGACCCTGCTGGCCAAGAACCCGGAGATGGGGATGGAGCAGCTGCGCAAAAATTCGGGCTTCAACTCGGTGAGCACCTTCACCTCATCCTTTTCCCGCTTTACCGGCTGCACCCCGGGCGAATACTGCAAGAAAAACATCCGCAAATGAATCTGCTGGGCGTATTCTCGGCCGGCCGCCCCTGCAGCGGGCGACAGGCCGACATTCTGATGCGGGCATCCGAGAAGATACTCTCCGAACGGCTCTACCTCAACTCCGCCCTGCGCTGCAGCGATGTGGCCAGGGCCATCGGCACCAACCGCACCTACCTGTGGGAGGCGCTCTCGCAGCGGGGGCTGGGCTTTCGCGAATATCTGGCCAAGTTCCGCGTGCGGCACTTCATACTCCACGCCGCCAGCTATGGCGGAATGCAGCGTGAGGAGATTGCCGAGCTGTGCGGATTCAACGACCACAGGCAGCTGGGGCGCTATCTCAAGGCGATGTTCGGGGTGACTGTGGCGGAATATCTGAGGATCTCCTCCACAGAGGCGGGCGCTACATAAACAATTTGTCCAACTCTTTAAGCGACTTGGGGAGAGTGAACACCACGACGTGGTCGTAGGGGGCAATCTGAGTGCTTCCATAGACTATGAATGACTCGCCTCCCCTTATTATGCCGCCGATAATGGCGTTTGCAGGTATGTCAAGATCCTTGACCGGGGCTTTTGTGGCGGGACTGCCGGGATTCACTATATACTCCAGCGCAAGGGCGTCGCTCTCGCTCAGATATTTGATGGAGCGTATCTTGTCGGTGAGTGTCAGCCGGAATATGCGGCTGGCGGTGAGCAGCTTCTTGTTGATCACCGCATCCACGCCCATTCCCTCTGCCAGCTTGATGTACTCGATATTTTCGACCTGGGCCACGGTCTTGGGCACACCCAGTTTCTTGGCCGCGGCGCAGGTCATTATATTGGTTTCGGAATCGCCCGTCGCCGCCACAAACACATCGCAGCCGGAGATGTTCTCTTCGTAGAACCACTCGGTGTTGCGGCCATCGCCGTTCACTATGATTGTCTTCTCCAGCATCTGCGAGAGCTCTTCGCACCGCTTGCGGTCTTTCTCTATTATCTTTACGAAAGGAATCTTCTTTTCGATTTTGGCCGCCAGCATCTGCCCCACCGGTCCGCCGCCCAATATGGAGACGCTCTTAACCGCCGCAGCTCTGCGCCCCGCCTCGCTTAACAGCTCATACACAGTGTCGCGCAGTGCCATCACATACACCAGATCCCCCACCCTCATCTTGTCGGTGCGGTTGGGAATCAGGGTCCCCTCTGCGCGGGAAATAGCCACTATGCGGAAGGGCAGCTGCTCTATCGGATACACGAAGTCGGAGATTTCGCGCCCGATGAGGGGGGAATCCTCCCCGAGCTTGAACTCAACCAGCTGCAGCTTGCCGTGGCCGAACTCCACAAATTCTGTCATCCCCTGCTCGCGCACTATATCCGCGATGGCATAGGCCGCCATCCTCTCCGGGTAGAACATAAAATCGACCCCCAGCGCGGTAAAGAGAGCCTTGTTGTTGTATGAGAGGTATTCGGAGTTCTTGATGCGGGCAGAGACCTTGCGGGCCCCCAGTTCCTTGGCCAACAGCGCCGCCACCAGATTCACATTCTGGTCTATATCGGGCGAGACTGCCACAAACAGGTCGGCATCAGCCACCTTGGCGTTTGAAAGCACACCGATGGATGTGGGGGTGCCGTACACGGTGATGGCGTCCACCACCTCGTTTACCTTGGAGAGACGGTCGGCGTCATCGTCTATCACGGTAATCTCGTGATTCGACTCGCTGAGCAGTTTGGCCAGGTGGCATCCCACCTCGCCGGCACCGGCGATAATTATTTTCATAGCACAAGCTTTTTATCTGTCAAGCCCTATGAGGCGCAAAAATTCGCTGCGGGTGCGCTCGTCTTTGAGAAACACCCCCGTGAAGGCGCTGGTGGTGGTCACAGAGTGCTGTTTTTCAACCCCGCGCATCTGCATACACATATGCGCCGCTTCTATCACCACCGCCACCCCCATCGGGGCGAGGGTCTGCTGTATGCAGTCGCGTATCTGCACAGTGAGGCGCTCCTGCACCTGCAGCCGTCTGGCATAGGTCTCCACCACGCGGGGGATCTTGCTAAGGCCGGTGATGTAGCCGTTGGGGATATAGGCCACGTGCGCCTTGCCGTAGAATGGGAGCATATGGTGCTCGCACATAGAGTAGAGGTCGATGTCTTTTACCAGCACCATCTGCTGGTATTCCTCCTTGAACATCGCCGAGCGCAGTATCTCCTCGCCGCTCTCGTGGTACCCTTTGGTGAGGAACTGCATTGCCTTGGCCACCCGCTCGGGGGTCTTCAGCAGCCCCTCCCGCTGCGCGTCTTCTCCCAAAAGGCGCAGTATCTCCAAATAATGTTCCTTGAGCGCTTCTGTGGTTTGCGCGTCAAACTGCTCTATCTCGCGGTATGCCATTGTATGCGTTTTTACAATCGGCAAAATTACACATTATAATCTTAATATTCCCGATTATAGGGTTAACTTTGAGCAAAAGGTGTGGGATGCGGGGTTTAGCTACTGCAATGGAAGAAATCATCAGAATCAAAGATCTGCACAAGACATACAGCATCGGAGCGGTGGAGGTGCGGGCGCTGGACGGCATCTCGCTTTCTATCTGCAAAAACGAATATGTGGCTATAATGGGGCCGTCGGGCAGCGGCAAATCCACCCTGATGAACATTCTGGGCTGCCTGGACACCCCCACCTCCGGCAGCTATTTTCTGTGCGGCGAGGATGTCGGCAGTCTCAACGACGACACTCTATCTCAAATCCGCAGCCGACGCATCGGCTTTGTGTTCCAGTCGTTCGCCCTGCTGCCGCGCCTCTCTGCGCAGGAGAATGTGGCGCTGCCGCTCTTGTATGCCGGAACTCCGCGCCGCCTGCGGATGCCCCGCGCCGCCCGTGCGCTGTCGGCCGTGGGGCTGCAGGAGCGCCTGCTGCACTACCCGGGCGAACTCTCCGGCGGCCAGAAGCAGCGGGTGGCGATTGCCCGCGCGCTGGTAAACAGCCCCTCCATAATCCTGGCCGACGAGCCCACCGGCAATCTGGACACCTGCACTTCTGCCGAGATAATGTCCATTTTTGACCAGATTGTGGCCCGGGGCGGCACGGTGATTCTGGTGACCCACTCGGAGCAGATCGCCTCCTGCGCACGGCGCATTATTTGCATACGCGACGGCAGGATTGAATCTGACACACAGCGATGAAAATTTACACAAAAAAGGGGGACGACGGCACCACCTCGCTTATCGGCGGCAGGCGTGTATCCAAGTGCGACAGCCGCGTGGAGGCCTACGGCGATGCCGACGAGCTGATCTCCTATCTTGGAGTAGTCCGCGCCCACGCGCAGGGTGAGCCCTTCAGCTGCGACGTGCTGCAGATTCAGCGGCACCTGATGGTTGTCTCTTCTTATCTGGCTTGCGACTCCGCCCCCGAGTGGCTGCAGAGCCTGGACATAGAGCCCAAGCTGCAGTTTCTCGAGAGCCGCATAGACAAAATGTCAGAGCAGCTGCCCTCCAGGTTTTCATTTGTAATCCCGGGGCCGCCCGCTCTTGCCGCCGAGCTGCACTACGCCCGCACCATCTGCCGCCGCTGCGAGCGCCGGATCTGCGCCATAGAGCCCAAAAACGACACCGACGCCAGCTGCGCGCGCTACCTTAACCGCCTTTCCGATTACCTCTTTACGCTGGCGCAAGTGACTGATATACAATCCGCAGAAAAAAAATAACCGGATATTGAATTTTGTTTTATATTTGCAGCCCTTTCTACAGAAGTAGAGTAATTTTTAATTGATTTTCGGTATGTACTGGACACTTGAACTGGCATCCAAACTTGAAGATGCACCCTGGCCGGCAACTAAGGATGAGCTTATCGACTACGCCACACGTTCCGGCTGCCCTTTGGAGGTGATTGAAAACCTTTCCGACCTCGAAGACGACGGCGAGGTTTACGAATCTATCGAGGACATCTGGCCCGATTATCCCACAAAAGAGGACTTTTTCTGGAACGAAGAAGAGTATTAAGCCATTATTGAAAATATAATCGCTGGTTTTCAGTGGTTTATGATTTAAGCACCGGGC